>JAWKON010000031.1:0-96509 GCA_041391125.1 Caldilineaceae bacterium
ATTGGACGCGGTCTCAATTTTCTGGATCTGATTCAGGAGGGCAACCTGGGGCTGCTGCGGGCGGTGGATAAATTTGACCACACGCTGGGCTTCAAGTTTAGCACCTATGCCACTTGGTGGATTCGCCAGGCCATTAGCCGCGCCATTGCCGATCAGGCCCGCACCATCCGCATTCCGGTCCATATGGTGGAAACCATCAACCGGCAGGTGCGCACCCAGCGCCGCCTGCAGCAGGAACTGGGCCGTGACCCCACCAATGAAGAGATCGCTATAGAGATGGATTTCCTCGATGCCGAAGATGCCGAAGTGGTGCGCAAGGCGATGGAGGATGACATGCCCCTGGAGCCCGATGTGGAGCGCCGGCTGGAGCGGGCATCGGCCAAGGTGGGTAAAATTCAGCGTCTGAGCCAAGAGCCGCTCAGCCTGCAAGCGCCGGTGGGCAATGAAGACAACAGCTATCTGGCCGACTTTATCCCCGACAAAAATGATCCGGGTCCGGTCGATTCGGCCAGCCGCCACCTGCTCAAAGAGCAGATGGAAGAGATTCTGGACCAACTGAGCGAGCGCGAGCGCCAGGTGCTGATCATGCGCTTTGGGCTGGAGGATGGCATTAACCGCACGCTGGAAGACGTGGGCCGCGAGTTCAACGTGACCCGCGAGCGCGTGCGCCAGATCGAAGCCAAGGCGCTGCGCAAGTTGCGCCATCCGCTGCGCAGCCGCAAATTGCGCGATTATTTGGGGTAAACACACCACCGGCTGAAACCGGTGGCTGATATGGGCAACCGGCTTAAGCCGGTTGCGGTAGCAGACGCCGAACGAATTCGGTGGTCTCAACCACATGAGATCCTTTTGAACCGAGTTGTATCAACCGCAGATTACGCCGATTTGCGCAGATTTTTCTGTCTTCCGGAGAAAAATCTGTCAAATCTGCGTAATCTGTTGATCTCAAAAAAAATCCTCAATTTCCCCGATGCAAACATACGTAGAATGGAGCCCCTATGCGCCAGCGTCCTCTGGCCACCACGGTTGTTGGTAGCTACCCTTTCCCCTCCTGGCTGGAATATGCCTCACAAAATCTCGACCAATTTGGCGTGGACGAAATCAGCGAAATGCAGGAAGACGCCGTCGTCTGCGCCATCCACGATCAAATGGCCGCCGGGCTAGATGTGATCACAGATGGCGAGCAGACGCGTTTCGACTTCAATCTTTCGTTTTACGGCTTTCTCAAAGGATTGGGTGAAGCGGACCCGGCGCGGCGCAATTTTGGCCCGCCCGCCCACGATCAGCGCGGCAAGCACAATATCGAAGACTCGCTGGCGGCGCCCAAAGGGCTGGGCGTGGTGGAAGAATTCCAGCGCTTGCAGCGTTTGGCGCCGGCCGGTCCCATCTTGAAAGCCAGCGTACCTGGCCCCTATACGCTAAGCGGGCGGCTCAAGCCCAACCGCCAATACCCGGACCGTTATGAAATTACCGAGGCGCTGGTGCCCATTGTGCGTAAGGAGCTGGAAGCTTTGGTGGCCGCGGGCTGCACCGAGATCACGGTGGACGAGCCGTCTATGAGTTGCTATGCTTATCGCGAAGACCCGGTGCGTTTTGTGGACATTTTCAACCGTACGGTCGAGCCGGTGGTGGGCCAATGTCGCTTGTCCACCCACCTCTGCTTTGGCAATTACAAAGGTCATGCGGTTAGTGACCGCCGCTATGCGCCCATGTTCCCCGCCTTTTTAGAGATGACGCTGGATGAAATTCACGTGGAAATGGCCAGCCGCGAATTTGCCGAATTGGAGTTGATCGGCGCCATTGCCGAAAAACGCGATGTGGCCGTGGGCATTATTGACGTGAAAAGCTATTTTGTCGAGACGCCAGAAGTGGTGGCCGAACGCGTGCGCCGCTGTTTGCAATTCGCCCCGCCCGAAAGACTCTCATTCGCGCCCGACTGCGGCCTGAGCCAGACCGCACGCTGGGCGGCCAAACAGAAGCTGATCAACATGGTGGCCGGCGTGAAAATGGTGCGTCAGGAGTTGGGTTTGTAAGAACGATCAACAGATTACGCAGATTTTGAAGATTATTCCCTTGGAAATTTTCGACCCCTCCATTCAACCTATCACCGTAGAAGAGATGTATGGGGATTGGCCCATCTCGGAAGCCGAGGTGTATGCGCTGGTTAACCGCAGCCTGCACCCGCGCGATTCATCCATGCTATACGAAAAAATGGCCGCCTTGGGCGTGCAGCCGGATCACACAGTGCTGGACATTGGCTGCCGCGATGCTGCGCATACGTGTCGGCTGGCTGAACGGCTGGGTTGTAATATGGTGGGGGTGGAGCCGGTCGATCGGCACATGCGCGAAGCGATTGCGCTTGTGCAAGAAAAAGGGCTGACCAACCGGGTCGCCATCCACCAAGGCGCCATTGAGGCGATTCCGCTGGAGGCGGCCAGCGTAGACCACATCTGGTGTCGCGACATGTTGAATCACCTGCCCGATCTGCGGCGCGGGCTGGCGGAATGCCGGCGGGTGCTGCGGGCCGGCGGCCAGATGTTGATCTATCAAACGTTTGCCACGCCAATGATTGAAGCACGCGAGGCCGCCTGGCTCTACGCTGCCTTGGCCGTGGTTCCAGCCAATATGGATCCGGTCTATTTTGAAAAACAGGCCCAGGCGGTTGGCTTCCAAATCATCGAGCGCGATCCGGTGGACAGCGAGTGGCGCGAAAGCTGGGAAGAAGAGGGCGTGCGCACCACGTCCAAACAGTTGCTACAGATTGCGCGCATGAGGCGTGACCGCGAACGGCTGCTCGGCGAAATGGGGCGCGTGGCCTACACGGTGGAACTGGCCAACAGCGTCTGGGGTGTCTTTCAAATGCTGGGCAAGCTTTGCCCCACGGTGTACATGCTACAGTAGATGCGGCAGGGATGCCCATGCACATCAAGCCAAGAGCATAGGCTGGGGCCGGTCGAGTAGGGGCGGCAGTTTGCCCCGTATCGAGACCAAACGGGTCGCCCCCGCTCACTCTGGCTTCGGCGTGAGCTCAGTCGAACGGTTTCGATACGGCCCCAAACTACCAAGGCCTACTCAACCACCGTTCGCTCCTTTGCTAGGCGACCAAACCACTTTGCTTAATGCCTATGGGTTATAAGCCGCACCCACGTTTCATCATCACGTTGACCAACACAGCCCTTTTGTGTTCTCTGTGTTTTTTGTGGCGATTGCTCTCTTTTGCAGGCGCGGGATTAGTCGCTCGCATCCTGCACGGTGACCGAGAGCGAATGCCGGACGACGCCATCGCGATTGTAGGCAATGAGCGTGTATTCGTTGATGCCGACGGGACCATTGCAATCTTCTTGGCTGCCCTTGCTAGGGCCAGCTTGCAATACGGTGGCGCCGTTGCGTTCAATGCCGACCCCTTCTGTATCCGCGGTGCTCCAACTGAGCCGGATGCATTCGCCAATGAAGACGCGATTGCGGTCAACATCCCAGCGGTCGATGCGCGGATTCCGCGATTGAGGTTGGCCGTTGACGACGCGGATTGTCACATCACGGCTGTCCTGACCACCGTCGTTCTTGGTGACGTTGAGCCTGTATGTGCGCTGATCGCCGGGGCAGACTTCGCGTTGGCTGACGCCCGCTACGCCTTCATTATCGAGGAAGACGGCGCGCACGTTGCGCACATCCCAGCGCAACGTGGTGCATTGGCCGCGCTCAATGCGGTCGCGATCCGCCCGGAAATTAATGCTATAGCCGGCATCGCCCGACACGTTGATCGTGATCGGGAAGTCGAAGGTGGTGTTGGCGTTGTTGACGACGCGCAGCGTATAGGTGGTGGTGCCGCTGGGGCAGACGTTGCGGGCGTCGTGACCGCCCACGCCCTGCTGGTTGCCGCCGTCGATCAGATAGATGGCGCGGATGTTGTCGATGTCCCAGCGCAAGGTGGTACATTGGTTGGAAGCAATCCAGGCCGAATCAGCGCGCAAATTGGGATTGACCTGGGCGGGCGGCTGTGGCGCGGGCGTGGGCGCCGGCGCCGGCGGATTCGGGTCCGGCACCTGAATGCCCACCCACAGCACCTCGCCAAAGGCCTGGCCCAGGGTATCATGCATACGCCAAAAGCCCTGAAAGACGCCATACGTTTGCGGCGCGCGCAGGTTTGCGTTAATATCGACCTGCTCGCCCGGCTGCACGGCTTTGCCAACCTTGACGCTGCTGCCTCCCATGCCAGATTCGATGCGATTGCCGTTGGCATAGGTCAGCGCAAAATCGGCGGACCAGGGGCAGGTGCCATCATTCTGGATGCGCCAGCCTTTGGTAAAGTCCTGGCCGGGAACCAGGATGGGCGGCGCTGTCATATTCTTGTCGTCGAGATTGAGATCGGCGATCCACTTAGCGCTGTCGATGCAGGCGGGCGTGGGCGTTGGCTGCGGCGCCGCGGCCGGCTGCTTCGCCTCGGCGGTGGGCAGAGCAGAGACGACCGCGCCGCTGCCCCCGGTAACATTCGGCAGCGGGGTTTCGGATAAATAGAGTTTAGATAGCGCAGCGAAGCGGCCATCGGCCTCCAGGGCCAACAGAGCCTCATTCAGCGGCTGGGCCAGGCTGCTGCCTTTGGGGATGGCAATGGCAAATTGCTGCGGGCTAAGCCCCTCGCCCACGACAGTCAATCCACGACCGCTGGCCGCCAAATCGGCGGTTAGCTTGCCCATAAGGCCAATATTCACTTTGCCGGTGCGCAGATCGGTGAACATGTCGCGCACAGAGCGGTAGGGAACCAGGTTGGCCTGTGGGATGTAGCCCGTATCGACCAGATTCTGCTGGGCCCACGCCTGATAGGTGGTGCCAAGCTGCACGCCCACGGTGAGGCCCGCCATGTCCGCGGGTGAGGTCACGGTCTGCGTAAAGCTGGGGCGGGCCACAACGGCGCTGCTGCCGATATAGTAGAGATTGGTGAAGTCCACCCGTTGCTGCCGGTCCGCCGTCACGGAAATGGCGCCGATAGCGGCGTCAACGTTGCCCAACTGCACCTGATCCAACAGGCCGTCAAACGCGCAATCGTTAAACTCCACCTCGAGGCCCACCAGCTCGCCTACCCAGCGCCTTAGCCGTGGGCAATATCAAAACCGTCTAACTCGTAGTTGCTGTTGTAAACTCAAAGGGCGGATAGTCGGGCCGCCGTGCCGATGACCAACTTGCCCTGCTGGATGCGTTTCCAGTCGCCGGCGGGGTCAGGGCGGGCATGGATCATGGCGCTGCCTGACCAGCGGGCTGGCAAACAGAGGAATGGCGCACACAATGGCGCCGATTGTGATGGATACTTTCATGTTCGGTGTCCTCATAGTTTGAACGATGGATGGATGTTTTGTTCTTTCG
Source organism: Caldilineaceae bacterium (assembly GCA_041391125.1). Classification (GTDB taxonomy): domain Bacteria; phylum Chloroflexota; class Anaerolineae; order Caldilineales; family Caldilineaceae; genus JACKBC01. The sequence goes on from JAWKON010000031.1 coordinate 5,359, forward strand.
CCATTGTCGAAATCAACTAAGCCAGCTTTGCGTATTGCGTATTGCGTGTACCGGTCAACAAGATCGTTCGGTATCGCATAGTCATTTCGTTAACATGGCTTATTGGATAATAAAGGTAATATCAAAGGCAAGCTGCGGTCCTTCGGGCAACCGCACCGGGCTGATGGTGACAATGTAATCGCCGGTGACGGGCAGCGGCGTCCACAGGTTGTTTTCGACGCCGCCATTGGGACCATTGAGCCCCACCGCGACGCCATTAGCCTGTGTAACCGTCACCACCAGTGGGTCGCCGTGCGAGCGCGTGCCGATCTCCATGACGCGGCCGGCCTGCCCGCCCAAAATGTAGCGCTTGGCCCCACCGTTGTAAATGATGCCCGTGCGCGTGGCTGAAATGCCGCCGGAGTCAAAATAGACGCGTTCGGCATCCACAACCGGCGGCTGCGGTAGTTGGGTGGCGCCACCATTGCCCCCTGGTATTGTCAGCACTTGACCGGCATTAAGACCGCCGCCCACATTGTTGGTCTGTTGCAACACCGCTACGGAGAGACCAAAGCGATTGGCAATCGAATAGAGCGTATCGCCCCAAGCCACGGTGTAATAGGGCGCACGATAGGGGCCGGAGGCGTGCGTGGTGGGTCCGCGGTCATAGACGCCGCCCACGACGGGCGGCGCCACGGCACCGCCACAGTAATTGGGGACCGTCAGCACCATGCCGGCCGCCAATTGATTGGGGTTGGGGCCAATGGTTTGGCGGTTGATGTCATAAACCGTCTGCCAGTTGGTGCAGTAGCGGCCGGCCAGCTTGGCCAGCGTATCACCAGGCTGGACCACAGCCGTCACATAACTCTGGGCCCATACTTTGCCCGGATTCAGCGTCGCGCCCAGAGTGGCCAAGGCCAAACATACGATGAACATTGTAAAGCGAAGTCGCATTGGAGATTCTCCTTTGAAGGCGCTATTCAGGGGCAGCATCGGAAACCAAAGGGGCGGGCTGTGCGTCGCTGGCGCCGGTAATCGTGAGCGTACCCGTCACCATTGTAGAGGGCGCAAAGCTGCCCACCCAAAGTTGATAAATGCCGGCTATCGGTGTGAAGTCCAGATAGGGATTGAGATTATCGGCGCCGTCAAAATCATCGTTACACTGGAAAACGCCATCGGGATCGCGCAACACCAAGGTGGTGTCCGCCTCGCCCTCAAAGAAGAGCACCAGTTGCTCGGCGTTCGCCAGCCCACTCGAAGGCAAAGGTGGGGGTGGCGTCAATAAAGCCCGTACACAAGTCGTTGTCCAGTTCGATTTCATACGCGCCAAGTTCCCCGCCGGCTACCATAGTTTGGGTGTAGGGCGTCGTTTCCGGTGTAAGGGGCTCGGCGGGCATCTCGGCGACAGGCTGTGCATACACATTTAACACCTCAATGGGCAGCGGCTCGCCCACGGCGCCGGGATTAGTTTGCCGCGGGAACATCTGGGCAATATCCATGGTGGCGGGTGAGTACTCTTGGCCGGTCACTACCAAAAACCCTGGCGTCATGACCTCCCCCTCAAAGCTGCCAATAAAAATGGCATAACGTCCGGGCGCCGGATTTTCAAATTCAAGATACGGGTCCAACACCAGCGGATTCAGATCATCGTTGCAGACCACATCACCATCGGGCGTCACCACCACCATAGAAGGATCGCTCATGCTCAAAAAGAAGATGCGCAAAATGTCGACCGTCTCGTCCGCGCTCCAGTTGAGGACCACGTCGGGGCGCTCGTCAATCGTACCGGCGCACCCCGGCCCCAAGTCGCTGGCCTTGATTCCCGGCCCGGTCACCGCGCCGCTGTGTACGCTGACCAGCGTGGGGTCAAGCCAATAATAGTCGGCGCCGCCCAGAAAGAGCATGGCGGCGGTGGGGTCAGCATCCGGGGAGAAGACGCCGCCTTCGCTCTCCTCGGCGGCCACTTCGGTTGTGGAGACCAAGCTCAACGCGCCATCCACCAGCTCATAAATCTGCTGGACCTCCAGCGTGGGGCAGCAATTGGCGTCATCGGGCCCTTGGGTGACCATATCGACTACAATCTGCCCGTCCACAATGGCAACATCGTGGATCTGAACACGATCCCCGAGCAAGGCTGTAGCCACATTGGCCAGTTCACCATCGTTATCAACCACGACCGCCAGTTCGTAAAAAACACCGGTGCCGCCGCCATTGGTAACCAGCACCACCGTGGCGTCATCTTGGGCATCGCCAGTGAGATCGCCAAAGGCCACGTAGCCCGTAAGGGTGACCAGCAGACGGTTGACCGTATCTTCGTATTGGCCATCGTGCAGCGTTACTTCACCCGCTTCCGCAAATCCACTCAGATAGGTGATATTGGCAAGCGCTTCAAGTGAAAACAGCGGCTCCGGGTCTGCTGGTTGCGCGCGCGTTACATAAGGCGCAACGCCAAGCGCTAGGGTCACAGCCAAAATGCCGATAGCCAAGCAGAGCAAGTTTTGTTTGTGCATAGTGAATAGGGTTCTCCAGTTTACTCGGTGCGTTCATGAATGGCGGCGGGGCCACACGCGGCGGCCTGGAGCGGTTAGGCGGCGGCGCGCCTAGCCATTTGCGCCATCACTTTTCGGTGCGCCCTTGGCGGATAACAGCTCACGGCGATCCAAACCACTTCTCGAAAAGTTGATCATACAGACCAGACTCGCGAATTTTGGTTAGCGATTCGTTGAGCCGGTCCAGAATATCGGTACGCGCCGGATTGACCGCAATAGCATATTGTTCATCGGTCAGCGGGCCGCCGGTAATGCGCACGCCAGCGTTGGGGTTGTTTTGAATAAAGCGCACAATCACCGGAATGTCGACCACCACCGCATCCACCTCGCCCCCGCGCAGCGCATTGAGGGCATCCGCCGCTTCGGGGAAAGTTACAGCCTCGGCATCTGTTTCACTAATGACGAAATCTGCACCCGTGGTCTCGGCTTTGACGCCAACTTTTACGCCGGCGGTCAAATTGTCTTTGCCTGCGATGGTTGCTTCATCCGCGCGCACGGCTAACCCTTGCCCCGGATTAAAATAGGAAACAGGGGCCTGGCCAGAGCTAAAGTACACATCGGTAAAGTTTACGCGTTGCGCGCGTTCGGCGGTGAGCGTGATGGCGCTGATGGCGGCGTCCAACTCACCCGCTTCGACCTTGGGCAGCAGTTCGTCAAACGGCAGGTCCGTGTAGGTAAATTCAAAATCACCTACCTGCGATAGGGCGTTGATCAGATCGATATCAAACCCCACAATCTGCCCCTGTTCGTTTTTGAAAACAAAGGGTTCAAATTCAGCATTGATGCCAAAATTGACCGGCATCAACGTTGTACTGGCGGCGGCAGGTGCGCTCTCGGGCATGGGTGTGGGCGGCTCCACCTCCACATCGCGGGCCGCCACCGTGGGTGGTTCGGCAGTCGGTGGCTCTGGGGTGGGCGAAGCAGCCCCGCCGCCGCACGCACTTACCCATAGCAGCGACGCCGCAAGCAAAAATAGATTGATTCGATGCCGGCGTAATATGGACCAGATATTCATTGAGGATACAGACATGGTTTCTCGCTTTCTATAATTGGGACTGATCTGACAATTTCGGGGACTTCGCCAGATAGTATACCCGAAAACGGAGAAGACAGCCTTTTCAACATGACGAGCGATGCGGAGTTGCCGACTATATAAAGCTATTGTAGAAAACAATTACACCGGCTATACGTATTGCGTGTTGCATGTACCGGTTGAGAAGTTTGTTCGTTATGGCCTATTTATTTCGGTTACATGGCCTAAGAGCCCCCAACATGTAGGACAAGCTTTCAGCTTGTCCTACATGCGCTCAGAATTAAGATGGGAACCAACCGGCCTCCGACTTGGAACACTTGGATTTGCGCGGATCCTGATTGGTAAAGAGCCGCTGCACCTTTTCTTCATCCGCTTTGCACTGTTGCCAAATCACGATCTGCGGTTCCATTTGGATGGAGCCAAGGTTGGGCGAATTCCATTCACCGGTGGCGTGGAAGCAATTGGCTTGATGCTGGCTCTGCTGGATGCAGGGTGTGAAATCGCCATATTTATTCGAAAGCGCCGGCGCCGATGAGGGCGATGCGGGCGGCGCCGGTTGGGGCGGCACATAGACGCCGCCATCGCTGGGCTTCACGTAATCCCAAAAGACGCTGATGTAGCCCGGTCCCCCATATTGGCGAAAGTTAACTTCGACGTGGCTGGTTCCCTGATTCATGGGCACATCCACCACAAAGGTCTTGCCGGGCTGCGGCGCACCGATAGAGCTGAAGTAGGTTTGGTTGTTTACAACCAGAGAAACCTCATCATCGGCCAACAGGGTAAAGCGATACATGCCGCCATAAAAGAACGCCTCGGTCGTCAGGCGCGCCGTGTAATTCTGCGGGGGCACCCCCGGTCCCGGTGAGCCCGTCCCCCAATTCAGATTCACCAGATTGGTGTACTGCACATAAATGGGCGCGCCCGACCAATCCAGGTTGGGGTAAAACGTCAACACCCACTGATTGCCGCTTTGCGCAGCGGCCGGCGATACCACCATAAGCGAAAGTAAAAAGAGACCCACAACGGCAAAACCAAAAATGCGTTTCATCTCAGTTATCTCCTTTGAGCACTTTGGGCTGCACGTTGGCCGATTGAGTCACGGTGAGCGTGCCGTTGACTGCCGCCGCCAAATCCAACCGCCCCACAAAAACAAGATATTGGCCGGAGAGCGGCTTTTCAATGTCCACCACCGGGTTGAGATTTTCGCCAGCGACAAAATCATCGTTGCAACGAATCACGCCAGCGGGATCTTGCACCATGAGCGTGGCGTCGTCGTCGCCCTCAAAGAAAATGCGCATAAATTCGGCGTCGCTCTGCCAGTCAAAGGCGAAATTGGGCTCAGATTGGATAAAGCCATTACAGAGCTGCCCCGGCACGCTGATGCCAAAGGCCGCCACCGTACCCGAAACCGACAGACTTGCCGTAATCGATTGCTCCTCGACCACGTCAACCGGGGTGGCGGCCGGCAGCTTTATCGCCTTGGTGGGCGACAAGGCTGTATTCACTTCATGCTGCTCCAATTCGTCTTCAGGAATGGGTTCACGCTTGACCAAACCGGCGATATTCAGCGTGCCAATGTTCACATCCGGCTTGGTGGTAAGCACCAAAAAGCCCGGAATCAACTGCGCTGGCGCATAGCTGCCCACCCAGATTTTGTATTGGCCCGCCGGTGGATTATCGGCCTGAATAGAGGGATCGAGCAACAGGTCGTTGGCGTCGTCGTTACAGGCGTATGCGCCGCTCGGCGTCTGAATCACCAGTGTGGGATCGTGGTCACTGTAAAAGAAAACCTCGACAAATTCAGCCTTGCCCGACCAGTTGAGCGTCACCACCGGATCCTCATTGATATAGCCGGCGCAATTCTCGTCCAGCGTGCTGGCATCCACATCCCCGCCGCCATTGACGCTCAAAATCATGGGGTCCAGCGGAAAACCGGCTTCCAAATTCAACGTGATAAACGCAATGGGCGGATCTGCCGCCGGGGGAATAGTTTGCCCGCCCGATTGGGCAAACGTAACCGCGGTGCTCAAGATGCCAATGCTCAAGAGCAAGATCAGCGCTGATACTTTCTTCATGGGTTTCTCCTATTTGAGCCTAGTCCAGTGCCAGCCAAGTTTTGAGAGATTCGACCGTCCCATCGGGACGGCTGAGTTTAGAGAGAAATCTCATAACCACACCTAAATTCAACCGTCCCTAAGGGACGAAAGGAACGGCGCCCTACCAGCCTAATCTCTCATATTTCCCCTGGCATTACACTGGGGGTATCATGTTGCTTTTATTGGCGTTCTCTCCTACCCGCCAACCACCGTCACAAACTGTTCGGCGGCATCGGAGCCGCTAAACTCCGAGTCAACCACCAAACGGTAGACGACCGTTCCCACAAACGAATCATCGTTGATACAATCCTGGAAGCTGCCCGGCGAAGCCATGTCGGAGGCAATTTCTACATCATTGCGCGTCAGCCGCACGGCGGCCAAACTGCTGCCGCCAAACTCCCACGACAACACCACGCAGCCGCCCACGTCGATCTGGGTGGTGTCGACCGTGAAACTACTGATGGAAGGCGGTATTTCCGGCAACTGCTCAACGGCGCCTTCACCGTCGGAAGCGTCCTGCACATCCACCATCACGGCCTGCCGGGCCGAGCCGCCAAACTCCGAATCCACCACCAGTTGATAGGTGATTTGGCCCGGCGCCGGCGGACAATCTTGGAAGCTGCCGGGCGACGGCATATCACCGGCGATTGCATCGCCATTGCGCAAGAGCTGCACCTGCGCCAGACTGTCCCCCGTGAATTCCCAGCTCAGCACCACGCATTCACTAAAGGTAATCTGGCTGCGGTCCACGTTGAACGAGATAATCACCGGCGCTACGGGCAGCGGCGTATTCGTGGGCGCGGGGGTATCGGTGGGCGCCGGCGCGGCGGCCACGTTTACGCTGGCCTGCTGCGAAGCGCTCTGGTTGACGCGGTTGCGCGCTTCCAGCACATAGGTGATCGTGCCGGGCTGGTCCAAACAGTCCTGCAGGCCGGTGGAACTGAGCGGCGCATTGTCCAGCACCACCACGCCGTTGCGCAGCACGCGCACATTCTCTGTGCCGCCGCTGGTGCTCCAGGCCAGGTTGACACATTGTCCCGCCATAATTTGCCCCGGATTGGCCGTAAAGGCATTGATCACGGGCAGCGCCTCGGCGGGCGGCGCCGATGTGGGCGTGGCGGCGGCGTTGACCACTTGCAGATTGAGCGAGGCGCGGTTTGTACCGCCGGGGCCGTTAGCCTCGATGCTGTAGGTGTAGGAACCGGCGCCGGGCGGGCAATCTTGATTGTTGCCTTGGAAGGGGGCGTCGTTCCAGAAGGTGTCGTTGTTGCGAATGAGCTTGACGCGGCGGATGTCGCCCGTCACTTCCCAGCGCAAGTTAATGCACTGACCCACCGCAATCTGCCCCGACGGGTCCATGGTGAAACGGTTAATCTGCGGCGCGCTGCCTGAAGACTGCACGTTGACAGTCAACTGGCGCGTCTCCACAGCGCCATTCGCCCGCACCACGCGCAGATAGTAATTAGTGGTCTGGTTGGGGCAGATCTGGCGATTCTCCTCGCCGCCCACGCCGTTTTGCTCCCACGATTGGCCCTCGGCGTAAAAATAGACGGCATTGACATTGGTCACCCGCCAGCGCATGGTGGTGCAGTCGCCGGTGCGGATGTTGGGGTTATCCACCGTAAAGGTGAAATTGGGCGATGGCGTCTGCGTGGGCACAGGCGTCGGCGCGGCCGCGCTTGGCACCACAATGCCCACCCACAGACGTTGCCCAAAGGCGACGCCCTGGGCGTTGCGCAGTTGCCATGTCCCTTGGAAAGTGCCAGGCGCCAGTGGGGCCACCAGATTGAGGTACAGATCGTAGGTGGCGCCCGGCGCCACGTTGCCTTGAATTTGCGAGGGCTGCCCGCCCATGACCGCGGCGGGGGCGTTGCCCTGGACATAGGTGGCTGCATAGCTGCCGTTCCAGGTGCAGGCGCCAATATTGCGAATGCGCCAGCCTTTGCGGAATGGTTCACCGGGGCGCAGCACGGGCGGCGCCGTCATGTTATGGTCATCAAACGAGAGATCGGCCAAATATTCCATGCCGTCCAGACAGGCGACGGGGGCGCTGGTGGCGGTGGGCGGGGGCGCTGTGGCCGCGGCGGTGGTGGCTGTGGGGGCGACCGTGGCCGGGGCCGCCGTGGCTGCGGGTGTAGGCAAAATATCCTGGGCATTGATGGCCAGATATTCCTCGGCCAGATTGGCCACCACGCCGGTGCTTTGCAGTTGAAAGAGCGCGTCATTGATGGCGCTCTGAAGTTCGCTTTCACCCTTGGCCATGGCAATGGCATAGCGCTGCCGATTGAGTCCCTGGCCCACCAAGGTCAAATCACCTTGCGCTACAAATTCCTCGGCGGGCAGCAGATCCAAAACCACTACATTGACGCGCCCACCGCGCAGGTCGCGAATGGCGTGGTCGATATCGTCATAGACAAACAGGTTGGTGGCCGGAATCTGTCCAGGAGAGACCAGGTTATCCTTTAGCCACTGCTCGTAGACCGAGCCTTTTTGCACGCCGATGGTGTAGGCCGCCAGCTCCGCCACACTGTTGATTTTCGGAATATTGGCGCCCGCCCCCGCCAAAATGGCGTCTTCGCTGACGTAGTAGATTTGGCTGAAATCGACGGCTTGGGCGCGTTCGGGATTGGTGGAAATGGCCGCAACGGCAATGTCGATCTGCTCCAAATCGAGCGCCGCCGTCAAGCCATCAAAGGCAATGTCCTTGAATTCGGGCTGCACGCCCATCACCTGCGCAATCTCCACCACCAGGGCCGGGTCAAAACCCTCCAGCCGAAAGTTGGCGTTGTAGGATTCAAAAGGCGGATAGTCGGCCGAGGTGCCCACCACCAGCTTGCCCGATTGCTGAATGCGCGCCCAGGCGCTGGCGGGGACGGCGGGCGGTGTGGGCGGTGCGGGCGTTGCCGCGGCGGATCCGCCACAAGCGGTCAGCACGGTTGCCGCTAAAATAAAGAGGATGATGAAGAGACTAGGGTTCTTGAGGTGTTTCATTTTGTGCCTATCTAGCGCACCTGTAAAAGGTGCACGCAACGTATAAAAATATTTTGATTTGGCGCCTTAAATAGAAGCTATGTGCGCCGCGATGAAAACCTCATCCCGGCACGCACTATTTTGGCTAGTTCTTGTTGCGAAAAGCTTTAGCACCGCAAGGAGCGCAAGGATTCGCAAAGAGATTCCTCTGCGCTTTCCTTGCGCTCTTCGCGTTCTTGGCGATGGAAATCGACTTGCGCAACACAAACTAGCTCACGCGCAAAACTTGGCCCACGTAAATATAATTGGGATTTTGCAGCCCGTTGAGGCTCATCAGATAATGGACGCTGGTTCCATGCCAGGATGCAATCTTGGCCAGCGTGTCTCCTGCTTTGACCGTGTAGTGTTGGCCATCTCCCTGGTAGGGTCCGCTGTAGTCATAAGTTATGCAGATGACCTGACCGACATAGATGTGGCTGGGATGGGCAATGCCGTTGGCGCGGGCCAGCGCATGCATATTGACGCCAAAATAGCGCGCTATCCCCGAAAGTGTATCGCCATGTTTGACCCAATACGGATTGGCGCAAGCACCCGCATAGCCGCCGCGCCAGGCCGGTTTTCCGTCGCTGCCACCGGGGATATAAAGCTTCTGCCATACGTAGATATGATTGGGATTGGCCAGGCCATTGGCCTGGGCCAGCGCGTATGCCGTGGTGCCATAGCGGTACGCAATGTTGGCCAGCGTATTACCCCGCTGGACGACATAATAGGTATCCTGGCGCGGCGCCGCTTCGGCGCTGGCCAGCGCCGGGGTTGGCAATATGACCCCCAGCAGACCCATTAGCAACAGCAAAGAGAGGACTACCATCCGCACCCGAGGAAATAAAGTCAGAAAACGTCGCATGTCTTTTCCCTTTCTATTTTCTATGTGGTGGATTGTAAATAATTCCAATTACTTTCTGGATTAACACCCGGCAATTTGCACACCAATGATCGGTAAATAGGTGCTATTGTCTGACGGAGCCGCTGCGCTATCGATAACCAGCCGCGTTTCCCGTGTCGATTCGTTGCCAACAACATCTGTGGCGCGTAATTCAAATGTGTAAGCGCCATCGCCTTGGGTCAGCGTAACATCGGCCGTTGTGGCGGTTGTATTGGTGGCAATATTTTGAAAAGCACTGGCATTGTGGCGGTAGCGCACGTTGAAAAAGCGGATACCCGATCCGTTGGCATCCACGGCAGTCCAGGTCAGCCGGTATTGATTGGCCGTCCCCGTCGGCGAGACAACAAAACTACATAGCGCTGGCCCGACCGTATCCACGGTGGTGCTGGTGGCGGCGTTGGGCGCCTCCCAGGCCGACACGTTGCCCGCCCTATCCGCCGCCCGCACGCGGAACTCAATGGGGTCGCCATTGGCGCCCGCTGCTTGCACGGTGGTCTGGGTTAGGTTTTGCAGCCAATCCTGCCAGGGCTGCACATCATAGCGGAATTGCACATCGTAATGGCTAACGCCCGATTCGCCATCGGCGCCGCTCCAGCTCAACGGAAAAGTCGTCGAGCTTTCAAAGGGCGCCAGCGGCGTTACGTTGACCACGGGCGGTGCGGTGTCCACGGTGGTGTGGGCCTCGGCATCGTTGGGATACGCTTCGACATTATGGGCCATGTCCACGGCGCGCACGCGGAATTCATAGGTGCGACCGTTTTGCCCTGCAAAGACGCCGCGCCTGTCCCGTGTGTGCAGCAGCCAGTTTTGCCATTCCTGCCCAGGCTCGCGGAACTGCACGTCGTAGTAATCGATGCCCGAGCCGTCTGCATGATCATGCCCATCCCACTCGATGTTGAAGGTGGCGGCCAGTTGATACGGATTCTTGGGGTGCGTAAGATTCGAGTCGGGCGCGCGCGTGTCCTGAATGGCCTCCGCATAGTCCACTATCAGTTGCGGATGATCCCCACCGCCGGCATTGCGCGACCAGAAAACGCGCTGATGTTCGCTGGGCGTCTCATCGCCCTGGATAATCACGCCATCATTGGGCCGCGAACCATTCATCCACTGCTTGGTCAGCGTGGTTACGTCCCATTCCACCCAGCCGGGCGATGTGCCAACCCCCGCCCCGGTGTCAATGCGCCCCAGTCCGGCTCATGGCTGGACCAGGTCACGTCAAATTCATTCCACCCCGAATTGAGGTGGCGCAACACGGTGCTCTGCGCGCCGCCGGTGGACGAGTACATGCGCAGCCGCACCTTGGCGCTGTGGATGACCGCACGGGTAGGAATGTTGCCATGAAAGTCAAAGCGCAGAGGATGCGCAACGCCAGTGCATTAGCCCTTCTGCACTGTAACCCAACAGCAGCGAATCGGCGCCGCCATAGTTCGTCCCCGCCCGATTGGACGCCACATAGGTATCCTCATTGGCGGGCAGAGAAACCACCGTATTGATGGCGCCCGCCGCCACTGTCCCGCTGCAAAATGGTGGGTTCCGTGGACGAAATCGCTGTATTGGATTTTTTCTTCAGAATCGTCGCTTTGGGCTAGCGCAAATTCGCCGCCAAACAGCAATGCATAGACCAGACTGAAACTCAGCAGATATGTTGGGAACTTGACAAACGAGTGACATGATGAGGGTTCTATTCTCCTTGTTCGATAAACACTCGTGAAGTTGATGAGGAATTGGGTGAATTTCTTCGCGCGAGTCGAGATCTCATCGCAGGTCAAACGACTGAGTTGAGGCATCGGCCGCATAATTTAATTCGGTAACTACTAAGCCCTCGAGGCCTGAGCCTGTCAAGGCCGGTGTTCCTCGACAAGCTCAGGGAACGGGTGGGTAGTTACACTGTCCTATTAATAGTATATGTACGAGCGCTACAAAAACGCTACAAAGTCGTTGTTTGGCGGCTGTACTAAGCGTGCATCCCAACGCCGGCGTCCGCACCAACAGGAAGGGCGACCACCAAACCCATCGTCGCTCTATTTGGCCCGCCCCTCTCGCATACGCTATACTATCCAGCAGGAGGGCATGTGTCCCGGTGGATGCCTCGGTCTTCAAAATCAATGGGCGGCGGCGCGAGCCGGCGTCAGTGGGTTCGACTCCCATGCCTTCCCAGGCAGGAATATTGCGTATCGAGTATTGCGTATTGCGTGAACCGGTTCAAGTTTCTTGTTTCGCAACAAGAAACTTTTGAACCGAGTTCACGCAACACGTAATACGCAACATTCACTAACGACCAGACACATTTTTACCACTAATCCCGAAAACGACTCAACCACCCCATGCAAATCTCCCTCTTTCAAGACGACGAACCGCTGCGCTTTGAGCGGATCATCTTTTACCCTTATCCCGATCTCAAGCGCATCTGGGCGCGGCTTTGGCTGACGGCCCAGCAGGATCAACACCCCAATTTGGATATTCGCGTGCTCAACCCCGACGGCTCGGAGAATAATAGCGTTAGCATGTTGGCCCAGAGCGACCAGCGGCTGGAAAAGACGCTGCACATGCGCAATCCGCAACCAGGCGCCACCTATCGCGTCATCGCCGAGTTGACGCTGGGCCTGAATCAGGCGCCGGAACTGCTGGACCGCCAGGAATTCGATATGGTGCTGGAATTCCGCAACCCCGAAGCCAAAGAACCCGGCTTTGGCATGGGCGTCGACTGGACAGCCTTTCAATCCGACTCTGCCGGAGCATAGCATTTCAATACTGCGTAAAGTTTAAGTGGGCAGCCAGTTTCCCGTACTCCTCATCCGCCACTCGTTACCCGCCATCCGCCACTCCTCGCGCCCCCAAAAACGGTAAATTTTCGCTAAAACAAGTGTCGTAGTACTACGACAAATGTTGTAGCGCCTAGTTTGCAATTAGGTCATTTGCCTGTTCAAAGTACGGGCGGTTCCGTGTATGCTTGAACCGCCCGTTTGCCATGTTCATCCTCGCGAACCCATCATTTTATGCATAGCATTTCGGGTCTGGAACTTCCTTCTATTCATCTGGACGAAATGTTTATGAAGCTGATTAGCAAGCCCCGCCTGATCTCACGCATTCTGGTAACCCTCTTTTTTACCCTCCTTCTCACCCCATTTAGCAGTCAACCAGCAGCGGCTTCTCCATTCTTTGCCCAAGCCATCACCAATATGCAAACAGAAGCTGAAATCATTTATGTTCAGTTTCAGCCTGATATATCGCGCGCCGCCGCTGAGCAGGCCGTGGCCCAAATGGGCGGCATGCTGATTGACTGGCTGGAGCCATTGCACACCGCCAGAGTGCAGGTGGGAACAACCACCGCGAAGACATCCTTCAGGCGGATGTGGACATTGGCGCAAGACGAGCCATCCATCCAATTTGTGGAGCCAGGTTCGGTGATCATGGGTGATGCGGCAACCAGTGAAACGACGGCTGATTACAATGACCCTTCATTAGCGGTCGCTGATGAGTCTTATGGTTTGACCAGAGTGCAGGCGTTGGACGCATGGGATGCGATTACCGGCACCCAGGATGTAATCATCGCCGTGTTGGACACTGGCATCAACCCAGAGCATCCCGAGTTCGCCGGCCGCATCATCATGGGTTATGACTACATTAACGACGATGCCGACCCCACCGACGACCACGGACACGGTTCGCACGTCTCGGGAATTGCCGCAGCCGCACTAAACAATGGCCACGGCGCCGCCGGCATCTGTCCCAACTGCTCCATTTTGGCCGTGAAGGTGCTCAACGAGAACAATGCCGGCACCTGGTGGTCGGCAGCACAGGGCATCATCTATGCTGTAGATAACGGCGCCCGCGTCATCAATCTGAGTTTGGGCGCCAATGTTCCCTCCAATACCATTAAATCCGCCATTGACTATGCACAGGAAAATGGCGTACTCATTGTGGCCGCTGCCGGTAATTCGGCCAGCAGTAACGATTTTTACCCGGCCGCTTATGATGGTATTCTGGGCATCAGCGCCACCAACAGCAGCGACGAACTGTGGGGCTTGAGCAATCACGGCGCCTTTATTGACGTGGCCGCGCCGGGGCATCTCATCTATGGTCCCAATAAATCCTTGGATGACGAATACGGCGGCTATGTGTATAAAAGCGGCACCAGCATGGCCGCTCCCTATGTCACCGGGCTGGCAGGACTCCTCTTTAGCCAGGATCCGTCACGCACCGCCACGGATGTAGCGGATATTATTATGCAGAGCGCCGATGACCTGGGTGCGCCAGGTAGAGATGATAACTTTGGCCACGGTCGCATCAACGTGCTGGCCGCAATCAATTATGATGTTGAGACAACGCCCGGCACAACTCAACTTCCACCGCCCGTGGCCAACGAAGGTCCGGTCGGCAAAACGGGCAAGACGCTCTATATGCCCATTTTGGTGCACCATTAGTACATGATGGCGCAAAAAGACCAATCGTTGAAGCGGCATGGAAACCGTCGGCTAATTTAGGCCGCAGTGTACGACCATAGGTGAACAGGTGACCCGCTGACACCGTCTCTCGCCATTGCATCTATGGATAATGTAAACAAAGACGCCCGGCATCCCACTTGATACCGGGCGTCTTTGTTTGTCATCAGAGGCCACACTTCTTGTCTCCCATGCGAAATGCGCCCATCACCAAGCCGCCGCTTTCATAAAATTTCCAATTCGATGTATGATGTAGGCTGCTCAACACTTATTTCCGTCAATAGTGGGTACAGCGCCCGGTGCTAATCGGTTCGATGCTCTAGCCGACACCAACACCCTGTGCTGTACTGAAAGCGCGCTTGATTTTGAGCGCTTGTCATCTGATGTCACCGAAAGACAACAAAGAGGAATCCATGCCCGCAAAAGTGATGCTTGCAGATGTCAGCCGAATTCCCCTGCCCGGCGATAATGTGGCCATTGCCACCCAACGCCTTGACGCCGGTACAGTGATCGGCGACGGCAGCCGCGAATTTGTGCTTGACTTCACCATTATGGAGGGACACCGTTTCGCGATCCAGCCGATTCACGTTGGTCAGTCGCTGCTCTCCTGGAATTTGCCCTTTGGCGAAGCCATTCTGGAAATTGCGCCGGGCGCCTACGTTTGCAACACCGGCATGTTGGAAGCGCTCGCCGGCCGCTCTATCGACTTTGCCCTGCCGCCCCAAGCCAATTTCCAAGACAAGATTGAAACCTACACGCTCAACGAAGCCGCTTTTGAGCCGGCCCAGCAGGTGGCTCGCTTCACGGAGCAGCGCACATTTATGGGCTACCGGCGCCCCGGCGGCCGCGGCGTGGGGACGCGCAACACCATTGTGCTGCTGGGCACTACTTCGCGCACGGGCGGCTTTGTCAAGCAATTGGAAGCGCGCCTCAAAGATCTGCCCGCCCAATATGCCAATATTGACGACATTGTGGCCGTGGCCCACACCGAAGGCGGCAGCCAGGCGCCCAATAATCTGGAGCTGCTGCTGCGCACGTTGGCCGGTTTTGTTATTCATCCCAACGTGGGCGCGGTGCTGCTGGTCGATTATGGTCTGGAGCCGGTGACCAACGGCATGGTGCGCACCTACATGCAGAATCACAACTATCCGCTGGACGCCGTGCCGCACCACTTTCTGTCGCTAACCGGCGGTTTTCAGGCCAATCTGGCCCAGGGCGAAGCCATTGTGCGCGGCTGGCTGGAAGAGGTGAACAGCACCCCGCGCACGCCCGAATCGGTGGCCAACCTTAAGATCGCGCTGCAGTGCGGCGGTTCAGACGCCTTCTCCGGCGTATCGGGCAACCCGCTGGCCGCGTGGGTGGCGCGCGAGGTGATCCGTTACGGCGGCGCCGCTAATCTGGCCGAAACTGACGAGCTGATTGGCGCCGAGCCCTATATTTTGGACAAAGTGCGCAATGTGGAAACGGCGCGCAAATTCCTGGCCACCATCGAGCGCTTTAAAGAGCGCGTGGCCTGGCACGGTCATACCGCCGAGGGCAACCCCTCCGGTGGCAACAAGTTCCGCGGCCTCTACAACATCGCGCTCAAATCCATCGGCGCCGGCATGAAAAAGAACCCCGACGTGCGGCTCGATGCCGTCATCGATTACGGCGAACTGATGCATGAGCCGGGCTACTATTTTATGGACAGCCCTGGCAACGACCTGGAGAGCGTGGCCGGGCAGGTGGCCGCCGGCTGCAACGTGATCTTCTTTGTAACGGGCAACGGCTCCATCACCAACTTCCCCTTTGTGCCCACGCTCAAATTCGTGACCACCTCGCGGCGCTATCGGCTGCTGTCGCGCGAAATGGATGTCAACGCCGGCGCCTATTTGGACGGCGTTTCCATGGACGATCTGGGCGCCCAAACATTCGAACAGACGCTCAATTGCGCATCCGGCGAACGCAGCGTGGGCGAAAAGGCCGGCCACGCCCAAACCCAGATCTGGCGCGACTGGCGGCAAACCAGCACCGAACATCTGGATGAATTGCTGCACATACCCACACCCACCGGCTCACCTTTGCCCATTCATCTGGCTGACGCCTCTCCCACCTCCATCCAGTTTTCTATGATCAAAACGCCTCGCGGCTTGGCCGCTGATCAGGTGGGGCTGATCCTGCCCACCAGCCTCTGCTCGGGCCAAATTGCGGCTATGACGGCCCACATGCTCAACCAGAAAAAGCTGGGCCGCGATCACGGTCTGTCCCGCTTTGTGACGTTGACGCACACCGAGGGCTGCGGCGCCTCCAGCGGCGCCTCCGAAGCGCTCTTTACGCGCACCATGTTGGGCTACCTGGCCCATCCGCTGGTCAAGCACTGCCTGCTGCTGGAGCACGGCTGCGAAAAGACGCACAACGATTACATGCGCCACGCCCTGCAAGACATTGGCCTGGATCCGCAGCAAATGGGTTGGGCCAGCGTGCAGCTTGACGGCGGCATCGAGGCGGTGATGCAGAAGATCGAAGGCTGGTTTGCGCAGCAGCTTGCCCAAAGCGCTCCACCCACCAGACGCATGAGCGGAGTCGGTGCGCTGCGGCTAGGCCTCATGAGCGCCGGACTGGTGTCGCCCAGCGCGGCGCAGGCATTGGCCCGGCTGACGCAAACCGTGGTGGCCGCTGGCGGCTCGGTGGTGACGCCAGACAACGCGGCCTTCCTGTCGGCGCCCGCTTATCGGGACGCGCTCTTTGGCGGCCAGACGTTTATGCCTTCGCTGGCCTATGGCGAACACATGCGCCAGCCGGGCTTTCACATGATGGAGACGCCCACGTCGCACTGGGTGGAAACGCTCTCCGGCATTGGCGCCACCGGCGTGGATCTGGTGGCAGCTTACGTGGGCGAACACCCGATTCAGACCCACCCGCTGACGCCCGTGCTGCAAATCACCGCCGATGAAAACGTGGAAACGCACTATGGCGATGACATCGATCTGGTGCTGACGGGCGCGGCGCAGGAATGGCCCGACCAAATTCTGCAGCTCATCTCCGACCTCATTAGCGGCCAACGCGCCCCCAAACTGATGCAACAAGGCAACATCGATTTTCAGATCACTCGTGGTCTGCTGGGGGTTTCGATGTAGGGAAGGGAGTAAGGAGTAGGGAGTAAGGATTAGGCAGGGGTTGACGGGCTATGCTCGTTGCAACAGCTTAATCCCTACTCCCTACTCCCTACTCCCTACTCCCTACTCCCTACTCCCTACTCCCTCTTCCAAGTACATTTCACAATTCAGAAAGGACAATTTACCATGCCAACGAAAGCTCGCGGCGCCATTGCGCGGACGCCCGGCCAGCCGGTACATATTGAAGAGTTCATGATTGACGATCCGGGTCCCAATGAGATCCTGGTGCGCATATTGGCGTCGGGCGTCTGCCACACCGATTACGGCTGGAAGATGGGCAGTTACGGCAGTGAGGGCTATCCAGTTTTGCTGGGCCATGAAGGCGCCGGCATTGTGGAAAAAACCGGGCCGGGCGTGACCAACGTCAGCGAAGGCGACCACGTGATCCTGGCCTGGCGCGCGCCGTGCGGATCGTGCCGCTTCTGTCGGGCGGGCAAACCTAATTTCTGCGCGGCCAGCCTCAACGCCCAGCCGCGCATGAAGACCATGCAGGGCGAAAAGCTCAACCCGGTGCTGGGCATCGGCACCTTTTGCACGCACACGGTGGTTCACGCCACGCAGGCCGTGCCCTATCCCGCGTCGCTGCCAGCGCCGCAAATGTCGCTCATCGGCTGCGGCGTGATGACCGGCGTGGGCGCCGCGCTCTATGCGGCGGGCGTAGAGCCGGGCAGCAGCGCGGCCGTCTTTGGCTGCGGCGGCGTGGGGGATAGCGTGATCCAGGGCGCGCGTCTGGCGGGGGCCACGACGATTATTGCCGTGGATATTGACCCGCAAAAGCTTGCGTGGGCCAAAGAATTTGGCGCCACGCACGTGGTCAATGCCGCCGAGCAGGATGCGGTGGCAGCCATCAAAGCGATCACCGGCGGCAACGGCGTCAACTATTCGTTTGAGGCCGTAGGCTCGGCCAAGACGCTGGAGCAGGCCATCTTCTGCCGCGATTTGGCCGGCACCTGCGTCTTTATCGGCGTGCCCGGCCCCGGCCCCCAATTGGATTTGCCGCTGCAAAAGTTCTTTGACCTGGGCGGCAATCTGTGTGTTTCCTGGTACGGCAACTGCTTGCCCACGCGTGACTTCCCCATGCTGGCGCAGTGGTACGCGCAGGGCAAGCTCAACCTGGATGGCATAGTCTCGCGCACGGTGAGCTTGGAGGAGACCGACGACGCTTTTGCCGCCATGGAACGGGGCGAAACGCTGCGTTCGGTCATTGTATTTGAGTAACGACTAACCGTACAGATTGGCAGATAACGATATTGCTTATTGCTGTATTGCTTATTGCTGTATTCTTTTCTGCTACGCAATACAGCAATAAGCAATACAGCAATAAGTTACAATTCTTTGCGAGTGAACCAATGGAACTGATCAAAGCAACGGCCAATCAATTTGGCGGTCTGGTGTTGGACAAGGATGAATTGCCCGCTGAGCCGGCGGAATTCAACGAACGGCTGCACTTTTCGCTGGACGTGTGGCGACGCGAAGGTTTTAAGGTGGTCTGGTTTGAGGCGGAATTGGCTTTGGCCCCGCTGATTCCGGCGGCGGTGGAGAACGGCTTTACCTTTCACCATTCCGCCGAAACGTACGTCATGTTGACCATTCGGCTGGAGGAAGGCGCCTTTATCCCACCCTACGCCACCCACTATATTGGCGCCGGCGGCGTGGTGCTCAACGAAAAGCGCGAACTGCTGGTGGTGAGCGAACGCTTCCGTCGCGACAAGAGCCGCCCCTATTGGAAGCTGCCCGGCGGCGCGCTGCACCCCGGTGAGCACCTAGCTGACGGCGTGATCCGCGAAGTCTATGAAGAGACGGGCGTGCGCGTCAAATTTGATGCGCTGGTCTGTTTTCGCCACTGGCATGGCTATCGCTACGGCAAGTCAGATATCTACTTTATCTGCCGTTTGCGCCCGCTTTCGCACGAAATCGACATGGACGCGTTTGAGATTGACGCCTGCCAGTGGATGCCGGTGGAGGAGTATCTGGCCAGTGAATTTGTCGGCGATTTCAACAAGCAAATTGTGCGGGCGGCGCTGGAAAGCCCCGGTCTGCCGCAATCGTGGGTGGAGGGGTACAGCAATCCCGCAACGCATGAGTTTTTCATGCCGTCCACCAACGGCTAGTGTAGCATTTCCTTCGTTTGATCGTCCCATAGGGCGGCTGAGCGTAGGGCCAAGGAAATTCTGGCCCCCGTTCTAAACTCAGCTGTCCCTACGGGACGCAATGCTAATCTTCTCAATCATCATTGCTATTACCCTATGCTATAATTGGGGGCGAAACTTTTCAATGAATGCTTCCGTTTTAGAAAGGAGGGAAGCCATCAATCTCAAATCATAACCGGATAGGAAAAATGCAATGAAACTTTTGGCGCCGCGTGGCGCAAGTCGCGCAATTATGCTCGTAATAATCTCCACATTCATGGTCGGCTGCATCGGCGTGGATGGCCAGCCGGTGGACTTTTTCCCCACCAAAACGCCAACGCCAACTGTAACGCCGGAACCCACCGCCACGCCAGAGCCTACGGCTACTCCAGAACCAACGGCAACCCCGGCGCCAACCGCCACACCGCAACCTACGGCCACGTCTCAGCCATCAGATACACCAACCGCGACGACGATGGCCACCGCTACTGAAACAGCTACAGCCACCACTCTCCCTACGCAGGAACCATCGCCCACGGCAACGGCTACACCCGCTGTTGATGCGTTTACGGCGACCGCCACCATCGAAGCCACCGCAACCTGGACGGCCGCGGCGCCCACGGCCACCAACACCCCCATCGCCACCGTCACCGCTACGCCAACCGCCGCCTCTGTGGCCATTGCCAGCGCCACACCCGTCGCCACAGCCACCGAGGCGCCCACCAGCCAATTCACGCCCACCTGGACGCCTCTGCCGCCGCCGATGGGCACAGTGACCGTCGTAGACACACCGACAACCATTGCGCCCGCTACCGATACCGTCACCCCGTCCGCCACGGCCACGCCTAAAGCCACTTCGCCGCTAGAGACGCCGACCGTTGTGGCGGCAGATGCCGGCGCCGCTGCGGACGAAGCGACGCCGCCTGCTGCCGAAGAAAGCGCCACATCGACCGTCACGCCAGAGCCTTCCGCCACGGCAATTGACACATCAACCCCGGCGCCCACGGCCATGCTTGCGTCCACGGCCACCTCCGAACCCGCTACGGCCAGCGAGCTGACGGCCACCGCAAGCCCCGCGCCCACGCCTGGCGTCAGCACCGGCATTGGTTGGCTAGACGTGCTGATTTCGGATACGCGCGAAGGCAGCACGTTCCGCACCATTGCGGGTATTGTGGGCGCCGTGCTGCTGGCCATCATCGCCCTGGCAGCCAGCATTATGTATTCGCGCACACGGCGTTGAATAATCTTCCGTCGGAAATACGCTCTACTCAAACAAAATCAATCTACAGCGCAGAAGGCCGATTTTTGTCAAAAAATCGGCCCTCTTTTTCTTGGCATAAATCCATTTCAATCGCTTCTTTCGTACATACAATCATCACCGGTGATCACACATAAATAATTATGGTCTGTTCCCGCCACTGCGTGTGCTCTGCACGCGTCTTGAAAGCGGGAGTATACAAACCATAAATTATTTGTTATGCCCAAGTTCAGTTTGTGAAATGAGAAAAGGTGACATTTATGCGAAAGAACATACAGCGATTTCTGATTGTGATTGGGCTCTTTGTCTTTGCCAGCCCGCTTTTTGCCAAGGATTTTCGCGAATTTGAGGCTGATCTAAAGGGTAAGAATGAAGTTCCGCCCGTTGTGACCGAAGCGGAGGGCGAAGTTAAGCTGAAAATATCGAAAAGCGGCAATGAGATTGGTTTCAAGCTGGAGATCGAAGATGCCGATCCATCCATAGGCATGTTAGCTGTGGCCGGTTCCCACATTCACTGTGGAGTGGCTGGCCAAACCGGCCCCATCGCGGCTTTCCTGGCCCAACCGGTACCCGGCGGCATTTCTGGCAAAGCCAAATTTAAGGGCACGCTCACCGATGCGGACGTGCGCCCCACGGCTTGCGGAACCACCATTGCCGAACTCGTGCAGGCGATTGCGGAAGGTCGGGCCTATGTCAACGCCCATAGCACAGCGCATCCCACGGGTGAAATTCGCGGACAACTCAAGGCAGATTGACGCCTTAAACCGAACCTCATATGGTCGATGTGGGAGCCGCCAACCGTTGCATGAACGGTTGGCGGCTTTATTTTTGGTTCAGCCGGATGCCCTGTGATCGACAAGGAGGAGCGGCGGGTGAGCGATGTGCGGAGTTCATCAAAGGGCAGGCTGGGACAGTTTCCAGTCTTGGAAGCACAACGGCACTATTGAAACCAGCGCGGATCATCCACATGTGATCTCGAAGGGCGATTCGAATTTCTCCAATTTGGGCCAAACAATTAATCTACACTATACTTCAAGCCGTTCCCTTCAGCCTGCTTCCGGCTTAGCGAAGCATATCAGTCCCCATCTTTATTGCCCAACTCACAACCAATTATTCTGCGGGAGAGAACCAATCATGCCAACATCACCCAACCCCATTCGCATTGGCGTGGTGGGCTGCGGCGCCATTGCCCAGGTCCATCACATGCCCAACCTGTCCGAACTGCAGGATGAATTCAAGGTTACCTGTGTGTGCGATGTATCGGCGGGCGCGGCCCAATATGTGGCCCACCGCTTTCACGCGCCGCAATGGACCACCGATCACCGCGAGCTGCTTCAGGCCGAAGTGGACGCCGTGCTGCTCTGCCAGTCCGACCCCAAAACCAAAGTGGCGGTGGATGTGCTCAACGCCGGCAAGCACCTTTTTATTGAAAAGCCGGTCTGCTTTTCATTGGAAGATTTGGAACTGATGCTGGCCGCGCAAAAGAGCAGCGGCGTGGTGGCGCAAGCCGGCTACATGAAGGTTTTTGACCCGGCTTATGAAATTGCCCGCGCCGAAATTGCGCCTATGGACAACATCCAATATGCGCAGGTCAACCATCTGCACCCCAACAATTCGCTGCACGTGCGTCAGTTCAAAGTGGAGAGCTTTGGCGACGTACCCGCTAGCGCCATCGAAGAGCGCAGCGCCGAGCGCGACCGCACCCGCCATCAAGCCATTGGCGACGTGCCGCCCACGTGCAGCAGGCTTTCTTCAGCCTTCTCCGGCATGATCCACGACATCTACACCATGCCATGCTTGGGCGTTCCCACCACCCGCGGTCAGCACCGACATTTGAGCGGCGGCCGCGCCTATACCACCACCCTCGAGTATCCGGCGGGCTTCCGGCTCAACGCCTCTTGGATCGATCTGCCCGACCTGTGGGATTTCCGCGAAACGTTGGAAGTTTATGGCGATGACAAGCGGGTGCTCGTTTCGTACCCCACCGGCTTCTCGCGCGGCATCCTGGCCACCGTCACCATCCAGGGCGTCGATGAGAATGGCGTCACCTATCGTCACGAACCGGCCATCGACTGGGACAGCGCCTTTGTGCGCGAATTGCGCCACTTCCACGACTGCATCCGCAACGGCGTCGACTGTCGCACCCCGCTGGCAGAAGCCCGGCTGGATATTGGGCTCATCATTGATATTGTCAAAGCCTATACTAAGGGTAAAAATGGTGAATGGTGAACGGTGAATTATCAATTGTGAATGAGCGCGCGGCGAGTAGCGTCAAGCTGGCCCTATTCACCAATCACCATTCACCCTCTCTTCCCGCCTTTTTCCCAACGCATAAATCCAATTCCCCCACTTTCTGCGTACAGTTTGGGGATTTCCCCTGCCAATTTTTCTACCTTTTAAAGTCGACAAATAAAGGAGAACTAGATGAGAAAGCTACCAACCTCTGTCTTAAACAGACACTGTTGAGGACCAACAAGCTTGCCTGGATCACCGCTGCTGGTTGTGTTTGTGCTGGCTTTGGCCGCCTGTTGCTGATACGGGTACGGCGCCGCTGGTGAACCTGCTGCGGGAAGCGGAAGCACCGAGCCACCGGTTGAGGAAGAAGCCGCCGAAGCCGAAGCGATCGCCCCCGCTGAAGAAGCAAGCCGCCGAAGCCGAAGCGACGGAAGAACCGAAGCCGAAGAAGAGGCTGTTGAGGTCGTCGGGTCTCCGCCGGCGGGCCGTAGACGCCATGGCTGATGCATTGGCGACCCGATTGCCGGTGGCTTGCCCTGACTGGCGGCTGTGGTTGTCACAACAACCGCGACCTGGGCGGCTTCAAGGTGGCAATGAGTTCGAAGGTCCATTTGGCAAAGTCTACGCCCCCAACATTACGCCTGATGTTGATACGGGCATTGGCAGCTGGGATGCGGAAACGATTGTGACCGCCCTCACGCACTGGCGCCGCCCCCGGATGAGCAACTGGTCCCCGTCATGCCCTATAAGGTGCGCCTGGCTCTGTCGGACAAAGAGGCCATGAATTCCGCTGCCTATCTGCACCTGCTGACCTGATCTCCAACGCAGTTCCTTGAGCGCGAGGTCACCGAGGAAGCCGCTTCCACCCCGGCTGTGGCGCCGCCCGCCGAGCCGCCCACTGATCTGGTGGCCTATGGCGGAGCAACTGGTTGGCTTGATCATCTGTGGCGGCTGCCATTCGCCCAAGAACGAAGATGCGCAGCGTGCAGGATGGTATGCTGTTGGCCGGCAGCCCCATCCGTGACGAATACGCCCACAACATTACCCCTCGACGAAGAGACTGGCATCGGCTCCTGGTCCGCGGAAGAAATCGCTTCCTTTATGCAGACCGGCACGTTCCCTGATGGCAGCCAGGCAGAAGGCGCCATGGCGCAACAGATCGAGCGCCGCTTTAGCGCGCTGACCGACGGCGATGCCGCGGCCATTGCGGCCTATCTGAAGAGCACTATGCTGTCAACGGCAGGTCTCGAATACCCATCTGCGCGAGTTACCATCAACCCGGAAGCCATTCGCTTCCGGGTTGATGGAGCACAAACGTCAACAAATCGTCAAAAACCTCGTAACAGGCTTGTACGATCGTTTCATTTTCTCTGCTATATTTGCAAACGGTGGTGAAGTCTAGAAATAGGTTCACAAAGTCTAAAGACAGAATGAACGTTCTGAACCACCCCGTTTGTTAACAATCGACAAATATAAGGAGAGGTAAATGGGTATGGTACGTACTTTCGGCCTTAAACATGCGCTGTTTAAAGCCAATAAACTAGCCTGGATGAGTACCGCATTTGTAATTTTTACGCTGATTCTGGCGGCCTGCGGCTCTTCGGCAAGTGACGATAGCAACTCGGCTGCACCCGCCGCCGAAGCAACCGCCACCGAAGCGCCGACTGTCGCGCCCACAGAAGCGCCCACTGCGGAACCGACGGCCACAGAGGCTGCCGCCGAAGCGACCGCCACCGAAGCACCCGCTGAAGAAGCCGCGGCTGAGCCAACCAAGGCGCCGGCTGAAGAAGCTGCCGATACAAAGGCTGGGGATGCTGCTGCCGCGAGAAAGCCACCCCTGAGTGGCGGTTGTGGTTGCCACATGAATCGCGACTTGGGGGGCTGGCCGGCGGCAATGAGTTTGAAGGGCCATATGGCAAAGTCTACGCTCACTCCCAAACATTACGCCCGACGAAGAGACTGGCATTACAGTTGGGACGCCGACACGATTATCACCGCCCTGCGCACAGGCGCCGCCGGATGAGCAACTGGTGACCGTTATGCTCCCATCCGCGCTTTGCGCTCCTGTCCGACAAAGAAGCGATGGACCTGGTGTGCATTCAAATCGGTCGAACCAATATCCACGAAGTCGCCGAACGTTTAAGTCACCGATGAAGCCGAACCCTTACTCTGCCGGTGGCGCCGCCTGTTGAGCCGCCCCACCGACCCGGTGGCCCGCGGAGAGCAATTAGTCGGCCTGATCGACTGCGGTGGTTGCCATACGCCCAAAACGACGACGGCACTCCCCAAGAGGGTATGCTGCTGGCCGGCGCACCGCTGCGCGACGATTTTGCCAAAAATATTACGCCCGACGAAGAAACCGGTGATTGGCTCCTGGTCCGAAGAAGAGATAGCAACCTTCCTCAAGACCGGTAAAGAGTCCAACGGTGAGGAAGTTGGCGGCGCTATGGCACAGCAGATCGAACGTCGCTTCAGCAAGCTGACGGATGCCGACGTGGCGGCCATTGCAGCCTATCTGAAAAGCATTCCGGCGGTTGTCAACGCCGAATAAATTTGGGTTCTTCGGGATTTCATGTGGTTGACATTCGTAGGTCACTCTGCAGAGGACGGCTGGTTGACGGATGTCACTCTGCAAGAGTGACCTACGCAACGCTCCTCCCCTGTCAACCACATGGTATCCGGTGGAGCCATAAATTGATCTGGTCCAGTTATCAACCGGCAGCTATTCGCCGCCGGGTTGATGAGCTATAATTTACGTAGACGATCAAGCCAAAATCACAATCCAACCAATTCCCCTACCTTAACCAACCCACTTCGGAAACCTCAGAATGTCACAACTCTTCCACCCCAGCATGAATTGATCACCAGGCTTTGGCCGCTGGTGGTGCTCATGTTCATAGCGGGCTGGGCGGGCTGGCTATTATGCGGCTTGGTCACCCTATTTTACCGAAGTAGGCGCGGGCTAAGGCGCAGGTTGTGCCCTACAGCCATCAACAGCACGTGGGCCAACTTGGCTGACTGCCGCTACTGCCACACACGTCCGTGGAAACCAGCAACACGGCCACTATTCCCCCACCGCCACACCCGTACGCCGCTACAGCCAGTGGCCTCCGCCTCGGTTGCGTTGGAACCGGTGCGGCCAGCGCCGAAAACAACCAGCCGCTGGAGTGTGATCCGCGCCCACGATCTGGCCGGGATTTTGTCTATTTTAACCACGCCGTTCACGTCAAACAGGGCGTGGGCTGTAAACGTCACGGCCGCGTGGATCAAATGCCCGTGGTGGCCAAAATGGAGACGCTGCAAATGGATTGGTGTCTCGACTGCCACCGGGCGCCCGCAAAGTATATTCGACCGCGACGCGGTTTTCACCATGGGCTACCAACCCACCACCGATCAATCCATCCTGGGGCCGGGAACTAGTCAAAAACATGGCATCCAGGTTGACCATTTGACCGATTGTTCGGTCTGCCATCGGTGAAGATGAAAGGGGGAAAGGGAGCCGGGGTGAAAGGGGATCGTCGCCTCGCTCCTCTCCCTTTTCACCCCTTCCCAAATCGAAACGGAACCTTCATGCACACAACTCCGCTTGATCTGCCTGCCATCCAGCGCTTGAGCGCGGCCAAGGGGCGCGGCTTTTGGCGCAGCCTGGAAGAGCTGGCGGAAACGGACGAATTTACCGATTTTCTGCACCGCGAATTTCCGCGGCAGGCGTCCGAGTGGCTGCCCAATATGAGCCGTCGCCGCTTTTTGCAGCTCATGGGCGCTTCGCCGGCGCTGGCCGTTGACGGCGTGCAACGGACCGGAAAGAGAAGATTGTGCCCTACGTCAACGCCGGAGGGCAGCACGGCGGGCCAGTCGCTCTTTTTCGCCACGGCCATGCCCTTGGGCGGTTATGGTTGCCGCTGGCGCAAAGCCAGATGTAGGCCGCCCCACTGGAAGGCAACCCCGATCACCCGGCCAGCCTGGGCGGTACGGACGCCATTGCCCAAGCCTCCATTTTGACGCTCTATGATCCCGCACCGCGCTTCAGGATGTGACGAATGGTGGTACGGCCAGCAGTTGGGATGATTTCCAGCCGTTTGCAGAGCCAATTCACCTAGTTGGATGCGGGCGCCGGTCTGCATATCTTGACCGAAAGCAGCTCCTCGCCCACGTTTATCAGCCAGATGAGGCGTTGCAGGCCGCCGCCCCCAATGCGGTTTGGCATCAATACGAGCCGCTCAATCGCGACAACGTCTATGCGGGCACTCAGCCTCGCATTTGGCCAGCCGCTGGAGCCGATTTACCATTTTGAACGCGCCAATGCGCCGAGCCTGGACGCCGATTTCCTCCAATCCATGCCGGGCAGCGTGCGCTACGCCCGCGATTTTGCGGGCGGTCGCGGCGCCGATACCGCCGCCGGCGCCTGCGAATCCGGCTCTACGCCATCGAAAGCAGCCCCACATTGACGGCGCGGCGTGGACCATCGGCTGCCGCTCAAGGCCAGCCAGGTGGAATCCTTGCGCGGGCGCTGGCCAATGCGCTGGGCGTAGCGGTTGAGGCTGGCGACGCATCCGCTATCCCCGCCAACTGGGTCAGCGCGCCGTGGCCGACGATTTGCGGCGGCGGGCAACGCCGGATTGGTGCTGGCGGGTGATCAGCAGCCACCGCCGTTCATGCGCTGGCCCACGCCATCAATGACGATTAGCGCGGCGGGACAGACAGTTTTTATATTTCTCGTCGACAGCTGCTATTACCGGCGCCAGCCAAATCCAGTCTGCTGCGCGATCTGGTCAACGCTACGGCCGCCGTGGCGAGGTGAAGCTGCTGCTCATTCTGGGCGGCAATCCGGTCTATGATGCGCCGGTGATCTCAACTTTGCTGGTGCGCTTTCGCAAGTGGGCTTTAGCGCGCAATCCCAGTTTATATGCCGATGAGACCAGCGAACTCTGCGATTGGAGCGTGGCGCAGGCCCACTATCTGGAAACGTGGAGCGACATCCGCGCCTACGACGGCATTACCCGCCTCACGAGGTGCTGGATGCGCTGCTCAGCGAGACGCTGGGCACTGGTCACGACATTGTCAAAGCGTATTGGACGGCGCAGCGCGGTGAAAATAGCTTTGATGCGTTTTGGCAGCAGAGCCTGCACGATGGGGCGGTCGCCGATTCAGCCTTGCCTGCGCAGAATGCTTCGCCTCGTTGAACCTGGACTCCTGCCCTTCCGCCAACTCCGCCGGCGCAGCGCTCGAAATCAACTTCCGCGGCGACCCCACTGTTTGGGACGGGCCGTTTTGCCAACAACGGCTGGCTGCAAGAATTGCCTAAACCGTTGACCAAGCTTACCTGGGAAAACGCTTTTGATCGGGTCATACCGCCGCGCAGCAAGGCTGGCCAACGGTCTGGTGGAGGTGCGCAGCAATGGCCACACGGTGCAAGCGCCGGTCTGGCTGGCGCCGGGCCAGACAGGGCGCAGACCGTGCATTTGGGCTATACGCACGTACGGGCGATGGCGCCGGTTTCCCAACGCCGCGTCACGCGCTGCGCACGGCGGATGCGCCCTGGTTTAGCGCCGATGGGCCGTTGAGCAAAGTGGGTCCGGCTATCGGCTGGCCACCACGCAGGACCACCACAGCATGGAGGGATCGGCATCTGCTGCGCGTGGGGACGCAGGCGGAGTTTGCCGCTAATCCTGAATTTGTGCATGAGTTGACCCACACGGCGAGGAGATCTCGCTCTATCCCAAAGTGGCATACAAGGCAACGTTTGGGGCATGGCCATTGACCTGAGCGCCTGCATGGCTGTACGCCTGCACCGCTGCCTGCCAGGCCGAAAATAACATTCCGGTGGTGGGCAAGCAGCAGGTGCTCAACGGGCGCGAAATGCACCGGGATCCGGCTGGACCGCTATTACGAGGGTGATTCTGGAGAACCCGGCCACACACCACCAGCCGGTGACCTGTGGCGCAGTGCGAAAACGCCGTGCGAAGTGGTCTGCCCGGTGGGCGCCACCATGCACGACCACGAGGGACTCAATGCGATGGTTTATAACCGCTGTGATTGGCACGCGCTATTGCTCCAACAACTGTCTACAAGGTGCGCCGCTTCAACTTTTGGAATTTAACGATTACGACAGCGAGAGCCTCAAGCTCCAACGCAACCCCAATGTGACGGTGCGCCTGCGGGCGTCATGGAAAAAGTGTACCTATTGCGTACAGCGCATCAGCGCCGTTGCATCGCGGCCAAGCTGGACGAGCGTCCGTTGGCTGACGGCGACGTGGTGACGGCCTGCCAGGCGGCCTGCCCCACCGGCGCCATTATCTTCGGCAACATCAACGATCCGCAGAGCCAGGCAGCCTGCTGCAAGGCGTCGCCGCTCAACTACGGCATGTTGACCGAGCTGAATACGCAGCCGCGCACGACCTATTTGGCGCGGTTGAGGAATCCAAATCCGGCGTTGGGGAGTAAGGCAGTAGAGGAGTAGGGGAGTGGAGGAGATGCAACAACCAGGCTATCTGATCGGACCGGGACATTCGTTCCGGTCGATTACGGAAAAAATATCGGGCATTGTGCTGACCAGGTTTACGCCCAAGTCCTGGTTTGCGGGGCTGGCGGTGGGGGTGCTGCTGCTGATGCTCTTTGGGCTGGCGCTCTTTCAGCTTTTTACGGTGGGCGTGGGCATTTGGGGCATCAACATTCCGGTGGGGTGGGGCTTTGCCATTGTGTGCCTGGTCTGGTGGATCGGCATCGGCCACGCCGGCACGCTGATCTCGGCCATCCTGTTTCTCTTTCGCCAGGAATGGCGTACGTCGATCAACCGCTTTGCCGAGGCGATGACGCTCTTTGCGGTCCCCCTGCGCCAGCCTCTTCCCCATTTTGCATTTGGGCGACCGTGGCTGGCCTATTGATTTTCCCGTACCCCAATACCTATGATTTGTGGCCGCAATTTCGCAGCCCGCTGGTGTGGGACGCTTTCGCCATTGGCACCTACGCCACCGTGTCGTCATGTTCTGGTTTATCGGGCTGATCCTGATCTGGCCGCCATGCGCGACCGCACGGCCAACCCCATTATGCGCTACGTATGGCGTGCTGGCGCTGGGCTGGCGGGGGCCGCCCACCACTGGCAGCGCTACGATGCGGCCTATTCATGCTGGCGGCGCTGGCCACGCCGCTGGTGGTTTCGGTCCACTCGGTGGTGAGCTTGATTTGCCGTGGGCGCGTCATTCCGGCTGGCATTCCACGGTATTTCCGCCTTATTTTGTGGGCGGCGCCATCTTCTCCGGCTTTGCCATGTTGACGCTGCTGATTCCGCTGCGCAAAATTTATCATTTGAAGACTTTATCACCCTGCGCCATCTGGACAACATGGCCAAGGTGATGCTGGCCACGGGGCTGTTTGTGGCCTATGGTTATTTGACGGAGGGCTTCACGGCCTGGTATTCGGGCAACGGCTTCCTCGAGCGCTTTGGCTCTTGAACTGCTCCTTTGGCCCATTTGGTGGTCGTTCTGGGCGCTTATATTTTGCAAATGTGCTGGCGCCGCAAAGCACTCTGGTTCAACCGGGTGCGTTTTCAATCCGCTGCTGCTCTTTGTCGTCGCCATCATCGTCAACATTGGCATGTGGCTAGAGCGCGTGACTGTTGTGGTCAGCCTGCATCGCGTGACTTTCTGCCCTCATCGTGGGTATGTACAGCGGCACCATGTGGGACTGGGCCACCTTTATTGGCACCATTGGCCTTTTCCTGACGCTGATTGTGCTTTTGTGCGTGCTGCCCATGCTGTCGATCTTTGAAATGCGCCATCTCCAGTCCGAGATCAACCACCATAGCGGCGCTTCAAAATCAGGTCGAAGCTGAGGCGGAAATTGATCCGCAGCCCATTTCTGACCGGTCGCCCGCTTTATGGACTCATGGCCGAGTTTGCCGATCCTGCAGCTCTTTTGGCAAAGGCGCGTTTTCACCTATGACGAGAAGGCTATCGCTGATCTCGGCGTACAGCCCGTTTCATTGGAGGAATTGCCCCCACGCCATCGGCATTCGCCCATCCCGGCTGCCAGGCTGCTGGTGCTGCTGCGGCGTAGCGGGTGCGCTGGGCGGCTTCTTTTTCCTGCAATATTACGCCGCCGTCCTCGACTACCCGTGGAATATCGGCGGGTGCCTGCTCAATAGTTGGCCCTCCTTTATCATCGTTACCTTTGAGATGACGATTTCCTTTGCCAGCGGCGCCGCCGCCCTGGGCATGATCCTGCGCAACGGCTGCCGCACTCTATCACGCCGTCTTCAATGCTCCGCGCTTCAAGTTGGCTTCTGCAGGATCGCTTCTTCTCTGCGTGCGGGGACGCAGTTTGATCTGAAGAAGACGCAGCGCTTTGAGTGGGGTTGGGGGCGGAGCATGTGGTGGCGGTTGAAAGTAGGGAGTGGAGGAGTCGAGGAGTGGAGGAGTGGAGGAGAACGGGGGTAGGAGAAAGGGGCAGGGGTGCGTCTGCTCGACCACGTTCCACGGGAGATGGACGGTACAGTCCGCTTGAGCGGACTTGCGCTATGAGTCTCGAATTTATTCGAAGGCGCTCAACGAATGGGGTGACACGCGCCATGACATCGGAAATCCGCACATTTGGTCAACGCGTCGAAAACGCCAATTATATTTTGCGCCCTGGCGGCTATGCGGTGATCACCAACGACGTGGGCCAAATCGCGCTGGCGCGCACAGGGGGTAAGTATTACTTGCCCGGCGGCGGGCAGGATGCGGGCGAAAGCTTTGAGGATGCCGCCAGGCGCGAAACGCAAGAGGAAGTCGGTCTGCAAATTGAGATTGGTTTTAAGATTGGCCTGGCCGACCAATTGGTCCTTGCCGCTGACACAAAGCACTATTATTGCAAACGCTGTCATTTTTTCAGCGCACATCTGTCTCAAAAGACCCCCTCTGTGGGCGCAATGGAGCTAGAACACGAACTGGTGTGGATGAGACCAGCGCAGGCTATAGCTGCATTGCGGCTTGGCAGCGAACGTTGGGCCGTGGGGCAGGAACGACAAGTGAGCTTCTGGCGCGCGTTTTTGCAGGCCGGGCTCCCCACTTTAGCCGCGCTGCCACCGGATGTTCCCGACGCGTGGGGTTTTGGCGACAGCCCGCAAATGGCCGATGAGTTGGGGCGGCTGGTTTATGATGGCATCAAAACAGCCACCTGTGGCGCGCTGTGGGAATATGAGCACGATGGCGACGCTTTGCCGCAGGTAGGCGACTTGAGCATGATCTTGGATGGAGCCGAACTGCCGTTCTGCATCATCGAGACAACGGATGTGCAGATCAAGCCCTACAACGAGGTGGATGCTGAATTTGCCCGTGCCGAAGGCGAAGGGGAGCGCACATTGGAATGGTGGCGGCAGGCGCACTGGCGCTTTTTCAGCCGCACGCTGCCGCGCATTGGCCGCCAGCCCAGCGAAACCATGCCGCTGGTCTGCGAACAATTTCGCGTTATTTTTAGAGCACAAATTGAACATGACACAGGACATGAAGACAGGAATCTCACGCCTTTACGTGAGCATTTCCAAATTAATTCCAGCGGGGTTTTGGGTGCATAAGTGTAAACTCAATAGATCAGATCAGTGCCGGTTGAGCGGTGTCCTGAGTTCATCGAAGGGTAGGCCCCTGCTGTTGGCAGCCGTATCGAAACCAAACGGGTCGACCCGCTCACTTTGGTTTCGATACGGCTGCCAACGGCCGCAGCCAACTCAACCGCCGTTCGCTTCCTTCTTTCGTTTACACTTATGGTTTGGGGTGGTGCTGGCTCTATTTTTGGCCGGCTGTCGCTTGGACATGCGCGACCAGCCGCGGCTGGAGCCCTTTGAGGCCAGCGCGTTCTTTCCCAATGACTCCAGCGCGCGTCCGCTGGTGGCGGATACGGTGGCGCGCGGGCAGTTGCACGCCGATACGCATCTGTACGAAGGCCGCGTCAATGGCCAGGTGGCGGAGAGCTTCCCCTTTACGGTCACGCAGCAGATTTTGGAACGGGGGCAGGAGCGCTACGACATATTCTGCACGCCCTGCCACGGCGCCACAGGGGCGGGGGACGGCATTATTATCGATTATGGCATGAAGCAGCCGCCCTCTTTTCACGACCCCGATTTGGCCGCCGAGCCGCCGGGATATTACTTTACAATCATCACCAACGGCACGCGCATCATGCCCAGTTACGCCGCCCGCATCCCGGCGGAAGACCGCTGGGCCATCATCGCCTACATTCGCGCGCTGCAATTGAGCCAAAACGTAAACGCGGACGCGCTGCCGGCGGATGAGTTGCCCAAGTTGGAAGGGCAGTAGGGAAAAGAAGAAGGGGAGAAAGGGGGAAGGGGGGGACAGGGGCCCTGCATGCTCCCCTTCCCCCGTTCTCCCCCTCCCCCTTTCATAGGCATTAAAGAAACCAGGTATTGCAATGAACGGATCTCAAATAAATGCACCATCCCTAAGCCAATACCAGCGGCCGGCCATGATTGTGGGCGGGGTGGGGTTGGTGTTGGCGCTGGCGGGTGTGGTGGTGGACCGCACGCAGTTTTGGCAATCGTATCTGTTTGCCTATATTTTTTGGCTGTCTGTGGGGCTGGGCTGTTTGGGGCTGCTGATGCTGCACCATCTGGTGGGCGGGCGCTGGAGCGCGCTGATCCGTCGCGTGATGGAGGCGGGGGCCATGACCCTGCCGTGGCTGGCGCTGCTCTTTCTGCCGCTGCTGCTGGGGATGAACACGCTCTATCCGTGGACCAACGCCGAGCATGTACAGCAGAGTGAACTGCTGCAAGCCAAGGCGGCGTGGTTGAATGTGCCCTTTTTTATCGGGCGGGCCGCGCTCTATTTGCTGGTGTGGGCGGGGCTGGCCTGGCAGCTCAACAAATGGTCGCGGGCGCAGGATGTGAGCGGGGATGCGGCCTTGGGCGTCAAGATGCGCCGCCTGAGCGCCATTGGCATTATTTTGTATGTGCTGACGGCGACCTTTGCCGGCTTTGATTGGATGATGTCGCTGGAGCCCGAATGGTTTTCATCGATCTATGGGCTGCTTTTTGTGGCCGGGCAGGGCATTGCGGCCATTGCGCTGGCCATTATCGGGCTGAATCTGCTGGCGGGCGCCAATGGCGATGATGCTGAGTGGGTCAAACCGCTAACGATTTGGGCAACATGTTGCTGGGCTTTGTGATGATCTGGGCCTATTTTTCATTTTCGCAATTTCTGATCATCTGGTCGGCCAATATTCCGGAAGAGGCTGTGTGGTACTTTCACCGCACGCAGGGCGGCTGGAAGGAAGTGACCATTGTGCTGGTCGCGCTGCATTTTGTGCTGCCCTTTTTGCTGCTATTGGCGCGTGGGTTGAAACGGAGCGCACGCTGGCTGACCGCGCTGGCCATTTTTATTTTCGTGGCGCGCCTGCTCGACCTCTTCTGGCAGATCATGCCGGCTTTTACCCCACCGGTCTGCACATCCACTGGCTGGATCTGGCGCTGGTGTGCGCCATCGGCGGCGGCTGGATCTGGCTCTTTGTGTGGCAGTGGGCGGGCCGGCCACCAGTGGCGCTGCATGATCCGCAGTTGGCTTCGCATGGGCATTTGCATGGGATTGAAGAGGGGAATGGAACACAGATGTCGCAGATTTAGCAGATTTGCGCAGATTTTGATGAATTGATCGTCCCATCAGGACGGTTGATTTTAGGAGAAGTTGATGAGTGCAAAAAATCATCGTCGCGACCAGTGGCGGCGGCGAAACAACAGAGCGGACGCACCGGCCTGGGCTGCTCCATTGCGCTGGCCATCGGGCTGATCGCTCTGCTGGCGGGTGCGGATTGGCGCCTGCGGCTGCTCACATTTTTAAATAACCCGGCGGAAGCGGCGCCTGTTACCGTGGCCGCCGGCCCCTCCGCCAATCAGTTGGCCGCACGCCGAAGCCAGGAGCAAAGCCAGCTTGAAAGTTATGGCTGGGTGGACAAGGCCAACAACACCGCCCACATTCCGATTGCGCGCGCCATTGAGCTGGTGGCGGCGCAGGGGCTGCCGGTGGGCGCGCCCGCCACCAGCGCCGCCCAGTCTGCCGGAAGCGCCGAGGCCACCAACCCGCCCGCCGACTTGAGCAACGTGAGCTATGACGATTTGCAGCCCATTTTTCAGCAACACTGCTCCGAATGCCACGGCGATGACGACCCGGAAGAGGGCTTGCAGGTGACCACCTACAAAGGCATTATGGCGGGCTCGATTTACGGCGCGGTGATCAAACCCAAT
Source organism: Caldilineaceae bacterium (assembly GCA_041391125.1). GTDB lineage: Bacteria > Chloroflexota > Anaerolineae > Caldilineales > Caldilineaceae > JACKBC01. Next base: position 40,377 of record JAWKON010000031.1, read on the forward strand.
GACCCCGAGGGCAGCTATCTGGTCGAGATGGTCTCGACCGGCCAGATGCCCAAGAAGGGGCCAAAGTTGACTGCGCAGGAAATTGAACTGATCATTGCCTGGATCAACGCCGGTGCGCCCGAACACTCGAGCGGGGTTTCTGCCTCAGCATCCGTCACATCCACAACCAGCATTACGGATTCGGTCGCGGTGTCCAATACCGCGCCAACCGCCACAGAGACGGTGGATTTGAGCGACGTGAACTATCAGGACAACATTCTGCCGCTCGTCCAAGAGCACTGCGCCAAGTGCCACGGCGCGGATGACCCGGAAGAGGGTTTGCAGTTGACCACCTATAAAACGTTGATGGCGGGCTCGATCTATGGCGCCGTCGTCAAGCCGGGCGACCCGGACAACAGCTATCTGGTCGAGATGGTCTCCACCGGCCAGATGCCCAAGAAGGGCGCCAAATTGACGCCGCAAGAAGTGGAAATGATCGTGGCGTGGATCAAGGCGGGCGCGCCTGAGTTTGGAAAACATTCGGCAGAAGCAGCGCCCGTCGACAGTGGCGCGGCGGTCACGGCGACTGAATCCATTACGCCGACTGCATCCATTACGGCGACTGCATCCATTACGGGCACTTCACCGCTGACTGAGACCGCGCCTGTTTCCGCCACAGAACCAATTACTACCCAACCATAGGCCCAATCCTTACACCAACTTCAACGACCTCTCCTAAGGTGAGTCAAGGCATACTGATTTGTTCAGTATGCCTTTTCTATTTACTTTTCCTGACGAATGGTATACGTTGACCAAAAATCGAGATTTCGCTTGTTGACAATAGCGGGGGGGGGGAGCGTATTTTATCTCACGAATTGTGAGACAATCATAAGAGAATTACTGTCTGCTTTTTGATTACGTGTACGATTACTCGAGGAAATATCCAATGATAAGAAAAACATTGATGGTTTCTGGTCTCTTCATAATTTCACTAGTAGTATTCACATTCTTTCTAACGCAGACAAATTTATATCAAACTCTAAGAATTACAACGCTATCTCGCCCAAAAACCGAAGCCACTCCCAAAAGTGAAGTTTACATCCCCATAGTTTCAAATGAAAATGATCATAAAGATAATGCCGTTGATGCAAGCAATCTAGACGCAACTCCACAATCGTCTGCAACACCGATTGGCGATGAAGTTAATGCCAATGAACCAGAGACTTTTAATCTTACGCCAGTGCCTACTGTGCCAATCCCGAGCTTTGAACCTGTCTCCGCTGAACTAGACAAGATAAAGTTTGAAACAGTGGCTCAACTTGAGTTGGCAAAAAGCGAGATGCCCTTTTTTGGTAATATTTCGTGGTCGCCTGACTCAAGTCACTTTGTAGGTGAATTTTCAAGCGTCATATCTGGCACACAGACCAATCAGATCTATATTGGTGATACACAATCAGCTAAGGTTTCTTTATGGAGGCAGAATGCATATTTTCCATTTTGGAACCGGGAAAACTGTGCGATCATATATTTAAAACCGCGCGTGAATGAACCTCTGTTAGAAATTGAAAATGGATGGAGTCGAAACTACTACGATCTCGTCATGGGCCTTATCGACTCACAAAATGATGAAATATTGCTGCGCGATGTGATTCCTCCCTACGCTCCTTTACAACAATATTTGCAGACAGCCCAAGGAAACCTGGTAGCTTTGGATAGCTCGCATAGGTTGGTGGTGTGGCCGCCGCCTGATGAGCTAGCGCAAATGGAAAAACAGGGCATTCAACCGGCGCCAATAGCTGATTTATCCGCACTAGTAGGCATTTCCGAACCTTCACAAGTGCCTATGTTTGACGAAACTGATCCTACCTTTTCCCTCGACCCCAGCGGAGTGCGCGCAATTGTTGCTCGTACCGGACAATCCGCTTTCTTGCTTGACATGATGGCAGCCAAATTAGAGCGTCAAATAGATGCCGCCATCATGCCCCCAAACGTTGCCTGGAGTACAGATGGAAAACTGGCCGCTTTTACAAACTCACAAGGGCTTTTTGTATATGATTTGAACACCGGAGATATTAATCGCCTCATTTCAAGAGAAGATATAGGTTTTATCAAAGAAGGTATTGGCGACGGTTTCTCTTCTCCAGCATGGGCTTTCGATAACCAGGTGATTTTGTTTATGGCATCCAGCAGCGATTGGGTTCAGCCAGGAACGGAAGACCGGGTAGAGTTTTATACCCTGGCAACTACGCGTGATGGAAAATCATGGAAGGCAATTAGCGATATGGACTTGATCTCCATCTCACCCCTTGGCTCACATGCCATAGTTCGTACACGATCGGATTCAAATAGTACAATTTTTCAGCTTGTAAATATTTTACGGTAAATTGGGAGAGGAATTCATGATGAAAATTGCACATACATGGAAGGTGAAGTCTCATATTATCCGCTTGTTCTATACGTGTACACTTGCAACCACTTTTTGTATCTTGATAATTGCTAAAATCTACGCCCAGAATGGTCCTATCACAATGCGTGTTCCATCAGGGTGCATTAACTCCAATTATCAGTATACCTTTTCGAGTATCAATCAGGCCCCAAGTCGTCCCAAACTATTCAACCACGAATAGTTCTTTTCAAGAGATCAATCTGTGGATGCGGGAAGATGGTTTCCGTGCTGATAAGATTATCCTGACAACGAATGCAAGTTATAACCCATAATTTTCGACAATAGATCGATACCATATTTTCCCACGGACATTGGATACCAGACAGGATCTAATCACGCCCTTCCGTGTATCCAATGTCCGTGAGCAGTGATACTCGTTAACTATCTTACTTCGCCATAAGTGGTTCTTTGCACTTTTAGCTTCCTTTGCAATTGTATGCTTATGTTTCAAATAAAGATAACTCAACCGATTGGTATATTGATCAGCCGCCAAAAGGCCAAAAACCACACAAAGCCCAGCGCCGCCACCGTTGTCAACGTGTAGTGCAGACGACGCGGCCAGCCCCAATAGCGATGGCGCCAGGCCAGCACGGTGCAAATCGCCATGCCCAGCGCCAATAGCGCCAAGACCCACGGCAGCAGAAAGAGTGATTCCACGCTGGGCGGCAGCCCAAAGACAATCTCCGGGTTGCTGAAGATGCTGATCAGCACAAACACAAAGCCAATGCTCAAAAGGCTCATCAGTCCCGCCAGCCAGCCAGCCATAGTCATGCCCCAGGTGCGCAGCATTCGCAAACGCCAATTCACCCGCCACGCAATCAGGCCGCCAATCAGCACGGTGAGGAATAGAAAGAACGCGCTGCCCAGCAATGTAAAGTTAAAGCTGGGCGCCGCGTACCAGGGCATGCGCAAGAACGCCGTCGTGGGGTTATTCTGCACAAAAAGCTGGGTCACGTTGCCTTGCGTGTCGGTACGGAAGACCAGATCGCCCGCAATCGACGGCGGCGTGTCCGCAGACGTGTAGATGAGCGGCTCCTGCTGCGCATAGCGCCAGGTGAAGATCGCCGGCGCGCCCAGCGTGGCGACCAGCTCGTCATCGGCGCCGGGCTGCACGGTGAGGGCGCTAAAGAGCGCGTTGAGCTTTTCCGGCGTGGATTGATTGCCGCGGGCCGCCATATAGCTGCCGCTGACGCGCGCCGCTTGATCGGCAAAGTTGGCGGGCGGCGCGGCTTTAGGGGCAACCGGCGCCGGAAAATAATGGTCCATAAAGGCGCGCTGCGTATTCATCACCGCCAGCGGGCTGGCCGAGCCGCTGTACGAGACAAAGAGCCCCGCGTTCTGTTCCGGCAGCAACATCAGCTCGCTGTGAAAATAGATTGTATCACCGCCGTGCCCAATGATCCGCTGCCCATTCAAGGTGCTCTCGATAAAGCCGTGGGCAAAGCCACTAACGCGCGGGTCATGGGTAAAACTCTGCTCATGCATGGTGACGGCGGTCTCTTCTTGCAGAATGTGCGCATCTTCAAAGCGGCCATTTTGCAGGTGGGCAATCATAAAGTTGGCCATATCCGTGGCCGTGGTGCTGAGCGCACCTGCCGGCGCCGGCGGAATGTATTCAAAGTCGCGCGGCTCGTTTTTGCCTCCTCTGTAGAGATAGCCGGTGGCTAGATCCGCCTGCAATGGAGATGGAAGCGGCTGTTGAAACGTGCTGTGCGTCATCCGCAGCGGCGCAAAAATCTTCTCATCCATATATTGCTCAAAGGGCATCCCCGCTACTTGACTCACGATGTAACCGGCCAGCGCGGCCCCATAGTTGGAATAGGCCGAGAGTACGCCGGGCGGCCGCACGCGCTTGGGCATGTTGTGCGCCAGATGATCCTCCAGCGACGGCAGGTCATCAGCGGTGCGCACAAAGGTGCCCAGCCCGATCTCCTCAAAGCCGGGCGTGTGCGCCATCAGATGGGCCAGCGTAATCGGTTCGGGATAGGTGTTGGGAATTTGAAAAGCCGACAGATAGGTGTTAACGTCGGCGTTGAGGTCGAGCTTGCCCGCCTCCACCTGCTGCATAACGGCGGTCCACACAAAGAGCTTGGAGATGGAGCCCGACCGGAAGAGCGTGCGGTCCGCGGCAACGGGCGTGCGCTCGGCTAAATTGGCGTAGCCATAGCCCTGGGCCAGGATTACTTCCCCATTCTGCACCACCGCCACCGTCGCTCCCGGAATGTGATCGCTCTCCAGTTGTGCGGCCATCAGCCCATCGAAAAACGCCTCGACTTCGGCCGGTTCCAATGTGGGGGCGGTCTGCGCCGCCCGCGCCGCGTTGAATGGACCGATCACCATCCCCAAACACACCGCCAACAAACAGGCCCGCCAAAGCTTCATGCACATGCTGAATGCTCCTCTCTGAACCGCCGAATTTGTGGATCATTAGACATTATCGGAATTAATCAAATACACCTAATTCTTATTGCTGTATTGCTTATTGCTGGCCCAGAGAGCAATAAGCAATACAGCAATAGCTAGACCCAACCTTTATTTCCGATAATCTCTATTGTCTAATAATGCGTATTGTACTTTACGGGAACCGTTTCCGTATAGTTTGGGCGGCGAGATTTTTTCAACGCCAACACGCCCGCAATGTCGGCAACCTGGGCAAAACCGAGTATAATTGCCAGGAAACGATTTCTGCTGGTGAAGCTCCCTTTGCTGTCGTTCACATCATTTCACAAATTTCAAAATAACCTTTCAGGAACCATACTCACAACTATGCAACCGACTCATCCTAAAAACAAACGCTTTCTGTTTATTTGGCTATTTGCCGGCGTTGTGGCTTTGGGGATACTGCTGGGCGCGGGCGGCTTAACCTACGCCGCCAATCAGGAAGAACATGATCCATTTTGCGCTTCTTGCCATACGCAGCCGGAATCAACCTTTGTGCAGCGCTCTACCGACGCGCAGCCGGTGGACCTGGCCTCGTATCACACGGGTCAGAATACGCGTTGTATCGACTGTCACTCTGGGCAAGGCGTGACGGGGCGTCTGCAGGCTGAATTCCTGGGTGCGCATAATTTGCTGGCCTGGTATAGTAATACAGCCGTTCAGCCCGCCCATATGAACGAACCATTGCCGGATAGCCACTGTTTGAAATGTCACGCGGAGGTAACCCAAAAGGGATATACGCCCAAAAATCTGGTCTCCATTGTCTACGAAGGCCGGCAACGCCAGGGCGAAGCCCACAATAACCATTGGCACGAATTGATGGCGCGCTGGCAATCCACATCATCCAGCGCCGGCAATTGCACCAGTTGCCACTTTGGCCACATCACCGATGGCAATGCCGCAAGCGGCTTCCAAACTGCCGACACCACGCGCGCCACCTGTGATGCCTGTCATCGCGGCATACGCAGAGGGCGAGAATAATTTGATTTTCAGTTCATCCAATTTCAAATACAACAAGGACAAACTCTCATGGCAAAAATACCTGTTGGACTCCAACTCTATTCCGTTCGTCACGATCTGGCAAACGACACCGCCGGCACCATCCAAGCCGTGGCCAACATGGGCTACACCGGCGTTGAATTTTTCGGCATGCCCCAGCACAGCGCGGCGGAACTCAAAGAGATGCTGGACGCGGCCGGCATTGTCTGCTGCGGTTGGCACGTACCCTATGCGCTGCTGCAGGATGATAAGCTGGCCGAAACCGTGGCCTTTCACAAAACGCTGGATAACAACAAGCTGATCATCCCCGGCCTGCCCAAAGAGATTACGCAGAGCCGCGCCGATTGGCTCAAGGTGGCCGCCTTTGTCAACGCATTGGCAGACAAGCTGGCCGATCACGGCATGGTGACCGGTTATCACAACCACTGGACTGAATTCACGCCGCTGGATGGCGAAAACCCGTGGGACACCTTTTTCAGCAACACCAAGCCAGAGGTCGTCATGCAGCTCGACACCGGCAACGGCGCTTCCGGCGGGGCGGATGTGGTGGGCATTCTGCAAAAATATCCGGGCCGGGCGCTGACGGTCCACATCAAGCCCTATTCCTTTAGCCTCGGCGTCGAGGGTCGCGAGGCCGGTTTCCGCCCGGTGGTGGGTGAAGATGAGCTACCGTGGGATGAGATCTTCCATTTGTGCGAAACGGTGGGCGGTACAGAATGGTATATTGTGGAGTACGAAAGCGATGCCTATCCGCCACTGGAGGCGGTGGATCGCTGCTTGCAGGCGCTGCGCGGGTTGGGGAAGTGACGATGGAAAGGTCTAGAATACCTGTGCTATAATGGGCCTATCGGCACATGAAGCGGCAGCATGTATACTCGCGGTTGGCATAGATGAAAAGGATTGCGCATGATTTTAGTCGAATAGTCGATTTTCATCTATGACAGAGCCAATTATAGAAAGAGGTGAGCAATGACATATTATATCATGCTCGAGAATGGTCAACCCGACCGCTATACGGCAACTGTGTTGGGTCTCCCCAATTGCACGGCCACAGGCGCCACGCGCCAGGAAGCAATTCAACGCGTGAAGCAAGCCATGCTGGAACGATTAGCGCGTAGCGAAATCATACCGATTGAAGTAGAACCGCACGAGTTAGCGAAGGCTGTCGACGTTGCACTCCCACCGAATCCGTGGATCCAGTTTGCGGGGATGCATAAAGATAATCCTCTGTTTAGCGATGTACTCGAATATATTGAAGAATATAGACGAGAGCTAGACAACGATGCGACGGTCCCATGAGCATGTACATTCTTGATACGGATCACGTGTCGCTCTACCAGCAAGCACACCCACAGATTGTCGAGCGCGTGACGCGGCAAAACCCAAATGAAATTGCGGTGACTGTCGTCACAGTGGAAGAGCAGATGCGTGGTTGGTTAAGCACCATCCGCAAAGCCGAGCATTCTAGACTGATTTGGGCGTATACCGGCTTGCAAAAGACCACAGAATTTTATCGCCATATTCAACTCCTTGCCTTTGGTGAAGCTGCTCTCGGGCACTATGATGAGTTGCGCAGGCTGCGATTACGAGTAGGAACACAGGATTTGCGAATCGCGGCCATCGCACTATCATCAAATGGGACTGTGATTACGCGTAATAGGCGAGATTTTGCACAGATCACCGGTTTGCAGATCGCAGACTGGACACAATGAAACAATTCTAAAACAATCATGCAGACAACAAACCAGTCTTCCACCTTACTCCTACGCCAACCCGCCATCAGCCAGGAGCATCTGGCCTTTTTGTATGCCGGTGATCTCTGGGTCGCCAATCGCGATGGCGCCAACCCGCGTCGCTTGACCGTGCATGAGGGCATCAAATTTCAGCCGGCCTTTTCGCCCGATGGCCAATGGTTGGCCTATTCGTCCGGCTCGTTTGTGCGCGGCTTTGCGGTCCACGTGATGCCGGTGAGCGGCGGCACGCCCACCAAGCTCACCTTTCACCCGGGCAGCGATATGGTGCAGGGCTGGACGCCGGATGGCGACGCCATCCTCTTTAGCTCCAGCCGCGACACGGTGACACAGCGCCACACGCGCTTTTTCACCGTGCCGCTGGCGGGCGGCTACCCCACGGCGCTGGAGCTGCCCATGGCCAGCCGCGGCGCCTATTCCGCCGACGGCGCGCACATTGCTTACAGCGCATTGCCCGAAGCCTTTCTCAGTTGGAAGCGCTATCGCGGCGGACGCACCACGGCCATTTGGATTTACGATGTGCAGAGCCAGGAGGTGATCGAAGTGCCGCACGAAAATGCCAGCGACGCCTATCCGTGCTGGCTGGGCGACACGGTCTACTTTCTCTCCGACCGCAACCACACCATGAATCTCTTTGCCTATGACACGGGCGGCAAGCGCAAAAAACGCACCGTGCGCCAATTGACGCAGCACGCCGATTTTGACGTGCGCTGGGTCTCCAGTGGTGGCGGCGCCGTGGTCTATGAGCAGGCCGGGCGTATCCATCTGTTCGACCCGGCCACCGCAGAAAGCACGCCCATTGAGATCCAAATTCAGACCGACCTGCCGCAGACGCGGCCCTACTATAAATCGGTTTCCGGCTTCATCCGCAGCGCCGGACTGTCGCCCAATGGCGCGCGGGCGGTCTTTGAAGCGCGCGGCGAAATCCTCACCGTGCCGGCCAAAAAGGGCGACGTGCGCAACCTGACGCGCACGCCCGATGTCCATGAGCGCTTCCCCACTTGGTCGCCCGACGGCACGCGCATTGCCTATTTCTCCGACGCCAGCGGTGAATATCAGCTCGTGCTGCGCGATCAGGCCGGTTTGCAGGCGCCCCAATTTATTGAGCTGGGCGCGCAAACTTTTTTCTACAACCCGCAATGGTCGCCGGATGGCGCCAAGATTCTCTACACCGACAAGCGGCTCAACCTGTTTTATATTGATGTCTCATCGTTTGTCGGCGCGCCCGCCAACGGTGAACAGGCCGCAGCACCGAATCAACCGACGCCCCCCCATCCCCCAATCCCCCCTCTCCAACCCTCGTCGACACCGACAATTACGACCACCCCAACCGCAGCCTGGACCCGGTCTGGTCACCCGACAGCAAGTGGATTGCCTACACCAAGCGGCTGGACAATCACCTGCGCGCGGTCTTTCTATATGAGCTGGCCACTTCAAGCTGCCACCAGATCACCGACGGTATGAGCGACGCCATTTCGGCCTGCTTTAGCCTGGACGGCAAGCATCTCTTCTTTGCCGCCAGCACCAACTATGGCCTCAACACCGGCTGGCTCGATATGTCGTCGTATGGCCGCCCGGTGGACCGCAGCCTCTATGTGGTGGTGTTGGATAAGGCGGAGAAGTCGCCGTTTTTCCCCGAGAGTGATGAGGAGGAGGAAGGGAAGAAAGAGGAGGGGGAGAAAGGGGGAAAGGGTGACGGGGAGAAATCGGACGGCGAAAAGAGTGGGTCGTCGGAGAATAATGGTGCAAAGGCCAAAACCGAGGAGAAGAAGAATGGGGCGGCGGTGACGGTGAAGGTGGATCTGGAGGATATTGACCAGCGCATATTGGCGCTGCCCGTGCCGGCGCGGTCGTACTATTCATTGCAAGCGGCGGAGAATGGGCGGCTTTTCTATTTGGAATCGGTGTCGCGGCAGAATGGGTATGCGCTCAATTACTTTGATATGAAGGAGCGCAAGAGCGAGCTGTTTCTGGACAAAGTGTCGGACTATTGGATGACGTACAATGGCAAAAAGTTGCTCTACCGCAACTCCAGCAATACCTATGCCATTGTGGAGACCAAAGAGAAACCCAAGGCTGACCACGACCGGCTCAAGCTGAATAAGATGGAAGTGCAGGTGGATCCGCGCGCCGAGTGGCGACAGATGTTTGAAGAGGTGCGGCGCATTCAGCGCGACTTTTTCTACGACGCCGCCATGCATGGAGTCGATTGGGACGCGGTCTGCGCGACCTATCGCCCGTGGCTGGATCATGTGGGCCATCGCCACGATTTGAACTTTCTCTTTGCCGAGATGATGGGCGAGCTGGTGGTGGGCCATGCCTATGTGGGCGGCGGCGATCTGGACCGCGTGGAGAGCCTGTCCGTAGGGCTGCTGGGCGCCGATTATCGCGTGGTGGATGGATTCTATCAGATCGCGCGCATTTACCCCGGCGAAAACTGGCGACCCGAACTGCGCTCACCGCTGACCGAGCCGGGCGTCAACGTCAACGAGAGCGATTTCATTCTGGCGGTCAACGGCCAGCCGCTGCAGGCGCCCACCAATATCTATCAGCTTTTCGAGATGACGGCGGACCGCGTCACCACGCTGACGGTCAACGCCAGCCCGTCGTTCGAGGGCGCGCGCACGGTCAACGTGATCCCCATTGGCAGCGAAACCAGCCTGCGTCACTACGCTTGGGTGGAAGCTAACCGGCGCCAGGTGAACGAAGCTACGAAGGGCCGCGTGGCCTATATTTACATGCCCGACACCGGCAGCGGCGGCTATTCGTCCTTTAACCGTTACTACTTTTCGCAACTGGACAAGGAGGCGGTGATCATCGACGAGCGCTTTAACGGCGGCGGCTCGGTGGCCGATTATGTGATCGATCTGCTTTCGCGGCCGCTGTTGAGCCATTGGGCCACGCGCGAAGGCAAAGTTTTCACTACGCCCAACGCCGCCATCTTTGGCCCCAAAATCATGCTGATCAACGAGTTCGCCGGGTCGGGCGGCGATGCGCTGCCGCAGTTCTTCCGCCGCCGCGGGCTGGGCCAACTGGTGGGCAAGCGCACCTGGGGCGGTCTGGTGGGCATCTACGATTATCCGGCGCTGATGGACGGCGGCTTTATCTCGGCGCCGCGGCTGGCCATCTTCAGCCCCGATGGCGAATGGGAAGTGGAGAACGAAGGCGTGGCCCCCGATGTGGAGGTGGAGATGACGCCCAAGCTGGTCATGGCCGGCGCCGATCCGCAACTGGAGAAGGCGATTGCGCTGATCATGGCTGAACTGCCCAAGAAGCCGCCGAAAAAGATGCAGCGGCCGGCGCCCGCCAATCGAGTCGATAATCGAGCGGGGAAAGCGAAAAAGGTGAGCAAAAAGCGTAAACGGAAGTAAACAACTCCACCATCATCATTTGAACCGCAGATTTCACAGATTCACGCAGATTTTATTCTTTTCAAGAGAGAAATCCATAATCACGACAGATGAAAACGGGGTGTGATATAATCAAGCGTGTCGGCTGCGTTTTTTGTAGGGAGGATTTATGACTGTCAAAATTGCACCCGTTTTGGAACCGCTTTTGAAATCGCCAAAGCTCACGCGTTATGCCGATCAGTTGCAGGAATATATACAGGAAGAGCAGCAGCGCCGCGCCGCATTTTACGACTGGCTCACCGAAGATACCAAGGCCGAATTCATCAATGGAGAGATAGTCGTGCAGACACCCGCCAAAAAGCGCCACACGGTTGCTTCTATGAATCTGTCGGCCTTACTCGATGCGTATGTGGAACAGCATCAACTGGGCTTTGTCGGCGCTGAAACCGTCCTAATTGCCTTAACGCGCAACGATTACCTGCCCGATATCTGCTTCTTCTCCCATGCAAAAGCGCAGCAAATTCTGCCGGACCAGGTCAAATATCCGGCGCCCGATTTTATCGTGGAAGTTCTTTCACCCAGCACAGAATCGACCGACCGGGGTGTCAAGTTTGAAGAATACGCTGACAGCGGCGTTCAAGAGTATTGGCTGGTTGATCCTGATGCGCAGAGCGTCGAACAATATCTGCTGCACGGCGAGACGTACGAACTCATCCTCAAAATCAAAGCCGGTGAAATCAGCAGTGAAGTGGTTGCAGGATTCACCATTCCGGTAGCCGCCATATTTGACCGCCGCGTCAAGAATCAGATGTTGGCGTCTATTTTGAGCCAGAGCTGATGCGCAATTCCCTCCTGATTGTAGGCTGGTGATTGGGAATTGACCCATTGGTCGTCAAACTCAATGGGCCAATTCCCAATCACCTATTTCTTCCCCGCCACAAATTGCCGCGCTTCCGCCAGCAATTTCTCCCACCGCTCCGCATCGCGGTCGGCGATCAGCACCCATTCGCGAAAGCGGCGCCCGGCCGGCACAAAGGGCTGGCCGATTTCGGCATCAATCAACTCCAGCACGCGCGCCTCGGGCAGCTTGACGATCAGATCGCCCGTCTTGTGATCCGCCGAGGCAAAAAAATCACCATTGATGCGCAGACAGGGGAAACCCATCATCGTGCCTTTGCTCACGTCCGGGTGGGCCAACAGCGGCGCGGCCATGTCCCAGAAAAAGGTCATTACATTGTCGCTCATATGCTCACTTTGGTTGAGTTACAGAATGATTTGGTTACTATGCAGCCGTTCTCTGAGCTTGTCGAAGGGAACGGCTGCATAGTAACATCATTTGCAAATTTGCTAGACGTACGAGATACTTGTGAATTGCAAGTGTCTATGAGATTTTAGTCACTTTTGAAAAGAAAGTCAAACGTACGTTCTATCCAATTGCACATATGACAAGCACACAAATATTCCGTTCAGATTGTCCCATTGCCGCGGCGTTGGATATTGTGGGCGATAAATGGACATTACTCATTGTCCGCGATATTATCATCAACCAGCGCCACCGTTATGGTGAGTTTGCCGATATGGCCGAGGGAATTCCCACCAACATTCTCGCCGACCGGCTCAAACGACTAGTGGAGTTTGATATTTTAGAAAAGGCGGCCTATCAGCAGCGTCCACCCCGCTATGAATATCGGCTCACTGAGAAAGGGCGCGATCTGGAACCAATCCTGCGCGCCATGATTCAGTGGGGCTTGAAACACGTACCGGGAACAGGCAAAAGCAAAGGTTATTGAACCGATAGCAAACCATCTAATCGTAGTCGTGCAAAATCAGTTGCCAGGACTAGCCATATGTAGTAGACTATATTGTCAAACGCAGCATCTCTCACCTCCTCCCCGCCCTGAAAGTACAGTCAACAAAGATGAACCAAAGACGTTCCAATCAAGAGTGGCTCGATGAATTACGTGGCCAGCGCGGTGCAGAGCGCCAACAGCAGGCCCATCAAGATTTGGCAGACTTTGTTTTTGTGGTTGGCTATAACTATCTGTTAAAACGCCAATATACCAATAGCGCGCCCGCCATTCAGCATTATTTGCCCGAAGATCTGGCTGCCCTGGCCGAAGACCACACGCAGGAAATTTTGATCAAGCTGACGGCAAACGACTATGCGCGCTTGAACAGCTACAATGCAACGGGCCGCTTTACGGGATGGGTTGCGGTCATTACGCGCAATCACATTGCCAGTGCTCTGCGTCTAATATTTTTTGACCATCCGCATGACAATATTGAAGAGATTATCGATCTGCCTACCCAAGATCTAGACCCAACAACGCAGGCCGCCCTTCGGGAAATATGGGACGAACTTAGCGACTGCATCCATCGCTTAATCGATCGGCGCCAACACGCGTTTAGGCGTAGCGTTATAGAAAATGCGCCGACCATAACCATTGCGAATGAACTCGAATGTACAGAGTCGGCCGTCCACCAGCTGGTCATGCACGCTCGCCGCAACCTGCGCGACTGCATGATGGCCAAAGGTTTTGGGCCTGATATGCTCGAGCTTTTTGAATCATAATGCGAGATGGCTCGTATTGTATTGGGATCCATAGAACACCGGTCTGGTAGATCGAACTGCTGAACTCAAGGCTCCTGCCGGAAAAAATCAGTGGCAATCTGTCAAATCAGAAAAATCTGTGTTCCTTGACGAGTTTTAAAATTTGGTCGATTTGCCATGAAAGAGTCGCTCTCTTGAAAGCGTCTCTATATTGTAGACGCTGGAGTCAATAAAATATATGCAACTAAATAAACTTGCCGAAATACTCACATCCATATTTACCGACACTCCCGACCCCGAGCGCAGCAACGCACAGGGAATCGACGAGGGCGCTGATATTGCAGGAGCAAACACGGTTGACGCAGCGGAGACCGAACTTTGCCACACCGATGCCAATGAACTGGCGGCTTATGTGGATGCCGAGTTGAACGGTCAACCGGTGGCAAGGAATTTCCGCAACTGCACGTCGCCCTAGACACATGCGAAACGTGCCGCACCGCCTATCTGGAGCTAAAGCATCTGCTGCAATTGGAGCAAGCCGGCGAACTGATAGAGCCATCCCGGCCCGGCAAATTCGATTTTAGCTATCTTAAGTCCGCGGCTGCGGCAAACGGGACACTGTATGCGGCACTGTTCCATCCTACCACGCCAGCCGTGGCCGAGCGCACAGTCGATGATGTGACCTGGCGACTGACCGAGTTACGCCGTATGGTGGTGACTTTCTCAGAAGAGTTTGTGGCGGCGCTGCAGCCAAAATCGCTGCAATACGCCACGCTCAAATCGGCGGGCGACGAGCTATTTCGAGTCGATTCGGCGGATATGGCCGCTGATCTCAATGTAACCGTTAGCGCCCGTCCCAAACGCCGCACCGCCGATCAATCTGCCATTCAATATGTTGTCAGCGTGGACGCGCAGATTCCCAGCCGTGGCGGCTGGCCCAACCTGGCCGGTACGAATGTAACGCTTTTAGTCGATGGCCAAGCAGTTGCCACGCGGCAGACCGACGCCTTTGGCAAAGTGGTGTTCGACGCCGTGGCGCGCGCGGATTTAGGGCGCATGGAAGTGGCGGTCGAGGCGGCGGCTTAGTTTTTTTGTACGCCGATGAACGCTGATTTGCGCAGATTTAAGAATTCCTTCAATCTGCCTTCACCCTGCATATCTGCGTACTCTATTCCAAAAGCGAATTACTGTTCCGCTTGGCGCTGGATGTGCGGATCACCGATGAGCACAAAGGGCGCCCAATAGCGGGGATCGGCGAAGATCTTTTCGTCATCATCCCGGCTCGTACTTGACGCATCGCTGGCCGTTTCGGCTTCTGTAGATTCCACCACGGGAGCCAGCCCTTTGAGGTATTTATCGGCCAGCAGCAGTGCATCTTCAGATTCGTCATCGTCCATATGGGCGGCCAGGATTGCCATCGCTTCTCTGCGGGTCAAGTTGCGCAAATAGAGCTGCGCCGCCTTGAGCGCCGTGGCGTAGGACACGTCCTGCTGAATCAACGCATAAAATTTCTGCGCAAAGATCAGCGTGGACCGTTCATCCACCCGCCAGAGCGTGGCAATAATGGCCGGGGCGCCGGCGTACATAAAAGCGCGGATCAGCCCGTACAGTTCATCCCCGCGCTGCACCCGGCTGAGGCCGCTCTCGCAGGCGCTCAGCGTCACCAGGTTGCAGTTGAGATGCAGGTTGTCCATAATCTCCTGGCCTGTGAGCGTCTCGTTGGGGCCAATGTGTAGCCGCGAATCCAGCGGCGAATCGGGGTCAAACTCGCCGTGGCAGGAGAAGTGCAGCGCCTGGAAGTTGGGCGCCTGTTTGTAAAGAGCCGCCTTTTTGATCATTTCGCCCACCAGCGACTGCCCGCCCGCCATGTGGGCAATGTGCGCCGCTTCATCTTCGGCAAAGCGCAACTGCCAGCCTTCGTCACCGTTGTAGCCCACGGCCAGACAGGTGCCGGGTACTAGGGGCGGCGGCGTCATCTCCCGAAACAGAATGGTGGCGCTGGGCGCGTAGACAATTTCAGGACCATCTTCGCACAGCAGCGTGTCGCCATCCGGCGCAATTAGTGCGTGGAATGGCACATAGTGCAGCGGGCCGTGGGGGATGATATAGAGGCGGCGTTTGTTTTGCAGCAGGTGGGCGGCGGGTGCGATCAGTTTTTGGTAGAGGGCTTGGCGGATTTGTGCGGGGAGGAAGATTTGCTCTACCGGCTGATCCAGGTTGCTGGAAAGTAGGGTATTGGGGGAGAGTTCTAGGTCGAAGACACTGATGTCGCCTTTTGTGATGGCGATGAGCAACGTCTTGGGCGTTGGATAGAGGACGTTGTTGGCGGCCTGCTGTTCGGTCATGTTGGGGCCGTGGGCTTTTAGGAGGCCTGTGCAGTGGAATTCCCAAATTATATCGGTAGCGGAAAGTCGTGTTTGTACATTGAAGACAGTCATAATGGGTCCAAAAGAGTCTGCATTTTCTGAAATCGAACCAATAATCTTGTCTAAGAATGTTCGCGAGCGGGCAAGTTCCGCCATTACAAATGCTTGGTGCAAATCTTTAACATCTATGTTTGCCAGAATTGTTCCATCATGAATATTGGTGACAGTGGAGAAGAAACCGCTGCGAGCATCTTCAGACGAAATGCCGCTTCGTACGGCCTCCAATAAAACCATTGACTGTTGAAAACTCTCAATGGACATTGCATATTGTTGGGCGCGATAGCAGAGCATTCCCTTACCCGCCAATAAATGAAGCTGATAAAAAGATTCTTTTTTCTGCTGAAAGACGCGAAGCGCATTGTCATAAAGAGATACAGCTTGTTCCCAGTCGTCAATACTGAGGTGGTGATAGGTTTCTGCTAAATACCAACTCGCTGCACCAATATGAAATTGGTCATTCTCGTTCTTGAGATATCTGCAAATAGCGCAAAAAATTCGCTTCTGCTTGATCATGATTTTCCAGACAATTGTTTATTAACCCAAGAACCTGATAGGTAATTGCTATATACAGCGTTGACGATCGAACTTATAAAGATTAGTGTCATCAGACTGAATTTCCTGATTTTCCAAGGTGGTCAGAGCTTCGAGGGCATTCCTGGCGAGCGATTTTTAACGAATTTAAAGGGCAAATCCCCAACCATAAAACCTTGATACCGCGATATTGCACACTGACGCAATAACACGGTTCTGCGCAGCGGCTGATTTGCCTCTGCCCACACCGAGGCGCCTTTTCAGAAATTTCGATTGATTCTTGCCAACGCCCTTGATATTGACACGATATGCCTTGGGAAAGATAGACGTGGGCTACAATTTCTAATGGAGGATTCAGTGACAAGACATTGTGGAAAATTCTGTCGGCTTCAGCCCAGTCTCGGTCTCTTTCTTGAGCCAGCACTCCGGACAAATATTGAGCCCATATATGGTATAGAGGTGACATTGACTCACCTGAGTACATTTCAAGGAGAATATGGCTCGTTTGATCAAAAATCTCGCCGCTCAAGTGCATCAAAAAATTGATCCAGTAATTCATCAACATTACTGTGGCTATTGTTCGTGCATAACGTCCACCTTACTTATGTTCTAGTTTAGACATTGTTCAACAATTTAGACTCACTTGATTCTGGCGGCGAGTTAGACGCATTAAGCAGTTCAAAACACTTTTCAGTCTTGTATAAAGGAGAATACAAAATGGCAGACCGGCATCAGGTCATGGAGGCGAATTTAAGATAATAGATTTATCAGACAAAGAAGGTCTAAAGTATGAACCAAGTTTAGAGTTTACATTGCCGGATAATTTAGCTTCGGCTCCAATCTGGAATCGCCGAAGGTAGTAGCTCCAAAGACACAGATATTGTTACCATTCCGCTTTGGAGAAAATTCCGGCTGACGCCTCACTACCAGTCACTCACCCAGATCGGCATGATAAAATTAGACCAGACTTGAGCGATCCGACAAAGCGGTATGGCAGCCTATCATTTACAAACGCTTCGTCCACCGAGATCTTTGTGGTTTGAAGTTAGGCAATTAGATTCACAGCCCGATGTACTGACAATTCCACAAGATGATGCAAAAATCCAGCAATTCGACTAACTTTTACAGGAGAACAGGGATTTTATCTGGCTGCAGTCCTATATAACTTCCGCAAGTTCGATCCCAATAACAAGAATAAAAAGATAACATTTCGGAGCAATAGCGACAATGCGGCAATTATGTCGGAGACTGTTATGTCTACATTGTAGCAGCCAAACCAGAAACTTTTATTGCGGATCCAGAGAGTGAGAACCACCAAAAACAGAGTTGGCCCCAGGCCAAACTTGAAATCAATTTCAAAGAGTTGTAGAGCTTATGGGTGACCAGCCTCCCGAAGTTCTTGCAAACCTATATCATGCCAATGCATCAGATTTTAGTACACAAAAGATAACTCAGACCATCCCTTTGGAGGTACCGCCCAATCTCCAGACAAATGAAAACGGATTTACGATTGACCTCCAGGCTAGCAGTTTAAGCCTTCCGCTTGGACTGTATATTTTCGGAAATCCAGTTCAACCTGAACAAGCGAATCTCACACAGCAACCTGGAATTCAGTAGTTATAAACTCAATTGAAATAACGTGAGACATTGGTGGGTCAAACCGGAATAGGCGTCCATCGGGCCGATCTTATCATCTCCAATGGCCCTTATGTTTCAATTGATGATCTGTTAAAGGTAAACGGAATTGGCGAGAAGACTGAAATAATACAGGCCTCATTGATCCTTTATAGCCACAGATAATTGCGCAGCAAAAATAAGTAAGTTCATGATCGAAGATTACTATACCAATTGCCACATTTGACCACAAATTAGAGACAAGTGACGAAATGACAAGATTGTGTTACCTTGTCATCCCGTCACTTGTGAGTACGGAATGTAGGTTCGTCGAATACGCATCAACGGAATTACTACCCCTCCAACACCTCAATCATCTTCCTTAACAACTCCACCGCCGTCATCTCCCGCTTGACCCCACCATCTCCCGCGCCCCCAACCACCGCGCCAACCGACCCTAGCTTGGCTGCAGCGGCAATCCCCGCCGGTGCGCAATCCAGGAAAGGCGTTTGGCGACGGGCGGAGCCGAAGGCATCCAGCACGTTCCGGAAAAATTGTTCGTTGCTCACCCCGTTGATTCCGCCGCAGTTGTTCGGTGGCCGCGGGGTGAAGTGGCCGTGGCCGTTGCTCTCCAGCGCCACTTCGGTGGAGAGACAGGCCGAGAAGACCACTTCGTGCATGGTGGCTGGTCCGCGTGGTCGGTGTGCTGCGCTGTGCGCCCCTGGCCTGGCGGAAGCGGCGGTGCGCCTCAATCATTGCGGGCGTGGGCTTGAGAAAGCGCGCCTTTTCACCCGGTGTTGGAGCCAAGTTCGGGCCAACCGCCACGCGCGTGATCGAGCCAGAGTGGCAGCAGTCTAAGAAGCAGGTCACGTTGACGCCGGCGGGCGTTTGGGCAAACATGGCGCCAATGTCGTCGTCAATGAGGAAGGCGCCGCTGTCATAGTCGGCGGGGCAGAGCGCTTCGTCGTCGGGCGAATCTTCGCCAGCCTCGTCGCCGCTTACGTCGGGCAGATGGGTGCCGTGGCCGGCGTATTGGATCACCACCACGTCGCCGGGGCGGCTGCTGGCGACCAGATCGGTCATGGCGTTCAGAATGGTGCTGCGCGTGGCTGCGCCGTTGAGCAGCAGCGTCGGCGTTTCAAAGCCCAGCCCTTGCAGCGTCTCCGCCCACATTTGCGCATCGGCCACGCAGCCGCTCAACGGCGCGCTCGGATATTCGTCAATGCCGATACAGAGCGCGCGGCGACGTCCACCGCCGAGGGCGGATGATGGAACGGTGACGGCGGGGGCCGGTCGGCTGGGAGTGGATGGGGCGCTGGGTTGCGTCGGACTGGGCTGCGCCAGGGATGGGGCAAAAAAGGCGGACGCATTGAAGACGCCTTCGCGGGCCAGCCATTCCAGTTCGGGCGTCAGCTCCAGTTCGCTGCCCAGGGCGCGGTCGGCGCTGCACGCAATGGCGCTGGGGTACTCTTCAATGGGGTCGTTGTCGTCGGCGCCCAGCACGCGGCGCAGCACGCTGTTCATGGTGGGCGGGTCGCAGTTGAAGTGGACGTGGCTGGCGGCGTGGCTGGCGCTGCGCCCGCTCTCCTGCGTGGTGGTGGTCCAGATCACTTCGGCATTGGGCGCCGGCTGGCCGCGCAACCCAAAAATCTGCTTCATCTCCTCATCGGCGCGCAGCGATTCCTCCAGCCCCAGCACCGGCGTAAAGCGCTCAACCTCCATGGCGTGCGAAACCATGTAAAGAATCGAGCGGTTGTACCAGGGCGAGGCCACCGGGTCTTTGCGCTCCAGCTCTTTGCGCATGGTAAAGAGGGGCAGGCTTTCAATGCCGTTGCCCACGTGGCGCGCCAGCCGATCCTTAAAGTCCTGCACCGTAATGGCCGGGGCCAGGAAGGAGAGCGTGCGGAATGCGCCCACGCCCTGCTCGATAATGGCCGGGACAAAATAGCTGTGGAAGATCGAGCCGGCGCTGTGGCCCACGGCGTGCAGCTCTACATTGTCGCCATGTTGCTGCAAAAATTGCTGCAATTTGCCAATGACGTAACGGGCGCCGCCCGCTGGATCAACGCTGGCCGTATAGGCGCTGCTCTTGATGGCCTGCCAGACGCGCGCGCCCCCGGCCCCGCGCGCTAGCCGTTCGATAAAGCCATCGGTAAAGGCTTCGCGGGACAAGGCCCGGTCGCGCGAGCCGCGCAGCGATTGGAAAAACGTGGGCCACAGCCCGGTCTCCCAAATAAAGTAGATGGGATACACATTGTTCTTGCGCCACCAGGGCGCGTGATCATACGCCTGCATGAGCGCCGTCTTT
The DNA here is from genome assembly GCA_041391125.1 of Caldilineaceae bacterium. GTDB lineage: Bacteria > Chloroflexota > Anaerolineae > Caldilineales > Caldilineaceae > JACKBC01. Next base: position 60,771 of record JAWKON010000031.1, read on the forward strand.
TCACCCACCAGCCCGCCGTGGGCATAAAACACAATGCGCAACGGCGCGTTGGGCGTGCGATTTTGCAGCGCCCGCACCAGATGGTCCTCAAAAATGGCGTCCACATCGGCGGCGCTGGTCTGCATAACGCCGTCGGTGGAGAAGCGCCCCATGGTCAGGTTGATGGTGTACGGGCTCAATTCGTCGAGCATGGCGGGCGTAATCTCGGGGCCGCGGAAGGCGCGGTCAGCCTCGCCAGTTGCGCCGGCAAAACGGTTGAAATCACCCGCACCCTGGGCATCTGCCGGCAATTCGGTATCGGCGGCGTCGCTGTGATCAGGTCCGCTCTGCGCAAATGTGTGCAGCAACATTCTGGTCTCCTTCAAATCTTTGGTTAATAAACGAAAGCCTTTGCCATCTTTTTCAGCCTTGCGCAGCGCCGCCCGCGCCTTGCGCAGTTCCTTGGTGCATTCGGCGTAATCCACCCCGCTGCCGGGGCTGGTGGTGCGGCTGAGATCGCGCCGAAAGCGCAGCGACTCGAGCGGCAAATCAAAATGATTTTGCAGCAGCGCCAGCACGCGCAGCATGGCGTTGCCCTGCCGCGTGTCGTCCTCATCGGCGGCGGGAGTGGGGGCGGCGTCGCCGTCGAAGGCCAGCGCATCCTGCCCGCGGTCAAAGTCGCCGATCAGCATAACCATGAGCGGGCCGCTGACCGCGCTGCCGTTGTGGCCGGCCGCGCTGGCCGGCGGCGAATTCCAGTTGCGCCCCAGCCAGATCTGGCCATCGGGCGCAATGGTCAGGTGCTGGGCCATGGCGGCCAGGCCGCAACCTTCCACGTGGTGGCGGGCCATTTCCACAATAGTTGCGCGGCCCTGAAATTGACGATGGTTGGGGCGGCGGCTATGGTGCAGATGGAGGGCGTCAATTTGGCGCTGCCACGGGAAATTCTCCAGCAGCCAGGCCAGTTGGGCCAGCGACACGGGCTGCATGGCGGCAATGTCGGTCTGATTTAACATGGTTTTCTCCTAACTTAAGCTGATTCAATGAACACATGCTGTTAACGAGTTGGGATGGAGAGTGCAGAGAGGATTTATGTTTTTAAGTATAGACTACATATCTTAGCAGAATCTTTCATATTGATAACAATCTGGGTTCATTTTCTGTTTTGGCTGAACGGGATTGGGATTGATAAATACTAGCACCCGTTGCAAAACTCACGCCAAGACGCAAAGTTTCAGCAGAAAATCTTGGCGCTCTTAGCGGCTTGGCGTGCGCCATTCTGCCTTTTGCAACAAAAAAATGGTGGGTATTCCAGAAGTCCGACTTTTGCCAAAAGTCGGACTTCTTCACTGCCACCGTGATCGCACCCACTAAGACCACCTTAACGCAATAACTACCCCAAAGAGAACAAACTTCTCAACCGGTACACGCAATACGCAACACGCAACACGCCTAGTCCGCACAATTGACTTTCTCAAATGACCCTATAACAGCCATTGCCAAGCCGCTTAACAACCACTCAGATCCAGTAATATTCAAACTGGATTTTACGGCTGCCCTACTACACCCTTACGTACCCTTCCCACTGACCGACTACATATCTATCGCTGCTGTGTGGTGAAGCCAGCGACGTATTTTATTGGCCACATGGGGGTATATTTCTACAGAACAATTTTTGTAAGCAGGCGTGAGCCGCTCCTCCCCCTGCCGCACTTTGTGCGGCTGTCCCCCTCCTCTCCACCTTGTGGAGAGGAGGGGGACAGGGGGAGGAGCGGCCCCACCCCCAAACCATCGGTCGGAGAGTCAGTTTATGCATTCACGTATTACATTTCCCAATTATATGGCCATGCGCCAGCGCATTTCGCTGCCCGTCTGGCACGCCATTCGCCTGTTTAGCGTAGGGGCCACTGTCGGCCTGTGCGCCATTCTCTTTGTGCGGCCCCAAGAAGGGTTGACGCTTTTCTGGCGCATGGTGATCCCTTTTGTACCGCTGCTCTTTTTTCTGGCGCCGGGCGTGTGGCGCAACATTTGTCCACTGGCGGCCATGAACCAGGCGCCGCGGATGTATGGATTTACGCGCGGCTGGACGCCGCCCAATTGGATGAAAGAGTATGGTTATGTGATCAGCGTGGTGCTCTTTCTGGTTTTGGTGATGAATCGCCGGGTCCTCTTTAACCACAGCGGACCGGCGCTCTCGATTTTGATTTTGGCCAATCTGCTGTCGGCGTTTGCCATGGGCGCCATCTTTAAAGGCAAGAGCGGCTGGTGCAGCAGCATCTGCCCGCTGCTGCCCGTGCAGCGCATTTATGGCCAAACGCCCTTTGCCACCGTGCCCAACAGCCATTGTCAACCCTGCGTGGGCTGCACCAAAAACTGCTACGACTTCAACCCGGCCACCGCCTACTTGGCCGATATGTACGATGAAGACAAACGCTTTGCCGCCTATCGCAAAATCTTTGTGGGGCTCTTCCCCGGCTTCATCCTGGCCTTTACACCATCCCCGAGCCGCCAGCCGTGTCGATCTGGACCATGTACGGGCTCTTTGGCCTGTTCAGCTTGGTGAGCCTGGGTTTCTTCTTTCTGTTTGAAACGTTTGCCAAAGTGTCGGCCAACAAGGTCACGGTGCTCTTTGGCGCCCTGGCGCTCAACACCTACTACTGGTTCAACGCCCCCGTCATCGTTGCCGTGCTCACCGGCTCGCAACATTTGGGCTTCATCTGGGGCCTGCGCGTGGCGGTCTTCGAGCTAACGCTCTTCTGGATTTACCGCACGTGGCAGAAAGAAAAATATTTCGTGCGCGAATTTATTACGCTGGAAGAGCGGCGCGATGCGCTGCAAGATTCACTGATTCTAAATCCGGCGCCTAAAGCCGGCGCCGGCGCGGCTGCCGCCAAACCAGCGCCGGCCAGCGGTGAACCGGTGGTGCGCATTGAGCCGGACGGCGTGGAAGTCAAGGCCAAGGCCAACCGCACGCTGTTGGAAATCATCGAAAGCCAGAAGCTGCCCATCGAAGTGGGTTGTCGTATGGGCGTCTGCGGCGCCGACCCCATCTGCGTGCGCGAGGGCATGGAAAATCTGTCGCCCGTGGGCAGCGATGAGCGCGGCACATTGGAGCGGCTGGGGCTGGGACCCAACACGCGCATGGCCTGCATGGCGCGCGTGCGCGGCGCCTGCACCATTGGTCTGAAGCCGGAAGAGCCGGAGATGTTCCAATCCAGCATTATTACCGGCTACAAATATGACCGGGCCGTGCAAAAGGTGGTGATCGTGGGCAACGGCATTGCCGGCGTCACTGCGGCGGATCATGTGCGCCGCCGCCACCCGCACTGCGAAATTCACCTGATTGGCCGCGAGCGCCATCACCTGTACAACCGCATGGGCATTACGCGGCTGATCTACGGGCGCTCCGCCATGCAGGGGCTCTATTTGATGCCCGAAAAATGGTACGACGACATGGGCATCACCTGCTGGCTGAACACGCGCGTCACCGGCATTGATGCTACGGCGCAGCAGCTTCAACTGGGCACCGGCGAAACGCTTGACTATGACCGGCTGATTTTGACCACGGGCAGCGAAAGCTTTGTGCCGCCCATTGCAAATGTGGAGCTGCCCGGCTCGTTTGTACTGCGCACGGCCGAAGACGCCATGGCCATTCGTGAATATGTGCAGACGCAGTCGGCCAAGCAGGCGGTGGTGGCGGGCGGTGGTCTGCTGGGATTGGAGGCGGCCTATGGGCTGCACAAGCTGGGCATGCAGGTGACCGTGCTGGAACGCTCCAATGCTTTGCTCACCCGCCGTGGATGCCCGCGGCGGCGAACATCTGCGCGCCACGCTGGCCGAAATGGGCATTGACATTGTGACCGAGGCTGAAAGCGCAGCGCTGCAACGGTGCGCTAGCGAGGGCGACGCCAGCGGAGAGCGCGTGGGCCAGGTGACGCTGCGCGATGGCCGCACGCTGCCCTGCGATCTCTTTATCACCTGCGCCGGCATCCGCTCCAATGTGGAGCTGGCGCAGGCGGCGGGCTTGCAAATCAAAAATGGCGTGCTGGTGGACGCGCAAATGCGCACCAACGACCCGCACATTTTTGCCGCCGGCGACGTGGTGGAATTCAACGACAAAATACTCGGGCTGTGGGCGGTGGCAGTCAGCCAGGCCGAGGTGGCGGCAGCCGGTGCGGTTTCGCCCGCCGGCGCCGCTGAGGAGCGCTACACCGAAATTGTGCCGGTGACCATGCTCAAAGTGGTGGGCGTGGACCTGACCTCCATCGGACAGATTCGGGCGCAGAGCAACGACGACTGCGAGATAGCCCAGGAAGAGGCAGTCACCCACCGCTATCGCAAACTGGTGGTCAACAATGGCAAGGTGGTCGGCGCCATCCTCATGGGCTATCCCGAAGAAGCGCCCGGCGTGGCCGCAGTCGCCAAACAGAAGCTGGACATTGCTCGCCATCTGCCCGCCCTGCAGGCCGGTGATTGGAGCTGTTTTCAGGATCAAATATGAGGCGAATGAGCGCGGTTTTTATCCACGAAGATTGTGTGTTGGCTCTGTGCTTCGCACAACCGCCAACGCACGCTCTTCGCGGATAGCTCGAACTGTACGGTTGGGATGCGCACAAAGCATCCATGCAAGGCGTATGCAAAACAGATGACGACCCTATTTTATGGGTTGAGCATCCGTGTCGCAGGCAATCAACAACTGACCAGCAAAATTAACATTCTGCAACTATGCTTATTGCAAGTCTATGATAGACATCCAAAGAAAATATTAGATGGTGCTATGCACCACCTGCGTGATCAGCAGATCTTACAGCTTTCGCAGATGAAGAAATCTCTAAAATCGGTGCAATCTGTTGATCAAAAAAAATCGACATAATTCATTGAACCTATTTTGCCGACATATCTATGGTTTATAACCTGTTACTTTTCGGAGATGACAAATGCATCTGATTGGACGCCAAATTGGCAACTATGTGATTGAAGAGCGGATTGGCCGTGGTGGTATGGCGGCGGTGTACAAAGCTTACCAGCCCGGTCTGGATCGTCACGTGGCGATTAAGATTATGCACAGCCACCTGGGCGATGGCGAGGGGTTTGCCGAGCGTTTCCAGCGCGAGGCGCGACTGATGGGGCGGCTGCAATATCCGCACATTGTGCGCGTCGTTGATGCCGGCACGTTCCATTGCACGCCCGATGAAACGCAGAATGGGGCGGCAGCGCCCAGCAAAGACGGTGCATCATCACAGATTCATTGCAGCTCCGACACACTTTACTATTTGGTGCTCGACTATATTGAGGGCGGCACGCTGCAAGATTTGCTGCACAGCGATGCCAAGTTGAGCATTGAGCAGGCGCTGGACCTGACCACGCAATTGGCCGATGCGCTGGTGCATATGCACGACCGCGGCATGATGCATCGCGACATCAAGCCGGCCAATATTCTCTTTGCCGATGCGAGCCACACCCACGCGCTGCTGGGCGACTTTGGCTTTGCCCGCATGATCGAGCAGCAGGCCGGCCAGTTGACCGCCCTCGGCGCCATTGTGGGCACGCCCAATTACATGAGCCCGGAAGCCGTGCGCGGTGAGCCGTGCGATGAGCGCAGCGACGTCTACAGCTTGGGCGTGGTGCTCTATGAAATTTTAGCCGGGCGCGCGCCTTATCTGGCCAACACGCCCTATAGCATGATGATGAAGCTAAATACGGAGCCGCTACCGCCCATTCGCGAATTTAATCCGGCCATTCCGGTGGTGGTAGAAGAGATTCTCAACCGGGCGCTGGCCAAAGAAGCGGCCGACCGATTTCAAAGCGCCGCCGAATTTGGCGATGCATTGCTCAACGCGCGGGTGGCGCTGCTCAGCGCGGCTGCCGCCGAAGCGGCTCCAACTGAAGCAAAATCGGCCAAGGTGAAAGAGGCCAAACGGCCCAAAGCGCCCAAGCCGGCTGCGGCCCCCAAGTCGGCCCCCGGCCAACCCAAACGCGGTCTGTTCACCCAGCGCAAAGGGTTGACCATGGTAGGGTCGGCTTCCGTGGTGCTGCTGTGCGCCTGGTTTACCATTGTGGCGCTGCTCATTTTGGAAAAATCGGTGGGCGCGGTGGGGGCAACACCTGTGGTGGCGGCATCGCCCATTCAGTTGCAAACTACTCTGGCCCTGCAAGCCAGCAATAGTGACAGCTCGACCTCGGCAACGCGAGCTGACATCCTAAATGGAGGCATCGTCCCTACTGCCACCGAAGCACAGGTCGCCGAAGTCGCCGCTCCTGTCCTGCCTTCGGCAACGGCCACCGCCACATCGACGCCGCTCACCCGTCTGACGCCCGCCGAAAGCGACATCCCGCTCACGGGCACCATCACAATTTCACCATCCATCACCACCACAGTGGGCGACACGACAAGCGATGGCACGAATATGAATACCGCCCCCATCGATGAAACTGCGGTTGAAACAGCGACAATCAACACAAATGAAGTTGCTGAACCGGGCAACTCGCAGCCGGTCGCACCGGTCATCGAACAGAGCAGCGCCCCCAGCAACGTCGTCACCGCCGTCGGCATCCCGGTGGTCATCACGCCGCTGCCGCAGGAGTGATCAGATGACATGGTGAGGGGGTGAAGGGGTGACATGGTGACTTCGACAGGCTCAGTCACCATGTCACCCCTTCACCCCCTCACCCATTCACCATGTCACCCATTCACCATGTCACCCCTTCACCATGTCACCCCTTCACCTTGTCACATCCCCCGAGCCTTCTCCACGACCTGCTCCATCGTACCCACCATATAAAATGCCTCTTCCGGCAGCGCATCATATTTGCCGTCCAGAATGGCGCGGCAGCCGCGGATGGCGTCGGCGCGGCTGACATGGACGCCGGGCGTGTTGGTGAACGACTCAATGCCCGGCAGCGGCTGGGTGAGGAAGCGGTGCAGCCGCCGCGCTCGCTGCGCATCCTGCGCGGCGCTGGGGTCTTCAAAATAGGTGGGTGCTTCGGCCCCCATCTTCTCAAAGAGCGGATGCAGCTCGGCGTAGCGGGTAAAGACGCGCTGCATGTCGTTGACCACCCGTACGTGCTCGGCGCCGACCGACTCGGGCGTCAGCACGTTGGAACGCGAGCGCAGCGGGTCGATGGCCGGATAGAGCATCTGATTGGCGCGGACCCGATCAAAGGCCATCACCGTGTCGAGATGGGCGTAGGCGTCCGGCTCCAGCCCGGGCGTATGGGGACCGTCGTAGATCAGCGTGATGGCGGCTTCGGGCGTGGCCACGGCGTTGGCTCGCAGATAGGGCAGCACGCCGTCGGACAGCGCCAGCATGTCGTCCACCAGCAGCAGCACATCGCGGCCCTCTTGGCGCAGATGCTCGGCAATGGTCAGCCCGGTTTCGGCCACTTGCAGTCGCGCCGCCGCATCATCTGCAACATCCCCATACACACAGACCACATTCTCGGTCAGCAGCTTGCCGTCGGCGGTCAACTCGCGCCAGCCCAACATTCAGGCTTTCACCGGTAAAGCCGCCGCGGTTGAGCCCAATGCAGACCGCACAGCCGCCGTGCTGCGCCACCATACCCTGCACCAACTGGCCCAGCACCACCATTTTGCCCACACCAACGCTGGAGGTAAAGAGCGCATTATGGCCGTCAGTGCTTGATAGGTGCGAAGAGGTCGATAATTTTGATACCGGTGGTTAAAATGGGCGCCTGGCCGACGCGCCGGGCGATAGATCGACGCGCTGGCGGCCTCAACCAAACTGCCACCGTCCACCGCTTCACCCTTGCCATTAAGCACGCGCCCCATGACGGCGCTGCCCACCGGCACGCTGCGTCCGCCCGCTGTGGGTGCTTTTTCAGCCCGGCGCGTCGCTTTATACGCCTTGGGTTTGGCCGCGCCGTGCGCCGTGAGCAGCTCGACCAGAATGGGCCGATCATAGGCCACGGCCCAATCAATGGCCGTGCGTCCCGAAGCATCCCGTGCATCCACCTGGGCGCCGGCTTTGAGCAGCAGTTCGGCCGCCTGTGGGTTGTTCTTGTGAATCGCGTAGTGCAGCGGCGTCTGGCCCCCGTGCGCCGTGGCGTTGACGTTGGCGCTCCGTTCCAGCATTGCCGAGGCCAGATCGGTTTGGTGCATGTTGATGGCCTCGTGCAGCGGCGTCATCGAGTTGGCCTTGGGCTGGGCGTTGATGTCGGCGCCGTGCGCCAGCAGCAAGTCGACGAGCGGGAGGTTGCCAGTCCCCGCGGCCCAATTGAGCGGCGTCACGCCGATGGGCCAGTAGTAGGCCGGGATGCCTTCGCAGCGGTCAATGGTCATGGTGGCCAGAGATGGGTCGCTATCGATGAGCGAAGTCACCCGATCCAAATCATTGGCGCGCAGAGCAATGTAAAAGCTCACTTTGTCCACAAATTCGTCGCTTTGAGACGGTCGGTTGGCCTGCAATGTTTCCTGTACCATTGTAATCATCCTTTCCCGCAAATTGTTGCGAGCGTTAAAAAGACGTTTCTTGACGGCCGTGACCGGAATTTCCAGAAAGTCGGCAATCTCGGCTTGCGAATAGCCTTCAATGTAGAAGAGCGAAACCACCATGCGCTGGTTGGCGGGCAGCAGCTGAATGGCGCCATCCACATCCTGCCGCAGCAGCGCCTCCTCCAGCAGATCGTGGGGGCCGGGCTGCGGTGAGCGCACATCGTAGGCCGCCTCCAGCGGGGCCAACGTCAGCTGCTTGCCGCGCACCTGGCGGTCGCTGTGCTTGAAGATGATGCGCCGAAACCAGCCGGGGAACGCCGCCGGTTCAGCCAGTAGATGCAGCGTGCGAAAGGCGTCTACAAAGGCATCCTGGGCCGCGTCTTGGGCCAACATGGCGTTGCCCAGCAGCGCATACGCACTGGCAAACGCCATATCCTGAAAGCGCCCCACGATCTGGCCAAACGCTTCTTTGTCGCCGTTCTGCGCCGCCCGCACCAGCGCCGGCAGTTCCGCGTTCATGCGAGATTGTCCTCTTGGTTCTTTGGTTAACTCCGGTTCACGTTCATTGGAAGGCCTTCTATAGATAAGTCCCAAATCGTGCGGGAAAGGATACCTTGGATATTATGCAGGACAAGTTTGGAAACTTGTCCTACCGCGGCTGCGGCACCAGCACATCCCCCCGCCAGCGCTTGCGGAACGATGGACGCACCAGCGCCTCGGGCGATTGCAGCGTGAGACCGCCGTCGGCGGTGAGCACAATGCCGGTGACAAAGGCCGCCTCGTCGGAGGCCAGGAAGAGCGCCACGTTGGCAATATCTTCGGGCCGGCCATAGCGCCCAATGGGATAGCAATCGCGGTTCATTTGGTCTTCCAGCGGGTCGGCGGTCATGGCGTCTTCTTGACGCGCGCCCACGATCAGCCCAGGTGCAATGGCGTTGCAGCGGATGCCGGAACGGCCATATTCCATGGCCAGGCTGCGCGTCAACCCGTTGAGGGCGGCTTTGGAGGAACTATAGGCGCCAAAGTCCGGATTGGTGATAAACGAATTCACTGTGGAGGTAAAGACAATGGCGCCGCCGCCCGCTTCGATCATGGGGGGGATGCAGTGTTTGGCGCCCAGCCACGGCCCGCCCACCGTCACGTCGAATGAGCTGCGCCATTCTTCCTGCTCCATTTCGATAACGGGTTTGATGGTGGCTTGGGCAGCGTTGTGCATGAGAATGTTGAGTTGACCAAAGCGCGTCAGCGCGGTCTCCACCAGTTTGCGCCAGGTGGCTGCCTCCGCCACGCTGCCTGGCACCGCTTCCACTTCGCCACCCATGGCGCGAATCTGCGCTGCCGTCTCCAGCAGGCGCTCTTCGCCTTCCAGCGCGTTGACCACTACTTTGGCGCCTTCCTGAGCAAACCGATAGGCCGTGGCCGCACCAATGCCACCCCAGCCCGCTCCGGCCACAATGGCCACTTTTCCTGCCAGTCGCATGATTTCTCCTTTGGTTTTGATCAACAGATTTCACAGATTTAAAAGATTTTTTCGTTTCTACTGTAAAGCAGGTTGAATTACCAACAGCGCACGAGAACTCAAAAAATCTTTTCTGTGTTTTTGTCGCTATGCATAGTCTTTACAAGAGAGCCTTTACCTAATCTGTGTAATCTGCGTAATCTGTTGATCCGCTTAAAAAGCCACATAGCCGCCGCAAACGGGGATGCACTGGCCGGTGACGTAATCGGACAGATCGGTGACCAGGAATTCGACGACTTTGGCGCAATCTTCGGGGACGCCCATGCGCCGCAGCGGGATCTCCGGCTCCAGGCGAGCGCGCGTTTCGTCGCTGTTGCGCCCGCCGGCCACCGCCCGCGAAGAGAGAATCCAACCTGGCGCAATGCAGTTGACGTGGACATTGTGCGGCCCCAGTTCGGCGGCCAGCACGCGCGTGTAATGCACAATGCCCGCCTTAGCCACTTTGTAGGCCATGCCGTTGCCGTTGCGCCCACTCCACAGCCCGGCCTGCGACGCCACGTTGACAATTTTGCCCGAGCGCTGCTCCATCATGGGGCGGCTGGCGGCCTGGCAGCAGAAGATGGTCCCGGTCAGATTGATGTCCATAATATAGCGATAGTGGTCTTCGGGCGCGTTGGAGGCGGCGTTCTGCGGCGGCGTATGCAGCGCGCCCCCCGCATTGTTGACCAAAATATCCACGCGGCCAAAGGCGGAGAGCGCCTCCTCAAACATGCCGTCCACCTGCGCCTTGTCGGTCACATCGGCCTGCACGCCCAGCGCCCGCACACCCAGCGCCTCCACCTCGGCCATGACGGTTGCGGCGTTCAGCGCTTCGTCATATTCGGCGGCAGCGTTGAGGTCCACGTCGTTGATCACCACGTGGGCGCCCAGCTTGGCCAGATGCAGCACATAGGCGCGCCCGAGCCCGCGCGCGCCGCCAGTTACCAGCGCTACTTTGCCTTGCAGCTTCATTGGATTTATCCTTTCGTGTCAAAATGATGGAGTAATTGGCCAAATTGATAGAAATTTCGGGAGACTTTTTGTGTTCAACCAGATAAGATATTGAATAGCAGATCAGGCGATGAAGATTTAACGAAACTAGTGACTATTCAGCCATTAAACCCCCTCCCAGCCTCCCCCCGAGGGGGGAGGAGCTTCGATACCTTCCCTTTAGGGGAGGGCCAGGGAGGGGTCAAAATTTAACGTAACTATAACGATCTGGTGCGTCTTACAATAACAGAAAGAATTTACGCTTTCAAAGCATCTTGTTCATTGTATGTTAACTGGCTGAATTAGCAAACCGCAATTTTCAAATAATTGTAATATTTGTAAGCGTGATTTTGCGGTTTTGCGCCGATTAATGTAAGGTAGAGCGTCTCATTTTTACGCAATTATTGGTGAGTTGATATTATGAACGAATTACGACCTATGATTGGCATTCCGACCTGGAGCGACGTTTCGCAAGTTTATTCGGGTGTGCCCCTGAGTGGAATCAACCAGAGCTACATCTCTACGCTGCAAAAAGTCGGCGCTATCCCCATTTTGATCCCGTTGGGTCTGGACACAGCCAGCCTGCGCGGCATTTTCCGCCGCATCGACGGACTCTTTTTGGGCGGCGGCGGCGATATTGCGCCTCGTCTCTATGAAAAGGGTTCGCGCGAGGTGCTGGAGACCACCGACCTGGAGCGCGACTGGACCGAGTTAACGCTGACGCGCTGGGCGCTGGATGAAAATATGCCCATGCTGGGCGTCTGCCGCGGCATCCAGGTGATGAACGTGGCCTGCGGCGGTACGCTGCACCGTGACCTGCGCAACCACTGGTCGGGCATCAAGCACGACTACATTTTTCCCCACTTCAAGCGCGACCGCATTAGCCACAACGTTTCGATACCCGAAGGTTGCTATCTGCACGGCATCTTTGGCAACACGCTGTCGGTCAACTCTATGCATTACCAGGGCGTGGCCGACGTGGGCGCCGGCTTGCAGGTCATGGCCACGTCCGAAGACGGTCTGCCCGAGGCGCTGACGGCCAAGTCGCACATTTTTGCGCTGGGCTTCCAGTGGCACCCCGAAGAGTTGCTCAAAAACGATGCGCGCAATGCCGCTATCTTTGCTGATTTTCTGCAAGCCGCCCGCAGCGACTGGCGGAACTGAGAAAATCAACCGCAGATTACGCAGATTTGCTCTATTCGCAAATCTGCCCATATTGGCAAACCCGTTAGAAGTCCGACTTTTGTAAAAAGTCGGACTTCTTCTTTGAGTAGCCACAAAAGCCACAAAAGTCACAAAAAGAAGCTATTTTTGTGGCTTTTGTGTTTTTGTGGCTATCTTTCTGTAAAATCTGCGCAATCTGTGGTTATAATATTCCGCATGTCAACCGAACATATTTTGGCCAACCGGCTGCGCAAGCGCCAGCGCCATCTGCGCAAGTGGGCGCGGCGCAGCGATGTATCCTGCTACCGTTTATACGAACGAGACATTCCTGAGTACCCGCTGATTGTGGATTGGTACGATGGGGAAGCCGTGGTTTGGCTCTATGAGCGCACGCGCGATGAAACCGATGCGCAAGCTGCGGCCTTTCGCGAACAGGCGCTGGCCGAAATTCAAGAGGGATTGGAGCTAAAGCCTGCGCAGATTTTTGTCAAGGAGCGCCAGCGTCAACAGGGCAACAGTCAATATGAACGTCTGGCGCAAAGCGGCCATGTGCGCATTGTGCAGGAGCAGGGGCTGCGTTTTGAGGTGAATCTGAGCGACTATTTGGACACTGGCCTCTTTTTGGATCACCATGTACGCGCCCGCGTGCGCGCCGAAGCGCAGGGCCGGCGCGTGCTGAATCTCTTTGCCTACACCGGCTCCTTTACCTGCTACGCGCTGGCCGGCGGCGCCTGCATCACCACCACGGTGGACCTGAGCCAGACCTACTGCGACTGGACGCGGCGCAATTTATCTCACAACGGTTTTGCCGAAAGCGCCGCTCACCGCATTGTACAGGCGGACTGTTTGGCCTTTTTGCAGGAAGAACGCCAGCGCCGCGCCCGCTACGACCTTATCATCTGCGACCCGCCCACCTTTAGCAACTCCAAACGCATGGCCCAAAGCTCGTTCGACGTGGTGCGCGACCACCCGCACCTGATTGCCGGCTGCGCCAATCTGCTGGGCGCGGGCGGCGTCCTCTGCTTTAGCACCAATGCTCGCCGCTTTGCGCTGGATGTGCGCGCTGCTGTCGAATTGGCAAATTGAAGAGCTGACGCCCCAATCGCTGCCCGAGGATTTTCGGAATACGCGGATTCATCAGTGTTGGCGGATGGTGAAGAAGTAACAGTAACGTAACTATTCAGGTCACCGGAGGGCTGAGCTTGTCGAAGCCCGTGCCCCCTTCGACAAGCTCAGGGGACGGCTACATAGTTACACAGTAACAACGTGGGAATTCATTGTGTGTCCACACGAATAAAAGCATCTCCCACCAGTGTATCATCCCCGGTTGTGGCTGTGGCGGTCAGGCGCAGCTTGGCGGTTCGCGCGGGCAGAGTCACCGTCACAACTGCCTGGCCATTGATAGCGGTACGTACATCCGGCAGCCATAAAATGGTCTGCAGCCCGGGAACGTGCAGATTGACAGGCGCTCCCGGGTCATTGATACCGTCAAAACCGAATAACCACCGCTGCAATACCAGACCATCATAAGTCACCACGCCATGGGGGCGTGGCCCGTAGAAGGTGTGGAAAATCGAGCCTGTCAACCCCTCACCAATCAAGAATTGGTCATCCTCTACCACAGCCAGAGCCAGTTCGGCGACGACTGGCGCGCCGTTGGCGTCTGCCACATGCACAGCAAAGGTCGCTTTGCTGCCTGGAGCATAGCTATTTTGATCGGGCTGTATGGAGATGGCAAGCTGCTTCTGTGGCAGTGGAACGGCTACCTCGACCTGGTCGGTGAAGAGCGTGGCGTCCGGCAAACTGGCCGAAATAGACTTAGTAAGTGTAGATTCCGGTGCAGACCAGGCGCTGACCGATACAAAGACATTCGGCGTATCCTCCGCCTGGATTGTACGCTCAATCAGGGTCAGCGGTGGCGTGAGTTCAATTACTTCCGCGCGGCGCGTGCGTCCGCGTTCAAAAGTTAACAGAGCGGGTCCAGCCATTGGCGATTCAATGGCAAAGCGCGCACTTTCACCCACCGCATATTCATCTTGATCAGCAACGATATGCAGCCTAACCCCATCGTGTATGGGCCACTTATTTTCGTCGCCCACCACCCACAGCCAGGTGCGTGCGCTCACTTCATAGAGCAGAGCAGAACGCGCAACAGCGCGTATTTCATAGTATCCAGGCTGCTCGATGGTTAGCTTGGTCGAAATGACTCCCGCATTGTCGCTCTTAAGCATCAGACGCTGAGTCTCTTCACCCTCCATATTGTCTGGAGCATCCTGCGCCTTGCGAATCAGAATCAGATTCAGCGTGTGTTGGGGCAGAGGTTCGCCCATCAGAGTCTTTACGGCAATCTGCACGGGAATCGGTTGGCCGGCGCGTTGAATATGCCCCGGCGTCGCAATCGTGATGATTTCTGCGCCGTTGTCAACCTTGACAGCGGTCAGCGCACGCACCGGCGGATGCGCAAGGTCCTCGAAAATCGCCTCCAGCCCCATTAAGTCATAACGGAGGGAAGTTGCCAACTGACTTTTTTGGGCAGAACTGCCAGCCTGACCGGTGGTGAATGTGGTGGTAAAGGCGCCGCTGGCGTCGGTTTTGCCCTTAATGGGTTGATTTTGGGCATACCAGGCGGACGCTGGATTGGCCTCAAATTGCCAAGGCGCGGGCTGTGCCAAATATTGATTGAGCGTTATTTGACCATTGGCGACCGGTTCACCCGTCTTATAACGGGCATTCACCACCACAGTGATCACATCCCCTTTGACAAAATGATTGGATGGCACACCCGCTTGGGTGCGCGTCTGAACGGATAGCTCAACATTTGCCGCAGATTTGCCTTCAACCCGAAAAAGCTGTCGATGCACTTCATCATTTATGGCAACTTCAATCACATAATCACCAAATAAGGTCTCGTCACTCAATGTGAATTCACCCCTAATGGCGCCAAACTCATCAGCGGCTAATTCTTGACTTTGCAGAAGATGATTTTCCGCATCGAGAATGCTCACAACCGGAACAGTCTCGGGGGGCGGCATACGCAACACACCATCCTCGTCCTGCCTGAATACCGCTTTGAAATAGAGCGTGTCGCCCGGTTGATATAAGGGGCGATCCGTATATGTGTATACGGTATATCTTTGTGGCGGTGGCTGTGCTTTCCACCATAGCGGCCACGGCGCGCTGCGGCTACGCCAGGCATTCGCAAACCCCACCGCCGTGATGTCGCCATCCACTTGGGCCAAGACGATGAGCGGCCGCGCGCTTGAGGTAGGCAGGTGGAACAGCCCGTGGGCGTCGCTTTGACGCGCAGCCACAGCTTTGCCATCCTCACCATACAAGGTTATCCGTGCATCCGTTACGGTTCTCCCGTTAATATTTGTCACCCAGCCATCGATTTGCTGCTCATCCTGTTTGATGGTAATCACGTTGTGGGTCAATAGCACAACCAACTGATCGGCGGTGGGTCCGGCTCCTAATTCCAGCAGATAGATGCCCACCGCCAAATCGGCGGGCAAGAACACTTCGCAAGTTGATGAATTTGGGGTTTGGTCAGAAGATGCAGATAGTTCTGCACGCCATTCCGCCACAATGGGTAATTGTTCCGTTGGCATAGGCGAATTAGTCCATCCGACCTCGTTATTCACGGTGGATGCATAGTGGTCTAGAAATTGCGTCGTGCTTAGTCGATATAGGGTCACATTTACATACTGGGGATTATTTTGCAGATAAAACTGTATCGCGCGCCGTCCGTCAGCATCCAGAATTTGCAAACGGGGGCCATAGCCCAGAAAGGTGCTCTGTTGATATTGGGTGGTTTGGATGCGCCATGTATAAGGCTCCCTCAAAATCGCTTGGCCGGTGGCGTCCCGCGCGGTTGTCCCCAGTGTAAACGTGTAGTCGGTAAATTCATCAAAATAGCCCTGAATCGGCAGCAGAAAAAGCGTGTTGTCTTGCCAGCTTATATCGAGCGGCAGCACGGGGTGGATGGAGAGCGCGCTGGCCACGCTTTCCCAATCCATTGGGCGATCAAACTCCAGTCGTATGGGTTGAAAGGGATCCCGCTCATTTTGCGAGCCGAATTTGCTGATAATCGCTGGCCCCGTCACAAACTCATGCGGTGGTGGTGGCGTCAGAGGATTTCCATCCTGGTCGCGTAGTTCGCCATCAAAGTTGATCCGATAGGTCGCATCCGGAGCAAATGGCGCGTCCGCCTTGAAGATTAGCTGAAGGTTGTCCGCCGACCAGCGCCATGTACCCGGCGTTGCCGGCTCAATGCGCAGCGCCTTTTCTACACTCTTGCGATCCATGGAGTAACCAAAAGAAAAGACTATCTCGCTTCCCCGCTCATCGGATGTGGAATTGCTGATATACACAACGTCTGGCGCAACAAAGGTCAGGTGAAAATCAGGCGGTGGTGAGCCGGCCACGCTGCGATCAAGCATGTCACGGATGGTCAAGACATAGGCAGCACCGGGAATCAGCGGGCTTTGGCGCACTACATGCAGCGTTTGCGCGTCCCAGAAGAGGTCGTACTCAAACGGCGGCTCAATCGAGAGCCGTTGGGCAATGGCTTGCCGATCCAGGGCCCCCGCAAATTCCACCGTGATTTCGCCCGTGTTAAGCCACGAAGACCACATATTGGGCTGCGTCATGATCACGGCGGGCGTGGGCTCAGGAGTGGGAAAAACCGGCGCGGGCAGCGGCGACTGCTGCACCGCCCGGCCGCTGTCCGGCGCATGGAGGCGGCGGGCGCCCAATACGGGCAGGCTCATGGCTATAATCAAAATGACGCCGCACAGAGCGAGGGAGAGTAAAACACGTCGCCACATAACGACCTCTGAGGGAAGAAAGACGTGCAGTTGCGCTGTTCGCACAGGGGAATACGCCCAGGGCAACTGCACAAGAAGTAATTGGCTTATTTGGTTTGGTTCATAGCAATGGGAACGCACAGATTGGCGTACTTGTTGCGAGGAATTGTTGACCGATACGATACTGCAAATGATGTAGCTCTGCTAGACAGCACCCAGTCGCGAGTCGGTCCGCTTTTGGATGGTATCTAATATTGCCCTTTGACGCATGTATCTTTAGCGTTTCGCCATTGAGCATGTGTTTCGCTTTTTGAGACAGTACATTACCCTTTGACGCCCGATGCTTTCTTGATGGACTTCAGCACCTGGGCAAGCTATCATAAATGAGGAGCCCATACCGAACGCAGTAATTGAGGAAAGTTTTTATTGCGCGTGCATGACTGTGATGAATATAAGCCGATGAAAGCCCGCGGCTTTTCATATCCACAAAGTAACGCCGAATGTGAGAAGCTTCTAAAGATTCGAGGAGGGTAACGTTTTGGTCTTTGCCCCAATTCACAAAAAGAGACAACCGGCCCACATAGAGCCATAATCAGTACACCGCAACAGTGTTGGCGATACGGGCGTCGGTCTCGATTGGTGAATCTGGCCCTATCTCCCGCCGTTGCGCTCTACTGATAATGTATGCTCTGTGAATTGCTGCCCTTGCGCATCCAGTATGAAAAGGTCATATGCATCAACTATTGAAAGCTTCTGCTGCATAAAAAAACCGCCTCCAATTCTCTTTGGAGACGGTTATACAATATCTTGTGGTGTCTTGCCTACTGACACCCTATACTTGTATTTTTAATGAGCCCCCTGGGACTCGAACCCAGAACCCGCGGCTTAAAAGGCCGCTGCTCTGCCAATTGAGCTAGGGACCCGCAATAGCTGGTAAAATATAACATAATACTGGCGAAAATAAAAATAATCTGTTCGCTGACTGCATTGTGACGCCGGTTAACGTAACAAAAAAGTAGAAGGGCTCAAAAAAATGTCTGTTTTGGCTATGGGCAACTGAATGGTAAAGGTGCTGCCAACGTTGGGCTGGCTTTTTACCCAAATTGCACCACCGTGCAGCTCAACTAGGACGTGGACAATATAAAGACCTAGCCCAAAGCCTTGTCCTTGAATGCGCGCTTCCTTTGTGCGATAGAAGCGAGTGAAGAGGGTATCTATGTCCTGCGGTGCAATGCCAATGCCTGTATCGGATACAGCAAGTAGAATATGCTCTCCATTATCTCCCGTTTCCAATGTAACCTGAATTTGTCCACCATCGGGCGTGTATTTAATGGCATTGGAGAGCAGGTTATCGATGATTTGTCCAATGCGAATCTGATCGCACAACGCTAGTGGAATATCGTTATGCGTTTGAAAGGTGACAATATGTGATCTGGCGGCAATTTGTGGCTGTAGCAGCTCAATCGTCTCTTTAATCAGGGGCGCCAAATCGACGGGAATGAGCAATATTTCGAGCTGTCCGAGTTCAATGAGAACCATATCCAGCAGCGTGCTAATCAACTTGCGCAAACGGTCCATTCCTTACTGCATGCGTTCAAGATAGGTCTGGCTTTGTGGGGTGGGTAAGTCAAGCTCACCTTCGAGTAGGCCAAGATAGGCCTGTACCGTTGTCAATGCGCCGCGGATTTCATGGGTGGCCATGCTGACCAGCAGGGAATGTAATTCATTGATCTGTGCTAATTCGGCGTTTAGCGCCCGCAACTCAAGATTAGAAGCACTTAACTCGCGCTGCAGCAGTTGGGCCTCATTATGTTTTTGGGTCACTTCTTGGCGCGACCGCTCGTAGTCGGAAACATCTTCGAGCATGTGAATGATGCCGTCAATGCTCCCGTCGTCGTTGCGCTTGGCCAGTTCGGTCATTCGCACGTAGGTCACTTGTCCATCGCTGCGGTCGCGATTGACAGTTTCGAAACAGATGAACTCTTTTTCGCCCGATAGGATATCCTCTAACTCGCCTTCAATCCCAATAAGTTCTGGCACCACATCCGCCAGGGCTCGACCGATATTATTGGGCGTACATTCGGCAAAAAGTTCTGCGCAGCCTTGGGTTTCGGTTACTTTTAGTTCGGCATTGGTGATGAGATAGCTAATATGATAGAGTCGCTGCAAATGTTGGGCAATCGTATTATTCACGGTTGTTATCCCCTCAAACATTCCGCACAAGCAAGCTAGCGAGCTGTTTAAAAAGCGCTTCTACGTGGTCTCCCGTTTTTGCGCTGACTACATATACAGATGACCCCACCTGCTGGGCCACATCCTGCAACATGGAATCGGTGATAGATCGCTCTCGCACCAGATCAAGCTTGTTGGCCGCCAGCACTAACGGTGCTTGAGGAGTAATTGCGTGAATGGCCTCGGCATATGCTGGCAACTTATCGATGGTTTCACGTCGGGACAAATCACACACCAAAATTGCGCCCGCTACCCCGTTGAGAAGGAGCGGCGTAACTCATCCACTTCGTCCGCGCCGGCAATATCCCACAGCATCATAGACAGCTCGATAATCTGGTTGTTGTGTGGCGTCATGACGATTTTACGACTTACCTTGACGCCAATGGTGCTCACATAGCGATCCTCAAAGCGGTTGTAAATAAACCGACGCACCAGGCTGGTTTTGCCTACGGCGAAAGGCCCCAACAGACAAACCTTTTTACTGATCTTGCGTTCTTTCTCGAAATTCATCAATGGTTTCTCAGATATTTCTTATTTGTGAATCCAACAGAATACCCCGCTCCCTCGACGCTGACAGATAGCACACGGCTTGTTAAAAGCGCACGCAATATCTTATCGTGCAGTCAGGGTCTTGTACGACGGTGCATTTGGGCTCTGTTTCTGAAGCGTCTTTTACCTTGTAGGAATTGTAAGATTACAGGGAGTCGACGAACTTTTCTGGTGATTCTGCCCGGTCGCATAGGGCGCTGCGACTTGGCCCTACTCCTTTTACGCCTCCGACCTTGTAAGAATTGTAGGATGACAGGTAGGCGGCGGGCCTTTATGGTCGTTCTACCCGTGCGCATGAGATGCCTGCCCAGCTCTCTCCCTACTTCCTCAAATGGGGAGGCGTCACCATTATAATCGGCCAGTTCACGATAATGGCTGTGCTGGATGGCGATTACGTGGCGGCGTAACATGCTGCGGAAGCCAGCCGGTTCCACACCTGCCGCTACCACCGCAATATATACATGCTGGGCCGTCTCAATCAAAATTTGGTGATCGCCATACTGAATTTCATCCAGCCGTTCTTCCTGGTTGTTGCCAAAAGCGTCTGCCGTAAAGTCGCGGATGGCGGTCAGCATGCTGCTGATCAGATCGGCATCAGTCAGTTCCGAATTTTGATCCAGAGAGCCGTGCCAGAGCAGTAGACCGCTTTCCCGATGGATTAAAAAGACCTCAGCAATGTGAAAAGGCAGCGAATCGCGCAGAATCAGGTCGCTTTCAGATACTCCGTTTAGCCGCGCCCACAGGCGGCGACTCTGATAGCTGACACTATATGTGGTATGTAGCTGCGCATCCATCTTGCGCGCCAGATCGCGCACCGCTTCTGACACAGAACGCATTACCAATTGCCCAATAATTGGATACAGCGCTTCGATCATTTCATCGCGGTTTTCGCGAATTTTGTTGCGGATCAGGTCGCCCATGACGGGCGTAATTGTGCGAATCAACCCTTCTTTGTCAGCCGTGCGTACAGAAAGCACCTCAACGGTTTCTTGCATTTGCGCCATCTGCTGCTGATAGTGTCCTAACAGCAGCAGGCGCAGTTCTTCCAGGGCGTCTTTCTCCGCCTGGTCCTTATCTGCCAATAAATCATGGGTTTGGCTGGCCCCAGCTGGGAAAACTTGCCACCAGCAGCCGCATGTGAATAATCGCTTGCTGCACCATTATCAGGCGAACTTAGCTTGCTCGCCTGCGTCTCTTTGGCGTCGTTGTCTGCGGGGTCGATTCCGACTCGCTCATGGATGATTTACTCGGCTTCGAACAGACTCTGCAGCACGTCGGTAATTTCACCACCTTCTCTGATGTGATTTCCTAGCTCAATGAAAAGGTCACCCAGCTTTTGACGGTCGACCTTATCTTTTTCCAATCCTGTCGTCACTTGTCGCAACTCGGTGCGCACTTCGCCAACCGATTCTTGCAATTCTTGATGCTGTTGCTGTACGCGTTCGGTCAGGCTTTTATTTTGTTCATTTTGCTGGCTGCGTAGCTGGCGCAGCTCGCGCTCGAGACGTTCAACATCCTTTTGCAGGGTGCTGATCTTTTGTTCGCTTTGGCGCAATTGCGGACCAACTACCAATTCACGAATGCGTTCAATTTCACCGGTCGAACGTTGTTTGGAGCGTGAGGGTTTTTCTTGCGATTGATCCATCTTTCGTCCTTTTACGATAGTTTGGAATGTTAAGGTTGAATATAGCTGAATTAATAGATTGTATAGAACTATTGAGAATCATACTCTGAAAATAACCGCGCAATTATCACAAACTGCTGTCATTCCCAAGTATCTGGAGTCGAGGATGTTGGAGGGACCGTCCACGTTTATTTCAGGGTTCGCAAAATGCGATAACCGCGAGACTTCTTTAGTATACCATAATTCGATCTATTTGATCAATGTTTACATTCTCATTATATGGAAATTGCAAATTCGGTGCTTGTTCACGCCCTTACGGACGGGTAATCGACCTTATATTTTCACATTGATATAGTATCGTGGATAACCACATGGATTAGCCAAGTCCGGTCAAGTCGGCAACTGCAATGCTTGCGCGCAAATTGGGCGGCGGTTTAAGGCCAGGCAATTGTTACAGTTTACGTTATGTTGGGCAATTGTCGGCATTGGTGAAGGCGCAACTTTAGAACCATTTGGGCATGCAATTTCTGCGCGCCTTGAGAAATTTGTCTAAAGGGCAGCGCTAGTTGCCATCCTATTCTATGTTGAGGGGTACTCTTACGGGGACTACCAATAAATTCCGGCTGGGGCGTACGGCAAAACGCCGGAGGATACACTCTATTTTATTGGCGTTCTAGAGGCACTAATCCATTTTTACCATAAAATTATGAAAAATGGATGTCGAGTATTGAGTATTGCACATAAGAGATAACGCGTCTCCCGCCGGCTTCCCCATGCTATACTCACTACACCGCAACGGTGTTGGCGATACAGGCGTCGGTCCCGATTGGTGCATCCAGCCCTATCTCATGTCATTGCGATCTGCTGATACTCAATACTCGATATTTGCTAATTCAAATAACGCATCACCGAAACCACTTTGCCATTGATGCGCACCTGGCTAGCGTTGCGCACAATGGGGTCAAAATTGGGGTTAGCAGGCTGCAGGCGCACCTTTTTGCCTTCTTTGTAAAGGTGTTTCAGCGTGGTTTCGCCATCATCTTCAATCCAGGCCGCCACCATTTCTCCATTTTCCGCCGTTGCCTGGTGACGCAAGATCACAATATCGCCATCCAATACGCTGGCGTCGATCATCGAATCACCTTTGACGCGCAAGGCAAAGTAATCCTTGGGGCTGCCGCTCAACTTGAATGTGGTCTGCGCCACATCCACCCATTCATCCACATTAGAAAGGTCGCGCGGCTCTACCATAATGGGTTCGCCAGCGGCAATGTGCCCCAGCAACGGTACGCGGAATAGATCGCTGCGTTCTTCTTGGCCAGCATCTGCCCCATCTGCGCCATTCTCTGGGGGACTCAAAATGCCTAAGTCCACCAAAATGGGCCAGTTGAGCGTCAGCCCACGGCTCACCTCGCGGCGGCGTGAGATGAG
The DNA here is from genome assembly GCA_041391125.1 of Caldilineaceae bacterium. Lineage (GTDB taxonomy): Bacteria > Chloroflexota > Anaerolineae > Caldilineales > Caldilineaceae > JACKBC01. Next base: position 83,495 of record JAWKON010000031.1, read on the forward strand.
CCCCATGGCCTCCAATTTATCCAGATTATAATTGGCAACCGACGTGCTGGAAATTTGGACTGCTTTGCATATCTCGCGAATGGTGGGCGGAAAGCCTTCGGCACTCAAAAAACTGGCAATATATTCCAGAATCCGAAACTGCTTGTCCGATACTTTGGGGGCTGAGTTGGCTGACGTTGTCATGTGTTTACCTCTTTCCTGTTGAAACTGCGCCACTGGGTGCTTGATGATATACTCGCGGTTGGCATCGATGAAAAGGATTAGACGCCATTTTAGTCGAGTCGTTGATTTTCATCGATGACAGAGCCAAGTATATTTTGATGACCGAGAACAAAATCTCTTAAATCTGCATAATCTGTTGATCCAAAATAATAACCCAGATTATCCCAATTCAGAACGTTTGTTTCCCAAGTTATCCCAAGTATACACGAACATATGAGCCATGTCAAGCCCCAAAGTACGTTTGTTCTAGGAAAGGGAGTAGGGAGTAGGGAGTAGGGAGTAGGGAGGGTCTGCACAAGCCTCCCTACTCCCTACTCCCTACTCCTGCGTCTTCCACATATTTTTGAAAGCGTTGCCAATATGCATCGCGTTCGGCGGGGCCGGTAGAGGGGTCGGGGAAGCGGGCGTCAGCCTTGACCTGGCCGCGGCGCATGGCTTCTTCCATATCGATGCCGCATAGGTAGGCCAGCTTAAAGAGCATGACTTGCAGGTCACTCATCTCCAGCGCTAATTCGCTGCGCACCTGTTCCAGCGCGGCCGGTTCCATCGCGCGGTAACCCTCAATCATCTGCACCAGCTTGCTGATTTCGCCCAGCTCTTCCACAGCGTGCATCAGCGTGTGGCTGGGCAACACTTTGTCCCATTCCCGCGCCTTGTCCCACGCCTCCAACCACTGCTGATATTCCCGTATATGCATAAGTGTTAAAAACCTATTTTGATCAACAGATTACACAGATTCCTTCCCAAATTCAAAAAATCTTTCAAATCTGTGTAATCTGTTGATCCTAAAAATGTTTTCTGTTTAACCCGCGGCCAAGTAGTTCAGTTTGCGCAGGAAGTCGACCGATTTGAGCTGCCGTTCTAGGATGGAAAGCACCATGCGATGGAGAATATTCTCAATTTTGAGCAAGTTGAGCGGACGCATCGACAGCCCGCGCACGTCGCCCCAGCGACTGCGCTGCAAGAATCGCAGCACTTTGAGTACATCCGGCTCCAGCGGCTCCACGTCGGCGCGATGCTTGCCAAATTGCGGACTGAAGACGCCGCTTTCACCAATGCTCAAATAGTTGGTCTCTTCCTGTAATTCTTCGCCGCTGCCCAGGCAAGTATAAAACTGGGGCTGAAAGCCGCTGAGCCCCAGCAGATGCAGCTCAAACCAGCGTAGCAACAAACTGACATCGAAAGCACTCTCACTCTTGGCCGCCGCCTCCGCATGTTGATCCAACTCGCGCAGGGCCAGCAGCAGCAGCTCCCACAGCGGCTGGCTTTCATCATCGGCTTCGGTAAAGCTGTCGATCAGCTCGCACAAATAGGCGGCGCGGCCAATGTCGTCCAAATTCTCGCGCAGATAGCGAAAGCTCTCCACCGTCACCGCCTCGGTCACAATATCCCACGTGCGCGCCTGCGCCACCAGCAGCGAGGCGTGCGTAAAGAGCTCCAAGTGGCCGGCCTTGCGGCTGCTGGTCTTGCGGATGCCCTTGGCGATCAGCTCCTGCTTGCCGGCGCCGGGCGTAAAAACGGTCAGCACGCGGTCGGCGTCCTGATAGTCGCGGCGGCGCAGGATCACGGCTTGGGTGCGGTAGGTGCGTTGGCGGTCTGGCATAGGAATCCCTCATTTAGCTAACTGAAAGCACTTCCGTGTTTGTCACGTTTGCCCCGTGCCGCGCCAACAGCCAGCGTTGAATTGATTGCTCACTCTCAAGACTTTTGCCGCCTTCAAATAGCCGCATCAACTCAATGTCCTCATCCAAATCGGGCCAATGAATCACATCATTGTCGCCGCTGAGTTCGTAATGATTGCGTTCCATCTGCGTACCGTGCAACAAGCGCGGAAACCAGGACAGTGGACAAGAAAGAGTGCGGTCGTCGGTCAAATATACATGCAGAGCAGTATCTGTAACATGAATGTGATCAATTTGCGGGGGCTGACGCAAAATCAATATCTGTGATTCCGGGGGCATCGGTGTTTCGCTGTCTATCTGACTGACCAGTTGAAGCGGCAAAAAAATATCGCGTCCATCGGCAAGCGATATGCGTAGCTGATCATCCTCAGCCGTTATGGTGACGGGCTCACTGCCCAAATAAAGATTACTCAAAGTATTCATACCACGCCTCCAAAAACTCCTGTCGATGCGCTTCGACTATGCGGAAAATATCGTTAATCTCATGTGGACGGAATCGACCCGCCCTGGCCAATCGAACCGTGGGCGTCAACCAAAACTTGGCTTCCAATCGCCCTCGACGTACATGAATATGCGGCGGCTCATTCGCCTCGCCGCGGCTATAAAATCGAAAATCATATGGTCCCACATTTTGACCAGCGGCATTTCAATAATCTCACAAGTGACCAGAAGGTATTTCTGAATTTCAAAATCAGTTGCATTATAACAGAAAAACGGGATCGCTGCGATCCCGTTTTTCTCTCAACAATGCTTTGTAATCCGAATTCAATCTAATCCGCCGCCACCGGCTCCGCCTTCTCATTTGCCCGTTTGACCGCACCATTGCGCCCATCCCGGTCAAACGGATGTGCCGGCACCTTGTACGCACTGGCCACCGGCTTGAGCGGGCGCTTGGGCCAATCGGGCCGCGCGTGCCGTCCGGGCTGTGATAGGTGGCCGAGCGGGCCAGCGCCCGCCACTCTTGATAGACCGCCATAGAGCGGTTGACGTCCACCCACACGTCGCCGTGACGCTCGCCGGGGTGGGCCTTGCGCACGTTGACGGCCTTTTGCAGCCAGCAGTGGGCGCCGCTAATCGGGTCCGGGTGGACGGCGTGGGTCAGGTTTTGATGCACGCCCACATCCTCCCACCAGATGCGGCTGGTGTCCGGATCGGCGCTTTGCCGGGCGCGGCCACCGTGCAGAATGTTCAGCTCGTGGGCGCCCTGGCCATTTCGCGCAGGCTGACCAGGCTGGATACGCCGGGGTTGACGCCCATGTCCTCCTGCAAGCGCCAGCGCCCCAAATGGTGGCTCATGGCGATAATGCCCGGCTTAATGCCCTCGGTGATCCAGACCTTGTCCACAAAGAAGCCGATCTCGGTCTCCACGCGGATCAGGTCGCCGCTCTCCACACCCAGCCGCTCGGCATCCGAAGGATGGATCCAAACCGGGTTTTTGTGGCTGATCTCATAGAGCCACTTGGCGTTGGCGCTGCGCGTGTGGATCAGCGTGGGCAGCCGGAAGTTGGGCAACAGCAGCATTTCGCCCTTGCTAATGTCAATGTTGTCCGGATGCACGTGGCTTTTGAGCGGCCACGGCAGCGTGTATTCGCGTTCGCGCCAGCCCCACTCATGTAAAGAGGAGCTGAAGAACTCGAGCTTTTTAGTCGGCGTGGCAAAGCCGGCATAGCGCACGCCCTCTATCTCAACACCACCTTGCTGTACTTCCTTCTCATACGGCTTGTAATTTTCCGCCGTCACTTCATAAACGCCATACTTGCGCATATACGCAAGCGGGCTGAGTCCCTCTTTGGCCGCGGCCGCCGGCAGACCGGGCACGCTGTTTTCAAAAATCCACTGATAATATTCATCAATGGTAATAATTTGGCCCGGTCGATACGGGCTTTCGAACCACTTTTTGATGCCCAAACTGCCGTCCGATCCATGGCGATGGACAGGTCGATCCAGAACTCGTTCTCCTCCCACACCTCGCCCGGATTGGCCTCATAGGTGCGGTCGACCTTTTGGCCTAGCCGTTCCAGCGCCACCCGCCGCACCGGCTGCCGGAAGGCGATCCACTGGCCGGCGTGGGTCTCCTGGCTCATCAGGTCGTGGCGCTCGTTGGCGTGGCCCATAGGCAGCACATAGTCGGCAAACCAGGCCGATTCGTTCCAAGTGGGCGTCAGCGCCACGTGGCACTTAATCGTCTGCTCGTTGCGCAGATGCTTGAGCCACATAAAGCCGTCGGGGTTGATCCACATGGGGTTGTAGACGCGCGTGAAATAGACATCGATTTCGCCGCGGCCTTCCTCCAAAAAGTGGGGCAGCAGAAAGCTCATTTCATAGTGGGCAAAGGGCCACTCAATGGGCAGTTGCAGCTCGTTCCACACGTCCGCGTGGGGCGGCGCCGCAAAGGGCTTGGGCGTAAACTTGTTCCACTCGTTGCCCGAAGTGCCACCCTTGTTGCCCACGCTGCCGGTCAGCACATTGAGGAAAAAGAGACAGCGCGCCACCTGCCAGCCGCCTAGATTGCCAATGGAGGCGCTGCGCCACGTGTGCGTCGCCAAGCGCCCCTGACAGTTGGCCACTGCGTCCGCTGCCGCCTGAATGCGCTCCACCGGCACCTGCGATTCTGCCGCCGCCACTTCAAAGGTAAACTCGGCGTACAAATCTTTCAGCGCCCGGTCAAACAGCGCAAAATCTGGATTTGCTTTTGAATCCGCCATTGCGGCCTGAATTTCCTTGAGCAGATCCTCATCGTAAATCGTCAATCGTAAATCTGAGATCGCCTGCAACGTTTCCACCCAATTGACCCACTTCTTCACATAGCCCTTATCATACAGGTCATTCTGAATCAGATAGTTGGCAATGGCCAGCAGCACGTGATTTTCGCTGCCGGGCCAGGTGGGCAGCCACACGTCGCTCATGCTGGCCGTGTTGCTCAGCCGCGGGTCAAAAGTGATGAGCTTGGCGCCGTCCATTTTGCCCTCGATAATGCGCTGGGCGTGCGGATTAAAGTAGTGACCCGTCTCCAAATGGCTGGAGATAAGCAGGATGACGCGGGCGTTGGCATGGTCCGGGCTGGGCCGATCAAAGCCCGCCCACAGTGAATAACCGGCGCGCGCCCCCGCCGAGCAGATATTGGTGTGCGAGTTGTGACCATCCACCCCCCACGCGCTGATGCAGCGATTCGTATAGCCATCCTCGCCGGGCCGGCCCACGTGGTACATAATGCCGTCCTTGCGCCGCAGTCGGCTTTCACGCATTTTGGCGCCGATCTCCTCCAGTGCCTGCTGCCAAGAGATGCGCTGCCATTTGCCCTCGCCCCGTTCGCCCACGCGCTTGAGCGGGTAGAGAATGCGCTCGGGGTCATACACCTGATTGATGGTGGCCGGCCCTTTGGCGCAGTTGCGCCCGCGGCTGCCGGGATGCACCGGGTTGCCCTCAAATTTCTTGATTTCCAGCGTGGTCTTATCCACGTAGGCCAGCAGCCCACAGGCGCTTTCGCAATTAAAACAGACGGTCGGCACCAACATATAGCGCCGCGCTGCCTTCTTGGGCCACTGCCGTCCGTCCCACTCGACCCAGTCATCCCACTTTGCCACCGGCGGATATTGGCTCATGCGCCCGTCAGCATGATAGACGGTGGTCATCTCCACCGCTTCGGGTTTCATATCACTCTCGCCATATTGGGGCATATCCAGCCCGGCCACATTGGTGTGACCCGTGGGCGCCGGGCGCTTGGGGTCCAATTCCGGCCCAATCTTCAGCATAGCCGAAAGCAGCCGGTTTAGTTTGTCGTTCATTGAGCTCATGGAGTTTGTCCGTTAAGTTTGTATGTTCGATTTATGAGGCTCTTTTGGGAAGCCATGTTGCGTAGTGCGTGGTGCGTGAACTGGTTTTGGAACTGGTTGGGCGGCAAGGGGCAAATTTTGTAGGGCGGTTGTGCCGCTCCTCCCACTGACCCCCTCCTCTCCACTTGTGGAGAGGAGGGGGAAGAGGCTTTTGCCATACATCCGTGTGGGAATTGGTCGGAGATTCAAGCCACACCTTCATAATCTCAACCGGTTCACGCACCACGCACCACGCAATATCTCCACCAACCAAGCATCTCGCCCCCCCAACAGTCCCTCAACTATTCGGCACTTCCTGCGGCGCCATCACACACGCGTATTCAAACAGGAACAGACCGATAATCGCATAGATGCCCGCCTGTGCCGTCAGCGCCGGATGACCCAGCCAGAGCAGGATCAGCGGCACCACGTGGCCCAGACCGATGCTGCCCCACCAATAGAGGTTGCGGTAGCGGCCGTGGCTAATGGCGTGGGCGGCGGTGGCCGCGGCGTCGCTGGCGTGCGGCATGCCGAATTCACCCAGCAGCGTCACAAAGAGGTCCACCACCAATGAAATGGCCAGCAGCGCAAAGGCAAAGCCGCTCAGTCCGTCGGTGACCGGCATGATGGCGTCCAGCAGCAGCACAATGCCGCTGCCCACCATGAGCGCCTGCACCAGCAGGTGGAAGGGCAGCAGGCTGCTCTGCCACAGGTCGCGCCCTTCGGCCTGGCCAAAGAGGAAGGCGGTGTAAATGGCTGTTCCCACCGCCAGCGGCAGCCCCAGCCAAATCGCAATCGTACGGAAGCCCGCCGCGGTTTCGGGAGAACTGATGCCCAAATAGGCTCCCGTCTCCAGCAACCACCAGATGCCCAGAATGGCGCTAAAGCCAATCAGGATGAAAGCGCCGCGCGTCAGCCAACTGTTCCACTGCGGCCGCGTGATGATCTTGAGAAAGCGTTCGGGGCGCTCTAGATCGAGCACCAGCAGCGCCGTGGTAATGCCAATAAAGAGCAGCGACAAAAAGCCGCCCAGCACCGCCATGCCTGGCGCAAAGTTGATAATCTCCAGCAGCCAGCCCAGCGCCAGCACCATAAAGATACCGCTGCCGATGGCCTTGGTGACCAGATAGGCGGGCACCGGCCAGTGCCACGGAATCAAGTGTTGGGCGTTGTAGGCGACCTGCACCATCTGCTCGGCCATGCGCCCCTGGCCCATTTGGATGGGGCCGCGCCACGGCTCGCCTTGCGGCTGCGTGGGACGCAGCTCGACGCCCGAACTGGCGCGGCGCGGCTTGGCGGGCGCCGTCGCCACGGCGTGACCGTTGTGGCCATTGCTTGTACCTTCGAGCAACGCCATGGCCCCATTGGTCGGCGTTGGATGCAGCGGAATCACATCGGCCCACAGGTAGGTCTCCGGCGTGCGCTCGGTGGCCGAGGGGTGCAGGCTGATTTCGTTGCCGTGAATGTAGAAGAGCTTGGGGGCGGTGCCCTGCTCCGGGCGGCGCACGGTGACTTTGTTGGCGGCCAGCAGCTTGCTGATCTCCGTGTCCGGGTTGTCCATGTCGCCCGAGATGATGGCGTGTTCCGGGCAGACGACCACGCAGGCCGGCTCCAGCCCCACGTCGATGCGGTGGGCGCAATAGTGGCACTTGGCCGCCGTGTGCGAATCGGGGTCGATGTAGATAGCGTCATACGGGCAGGCCTGCATACACGCCTTGCAGCCAATGCAGACTTCGGGGTCAAACTCCACAATGCCGTCGGCCCGCTGATACATGGCCGTGACCGGGCAGATGCGCACGCAGGGCGGGTTTTCGCAGTGGTTGCAGCGGCTCACCTGGAAGTGGCGCGTGCTGTTGGGATAGACGCCCGTCTCCACATATTTGACCCACGTGCGGTTCACCCCCAGCGGCACCTCATTTTCAGACTTGCACGCCGTCGAGCACGCATGACAGCCAATGCATTTGCGGTTGTCAATGATAAAACCGTAGTTCATAAGGAGAAATGTCCTGTCGATTGAAAGTTGGTGGGGAGGGGAGGGATTGTTGCGTGGTGCGTGGTGCGTGAACTGGCAAAGTATCTGGTTGGGCGGCAAGATTCATGTATCGAATCAAGCCTCAAGCCGCCCAACTTGCACCAAAACCGGTACACGTACTACGCACCACGCACTATGTAATATGTTTACCCCATACTACCACGCCACCCCCTCATCCCCAATATCCTATTTAACCATCGGCAACTTCGCCGCTTTCCAAGCGTTCATGCCGCCGGTCAGGTTGTAGACGTGCTCGAAGCCGTGCATCTGCAAAATGCTGCACGCCGTGCTGGAGCGCAGGCCGCGGGCGCAGGTGACCGACACGTGCTGGTCGGGCTGAATTTGCAGCCTTTCCATATTTTGGCGCAGCGTTTTGTAATTCATATAGTGTGCATTGGCAATGTGGCCGTCGTCCCATTCGGACGTTTCGCGCACGTCCAGCACCTGCATATTGACGCCATTGTTGAGCTGCTCTTGAAGCTGATAGACGCTGATCTGGGTCAGCGTGGCCTGCGCTTTGCCCGCCATGATCCAGGCGTCGATGCCGCCGCCCAAGTGGCCCTTGACGCGGCCATCCAGCCCTAAAAAGGCCATGAGGTGCACCGCCTTTTGGGCATCGGCCGCGCTGTCGGTGACCAGCACAATGGGAATATCCAGCGGTGTGACCCAGCCAATGCGCTGCTCAAATTCCGGGCTGTCGATTTGGATGTTGTAGGCGCCGGGGATGTGACAGGCGCCAAAATCGGCGGGCGAGCGGGTGTCGATGACCAGGTGGCCCTCAGCCATATGTTCCACGACCTCACGCACGGTCAATTCATGGGAGCGCGGCTCCATCATCGAATAGGGCCGCTTGCCCTGATTGATCTCAACGACGTTGAGCATGTTGGCCGGGCGGACGGGCTGATCCGCGTTCATAAAGGCCACAAAATCGCTGCGTTTTTCAATCTGCAGCGCCGGGTTAAAGCGGCGCTCGAAGCCAACGGTGGTGGCAAACTTGCCACTGGTGACGCGTCCTCAGGTGGACCCGGCCACGTGGCCGGGATAAACCTCCACAAAATCGGGCAGATTGTCCAGTTGCGGCAGCGCTTCATCATAAAGCTGTTCGGCGCCCTCTTCACCGCCCTGCGCCAGATCGGGCCGCGCCAGATCGCCCACCAGCAAAAAGTCGGCGGTCAAAATGCACCACGGCTCTTTGCCGCGGCTGTGATCGGTAATCAGCAGGCAGAGCTGTTCGGGGCGATGGCCGGGTGTGGAGACAAATTCCATCTCCACCTCGCCCATGCGAATCTTGTCGCCACCGTTGACGCGGCGGGCGTCATACGCCACATCCGCCGCCGCCGGCAACACCAGCTCGGCATCAGTAGCGCGCACCAGCCGCCGCGCCCCCGACACGTGATCGGCATGGCTGTGCGAATCAATCACATAGCGAATTTTCGACGACTGCTTGCGGGCCGCATCCAAAAAAGGCTGCGTGTCCCACAGCGGGTCAAAAACCGCGCACTCACCCGTCTCCATAGAGCCGATGAGATAAGTGGCGCAGCCGGTTTCTTTGCGCAGTATCTGTTCAAACCACATAGGTTCCTCCGGGATGGGGAGTAGGAAGTAGGGAGTAGGGAGTAAGAAGCCGCGCTCCCTACTCCCTACTCCTTACTCCCTACTCCTAAAATCAAGCTCGTCCGCGCAACATACCGTGCCAGTACATCTGCGGCAGGCCGTAGGCTTTCAGCGCATACATGCTGTAGCGCTCTTTGGATTGGTCGAAAGGGAAAGACTCGGCGGGTTGCAGGTTGTAGTCAAACTCGGCCAGGATCAGGCTGCCGTAGCCGGTGACCAGCGGGCAGGAGGTGTAGCCATCGTATGTGGCGGAGGGCGGCATGCCGTGCATGACCATCATCAGATTTTTCGCTAAGGTGGGAGCCTGTTTGCGAATGGCGGCGCCAGTTTTAGAGGTGTGGGCAGATTGGAGCAATCGCCACAGGAAAAGACGTTGGGATACTTGGTGTGCTGCATGGTCTCCTTGTGGACGGAGACCCATCCCGTGTCGGCGGCCAGCGGACTGTTTTTAATAAAATCTAGCGGACCCTGGGGCGGCGTCACGTGGATCATGTCGTACTGCATGGTCACTTTTTCGCCGCTTTGCAAACTGGCAAAATCGGCCTCTTTGGCATCGGGGCGCAAGGCTACGAGATGGTGCTGATAATGCATATTGAGCTTCTTGCGGGCCACGACTTTTTCTAGCTCTTGCTTATACTTTTGGACGGAGAAAATGCCGGGCGTGTTGATGAAGAAGTGAATATCAATATTGTCGCGCACGCCCGCTTTACGCCAGTGATCTTCGGCCAGATAAGTAATCTTTTGAGGGGCGCCGCCGCATTTGATCGGCGTGTTCGGCTGGGTAAAAAGGGCCGTGCCGCGTTTGAGATTGCGGATGTTTTCCCACGTGGAGCCAACTGTATCAAACGAGTAGTTGCTGCAAACGCCCGTCCCCGGCTGGCCCACCGACTCCTTCAGCCCCGGAATGGCGTCCCACATGACCTTGATGCCGGCGGCCACCACCAGATAATCGTAGCCGATGGTCTTGCCGCTGGTGGTTGTCACCGTGTTGTTATCGGGGTCAAAAGTGGCCACCGCATCCTGAATCCACGTGGCGCCCTCGGGGATATAGTCGGCCTCATCGCGCTCGGAAATCGAGCGATCAAAAACGCCGGCGCCCACCAGCGTCCAAATGGGCTGGTAATAGTGCTTGGACGAGGGCTCGATAATGGCAATTTCGGGCGCATCGGGCGCATTGCGCAAATGCGCCGCCACGGTGAGGCCTGGCGCTGCCGCCGCCGACAATCAAAACTTGATACTTATCTTGCATGCTGGTTCTCCTTATAGATAAAGTTGCTCTCTGAGATTTCATACGGGCGGCAAGACTAGTGGCAGTTGAGTAAGGCTGGTGCAGTTTCCAGCCGTATCGAAACCAAAGCGGGTCGACCACACGAGATCCCATTGAGCCGACAACATTTACAACGTCTTCCCATGGTCTTTGGCAAAATTCATCAAAAAGCCCAGCGCCTTTTGCACATCCGGGTCGCGCATGGCGCTGAATAGACCCAATGGACCGACGGGGCGCACGGGCTGGCTCTGGCTGTTGCTAATGGCCTGCCCCAAATTGGCCAGCAGACCCAATGAACGTGCATCCAGCAGCCCTGAATTCATGAGCGCATCATATTCTGGTGAACTGGTCAGTGCGCCAAACTGCTGCGCCGCTGTTTCATGAGCACTTCATCCCCCCGCCGCCGCCATACGCATGGCCTCATCGGCCATATCGCCCATCATGGCGAGTAGACCGGGCGCTTGTTCGGCCATATCCAGCGCCTGGTTGAGCTGCTGCACCATCTGCGGCTCGGTAAGCCGATTGAGCAGTTGCAGCCCGGTATGGGCGCGCACTTCAATATCCACACCGGCGGCGGCCACATTGCGCATGGCCTCATCGGCCATATCGCCCATCATGGCGAGTAGACCGGGCGCTTGTTCGGCCATATCGAGCGCCTGGTTGAGCTGCTGCACCATCTGCGGCTCGGTAAGCCGATTGAGCAGTTGCAAGCCGGTGCGGGCGCGCTCTTCAATATCAACGCCAGCGGAGGCCACGTTGCGCATGGCCTCGTCGGCCATATCGCCCATCATGGCGGCCAGCCCAGGGGCCTGCGCGGCCATATCCATGAGCTGCTCCACTTGGGCCACCATCTGCGGTTCGGTGAGGCGGGTCAGCAGGTGCAGCCCGGTTTTGGCGCGCGCTTCCAGGTCGATGCCCTGCGCGGCGGCTGCATGAAAGGCTTCATCCACCATGTCGCCGGCCATGGCCATGAGACCGGGCGCTTGCGCGATGGTGCTGGTCAAGGTGGTGACGGCCTGCTCCAACTCTTCAATGCGGTCGAGCAGCCGGTTAATCGAGGCCGCCGTAGCCGGTTCGTTGAGGCGGTCCTGGAGTGCGTTCACACCGTTGGTGTGTGCTGTTTCCACATTTCCTCCTTTTCACACTTATCTGAGAATCTACGGCAATCCGGGCGGAAATGGCCACAGAAGGCACAAAATTCACAAAAAGTTAGCCAGAATTTTGTGTTTTCTGTGTTTTTTGTGGCCATTGCCCACTTTGGCAATAAAGCCAAAATAATATACGAAATAGTTGGTGCGGCTGGGGGTGAGAGGCAAATTAGAGTTCAGTATATCAGAAAGCCAGACCGTAAACATCCCCCAATTGGGTGAGTGCTATAGTTCAATAACGCCCAGTTTAATGGCTTCCACCACCATTTGGGTGCGCGTGGGTTGGTTCAGTTTGCGCAGCAGGCTCTTGACGTGGGTGCGCACGGTCTCTTCCCCCAACTGCATCTTTTCGCCGATCTCTTTGTTGGTGGCCGTCATCGTCATCAGTTGCAGCACCTCAAGCTCGCGCTGGGTCAATTCGGGGGGCGCGCTCATGATGAAAGTTTCGTTGCACGTGGACGTGGATGCGGCCCAATCGATCTCTCTGGCCACCTTGGGGTCAACATATGGCTCATCGGCCACCACTTGCTCAATGGCGCAGATGGTCTGTTCGGACGTGGCGGTCTTGAGCAGATAGCCATCCAGCCCGTTGCGCAGCGCCTGTTTGGCCAGCGCCGGATTCTGTTGACCGGTCAAAGCCACCAGCTTGCTGCTCGGGCTAAAGGCGCGTAACTCAGCCAGCAACGCAATGGCGTCAACATTAGGCAGCGCCAGCTCCAGTAGAATGACCGTGGGCTGCATATCCAGCACCATCTGCATGGCCTCATTGGCGTTGCCCGCTTCACCCACCACCCGAAAGCCGGGCCACAAACTCAACACCATGCGCAAACCAGACCGCACCACCACGTGCGGGTCGATCAGCAAGATCTGAATTTGTTTCTTCGGCGGGTAGGGGTATTTCATGTTTACAAGAATGAAACGTTTTGAACGAAAAAGGGGATGAAGAGATGATGGGATGACAAGATGACAAGATGACAAGATGATGGGATGACAAGATGACACGAGACCTTCATCTTGTCATGCCATCATCTTGTCACCCATACAGGCATAGTGCCGACCCATCACTCTCACTTCTGCGTGGGCCGCAGCGGACCCTTGGCTGGCTCCACCAGCACGCCGACTGCCCACTCATAGCCATCGGGGTCGCGCACGAGCACTTCGCGCCAGCCGTGCCCTTTATTGGCGGCGGCTTTCACAATGGTTGCGCCCGCGACTTTGGCCCGCTCTTCAATCTCATC
>JAWKON010000032.1:0-95498 GCA_041391125.1 Caldilineaceae bacterium
ATCATGCTCAGCGCCTGTTTGCCGTGAGCGCCGGATTTCTTAAAAATGTTGTCCAGATTAAAGGCCACCCGCGGCAGATAGCCAAAATCTTCCAGCAGCGTAAAAAGCGGGAAGAAGATGGCCATGGGCGGCAACATGACGCTGACCACCCACGCTGTCGCTAAATAGACGCCGTCGATCAAAAAACCGTCAAGCCACCAGGGCAGCCCAATGGCGGCGGAGGCGCTTTTGAGCAGCGGATGAATCATGTCCAGAAAGAAACGCCCCAGCATGTCGGACGGCACATTGGCGCCCGATATGGTCAGCCAAAAGACAACGGTAAAAAGCAGCAGCATGAGCGGAAAGCCAAAGAGGCGGCTGGTCACAATCTGGTCGATGGTGCGATCCAAGTTGAAGCGCGGCGGCCGGTCGGGATAGATCACGGCGCGGTCGGCAATGCGGGCGGCATCGGTATAGATGGCTTCGACCAGCGATTCGTGGACGCCGCCGCTCACCTCCCAGCGCAGACGCGTGGCGGTGTCTAAAATGGTTTGGGGCGTGGGCGCGGCCGGTGCGGCGCTGTTCGGATTAAGCATGACTTGCCTCCAGTTGCAATTCAAGATGACCGGTAGTTTGGCCCGGGTCGTCGCGGGTCAGGTCGCCCAGTTCACCGCGCTGCAGCGCCTCCATGATCTGCTGATCGCCATCAAGCAGCCGCATGGCCACCCAGCGCGGATTGGGCAACGTAGGGAAGCTGGCCGTCAATTGGGCCACCAATTCCGCCACGGCATTCTTCAGGCTGGGCGGCTCACTTTTGATGCGATGCGGTTTGCAGACCACCTTGCCGGTGGCCACTTCATGGACCGCCTCCAGCAAATCGGGCATGCCCTGGCGGCGGCGCGCCGCCATGGGTACCACCGGCACGCCCAAATCGCGGGCCAGCGAGCGGTCGTCCACCTTGAGGCCGTGGCGTTTGGCCTCGTCAATCAAGTTGAGCGCCAGCACGGCGCGGTCGGTAATTTCCAACACTTGCAGCACTAGATTGAGATTGCGCTCCAGCCGGGTGGCGTCGGCCACAATAATGGTCACGTCCGGCTGCCCAAAGAGGATAAAATTGCGCGCCACTTCTTCATCCAAACTGGTAGAGAGCAGCGAATAGGTGCCCGGCAGATCAACCAGCTTGTAGCGGTGGTCGCCGTAGGAGTAGCCGCCCTCAGCGCGGGTCACCGTTTTGCCCGGCCAGTTGCCGGTGTGCTGGCGCAGCCCGGTCAGCGCGTTGAAGATGGTGCTTTTGCCCGTGTTGGGGTTGCCGGCCAGCGCAATCACATAGTCCCAATCGGTCATGTCGATGCCCAGGCGAATCAGGTTGCCCGCCCGATGCACCGGACACGTCTCGCAGGCGTGGCCGCTGGGCGTTTGCAAAGGAATTACGGTTGGGTCTTGAGTTTTGTTGGTCATGCCAGTTCACCTTTCTTTGCCACAGATGGGGCGCCATTTAACACACGGATGGGATCATCCGCGTCATTTTCTGCCTCGGGTCGAATTTGAATCATGGCGGCCTGCTCCTTGCGTAGACCGATCAGGGCGCCGCGCACGCGATAGGCCGTGGGGTCGCCGCTGGGGCTGACCATTTCGGCTTTGATCACGGTGCCGGGCAAGAGGCCCAAATCGAGCAGCCGACGGCGCTCCGCCCCCTGCAGGCGGGGCGAGATGCGCGTCACTTGCGCGCTGGCGCCAGTCGTCAAACTGTCCAGCGATTGGAAGGGGCCGCTCTCCATTTCGTCGCGCCGGATGGGCGTGATGGACACGTTGTTGGCCAGCAGCGGCGCCAGTACGTGCTCATCGCCATCGCCCCAAAAGCGGATGCGCTGCGCGGTGCGCTCGGTCACAATGACCTGCATGCCCAGGTGTAAGCCCTCGGCCAGCAGTTGGGCATAAACGGTTTGCGGTTCATCTTCCAAATGCACAATGCGCGCGGGCTGGTTTAGGCGCAATTTGGCCAGCGGCTGCTGATCGTGCAGATCAACAATCTGACCATCCGCGGTTGGAATCGGGTCACCGTGCGGGTCGAAGCGGGGATGGCCCAGTTCCGCCGCCAGGGCATCGGTTTCAGTGGGTGAGAGTTCGTGCTCGCGCCGCTCGGACTGGCTGTGCCAATCGGCGGCGTCGTAGCCGGTTTTGTTGGCCAGATAGCTTTCCCAGAGCCGATGGGCGCGGATGATGTACAGGGCATAATCGCGGCCGCGCGGCGTCAGTTGCACATTGCCGGCGGTCAATGTGATCAGTTCGCGCACCTGCATTTCCGTGAGCAGATCGGCCACCATGTCGTCCGATGTGCGCAGCGCGCCAGCCAGACTTTCCAGCGTGGGGTGGCGCTGCTGTTCTTCGTAGGCATAAATATGCTTCAGCGCGTCTTCAATGAGTACGCGTTCGGTGATCTGCCGCGTCCGCTGCCAGCGCCAAAAGATCCCCCGGTCCGGCCAAAAAAGCCACAGACCTATCGCGATGAAAGCGAGTGAGACGATAAGTAAGACGGCGGGTTGGCTCATAAGTAAGTTTTCCTTAAAATAATTTTTAGTCTTAGCTAAACAATTGTTTTTAGAATACACTAACTTTGGCGATTTGTCAAGTATGTGCTGAAAATATTCGCCAGCCCTGGGCATGAATCTCTTCAACAGCCAATACGGCGCTGAAATCCATTTTCTGATGACCATTGCGCGTCTAATGGCCATCCCGATGATTGTGGTTTTCTTTGTGGCGCAACGTTACTCTATGGATGGAATTGGGTTGGTTGGGGTAAATCGTTGGATCAAAAATGAATGGGGACGGCTGCGTAGTTACGAGGAAGCGGTTAATTCGGTAGCGCGATTTCAGGACGCGGGAGGTTTTAGCATCTGCCAGATTTGCTCATCAATACGCTCCATCTCTTCGGCTGATAGCTGACCAATTTTGCGGATAATGCGTTCTTTATCAATGGCGCAATTGAAACACCATGATGACAGATGGCTTGGTTAGTCCATTGGTCGCAGTGGGTTCCACTTTGACTGAAAAAGCAAAACGCATGGCGGCCAAGTTTGATGTGATCGGCGCAATCATCAGCATTGGTTCACCGGCAATGTCCGTTTGTACAGCGACGGCTGGCCTCCGTCCACTTTGCTCGCGTCCACTGCTGGCGGGCAAACTCACAAGCAGTACATCTCCACGCGCCATTTAACTTGCCTCGTCTAAGGCGTGTTCAAATTTGAGCCAATCTTCATCGCTGGCCATTTCCCATTCAGAAATTTCTTGCCTCAAGAGTTCATCATCACCCATATCTTGCGGCGGAGCCGGCACAAAGAGCGGGTGCGCCTGGATGAATAAACCATATTCATACCAGCGCGCCAGTTTTTCCATAGGCATGGCGCGAACCAGCTCAATTACCTGTTCACGGGTTATTATGCTCACGCTCATTTTGGAATTTGTTTGAGGAGAAATCATAAGCTTTCCTGTTTGAACCAATCAAAATTGCTTCAGATTCATTTCACATGCTCATGCAGCCTTCTCGTATTCTAACAGAAAAATAGCCAGTTGAATAAAGATACGCCATTTCTATTTGATTCAGGCATCTCACGGCGTTATGGGTGACGCCCCCGTAATCTTAAACACCACAGGATTGGGCCACGTGCGGTCATTGTAGAGCCGCTGGGCGCGCATGGCGGAGATCTGCAGGCCGTCAGCCTCCTGTCGCCAGGTGATGGAAGGGTCCACATCCGGGCGATATTCGAGCACGCGGCCGGCGTGGCCCAACATGCTGACCGTGGTCGATTCGCCGGCGCGGATCGATGGCAACGTGACGGTTTGGCGCTGGCCAAAGGGCCACGGTTCGCCGGTGATAATGGCGTAAATGGCGGAACAATCTTGCGCCTGCGTGTACCAGATATTCCCCTCGCGAACGCGCGCCAGCGGCTGGATGTTGTAAATCGCTTCGTGGTTGACAAAGAGCCAAAGCGCCATCTCCTGCATGCGGTCGGTCTGCTCGATGGGCAATTCGCCATCGGGCTTGGGCCCCACGTTGAGCAGCAGGTTGCCTCCTTTGGCCCGCGTTTCAATCAGCATGTTGATGAGCTGGCCGCCGCTTTTGTAGGTTTCGTTGGTCGGCTTATAGGCCCACTGGGTGCCCAGCGTAAAGCAGGCCTCCCACGGGCCGGGCAGCGGCGCATCGGGGATGTTCTGCTCCGGCGTGGCCATGTCGCCGCGCGTCACCACCACGTTGGGCTGAAGTTGCCACGCCAACTGTTTGAGCCCCTCCGCCTCGCCATCAAAAAAGAGCATGTCGATGGGACCAAAGTTGGTCAGCAGCTCGCGCACCTGGGCCTGATTGTGCGCCATGAGCTGCGGGTTGTTGAGCGGACTGGCCTCGGGCCGCATCCGGCTAATAATATGACCCTGCTGGTGCAGAATCCAGAAATCGTCGGGCGAAAAGTAGAAGCCAACGGCAATGCCTTGCGTGCGAAAAGCGTTGACCACTTTGCGCACAATGTCCTGCCGCCACGGCGTTTGCATAATGTTGAAATCGGTGGTCTTGGTGTCCCACATGCAGAAGCCGGAATGATGTTTGGTGGTGAAAACCACGTAGCGCATCCCCGCCACCTTGGCCCGCCGCGCCCACTCGGTGGGATCAAACTTGTGCGGATAAAACGTCTGCGGCAGCAGGTTGATGTAGCGGTCCAAATAGTCTGCCGACGCCCCCACCATAGAATGGCTGATCACCGAGCCGAGCTGCGCGTCGATGTTCCAATGGATAAACATGCCCAGCGCCAAGTCTTTGAACCAGGCCGCGCGTTCCGGCTTATTGCCCGATTGCGCCGAAGCGTCCTGCACTTTGCGCGCCATGCCGACGTTTTCGCGAATGGTGGAAGACATGGTGATTTCTCCTTTTACGTAGTAGTTTGGCAACTCAATGACGAGCACAGATTAGCGGCGGTTGAGTAGCCCCTGCAGTTTGGGGCGTATCGAAACCAAAGCGGGTCGATCCAATCATTTGGTCTCGGCTTGTAGTCACGCCTTAGCGATGCAAAACCGGCAGATAAATCGGATATTGGGCCGGCGCCGTGGGGACAGGCGTGGGCGCCGCCGCATTGACGGTAATTGTGATCTCGACGTGCGCCACTTGTGCAGCGCCGCCGCTGTGGCCATTGTCATTCATTTCAATTTGCAGCGCCAGCGCTTCGTCAACCGGCGGGGCATCCTGAAAAATAAGACCCGCCGCATCGGCGCGCTGATAGGCCAGTGTGTTGTTGATCTGCCCCAAGTTGCCCGTCAAGATGACATTGCCCGTGCCGTTGTTCTGAATCGCCGCCGTCGCCAAACCGCCCGGCGCCGCATCCGACACCGTCAAAACGCCGCGCGTAATCTGCATCGAGATGGTCAAATCGCCGCTGCCCGCATCCAGATCGAGCACGCCCAAGTCGTCAATGCGCAGTTTGTCGCCGCCATTCATGGCCCGGTTGCTGGGTGGTGTGTTGACAATGTAGGAGACGGCGGCCAGCTTGGCCACTGTCGCCGCCGAGCTAGTGTCGTCACACAGGAAAATCAGATCGGGGGTGGTGTACGGATTGGGCTGGCCCTCGAAGGCTGCATAGTCGCGCAGCGCGCCGGTCAAAATGAGCGTGCCGTCGGCGTAAAGCGCGTACTGCTCCGCCAGCACCATCAGATCATAATCGTGCATGGCGGCCGCGTCGAACGCCACCCCTTCCGCATGTGTAAACAACTCCGGCGGCGCGCCCCCTTCCTGCGCCCAGATTTCATCGGTCCAAAAGCCCAGCTCGATACCCAGCGTGCCGCTCACGTCCCGGCTGCTCAACACCAGCACGCTAAAGCCGGCGCGGTCGGCGCGGATGTGGCTCTCCTGCTCCACCTGCACGGCAAAGCGCACGCCATAGCCCGCCGCTCGATCCAGCCCTTGCTGCTGGTACTAAAGTAGCCCGCGCTTTCGCTTTGATCGGCCGTGGTGTCCAGCGTGGTGACGCCGTCGGCAAACGATTGGATGGACTTGGGATTGACAAAGGGCAGCGTAATATAGGCCAGGCTCTGCGTATTGGAAGCGCCGGTCTCGCGCCAGCCTTCATAAAGGTGGGTCAATTTGCCAATGGCGGGTGCGCTGTTTTCGGCGGGCGTCGGGTCTTGATCCTGGGCAAAAATAACTGACGACTCTGTTGGGAAAGAGCGCATCCATCCGTGTAAACCAAGCCAGAATGCGAGACAAAGGGAAGAGACAAATAAAATAAAATATGTGGCGACTTCATGATGCTGGATCAAAAAAACGGGGGAAAATACTGCTGTATTGCTTATTGCTGTATCAAAGAACAATGCGCATTACAGCAATAAGCAATACAGCAATAAGCATCTACATTAACTCACAGCCTTGCGCACCGTATCCAATTGCCCGGCGGATTGCAGCTTTTCATTCTTATGGGCAATAAAATCGGCATAAGCTTTCATGAAAACCTCGCCCGGCTTGCGGAAGTCGAAGGCGGCGGGCTGATCGCGGAAAAACTCGCGATGCACGCGCGTCCAGACCAAACGGCCATCAGTGTCGATGTTCACTTTGGTCACGCCCAGCGGTACGGCGCGCACAAACTCGTCCTCGTTGACGCCCTTGGCCGAGGGGTCCATAGTGCCGCCGGCGGCGTTGATGCGCGCCACTTCTTCGGCGGGCACCGAGCTGGAACCGTGCATGACCAGCGGATAGTTGGGCAGCCGGCGCTGGATCTCGGCAATGCGGTCAAAGTGCAGACCCTGGCTGCCGGCAAATTTGTAGGCGCCGTGGCTGGTGCCAATGGCCACGGCCAGGCTGTCGCAGCCGGAACGTTCCACAAACTCGGCCGCTTCATCCGGGTCGGTCAGCATGGCGTGTTTTTCATCCACAGTAATGTGCTCTTCCACGCCGCCCAACATGCCCAGTTCCGCCTCTACGCTGAGGCCGGCATCGTGGGCGCGATCCACCACGCGCTTGGTGATGGCAATGTTCTCGTCGAACGGGTGATGCGAGGCGTCGATCATGACCGAGCTGTAAAAGCCGGATTCGATACAGCTATAGCAGGTCTCCTCATCACCGTGGTCCAGGTGAACGGCAAAGATGACCTCGGGGAAAATCTCTTCGGCAGCGCGAATCATGGCTTCCAACATTTTCACTTCGGCATACTTGCGCGCGCCCTTGGAAATCTGAATGATAAAAGGCGCTTTGGACTGCACGCAGCCGCGGAAAAGGCCCAGCGTCTGCTCCATATTGTTAATGTTATAAGCGCCCACGGCGAAATTGCCGTAGGCCACATCAAAAAGTTGTGCTGTTGTAACAATCATGTTGATTTATCCTCCATTTGAAACACGCGGTCGTTATGCGTAAAAAAGTGGGCAACACTGTCCATAAAGCGATTTTTCGCGCGCAAACAGGCCACATGTAAATTGTGATGCCGCATCCCCATTGATGCAACATAGATCGATCATTATACTCCTTGCCGAGGCATATGAAAAATCAGAAAGCCATTTTCCCCGAATGAATTTCATGCAATTGACCCACTTTGGTTTCGATACGGCTGCCAACTGCCGCAGCCTACTCAACCGGCGTTAGCCTTTGTCAGGCCCATGAGTTCCCAAAAGCCAATTTCCTCTGAATTTTTGTGGATTTTGTGTTTTTGTGGCGATTCCTACCATGCCGGTCCCGTGACCAGTTCCGCCAATTCCCCCTCTGCACCCGCATCAAACCAGCGCTCGATGAGCCGGTGCGAAATCGAAATATCCGGCGGCAGCTTGAGTTCGCCCTTGCGCACCATGTCGGCCACCTGCGCCCGCGTAAACCAAAGGCTGCTTCCAACTCTTCATCGATCAGGTCCACATCCGTGCTGGCGGCTTCGGCCATGTAGCCCAGCATGAGCGAACTGGGAAAAGGCCACGGCTGCGACGCTTGATATTCGATGCGGCCCACATGCACGCCCGCCTCTTCCATGGCCTCGCGCTTGACCGCATCTTCGGCGCTTTCGCCCGGCTCCACAAAGCCGGCAATAATTGAGTAGCGCCCCGGCGGCCAAGTGGGCTGGCGGCCCAACAGGCACTTGTCCCCGGCGTAGATCAGCACAATGATGGCCGGGTCGGTACGCGGAAAGTGTTTGGCCCCGCACGCCGCGTTGGTGCAGACGCGCATAAAGCCCCCCTCGGCGCTGAGCGAACGGCTGCCGCAATCGCCGCAAAATTTGTGCCGCTGGTGCCAATAGACCATGCCCTTAGCGTACGCCATCAGTGCGCCCGTAAAGCGGTCCACAGCGGAATAGACCGCGCGCAATTCGCCAAAGCCGCCAAACTCGGCGAGCGCCGCCTGCACGTCAGCATCATCTGGCGGCACATCGACGGCAAAATAGACCATTCCGTCCATTTCGCCCAACAAAATGGGCGTGGCTGCGCTGAGCAAGACGCTCGCCTCATCGGGCGTCAGCAAGGCGGCCCGTGTCGGTTCGCCGTGGGCAATCAAGTTTTGCCCATTTTGCACCGGCACAATGCGTGTATTCGACGACAGCAGCCGTTCCGACAGCCAGCCATCATCGCGCCGCTTGACGGTGAGCCGATCCAGCGGGCTGGCGGCAAAATAGTTGAGCGCTGACCGTTCGAAGTGATTGATTGCGGACAAGGCAGAAAACCTTTCTATGTACGATTTTGGATTTACGATTTACGAATCTCGTTGGTGGTGATTATGGCTCAACCAGATCTGCCGCGGTTGACAATGAAATTTACTCAAAATCTCGTTGTTCCACTGACACGTTTTCGGCAATCCCCGCGGCTACTTGCAGGCAGCCCAGGTGGATCAACACTTGCGGTTTCTCTTTGGGCGGTTCGCTCCAGAGCACAATTTTCGTAAAGCCGTCCGCCTGCAACTGTTGCGCAATAGTCGCCGCCGCAGTGGAAACATCCGCGGCTTCCAAACTGGTCGCCGTGGCGGGCGCAACATCATCCCCCTTCACCAAGCCAGCCACACCCGCAAAAATTCGGAACGCAACCTCATCGCGGCGGGCGGCGTGGAAGACGGTGCGCACCTGCGGACTGCCGTATTGTCCAACGGTGTCGCCATTTGTCTTCAGACGCGACTCCAGCCAGCACAACATAGCGTGCGTTCTGGTTTCGCATCTGGCTCTTCACCCCATATCCAGCGGTTGAACCATTCCCAATTATCGGTCATATTGGCGGTTCCGGGCGCGGTTTTTAATGTGGCACAACGAACCTTCAGCCGGGTTTCCACACCCATATCGCGCAGCCCCTGATACAGTTCATATGCATTGGGGATGGTGCGCGGTGGTCAAATTCGCCGTGCTGGATCAGCGTGGGCGTCTGCGCGTTTTTGATGTAAGTCATGGGCGATGTTTGGGCGTAAATCTCGGCGTCATCCCGGCGTGGCGCGCCTAGATATTGGCGCGTGAAGGGATGGATGTCCGTGTTCACATAGTAGGTCATCCAGTTGGAGATACCGGCGCCCACGGATGTAACGGAAGCGATGGCTGCCGGTGGTGAGGAAGGCCGAAATACCAGCCTGCGCCCTGCTCCCAGCCTGGCGCTTCACCCGTGCCATCCACCCAGCCCTGCGCAAATCAGATAATCCGGTGATGACGTCACATCGCCCACGCCCAGGTTGCGCACGTTGAGCTCGCGAAACGCTTCTCCGTAGCCGGCGCGCTGCCCCGATAGTTGGGCTGCAAAATCAGTGCGCCCTTGGCCGCCCACTGCTGAATAGGATAGTAGCGCCCGCTCATAATAGGGAGAGTTTAGATGGGATGGAGGTGCCGGTGGGGCCGCCGTGAATCACCACCAGCAGGGGATATTCGGCGCGCCGGGTCAAAGTCAGCGGCTTGGTCAACACGCCTTCGATGGTTGTCCCATCACTGCTGGCCCATTGAATCACTTCGTGTTTGGCCAATGGCCAATCCGCGGTTTGGGCGTCAAAATTGGTGATGTAGGTGGCGGGTGGCGAGTGGCGGGTGGCTGGCTGGCTGACCGGCTGATCGCTAGTTGCCCCATCCAGCTCGATGACCATGACTTCGGTGCAGCATTGGTCGGCATAGGTGAGGGCGGCGTGGGAGAAATCGGGCGTAAAGCTAATGCCGCCATAGAGATTATCGGCGCTGGGCCAACTTTGTGCATCGGGCGGGTGACGCCGGGAAATCGCCACTTTGCGGGTCGATGCACAGGGGTTGATACGATGTGCGCTGGGCAGCGGTAAAATAGATGCCCGTCGGCCCCCACGCCTGCAACCACCGTTTTCATCAATTGCTGGGAGATAATGCGTCGGTCCGTCAATGCATCTTGCACATTGGCCACGCAAATGTGCGAATTTTTCTGTCGCGGGATCTTATTTGCGTAAAGCCAACGCCGCGCCATCGGGCGACCGAAAACGGCGAGCCGGTTCCCGGTTCGGCCAGGGCCAGCAAACGGTCAGCGTGGCGCAGTCGAGCAGATGGGAGTCGGCCATCGGTGTAATGCTCATGCTGGGCGACGGCCAGGCCGCAAACGCAATCTGGCTGTCTGCGGATGCCGAGCGAAATCGGTTACGTAGAAAGTCGCGCCCCGCTGTATCGTGCAGTTGCGCGCCTTTTTGGCTTCACTATCCACAACACAGGTGGAGGCATGTTTTATCACATCCTCAATTTGCACATCAGCAAATTTTTCGTCGCCTTTTTCCGCTGCCTTTTGGGGCCGGTGGCCGTAAAGGCAATCGACTTGCCGTCAGAAGCGGGCTTAATGGTTTGGATATTGCAATCTGCGCGGTCAGCCGTTCGGCCTCGCCGCCCAAACAGGGCAGGCGATGAATCTGCGTCTGCTCATCGCCAGCGCCTTGGACAAGTAGAGCCATTGGCCATCGGGCGACCAGCGAGGCCGCGGCTGCCCTCTTTGGCAAAGGTGAGCTGGCGCGGCTACTCTGGCCACCGTCCACTGCGGCCAGCCAGATCTTGCTGGACATATTCATTCTCGTCCCAATCCGTTGTTTGCACCACGACGTAAGCCACGTCCGTGGCGCCGGGGCGCAATTGGGGATTGCTGGGAATGGGAAAACTGATAAGCTCGTCAATGGTGGGTGTTGCGGTCGAATTGGCTGGCGGCATGTGAGTTTTCTCTTTCGGCGAATTTTAGCCACGTTCTGCAACGATGATACCATGTTGTGCATGTCCAATAAAATGCCGCTACAGTAGAATACGCAGCAACGCCGAATGCTTCGCCTAATTTGGCTGTTTGTGTTGTGGCATTGGCGCTGGGTTGGCGTGGATTGTGCTTGCGGTGCGTTCACAACCAGCGGAGCCAATCGTTACCGCCACTGTGCAATCCGCACTGACTAGCGGCAGCGCGCCACTATGGACAGCCCATTTTTCACATATAGCGATGGCTGGACGGTCAGCGCACAGGGCTACCGATCCCCACGAACCGATCCGTGGAACGAGCCATCGGGCGTGCTTGAGTTTACGTTTCATGAAGCGAGCTGGCGCTGGAAATCGCCATGGGCATTGTGGGGTTATTTTTGCATACCGTGGACGGTCAGCCCGTCGATGCCTTGCCATCGGGGCAACGTAGACAGCCAGGGAAACCGGCCGGATACAAAAACGTTTTACGAGCCGGAAAAGAGCGCGAAGAGGTCAGCCGGTGGCGCTGGCTGCGCATTCGTCGCTCTGAATATGCGGCATGAATACTCTTCATCAGGCGCGGATTGAGGGTGTGGCGCAGTTGGGGGCGGGCCCCATTGCGCCGCCGTGGCCCGTTGATGCGCTGCCCGCGCCGGGGTGGCCCGTCTGGCCGGGTGCAATATGCTGTTAGCGGCGATTTTTATGAGCAAGCTTTTCAGCTTGTCCCCTAATCTGGACAAGCGCGAAAGCGCACAAATCCGCCCGATGTTGATGGGCGCCATCGTAGCGGTGATTATTATTGAGGTGGCGGTTTGGTTGGATTTATGGTGGCTTTGCGTAACTGGGCTGGTGCTGTTGGGGTGTATTAGCGTGCTGCGACCAGCGTTGTGGCTGGCGGCGCTGCTCTTGGGCCTGCCCTTCTATTTTTGGCGTGACGCGCCTGCCAGCAGCATTAATTTGGGCATTATTGATGTGGGGGTGTTGGGGGGATCGTCGTTATCGCCGGTAATTGGGGATTGGGGATTAGGGTTTGGTATCGGCATGACGCCCCGATCCCCAATCTAATCCCATATGCTCTAACCCTCTGGTTCATCATCACCTGGGCGCTCGCATCCGCCATCAGCGCTGAACACCAAGCCTTGGCGCTGCGCGAATGGCGTACGGTTTTTCTGGCCGCGGGTATTTTTGCCTTGCTCCTGCAATATGTTGTCGGCAGTCGAACCCCATCACAGGACCAACGTCTCCTCCTCTACGCCTGGCTGGCGGGGGCTGGTCTCATGGCGCTGATTGCGCTGTGGCAATTTGCCAGCGGCTCCATGCTGATCACGGCCGAGGGGGTTTATCGCGTGCGCGGGCTGTATGGATCGCCCAACAATCTGGCGCTCTATCTGGAGCGGACGCTGGCGGTGACGCTGGCATTGGCGCTCTTTGGCGGAGGCCATCAACGGTTGATCTGGGGCGCATTGGCGGCGGTGCAGCTTGTGGCGCTGCTGTTGACTTTTAGCAAAGGGGGGATTTTGTTGGGGCTGCCGGCGGCGCTGGCTGTCCTGGCCATCGTCGGGCTGCTGGGGCGGCGGGAAAAATTGCAAACGCGCCGCGTGTTGCTCATTGTGGCGGCGGTGGCGGTGCTGGCCGTGCTGATCGTGGCGCCCTCTTTGGGCACGGAACGCTTCCAGCGGCTGCTGGACTTTAGCCAGGGCACCGGCTTTATCCGCTTGCAGCTTTGGCGCAGCGCCTGGCAGATGGCGCTGGATCATCCGCTGCTGGGGGTGGGGCCGGACAACTTTTTGTACGCGTATCGCAGCGATTATCTGCTGCCCGCCGCCTGGCAGGAGCCGAATCTGAATCATCCGCACGACTTCTTTTTGGATTGGTGGACGCGGCTCGGGCTGCCGGGATTGGGGTTGGGGCTGCTCTTTTTCGGCGCTGGGTTCACGCAGCTTTGGCGGGCGCTGCGCTCGAAATCTAATGGGGCGCTTTATGTGGGCTTGTTGGCAGCCGCCGCGGCCGGTTTGGCCCACGGGCTGATCGATGTGAGCTATGCGCTGCCCGATTTGATGCTTGTGTGGGTGCTGCTGTTTTTGCTGCCAAATTATGATGAGAATGAACTATGAAGCGTGTTTACCGGCGCGGCGATCCGATAGTGATCGCACCCGATACGGTTTTGGAAATTGAGCAGGGGGTTGTGATCAAAATCGTGATCCATTTGGACGGGGCCGAAGTGCTGTTGGGCTTTCACGGCGCCGGCCATATCGTTATGCCGCATCCAGAAGATAGCTGCCACATTCAGCTTGGCGCCCATACCGAGGTCCATGCGCAGATTTTGTCTTGGCAAACGGCCGTTCAAAGGGCCGAATTGCCCAATCGATTGCGTGCGCAAATCTGGCAGCAAGAGGCTTGGGCCGCTATGCAGGCGCGCCCCGCATATGAAGATCGCCTGCTGGGCATCCTTTCCCTGCTGGCCGAGCAGTTTGGTCACGCGCATGATGAAGGCGCGCTGATCGATCTGCGCATTACGCATCAGCAACTGGCCAGCGCTATTGGGGCCACCCGCTCCACGGTGGCGCGCCTGCTCAGCGAACTGCGCGCGCCAACTGATTACGACGCGGGGCAGCGGCGTCAGGAACGCATTTGCCTGCGCCACATCCCCGCAGCTTCACCACTAACCAATCCTAACCTTGCGAAATGAGACCATATTGGTGATGCATTTACGACAGCGTTTGGGCAATAAATGAGGTATATTCTTTGCTGACTATCGCATTACATTGCACGGTAGCCCATTCAGAAAAATTTGCATGAGGAGAGACAATGTCTTACGCCTTTCTCAATAGGACGCTGCGTTCATTCTTTTGTCGCTGTTATCGTCCTATTACGGCGGCATCTTCGCCATCCGCGCCACGCCGGTAGCCGATAACGAATCCATCATGGTGGTGGCCACGTTTTAGCATTCTCGCCGACTTGGTGCAGAACGTGGGCGGCGATCACGTGCAGATCCTGCCGCCTGGTTGGCCCCGACGGCGATGCTCTACATTTGAGCCGACACCGGCCGATAATGTGGCGTTGGCCAAGGCGGCTCATCTTTAATGGCCTCGGTTTAGAGCCGTGGCTGGATGATCTCTATAGCGCATCCGGCGCCACCACCCAACGCATCGTGGTCAGCGATGGTCGCGCTGTTGAGCTTGCATGATGTGGGAAAGGGGTAAGGCCGCAGCCGGATGCTGAACATGGCGAATTTGATCCGCATATCTGGCACAATGCAGCCAACGCCATGCAGATGGTCAAGAACATCACACCCGGCGCGCTCAGCATGGCCCGATCAGCCAATCTTACAGTGCCTATGCGGCCAATATGGCGAAAGCTATTTGGCGCAATTGGCCGAAGCTGGACATATGGTGCGAGCAAGCAGCGACGCTGCCGGCAATGCCCGGCGCAAGCTGGTCTTCTCACGACACGTTTGGTTATTTTGCAGCGGCTGCGGCTTTGAAATTATTGGAACGGCTGAGGTCAGCCTCACCGAGGCTGCCGATCCGTCGGCGCGCGAGCTGGCGGCCCTGGCGGAAACCATTCGGGCGGCGGCGTCCCCGCCATTTGCCAGCGTGGCCAATCTGATTGATCGAGCGAATCAGCAACGCAGAAGCAGGCGTGAAAGGTGGGCCTGCCGCTTTACCGTGCACTGGGCAAAGCGGGCAACGACGGTGATACCTATATCAAAATGATGCGGTGTGTAGATGCGATTGCAAGCGCATTGAGCGAATAGACAGATAAATTGATGATATCGTACAGTCCCCATCCCCATCAGAAGAGGCCAATGCCGGCGCTGGCGGTGAATGCCGTCGACGTGAGCGGCGCCTATGAGAACATCAGACGCGCCAGCCGCTCAAGGGCGTGAGCTTGCAGGCGCCGGTGGGGTCGCGCATTGCTGGTTGGCCCCAATGCAGCGCCGGCAAATCAAACGCTGCTCGGCTGATTGCCGGGCTGCTGCCATCAGCACGGCGCGATTGCGCTCTTTGGTCATGCGGTGGGCATCTGTCGCCATCGCGCGTGGCCTATCTGGCTCAACGCAGCGAAATCGACTGGCGTTTCCCCATGACGGTGCGGCGGCTGGTGGGTACGGGGCGCTACGTGCATCTGGGCTGGTTTTAAGCGCTTGGAAGCGGCGGATCGAGGAAGTGGTCGTGCGCTACGCCGCAGCGCAATTGCAGATTGACCATTTGGCGGAGCGGCAGATCGGGCATAGCTCTCCGGCAGGCAACAGCGCGCGTTGCTGGCGCGCACGCTGGCGCAGGAGGCCGATCTGCTGCTGCTGGATGACCGCTCAACGCCGTGGACGTGGAAACGCTGCTCTGGTCACCTGGGTGGATGCGCTGCACAGCCAGGCCGTGCCGATCGCCACCGCGGCGGTCGTACGGAAGAATTTGATGGCGCGCTCTATTTGACGAAGGCCGCAGTGCAGCCGCCGCCGGGCTTACCGGCATCCACGTGGGTGCTGTCGACAATGCACAACCGACCACTAGTGGCTTCGACAAACTCAGCCACCAGCCATCTGCCTGCAAGCGTAAAGGTGTGAGCCGCTCCTCCCCCTTAATCCCCTCCTCTCCACAAGTGGAGAGGAGGGAAGCTGTGCCTCAGGGGGAAGGCGGCTCCCCACGCAAACCTGAATGTTTTAACCGCAGCCGGCCAACTGGCTCCTTGAACCACTCAACTATACTTTTATGCAAGCGGGGCTGCTGGCGGCGGTGCTGGTGGGGCTGACCTGTGCGGTGCTGGGCGTCTATGTGGTGCTGCGCATGACGCTATTGGGGACGCGCTGGCGCACACGGTGCTGCCGGGGCTGGTGATTGCCTATCTCAATAGCTGGAATCTGGCGGGCGGGGCGCTGGCGGCGGGGCTGGCCACGGCGCTGTTGATTGGCTGGCTCTCCGAGCGGCAGGAGATGCGCGAAGATACGGCCATTGGCATTGTCTTTACGGGCATGTTTGCGCTGGGCATTCTGCTGATGAGCACCGTGCGCTCGTTTCGCGATTTTACGCACATGCTCTTCGGCAACATCCTGGGCGTGACCAGCGGCGAACTGCTCTTTATCGGCGGCGTGGCGCTGATCGTGCTGACGCTGCTGGCGCTCTTTCACAAAGAGCTGGAGTTGACCTCGGTTGACCCGGGCTATGCAGCGGTGATTGGGCTGCGCGTGCATTGGCTGCGCTATCTGCTGCTCTGCCTGCTGGCGCTGGCCGTGGTCAGCGCCATTCAAGCCGTGGGCGTGGTGCTGACCAGCGCGCTGCTGGTGACGCCCGCCGCCACCGCCTCTCTCCTGACGCAGCGGCTCACGCCCATGATGGGGCTGGCGGCGCTGATTGCGGTGCTGTCCGGCGTGGTGGGGCTCTATGTATCCTATTATGGCAGCGTTTCATCGGGCGCGGCCATTGTGCTGGTCTGCACGCTGTGCTTTGGCGTGGCGTGGGTGGCGCGTTGGATGGGGAGTAAATAGTAATTATCGGAAATAAGATTGGGCACGCGGATTCACGCAGATGAACGCGGTTTTTTGCTTTGGACAGCCCAATATCTGCGTAAATCCGCGTTAGCGAAGCGACATCTGCGTACAAAATTCTTCATTCCGACAACATCCTAAGCGCCAAAAATATCAGGCAACTCGGATTCCTCACTATCCAACGCGTAAATTTCCAACTCTTCCAACGTCACATGATTCAACGTGGCCTCATGCGTAGCCGCCAGGATCACGGCTGGCGCTTTGCCGGCGTGCAGTGCTTCCTTCCACCGCTCGGCGCACAGGCACCAGCGATCGCCCGCCTTTAGGCCCGGAAAACGATACATGGGCATGGGCGTGCTGAGATCGTTGCCCTGCGCCCGGCTAAACGCCAAAAACTCGGTAGTCACCACCACGCAAACCGTATGGATGCCCTGGTCTTCCGGCCCGGTGTTGCAGCAGCCGTCGCGATAAAAACCGGTCAGCGGATTGGCAGAACACTCTTGTAGTTCGCCGCCCAGCACATTTTTTGCCTTGCTCATCTTGTTCTCCTTGATTGCGATTCGGGTCAGGCTAAATTGAAATAATTGCCGAATTTGCTCGTTGCATGCAATTGCAAAAACCGCAGTTTGCATAGATCGCATAGACTTTCTCTAACAAACAGAGCATATCTTGATTGCGTTCTTTTGGCAAAGCCATTTGCGGCAAATTGTAACTAATACTACAGTACAGGTTATGCCGGTTTTGGTGCATTCCGGCAAATATCGATTTCGCCTGTTTTATATATTAGAAAGCGAGTGCAAGCAGCAATGGCAGAACCATCAGTAACCGACATTTACAATTTTCTTCCAATCGATGCCCGCTGGGCCACAGCCGGCCAGCCCACCGTGGAGCAGTTTGCGGCCATCCAAGCAAGCGGCTATGAAGTCATCATCAACTTAGCTATGCCAGATTCGCCACACGCGGTGACCAATGAAGCAGCGGTGGCAGCCGCACATGGCATAGCGTACATCGCGATTCCGGTTGTGTGGGAGGCGCCGACACAGGCCGATTTCACGGCCTTTTGCGCGGCGATGACCGCCAACCAGGCGAAAAAACGCTTTGTCCACTGTATTGCCAACATGCGAGTTTCGGCGTTCACTTTTCTCTACCGTGTGCTGGTGCTAGATGTGTCGGTGGAGGAAGCGCGCCAGACCCTGCACCAGATCTGGGAGCCGAACCCCGTCTGGCGTCAATTTATCGATGAACAGTTGGCCGCGCATCTACGCCTTAACAACTGACGCCTGCACCGCGTTGACTCGCGTCCACACGCCGGGCAGTTGCGTCCATTCATTATCGCCGTCAATTGCATAGAACAGTGTACCCTGCGTTGTGCCAAAATAGACGCCAGGTGCATCCAGCGTATCGACGGTGAGGGCGTTGCGCAAGACGCCGATCTGTGGCGCATCCGTGGGCAAACCGGCGCCAAAGGGGCTCCATACCGCGTCATTTTTACGGCGGCGATAGACCACCAAGCGCCCGTCAATGGCGCCGCGGGTTTCACCATCCTGCGGCGCGACATAGCGGTTCCCCAGCTGATCGACGCCAAAGGGAAAGCCAAAGCGACTGGGCAAGCCCTCTTCGAACGGCTGCCACGTAGCGGCGCCGTCTGTACTGCAATAGACGCCATCAATATTTTGGAGATAGAGGATTTGTGGGTTGTGCGGATCGTGGGTCATTGTGGACGAGATAGCTCGGTCCATTGGCGGTGTTGAAGGTGCGCAATCCTTGATTGCAGGGCTGCCAATGGCGCCGCCATCCTCGCTACGCCAAATGCCTGCCGATGCGATCGCCACCCAAATTCGCTCCGGCGCAGTGGGATCAATGAGTACGTTGTGGAGAGTCATGCCGCCGCGGCTGGAAACAGCCGAATTGGCGCCGGGCGGGGTGTGGTGAGACAGCACCTCCTGCCGGGAGTGGCCCGCGATCATGGCTGATAAAGAGGCCGGCTTCATCGACGCCGGCATAATAGGTATCCGGTTGGCTGGGCGCACCGGGTGTGATCTGCCAAATGCGTCGCAACGCCAGGCCGCTTTCCGGCGGATAGTGTGGACAATGAGTAAGCGCTTCCCAGGTTGCGCCGCCATCGGTGCTCAATTGCAGGCTGACGCCCCGTTCGGCGTGGCTGATCCCGGCAAAGATACGGTTGCCGTGACGGCTATCGCCCCAAACACGGTCGACACTCCAGCCGTCAGAAGTGGGGGCCATCTATGGCTGCCGCGTCTCATTACATCGGACCGATAGATCAAGAGCCCCGTTTTGGTTCCAACTAATAGCTGTAAATTGCTCATTTTTCTGCTCACTTCCGCTGGGTCAACATTGGCTATCGTACGTATTGCTGACGATGCACAATGTAGCACATGTGTTCGCCGTGGGCAAACATATGGTGACATCGCGTTGGTGCAACTGACAATCTATCGTGAACTGATGAGACCCTTGTGTTATAATGCAACACATTTGAGCAGAGCAGTCAACTGTGCATCAACAATCTATGGCAACAATACTCTTTATATACTCGGCTCTGTCATTAAGTACCATTTTCTACCCGGGTAAAATGGTACTTAATGACAGAGCCGGGTATAGGTGGACATAGAATTGTAAGCGCGATCTTTTATGCACAAACCATTTGGTATTCATCATCAACTTGCCGTACATGGCCTGTTCACCGTTTGCGGCGCCGGGCGCTCAATCAGGTGCTGCCGCTAAAACAACCACCCTCACCGTCTTCGCCGCCGCCTCATTGACCAACGCTTTTGGTGAAATCGGCGCCAATTTCAGCGTCGCCAACCCAGACACAGAAATCGTCTTCAACTTTGCCGGCTCCAATCAACTGTCCACACAGATTGCCGAGGGCGCGCCCGCTGACGTCTTCGCTGCGGCCAACGCGACGCAGATGACGGCGGCACTGCAAAGTGGACGGATTGACGGCGCTGCGCAACGCGTCTTTGCCCATAACCGGCTGGTCGTGGTACTCCCTGGCGACAATCCAGCCGGGCTGGCGACATTGGAGGATTTGCGCAAACCGGGGCTGAAAATTGTGCTGGCGGCGGCTGAAGTTCCCGCCGGTCAATATGCGCTGGAATTTCTGGACAAAGCAGCGGCCAGCGACAGTCTGGGCGCCGGCTATAGAGATGCCGTGCTGGCCAACGTTGTTTCATATGAAACCAACGTGCGGGCGGTGCTCAGCAAAGTGGTGCTGGGCGAGGCGGATGCGGGCATTGTATATGCTTCCGATGCAGCCGCCCAGAGCGACCAGATTCAGCAAATTTCCATCCCCGATGAGTTGAATACGATTGCCAGCTATCCGATTGCGCCGCTGGCCGATAGCGAGCATTTTGCATTGGCGCAGCAATTTGTAGATTATGTGCTGGGGCCGGACGGGCAAAAGGTGCTGGCCGCGTATGGGTTTGCGGCGGCAAATGGTGAGGACAAGTAGCGGCATGGAATTGACTCCGTCCGACGAGACGGCGCACTTGGAGGCCGGCGCCGTGGGGCAGCGACGGGCCGCGCCCTGGTTGCTGCTGCTGGCGCTGCCGATTCTGCTCTTTTTGAGTTTGCCGCTGCTGGCCCTTGTTTTACGTTCGCCCGTGCGTCAATTGGCCGAAAATCTGGCTCGTCAGGAGGTGGTGCAAGCGGTCCAGTTGAGCCTGACCACCAGCGCGCTCAGTACGTTCGTCACGCTCGGTTTGGGTACGCCGCTGGCCTATTTGTTGGCGCGCCACCGCTTTCGCGGCCGTGCAATTATGGACACGCTGATCGACCTGCCCATGATTCTGCCGCCGGCGGTGGCCGGGCTGGCGCTGCTGATCACCTTTGGTCGGCGCGGTCTGCTGGGTGCGTATTTGGATGAAGTGGGCGTGAGCATCGCTTTTACCCAAGCGGCGGTGGTATTGGCGCAGGTCTTTGTGGCGTCGCCCTTTTACATCAAAGCGGCCATTTCCGGCTTTGCCGCCGTGGATCGCGATCTGGAGCAGGCCGCGGCTATCGATGGCGCCAACGCCTGGCGCATTTTGCAGCACATCACGCTGCCGCTGGCCTGGCCGACGCTCTTGGGCGGCATTGTGATGACGTGGGCGCGGGCGCTGGGTGAATTTGGCGCCACCATTATTTTTGCCGGCAACTTTCCCGGTCGCACCCAAACCATGCCGCTGGCCATCTATATCGGCCTAGAGCTGGATTTGACGATTGCGCTGACCCTGTCCACAATGATGTTGATCATTTCGTTTCTGGTGCTCTTTGTGGTCAAACGCGTGTTGCATCAGCGTGTGACCACACGGTGGCAGTAACAAATTGCGATATTTTATGAACCGCAGATTTCGCCATTTGCGCAGATTTTGTAAACAAGCCCACATGGTTCTTAAATTTTGAGCAACAGATTACACAGATTGCGCAGATTGCAAAAAGAGAAATCTTTTTAATCTGGGCAATCTGTTGATCGATATTCCAAAAGGAGAAAATTCTGTATGAAGATTGCCTATGTTTTTGCCCTGCCCCGTTCGGCCAGCTATAAGTTGGGGCAGATGATTCTGCCGCAGTTGGAGGCCGGTACGCATGGCGTGGATGTGGTGGGCATGTTCTTTTTTGATGACAACACGCTGCTCCTGAGCAAGGGCAACCCCATTGGTGAGCGGCTGGCCAAAGTGGCGGCGGAAAAGAACATTCTGCTGATGATGTGCGACATGTGTGCGCTGGAGCGCGGCCTGGCCGAGGGCGAACCGCGCTGGTGCGACGCCAACGGCCAAGGCCGCACCGAGCCGGGCGAAATTCGCACGGTCAATGTGGTGGAGGGTGTGCAGGTCGGCTGCTTCCCCGATCTCTATGGCGCCCTGGCCGGCAGCCCGCCCGATCAGGTGATTACGCTTTAGGTGGGCCGCTCCTCCCCCTTGACGCACAAAGTGCGTCTTTCCCCCTCCTCTCCACTTGTGGAGGGGAGGGGGCCAGGGGGAGGGGCGGCGGCCCCAGGATTCACATTTTGGTGCGCTCAACCTCTCCGCCTATCACCCATCCTCGTCGATCCTGGTGGCGCGCGCACACGCGTTATCGGCTGGAAATAGGGCTATTATTGGCCCCATTTTTGGTCGGCGCGGCGCTTTTGGTGATCCTGCCGGCGCTGTACACGGTGATGCTGGCCTTTACCGAATATGACGCGCTGGCGGCGCCCACGTGGCGCGGGCTGGCCAATTTCGCTACGATTTTTCAGCGCGATCTCTTTTGGATTGCCGTGCGTAATTCGCTCATTTACGTGGCGCTGGCAGCGCCGCTGCAACTGCTGGGGGCGCTGCTGCTGGCGTTGCTGCTGCATCATGCGCGGCCCGGCGTACGCCTATATCGGGTGGCGGCGTATCTGCCGTCGGTGGCGCCCGAAGTGGCCTATGCGCTGATTTGGCTGTGGATATTCAACCCGCTGTATGGCCCGCTCAACAAGCTGCTGGAGTGGGTGGATTGCCCGCCGTGAATTGGCTGATCGGCGAGGACACGGCGCTGATTGCGTTGGTGTTGATGTCTTGTCTGCGTGTGGGGGAAGGCATGTTGCTGTTGATTGCGGCGCGGCAGGGGGTGTCCAATGAATATTTTCAGGCGGCGGCGCTGGATGGGGGGAGCCGTTGGCAGCTCTTCCGCCACATTACGCTGCCGCTGCTGGCGCCGTGGCTGCTCTTGCTTTTGCTGCGCGATATTCTGCTCAGCGCACAGAGCAGCTTTGTGCCGGTCTATATGATGACGGAAGGCGGTCCCAACTATGCGACTACGCTGCTGCCCTATTTGATTTATGAGGAAGCTTTTAGTCACTTTCGCATAGGCCACGCCGCCGCCATGATGCTGATCATGTTTGTAGGGATCGGTGCGCTGCTCTGGCTGATCTATCGGCTGGTGGGCGGTTGGGGCTATGCGGATGAAATCTAGGGAGCAAACCTGAGTTGACCACGAAGACACACCAAGGCGCACGAAGGTGCACCAAGAGCAATGCAGAACGCTCCTTCTTCGCGGGGCTTCGCGGTTCTTCGCTCACTTCGTGGTCCATTTTTGTTTTGCGGCGAATCTGGTTGACTCACTGGGAGAAAGGGCTCTGGCATCTGGCTGCGCTAACCATGACATTTGTGTTTGTCGCACCGTTTTTCTGGGTTTTGACCAGTTCTTTGCGACCGCTGGGCTTGCCGCCGCCGCACATATTGGAGTGGGCGCCGTCGGTGCTGGCCTGGACCAACTACGTCGAAATTTTCCGCATTGCGCCGCTGGCGCGCCAGATTGGCAACTCGCTGTTGGTCAGCACGCTGGGCGCGGCGTTGACGCTGTTCACGGCTTCGGCGGCGGGATTTGCGATGGCGTTGTTGCCAGGACATCTGCGTCGATGGCTGGTGATGCTGGCCATTGGGCTGCTGATGGTCCCGAGTACGGCAGTCTGGCTGCCGCGCTATGTGCTCTTTAGCAAGCTGGGGCTCATCGACACCTACGCCGCGCTGATTGCGCCGGCGCTGATGGGGACAAAGTCGCTCTATGTGCTGATGTTCTATTGGACCTTTCGGCGCACGCCGCGGGAACTGTTTGAGTCGGCGCGGCTGGATGGGGCGGGCGCGCTTTTGATCTGGCGGCGCATTGCACTGCCCTTGGCCAAGCCCACGGCGCTGGCCGTGCTGCTGCTCACCTTTAGCCACTACTGGAGCGATTTTGTGGACCCGCTGCTCTTCCTCAAATCCACCGAGCGCTATACGCTGGCCGTGGGGCTGCGCATGTTGCAACAGATGGCTGTGACCAATTGGTCGCTGCTGCTGGCGGCGGTGGTGGTGATGACCGCGCCGGTGCTGCTGGTGTATCTCGTCATGCAGCAATTTATCCACGATAATTCGGCCGTACCTGCCCTGTTTATGCTCCGTTCCTTCGGCCCGGCTCTATCCCGGAGAGGAAAGGTAAGCACGCCACCGGTTGAAACTGGTTTGCTTTAGAAAGGCGCCCCTTTGCAAACTCAATCCCACACTTTACGCGAAGTCGCCAAACTGGCTGCCCGCCTGGGTTTCACCGCCTTTGGCGGGCCCGCCGCACACATTGCCATGATGCACGATGAAGTGGTGGTGCGCCGGCAGTGGATCGACGAGCAGCACTTTTTGGACATGATCGGCGCCACCAATTTGGTGCCTGGCCCCAATTCAACGGAGATGATCATTCATATCGGCTATGAGAAAGCGGGCTGGCGCGGGCTGATCGTGGGCGGCATTTGCTTTATTTTGCCGGCGGCTTTCATCGTGGGCGTGCTGGCATGGGCCTACGTAAAATATGGCGCATCGCCACAGGGAGAGGCGCTGCTCTATGGCATTAAGCCGGTGATCATCGCTATTGTGGTGCAGGCGCTCTATCGGTTGGGGCAAAAGGCGGTCAAGAATGCGCTGCTGCTGGCGGTGGGAGCGGCGGTCTTTGGACTCTATCTGTGGGGATTTAACGAACTGGTGATCCTCTTTGGCGGTGGGCTGCTGGTGGCCGTCATCCAAGTGTGGCGCAAAAATGCGTGGCGCAAAAATGCCCTGTCGGCCATGCTGCCGCTGCTGAGTGCGGGCGGCTTGTCTGCGCTGATGGTGCAGACAGCGCAAAATACATCGGTGCGGTTGGATCAGCTCTTTCTGGTCTTTCTCAAGATAGGGTCGCTGCTGTACGGTGGCGGCTATGTGTTGCTGGCCTTTTTACGCAATGACCTGGTGCTGCGCCTGGGCTGGCTCACCGATCAGCAACTGCTGGATGCGGTGGCCATTGGCCAATTTACGCCGGGGCCGCTCTTCACCACGGCCACTTTTGTGGGCTATATATTGGCCGGCGTACCGGGCGCCATTGTGGCCACCGTGGGCATCTTTCTGCCCGCCTTCTGCTTTGTGGCCCTGCTCAAACACATTATCCCCATTATGCGCCGCTCCATTTGGACGGCGGCGCTGCTGGACGGCGTCAACGTGGGCGCGCTGGGGCTGATGATGGGCGTGACGTGGCAACTGGGCCGCGCCGCCATTATCGACTGGCTGACTGCGTTGCTGGCCGTCGTATCAGCGGTGATTCTGTTTCGCTGGCCGATCAACTCGGCGTGGCTGGTGCTGGCGGGGGCGGTGATTGGGCTGCTGGTGTATGGCTAACGGTGATCCACCGCATGGGCGCCGTGATCGGAGACCTGCGCATCGAACCAGGCGTGTATGGCGTTAACCAGTTCAGAATCATCGGTTGTATATAGAATCTGCCCGCCCGCGGGAATTTCGCTGTATGCAATAGCAATATTGGCGGCCCCCATGACCAGCTCATGCAGACCCGGCATGGCTGCGCCGTGAATCATGCTGGGGTCGTGAAAATTGCCCTGGGCAAAGCGCTCTGCCTCTTCGGCCAGATGCTGGCGGATCAGCGCAATCTGTTCAATATCACCGGACTCGTCCACAACCACTTGCTGCAAACCACCATTATCTAGCTTTTCAAAGATGTGGGTTGTTTTGTTCAGATCAAACGGCATCACTTCAGCGCCTTTGGCTGCCACTTCAACCTGCCGCATCGAATGCACGCAGCCGGAAAGCACAACCGCCACCAATAACAAACTAATCCTCCAGAATTTCATCTGTTCCTCCTGCTTGAATGGCTTTCACCAATATATCCAATGCATTCAGCACCTCATTGCGCTGCCCGAGGGGAATATGCGCCAAAACTCCATCCATCTTTGCTTGGCGCGCCTGGGCCAATTGCCGGGCGATTTCGCTACCTTTGGCCGTAAGAAAGAGCTGATACGCCCGGCGATCTTGCGTGTTCTGTTGACGCAAGACCCATCCCCGTTTTTCGACCTTGGAAATAAGTCGACTTACCGTGCTTTTGGCCAAATTGAGGCTCACGGTCAGCTCATTTTGCGAGATGCCGTCGGCGCGCGCAATTTCCAACAGCGCGTGGGCCTCGGCAATGGTCACGGGCTGGCCACACGGCGTTTCGGTAGGACGATGCCAGCCGAACGCCCGCACCAGCGCTATCATCTTTTCTTGGAATTCGTGGTCTGCCATCATAGATAGTTCGATAATACAACCAATTTAGTTCGATGGTACAACTAAATAAATGGATTGTCAATTTTGAAGATTTCGTGTGGCGCCAAAGCGCACAAAAACGCCCGCCATCTGCGCAGATGGCGGGCGTTTTGCCCACATGAGTCAACGATTCAATCAACGACCGCGCCGCTGGTTGCCCGGTCGATTGCCGCCGGGGCCGCCTTGGCCATTGGCGGGGCCATTCTCCGCTGGATGATTGTTCTGCACATTTGAATCGCCGCCGCGTGGCGCTCCGCCATCTTGCCGATTCTCATCGGCCGCGGCGGGATTCACATTTTCATCGGCATTCGTGTCAGCATTGGGGTCGGCAGAGGCATCGGCGGGACTTTCATCGCTGGGTGGCGCTGGGCGATTGGCGCGTGGACCGCGATTTGGGCGTTCTGCATTTTCATCGGCATCGGCGTTGGGGTCAGCTTCGGGACCGCGCCGGGCGGGCGGGTTGAGAATGGCCGCGGCTTCTTCTGCGGTCAGCACGCCATCTTCCACCGCCTGCTGCACGGCTTCCGCTTTGGCAGTGTCTAGTTCCTGGTGTACGGTTTCCGGGTCCAGCCCCAACTCCTCCACCAGTTCATGCACGCTGGTTCCGTTCTCGCGTGCGGTCTGCAATTCCTCCACCGTAATACCCAGAACATCGGCCAAAATGGCGTCGCGGTCAACGATGCCGTCCAGCAAATCACGCGGATTTGCGCCCTGCTCGGGGTGATCGTGCGCTGGCCCCTCACCACCGGGCAGCGGACTGTTAAAAGTGGATTCGGCCACGCTTTGCGCGTTGACCAGTTGCGGCGTCAAGCTCAGCGTCAACACCACGCCAAGAGCGATTACCGCCAGGCCCCAACTGCTTTTCGACATCAATTTCATCTGATTTTTCATGTCACATCTCCTACATTTTGAACTTTAGAAACGCTTGATAAGCACCAATGCACTGCTTGGATTGATGCTGCATCGGTCTGAGAAATATGGTGGATTCCTACCCACCAAATCCGCCAACCGACGCAGGAACACTATAGCGGCGAGTTCTAAAGAAGTTTCGATGGAGATGTTAAGAAGTTATGCAGGAAACGACAACCGGCCAAAACGCAGCGCCGCCACAGCCACGAACGACAGCCCAATTAGCACCAGCAGCGCCGGTTGATAGCTGTTGCCGGCGGCTGTGTAGATCAGCGCCACGATATATGGGGCTGAGGTGGTGGCCAAAGTCTGAAACACAAACTGCACGCTGCTAATGCGCCCATAGTGGGCCGAACCAAACTGGTCGGCCAGCAGCGCCGGGCGGGCCAGCGTGGTGGCGCCGTAGACCGCGCCAAAGAGGATTACAAAGGTCCAGACGCCCGCAGCAGAGTGGGTGAAAAAGAGGATCGCCATAGCCACGGCTTGCAGGGCAAAGATCAGGCCCACCATGAAAGAGGCGGAAAAGCGGCTGCCGGTGGGCGCATATAGAATGCGACCAAAGACCTGCATGGCGCCAATAAAGCCACCAATCCAGGCAGCGTATTCAGCGCCAAAGCCGCGGTCTTCCAGAAAGGGGATAATGTGGACGCGAATGCCGATGGCCGCCATAGAGCCAATGGCCAGCGCCACCGCCAGCCACCAAAAGGCCGGCTGCCGCAACACTTCGCCCACGGTCAGGCTCGGTTTGCGGGCGGCGTGCGTTCTATCCGCGTGGTCCACGGGGGGCAATCCGTCCACATGTTGCCCCATATCGGCCGGGGAGCGGCGCAGCACCAGTGCGTGCAGCGGAATGGTGGTCACCGCCAGCAACACGGCCAGCCAGGCCATGGCGTCGCGCCAGCCATAAAGCGCCAGCAGCCGCGCCGTCAGCGGCAGAAAGATGGTGCTGGCAAAACCAGCCGCCAGCGTAATGATCATCAGCGCGCTGCTGCGCCGCCGCTCGAACCATTTGGCCACCACCACAAAGGCGGGCTCATACAAAATCGTGGCCGCCGTCATGCCCAGCCCGATCCAAACCAAATAGAGCTGCGTCAACGTCTGCACGCGCGAAAAGGCAAACATGAGGATCGACGCGGCAATTGAACCGGCGGTCATCAGCCAGCGGGCGCCGTGGTGATCCAGCCAGTAGCCTACCGGAATCGCCATGCCGCCGGCGATGAGCAGCGCCAGCGAAAAGGCGCCCGTCACCTGAGCGCGCGACCAGCCAAATTCCCCCTCCAGCGAGGTGATGATGACCGAGTACGCGTAATAGACCACGCCCCAGGAGATGGTTTCGGTAATAGCCAGCGTAATGGCGATCCACCAGCCGTAATAGAGATTGCGTATCTTAGACAAAAGCAGCGTCCTGTTCTTGTTCGACGGCCATTCCCGGATCGATATCCTCCACACGGGGTGTCGGGGAAAAGGGGCAAAATGACACCGCCGGTGAAACAATCCCGGAATCCCCAAAGATTCGGGGTTTGTTTCACCATGTTCCCCAAAACGGAGACGCACCTCCAGCCCACTGAGCAAATTTGTGATGGCTGCAAAAACCAAAAGTAATGAACGATAGCACTATTTTCGGGGGAATCCCGCTCAGATGTATAATGGCCGCTATGAAGCAATTTGATTATGCGATTTGTGTGGTGCGTTCTTGGCTCA
This sequence comes from Caldilineaceae bacterium, assembly GCA_041391125.1. Lineage (GTDB taxonomy): Bacteria > Chloroflexota > Anaerolineae > Caldilineales > Caldilineaceae > JACKBC01. The sequence continues at coordinate 28,266 of JAWKON010000032.1, forward strand.
AAAGCATAGGCGCAAATGGCGCTGCCCGTCAAAATCGACCGGCGCGTTTTGCCGCTTATTTGGGCCCGCGCGGCGCCATGTTGGCGTTGCTCATTCTGTTTAGCCTGGCGCTGCTGGCCGCTTGTGGCTCTGGCCGCGGGGAGGATGATTCTATTGCCGCCGCGGCCGGTGATAATTCAACAACTGATGCGCTAAATAGTGAACCCATCAGCGCCGCTCAGCACCGGGAAGAATCCGCACCGGCGCCCGCCCCCATTGGCACGGTGCGCTATTATGAAAGCAGCGTCACGCTGCCCGTCTATCCCTTTGAAAAGTACCAAAGCGATGCGGTCGATCCTGATACCAACTGGCCGTATAAAGTGTTCGATTATGAGCGCTTTGAAACCGAAGCGCCCACGCCTACAGAGCGCCGCTTTCGCACTATTGTGCTGGAAAACGCCTTTTTGGAGCTGACCATTCTGCCCGCATTGGGCGGGCGACTGTGGCAAGTGGTGCATAAACCGACCGGCAACCGCATGTTCTATCAAAACACGGTGGTCAAGCCGACGCGCTGGGGGCCGGGCAATCAGCGCGGCTGGCTGGGACTGGGCGGGCTGGAGTGGAATATTCCGGTTATCGAACACGGCTATGAGTGGGGAACAGAATGGGGCGTGCTGCCCTTACAGCACAGTCCAGAGCTGGCTTCGGTCACGCTCTTTACGCCGCAGGATGGCCGGCCGCTCAACGCCAGCATCACGATTTCGCTGCTGGCCGGCGCGGCCAGTTTTACAGTCGAGCCCAGCATCTCAAACTTGAGCGATGACGCGGTGACGTTCGACTATTGGCAGACGGCCATGCTGGCGCCCGGCCAGCGCAATTCGCCCAGCGCCCAGCTTCACTTTGTGTTGCCCGGCCAGCAGATGATGGTTCACAGCACCAACGATCCCGCGCTGCCGCAGCCGGGGGAACTCTTTACCTGGCCCCAATATGACGGTCGTGATTTGAGCCGCCTGGGCAACTGGAATCAATATCTGGGCTTCTTCGAATATCCGGCGGCCCACGGGCCATTTGTGGGTGTTTACGATGGCGCCAGCGACGCCGGCGCGGTGCGCTTTTATCCCGCTGACGTGGCGCGCGGCAGCAAAGTGTTCAGCCCCGGCTGGAATGATGCGCTCCCGCCCAGCAACTACACCGATGATGATTCGAGCTATGTGGAGTTGCACGGTGGGCTGGCGCCCAGCTTTTTTGAACATTACACATTGCCGCAAGGCGGCCTGGTGAACTGGCGCGAAGTCTGGTACCCAGTAGTGGGCATTGGCGATCTGAGTTATGCTAACGAGGCCGCGGCGCTCTCCGTAAAGGCCAGCGCCAGTGCGGCCGACGCCATTCAGGTCGGCTTCTATCCAACCCGTCCCATGGATGGCGCGCTGATTGTGACGCTGGCCCATGCAGATGTGAGCCGCACGCCGCTAGAGGCTTCCCCCGAGCATCCCTTTGTGGATGAGCTGGCCCTGCCGCAGCCCGTCGATCTGACCGCCGCCGATCCGGCGTTGGAAATCCGTTTTGAAGATGCCGCCGGGCGGGTCTTGTTGTTATACCAACCGTGATGTAAATAGATAATGACACCAGAAAATACTGAACGTTTTGTCTTTCCCGAATGGCTGCGCTGGGTTTTGGGTTCTGTTACCTTTTTGGCGGCGGCCATCTTAATTTTGTCCATTGTGCTGGGCATCCGCGCCGGCCAGAGCCAGTTGGAGCTGCAGAGCCGGCAGCAGATTGGCATCTCTTTGCAGCGCGCGCTCGATTACCGCTCCGAAGGCAATCTGGAGGCCGCGTTGGAAGAATATCGCCGCGTGCTGATTCTGGACCCCAATAACACGGCGGCGGCGGATGGCATCGAAATCTTGCTGGCGCTGGCTTCCGGTCAGATCAGCCCCGAGGCGGCGGCGGCGCAGGTGGGGGCGAGCAACCCCGCGCCCGCGGCGTCTGTGGCTACGGCGGCCCCAACCAATGAGGCCGCCAACGCAACCAATCCGCAATTTGACCAGGCTCAGCTTGCCTTTGAATCGGGGCGTTGGGAAGACGCCATTGCGCTTTTGGAGGAGATGCGGCAAGCGGGCGACGCCAGCGAGCAGGTGAACGCGCTGCTTTACAACGCCTATCTCAGTCTGGGCATCGAACAGGAGCGGCAGGACAAATTTGAACCGGCCCTGAGCACGCTGGACAAAGCCCTAGGCGTGCGTCCCGGTGCGCCGGAAGCGCAAACTGCCCGCAACACCATTGCGGCCTATCTGGACGTGCTGACGTTGAGCGGCGCCGATTGGGAAAAAGCCGTAGCCACGCTGGAGAAACTCTATGCGCTGGACGCCGGCTATCGCGACGTGCGCGAGCGTTTGCAGCGCGCCCATATGCAATATGGCGATGCGCTGGTGGCCGATCAAAACTGGTGCGGCGCCGTATCACAATACAACGCGGCCATTGCCATCCAAGTGACGCCCGGCTCCATTAGCAAGCGCGACAAATACCAGGCCCTCTGCGATGGGTCCGACACGGTGGCGCCTGAAGTAGGGGACACTGCCGCTGCCACGGTTGATGCAACCATTGCAGGCAATGAGAGCGCGGTCAATAATGCGCAAACTGAAGCCAATCCCGCCGCCAGCACGCCCACGCCGCAAAGCGCCGCACCGGCAGACGAGCCGGTCGTTAGCGCCCCCGTGGTCAGCGGCAGCCCCAGCGGCGGGCGCATTCTCTATTCCGCCCGCGAGCCAGGGAGCGGACGCAGCTTGATCTTTGCGCAGCCGGTGGGCAGCGGCGGCGCGCCCAGCGTGCTGGTGGACGATGCGTCGCAGCCGGCCATGCGCAATGACGGCGCCCGGCTGGCCTTTCACGATCTGCGCGCCGACAACATCGGCTTGGGCTCGGTTGATCCGGGCAGCGGCCTGCGCCTGCGCTTTACCCAGTTTGGCGAAGACAGCCTGCCCAGTTGGAGCCACGACGGCAGCCGCCTGGTCTTTGCCAGCAATCGTGAGGGGGACCGGCTCTGGCGCATTTATACTGTGTGGGCCGAAGAGAATGGCGCCATCCAGAACCTGAGCTTTGGCGAGTCGCCCGATTGGCACCCCACCGCTGACCTGATCGCGTTTCGCGGCTGCGATGAGCGGGGCAACGGCTGCGGCATCTGGACCATGACGGGCAACGGCGGCAACCGGCAGTCGCTGACCAACATCCCCGCCGACACGCGGCCGGACTGGGCGCCCGACGGCAGCTTTGTGGCCTTCTCTAGCGACGCCCGCCACGGCAACCCGGAAATATATCGCGTCAACGTGAGCGATGGCAGCGTGGTGCGCCTGACCGACAGCGGCGCCGGCGACGTTGATCCCACGGTGAGTCCCGATGGCGCCTGGGTGGCCTTTTTGAGCAACCGGGACGGCGCCTGGAAAATTTGGGCCGCGCCGGCTAGCGGTGGCGAAGCCCAAGTTGTGGCCCCCATTGCCGGCGATATTGGCAACTGGCTTGAACAAAATATCCAGTGGATTCCGTAAGGAGGAATGAGGAATGTGGTAAAGTCATGGGTTACAACTTACCACATTCCTCATTCCACTCTCCATATTCAATGTCATTAAGTTAGCATTGCTCAGTCCCCAGTTTTCAGCAGTCAGTCTCGACACACACTGAAAACTGAGCACTGAAAACTGATTACTTTGACAAGCTATTTTCTTAACTTAACGACATTGTCTACATATGTCCAGGAGGCAACCATGATCTTCCGCAGTCCGTATCCCGATGTGCAAATCCCCGCGCTCTCCGTCACCGATTATGTGCTGCAAAACGCCGCTCAATTTGGCGCCAAACCGGCGCTCATCGATGGGCCTTCCGGGCGCACGCTGACTTATGCGCAGTTGGCGGGCGCCATCCGATTGGTGGCGGCCAGCCTGGCCAAGCGCGGCTTTGGCAAAGGCGATGTGCTGGCCATTTACAGCCCTAATTTGCCCGAATATGCGGTGGCTTTTCATGCCGTGGCCATGGTGGGCGGCGTCAACACAACGGTCAACCCGCTCTATACGGCCGCTGAATTGGCGCAGCAGCTTAAAGATTCGGGCGCCAAATATTTGCTCACCATTCCGCTCTTTTTAGAAAAAGCTCAGGAAGCGGCCGCCCAAACCGGCGTGGAGGAGATCTTCGTCTTTGGCGAAGCGGAAGGCGCAACCCCGTTTGCCAGCCTGTTGCAGAGCGACGGCGTTTTGCCGGCGGTGGATATTGATGCGGCGGCGGATATCGTCGTGCTGCCCTATTCCAGCGGCACCACCGGCTTTCCCAAAGGCGTCATGTTGACGCACCGCAACCTGGTGGCCAACATGGTGCAGATGGAGGGCGTCACCGATTCCAAATTGATCGAGGCCGACGACACGGTGATTGGCATCCTGCCTTTTTATCACATTTACGGCATGGTGGTGATTATGAACTACACGCTGGCCAAAGGCGCCACCGTGGTGACCATGCCGCGCTTCGACATGGAGCAATTTTTGCAGCTCATTCAGGATTACAAAATCACGCGCATGAATTTGGTGCCGCCCATTATTTTGGGATTGGCCAAGCACCCCATTGTGGACAAATATGACCTGTCGTCGCTCAATTACATCACCTCCGGCGCGGCGCCGCTGAGCGCGGATTTGGCCGGAGCGGCGGCCAAACGGCTGAATTGCGTTGTCATGCAAGGCTACGGTTTGACCGAAACTAGCCCGGTAACTCATGTCTGCCCCGATTACAAGGCGGCGGACAACCCCGGCACTATAGGACCCAATCTGCCCAACACCGAAGTGATCGTAGCTGATGTGGCCACACAGCAGCCGCTGGGCCTGCGCGAACAGGGCGAAATCTGGATTCGCGGGCCGCAGGTGATGAAGGGCTATCTGAACAATCCGCAGGCCACGGCGGCCTGCATTGATGCCGACGGCTGGTTTCACACCGGCGATATTGGCTACGCCGATGATGAACACTATTTTTATATTGTGGATCGGGTCAAAGAGCTGATTAAATACAAAGGCTTCCAGGTGGCGCCGGCCGAACTGGAAGCGCTGCTGCTGACACACCCGGCCATTGCCGACGCCGCCGTGATTCCTGGCGCCGATGAAGGCGGGCGAAGTTGCCGAAGCCTTTGTGGTGCGCAAAGGTGAGCTGGATGTTGAAGAGCTGATGGCGTGGGTGGCTGAACGTGTCTCGCCCCACAAAAAGATTCGCCGTCTGGAGTTTGTGGAGGAAATCCCAAATCGGCCTCGGGCAAAATCCTGCGCCGCGTGCTGGTGGGCGGGGCAAGGCTAGCAATTAAACACAAATAGAACACAGATTTTACAGATTGATTGGATTTGCGCTGATTTTTTTTGAATCGTAGGTGCGGCATCCCTGCCCATGCGCATCAAGCTAAGCTACTTGAGTCCGGCGCACGGGAGAACGAACGGCGGTTGAGTAGGCTCCGGCAGTTTGGAGCCGTATCGAAACCAGAGTGAGCGGGTGTGACCCGTTTGGTCTCGATACGGGGCAAACGGCCGCCCCTACTCGACCGGCACTAGTCCATGTCGTATGACTGTCGTGATGAGAAGAGTGCCGCTTCGACTGCGACGCACGGCTGATTACGTTTTTCCCAGGGCGCAGATTGCGGATGCCGTGCATCGCAGTCTGCGCTCTGTTTATGATTGGACCGGTGCAATCGGCCAGACCAGCACGTCGATGCTGGCGGCAAAGTGGAGGAGCGGCGGCGCGGCGGGCAGGGTGAGCCCGGCGGCCGCCGCCATGGTGTTGACCTCGATTTGGGCCTGGGCGCGTTGCAGCGGCCACGGCTGGTGCTGAATTTCTCCGCGTACAACCTTTCCCTGACGACCAATTGTATAAAGACAGTAGCGCTCGGTGAGCCAGTGCTCCAGTGTGCCGGGCGCGGCCGCATAGACCGGGCTGGTTGGGCCATATTGGCAAACCAGGTCGGCGGACGGCGCGCCGCCGTGCGTGCGCTGGCTGCTGTATTGGATTATTTCGGCGGCATGTTGCACCCGCATTTTGGCGCGAAAATAAGGCAACAAATAGGCCGCCCGCGCTACGGCCACGGCCACCGGATTGGCGGCGTCCAGGCTGAAAAAGTAGACGCCGGGCTTGGGCTCGCGGTCCGAACGGGCGCGCACATAGGTGCGCACGTTAAGTTCGGGAAATGCTGACAGCCAAGGCAGCGCCGGAATGCCGCGTGGGCGCACGTTGCTCATGCGGAAGGGAACCACGCCCACCCACGCCTCGCCGTCGAACAGGTCCAACTCCAGTTGCGGCGGCGCCAGCGCGCGCATAACATTGGGCGCAATGGGCCAGTGGGCAAAGAGCAGATCCTGCCAGCGCTGCGTCATGACCCAAGGGCCGGTGGGCAACGGCCAGGGGCGGTGAGCAGTCTGGGCAAGCAGTTCGGTTGGTTTTGTGAAAGTTGACATTATGCTATTTTAGCACGAATTTGGCGCCAGGACGTATCTTTTCAATAAAGAGCGGCATATAGACCCGTTTGGTTTCGATACGGCCACAAACTGCCGTGGCCTACTCAACTGGCACTAACTTTGTCCCTGAATATTGGATAGTTACGCCAGGGTTGAAACCTTTTTGGGAAGCGTGCGTACTGTTGATCAACCGCAAGATTTTGATCAACAGTGAAAATTCTAAGGAGAACCAATGAGTACGCAAATGCATGATGAGGGAATAGATGGTGGTGTGATGGAAACAAGCAATCGTGATGTGACAAACGTGGATGATGGGCAAGTTAATCCCATTAATGTGGAAAATGTAGAAGCCGAGCAGCCCAAAAGTGGCTGGACGGTTGTGCAAGAAGATGAATTGGCCGCCGAGACGGCGCGCAAACAAAAGCTGCAAGCGGCCAAGAATGTTCAGGAGCAAAGTGTTATGAATGTTGAAAATATTGAAAGCAACGGTCAGCGCAACGTGAACATGCTCTATCGCCACCCGCACAACAAAGCGGTGGGCGGCGTCTGTGGCGGCTTGGCCGATTTCTTAGGCTGGGACCCGGTGCTGGTGCGCATTTTGTGGGTGGTGGCCACGGTGGCCAGCGGCGGCGGCGGTTTCCTGGCCTATGGGGCGCTGTGGCTGCTGCTGCCCGTGGGCACCTCTAGCGGAGGCCAGGAGCGACCCGCCGCCATTGAGATGAACCAGCGCAATCTGGGCATGGCGGCGGTGATGTTGATTAGCTTTGGCATCTTGTGGCTGCTCTCCAATCTTGGCATTTTGGGTTCGCTGTGGGGCGCTGCGTGGGCGGTATTGGGCATCTTCTTCTGGCCCGCCCTGCTGATTGGCGCCGGTATGTTGCTGCTCAACCGCAACGGGGACCGCGACTGGCGCAGTTCCTTTAACAACGCCAGCAACCGTGTGCGCGCCTCCTTTGCCAACCGTCAGCCCGCCAGCAGCAATGTGCGCTCGGGTCTGCAAGGCTTGCGCGAGCGCTTCCCGCTGCGCCGCAGCCGCCGCAACCGCATGTTGATGGGCGTGTGTGGCGGCATGGGCGCCAAGCTGGGCATTGACGCCAACCTGGTGCGCTTGATCTGGGCCGCCTTTAGCATCGGCAGCCTGGGCACCGGCGTGCTGCTCTACGTGGCTTCGGGCCTGTTTATGCTGGATGAGACGGCAAGCCCACAGAATTATGCGCAGGACGAGCAAGATGTGCGTGTGGTGAATAACGTTGTCTAAACTATGATTCAAATGATTAGGTGATGGGCTATGAGTCCCCGACGACAGCGGCCCCACAAGACGATTTGCACCGTCTTGTGGAGCCGCTGTCTATTTATTACAGGGGGAAGTTCGCCAACTCATATACTCTGCGGTATAATGCGCTGCTGTTGTACGGAAATTCGTTTGCTATTGATAAGGTATTCGTTATGTCCACACTTAACCGGCTGACGGCGACGCTAATCTGGCTTTTTTTGCTGCTGATTGCGTGCTATGTTGCCGTAACGCCGATTCAGGCTTTGGGCCAATTGCGCACGGCCACCTCAACCTTGAGTGAGACGTTGCAGAGCTGGCAAGCCAACGACCCCACCAATTTTATGATTGGGCAGGCGGCGTTGGGCGTAGCGGCCATTGCGCTCTTCGGCATGTTGATCTGGCTGGAGATTTTGGCCGGACGGCGACGCGGCGTGCGCATCCGTACGGCCGAGGGCGGCTCGGCGGAGTTGGCCATCGACAGCATTGGCCGCCGTTTGCAGTGGCACCTGGATCAACTGGCCGAGGTTATCACGGTAGTGCCCATGGTCAAATCGCGCGGCGGCTCGGTGGATATTAGGCTGGAAATCGAAGCCGCACCCGATGTGGATATCCCTATGAAGACCGACGAGGTGGTCGAGGTGACGCGCGACATTGTAGAGCACGATATGGGCTTGCGTCTGGGCAAGCTGGATGTCCACATGCGCTGCGCACCGTTTGAACCGGAATGGAATTAGGGGGAGTAGGGAGTAGGAATTAGGAAGTAGGGATTAAGGAGTAGGTGTTGCTGGAATCCCTGCCTACTGCTTAATCCCTACTTCCTACTCCCCAAAAAAACAAAACAAATAGGAGTCAAAAAGAATGGAACGAACGTTTGTAATCTTGAAGCCGGACGCTGTGCAGCGCGGGCTGGTGGGTGAAATTATTCTGCGTTTTGAACGCCGCGGCTTAAAGCTGGCAGCCATGAAAATGATCCACGTGAGCGATGAGCTGGCGCGGCAGCACTATGCCGTCCACGCCGAGCGTCCCTTTTTTAAGGGGCTGATCGAATACATTACCAGTTCGCCTGTGGTGGCTTTGGTGCTGGAAGGCACCGGCGCCATTGCCGTCGTGCGCAGCACCGTGGGCGCCACCAAGCCGGCTGAAGCCGCCCCCGGCACCATCCGCGCCGACTTTGGTCTGGAGATCGGGCGCAACTTGGTCCACGCCAGCGATGGTCCCGACACGGCCGCCAGCGAAATCGCGCTCTGGTTTGGCGACGCTCTGATCGACTGGCCGCGCAACACCGACGCCTGGATTTTTGAGTAGAAATTGGGATTGGGGATCGGGGATTGGGACTACGCGCGAATCGTCACGCGCGGTCCTAATCCCTAATCCCTAATCCCTAATCCCTAATCCCTAATCCCTAATCCCTAATCCCTAATCCCTAATCCCCTTTCCACATGGCCAATCTCATTCATCATCTCGACAAAACTGAGGCCGAAATTTTTAAGCGCGCCGACGAGTTGATTGCTGGCACGCTGGCTTTTCAGCATACCAATAGCACGTTGGCCAAGGCCGCCCTTTGTATCCGCACATTGGGCGGCTTTCGCGTCTGGCGGGCGGGGGGGGAGCTGCCCGCCACGGCCTGGACGCGCGAAAAGGCCATTCACCTGATCCAGCTTTTTGTGACGCTGCGTCGTCAATATTTGCATAAGGAGCAGATCATCGACCGCCTCTGGCCAGAGCTGGACCAGGAAAAGGGGGATCGCGATTTTAAAGTGGCGCTCAATGCCGTCAACAAAGCGCTGGAACCGGACCGCCCGCCGCGCGTCGAGCCCCGTTTTGTGCAGCGCCACGGGCTGGCCTATGGGCTGGATTTGACCGATGTGTGGCTGGATACCGAAGCGTTTGAAGAGCTGATCACCATTGGCAACCAGCTTTTGCAAAATGCCGCGGCCAATGGGCAAGCCGTGGCGGGGCTCACGCAGCAGGCCATTGCCTGCTACCAGGCAGCGGTGAGCCTCTACATTGGTGATTATTTGCCCGAGCGCCGCTATGAAGATTGGACCAGCGCCGAGCGCGAGCGGCTGCAAGTGCTGGCGCTGGGGGCCATGACCACGCTGGCCCAATTGCTCTTGGCGCAGACGCCGCTGGAGAGCATCCGCTTGACCCAGCGCGTGTTGACCATCGACCCGGTCTGGGAAGACGCGTATCGGGTGCAAATGCAGGCGTACGCCGCCCAGGGCAACCGTCCGCTGGCGCTGCGCACCTACGCCCAGTGCGTGCAAAAGCTGGTGGAAGAGTTTGAAATCGAGCCGCTGCCCGAAACAACAGAATTGTACGAACAGATCCGGCTGGGGGATTAAAGAAGAGGGATCAACAGATTGCACAGATTACACAGATTCAGAAAAGTAATCTTTAAAATCTGTGTAATCTGTTGATCCAAAATTCCTTCTCCTGTATGACCATAGCCGTGGAAAGTGGAGGATGAAATGAAAAAGAGCCAACGCGATATTGCCTCATTTGTGATGCGCTTTACACAAGATCTGTGGGATGATGTGCCGGGCGAACCGCGGGTGGAATGGCGCGGTCACATTCGACACGTGCAGAGTGGGGAAGAGCACAACTTTACCGATTTCACCGACGCCATGGCCTTTATCCAGCAGTCGCTCATGGATTTGACGCTCAACAGCGCCAAGGGCAAAACGACCTTCCGCCAGCCCAATGCGACCAAAGCAGATGCGGATGCGGCGGCGCGCCAGGAAACGTATCAGCAAAAAGCGCTGCGCGAAAGCTTTAAATTGTGGGACAAATTTACCAGCAGCTACTCTTCCATGATGATGGACGCCATGCAGCGCGCGGCCGACCGCTCCATTCAGCATTCAGAAGCCCTGCGCGCCCAGTTCGACAAAACGCTGGCGCAGACGCAAAATGTCTCTTTTTGGCAGCCGTGGTGGCTGGCCGCCCCTTTTGCGCCACCCGCCAGCCCACCCAAATCGGCAAGTACCGAACAGCAGCTTGTGCAGGTATTAAGTGCGCTTCAAGAGCAGATTGCTAAGCTTGGGGAAAAGGTCGAAAATTTAGAGAGCGAGATTGAAACCTTACACAAAAAGTTGAAATAGGGCAACGATTTTTTCCAATCCGACAAAAGTCGAATACATGCCTCGCCCCCAGTGATATGCTGTGGGTGTTGAACTTGAGTGGTTCATTGGCTCCATTTCAGATGAGGATGGGCCAGGCGTGCTTGCTTTTGTAGATAAGGAGAAAAAGATGACCAATCCCTATTTTTTGATGGCCTCGCTATACCTGTTTGTGGCGCTGCTGGCGGCGCTGGATGCGTCGTTTACCAGCTTCAATTTGCTGGCCTGGTTTCAGGGCATCCGCTGGCTGCGCGTACACTTTATTACGCTGGGCATGATGACCGAGGTGCTCTTTGGCGTCTTGCCCCTCTTGGCGGCGGCAAGGGCAGGGAAGCCGCGCCCACCGTTGCGCTGGGACATTTGGCTGACGCTCAATGTGGGGCTGGTCGTGCTGCTGGCCGGCATTCCCAGCATCAACGGCACGCTGATCCTGACCGGCGGCATGCTGATCTTTGCGGCGGCTGCGTTATTGGGCGGCCAGCTTTGGCGGATGCGCAGCGGCGGATCGGGCGGATATAACTCGAGCGTAAAATTTTATGTGACTGGGCTGGCCTATCTGCTGCTGGGCATTACTGTGGGCACGGGCCTGTGGCTGGGCTGGAGCGGACCGCTGCGCATTCGCGTGCCGCTGGAGGTGCACATTCATGCCAACAATTGGGGCTTTTTGTCGCTGGTCTTCGCCGGGCTGCTCATGGATCTGATGCCTAAGCTGACAGGGCGCAGTCTGGCCACCGAGCGCACGATTGGCGCTATTTTCTGGGGCATGGCGCTGGGCGCCTTGGGGCTGGTGTTGGGGCCGTGGCTGGGCGGTGCGCTGTGGGTGACCGTGCCAGGTCTGCTGCTGCACATTAGCGCCACCGTGACGCTGGTAATCCTGGCGGCGCGGGCGCTGGCGCAGGGGCAGCAATTGCGCACGGCGGGCGGCTGGCATCTGCTCATGGCCTACGTGTGGATTCTGCTGCCGGTCTTTATTGCGCCGCTGATCCTGCTGGGCGTGCCGGGCTTTCCCGGCGCCGGCATTGAGGCCACCGCTCCGCAAGCGCTGATCTACGGCTGGGTGCTCCAATTTGGCTTTGCGCTGATTCCCTATTTTGCGGCGCGCTATTTGATGGAGGCCGAACAACCGCGGCTGGGCGGCAACTGGCTCAGCCTGACCACCGTGAACGTGGGCAGTGCGCTGGTGTGGGCCAGCATCTTTATGGTGCCGTGGCAGGGCCTTCTGCACGGCACGGCGTATCTCTTTTACGTGGCGGCCATGCTGCCGGTGGCCGTACAGTTGGGCCGCATGGTGCAGAGCAAGTTTGTGGCGGCCGACCGCGATATGCTTGTTCCCGCGGGTGATTGAGTGGTCAAGGCCATTAAGATAAGCGTTTTGGTGTCCATCGGACTCAGGATTCAGTGCTCCGTATTCAGTGTGAGTTCCGAACTAGCTACTGATAACTGCGGACTGAGCACTGCTAACTTTATGATATTGATTGAGCAGTAACCGGTCCTATGGCCAGCCGGAAACTATTGGAACCGCAGATTACGCAGATGGACGCAGATTTTTTCTGCACCCACAGGAAATCGGGTCAATCTGCGTAATCTGCGGTTTGTCCCTGCTTTTTTAAGCCATGTAAACGAAATAAATACGCCATAACGAACAAACTTCTCAACCGGTACACGCAACACGCAACACGCAAGGAGTAGACAATGCACATTTTCGACCTATCACAACTGGCCAAGTTTGATGAAAATAAACCCACGGTGCAAATACTCGCCCGCTCGGGTCATGCCCGCCAAGTATTATTCGCGTTGCGCGCCGGCCAAAGGCTGCGCGAACACAGCACCAGCAGTCAGATTGCCGTGCAGGTCATCACCGGGCAATTGCACTTTTCCGCTCAAGGCGAAAGCCAACTGCTGACGCCCGGCCAATTGCTGCTGCTGGAGGCCAACATTCCACACAGCCTGCTGGCCGAGAGCGACACAGTCATGCTGCTGACCATGACGCCCGACCCGCAGCGCCACACGCTGGCGGCGGAGTTGTTCGACAAGATTGAGCCGATGGTTGAAATGCAAGCTGATCACTGAAACCCGCCCACCTCCTCTATGGTTCCAGCCCACGGCGCCTGCCGCAACGTTATTCTGTTCTCCGCGGGCTATTGGAGTGCAACTATACGAGCGGCGGTTGAGTAAGCTGGGGCAGTTTCCAGCCGTATCGAAACCAAAGCGGCTTTACCCCACAAAACGTCAAAGAACCCCCCCATTTGGTCTCGGCTTTGTGCGACCCGCCAGCAGAGTTCGACGTTCCCGGCATTTTTGTATATACTGGCAACCATGACTACCCTGCATCTCTATCTCTTCGGCCCACCGCGTGTGGAATTAGACGGTGTCACCATTCATGTGGAGCGCCGCAAAGTGCTGGCGCTATTGGCCTACCTGGCGGTCAGCCCGCAACGCCACAGCCGCGACGTACTGGCTACCCTGTTGTGGCCCGGTTACGATCAAAGCGAGGCGCGCGCCCATTTGCGCCGCACGCTATCCAACTTGACGAGCGCCATTGGCAAAGAGTGGCTGGAAATCAGTCGCCAGCACATTGGCATGGCCCGCCGCCCTGGATTGTGGGTAGATGTGGTGAGCTTTGAGGAAGGACTGACCCATCATCACCCAGCGCCCAATGATGGTATCAGCGACGCAGCGGCCCAATTGGGGGCATGGGGTAAAGTAACAGAGCTGTACACAGACGATTTTCTGCGCGGCTTCTCCCTCTCCGACAGCGCCGATTTCGACGACTGGCAGATCATTCAAGCCGAACAATTGCGCCAAAAGCTGGTTGTGACCATGCAGACGCTGGTGCAAGGATATAGCGCTCTGGGCGCAAGCGGGTATGACGCCGCCCTGGCCTATGCGCAACGGTGGTTGGCCTTGGATCCGCTGCACGAGCTGGCGCACCGCTACCTGATGCAGCTCTACACCTGGCGCGGTGACCGCGTTGCCGCCCTGGGTCAATATCAAGAGTGCGTGCGTCTGCTGCGTGAGGAACTGGGGGTGGAGCCCGAAGCCGCGACCCAGGAATTGTATACGCAAATCCGTACGGGGTCCCTGGCGTCGGATGTGGCGGTCGAACTCTCTTTGACGCCCGCTGCCACCCCCAGCATCGTTGATCTGCGGCCGCCACCTAATGCCGCGCCCGCTGGGCCGACGTTGCCCGCCCAGAATCTGCCCTCTCAATTTACCACCTTCTATGGACGCGAGACCGAACTCGAGCAGATCCAGACGTTGTTGACGGGTGCGGCGCGGCTGGTGACCATTGTTGGCGAAAGCGGCATTGGGAAATCGCGGCTGGCTGTGGCGGCTGCCCATGTGCTGCTGGAACATTTTGCTAACCGCATCTGGTTCGTATCGTTGGCTGGTTTTGATGCACATTTTGGCTCGGAGACGGATAACAGCCTGCAGCAAGGGATCGCATCGGCCATCTCGGAGACATTGGGCCTAAACTCAGGCATGACAGACGACCTGGCCTGGCGTGAACATCTGTTGGCAGGCATACCGTCCGCGCCCCTGCTTCTCGTCTTGGACAATTTTGAGCACGCCTTGCCGGCCGCTGAACTGGTAATGGACATGCTGCAACATCTGCCCGACCTGCATGTGCTGATCACCTCCACCGCGCCCCTGCTGCTGCAGGCCGAGCATGTGATTCGCCTTGCGGGGCTGCCTTTGCCCCCTCCAGCGCACCGGCCAGAAGAGGAGCGGTTGCCAACGGCGGCGGTTCAGCTTTTTATGGCGCGCACGCAACAACATACGCCCTCCTTCAGCGCCGACCCGGAGAGCTTCGCCGCGATTGTGCAGATTTGTGAGCTGGTGGCAGGTTCCCCCCTGGGTATCGAACTCGCCGCCGCCTGGACCGAGTATTTCACTTGCGCCGAAATCGCCACCGCCCTGCAACAGCAGGATCTCGATCTATTGACCGTTTCGCATCGAGATATACCGGAACGTCACCGCAGCTTGCGTCAAGTTTTTACGTATGCCTGGTCCCTGCTGGAACCTGGGCAGCAACGGGTGCTGGCGCAACTCTCGGTCTTTCATGGCGCCATTGAGCGGGCGGCGGCGCTGGCGGTCATCGATGGCTCGCTGCCGGATCTGGTTGCGCTCTATCAGAAATCCCTCTTATCCCGGTTGGCGCCCGGTCGCTTTGAAATGCACAGATTGTTGCGCAGCTTTGCCGGCGAAAAGCTGGCGCAGATGGACCCCATGCAAGAAACGCAGGCCCAACATGCCGCCTACTTTCTGGTGCTCGTGCGCGAACAGGAGGGTCGCCTGCTTGGCCCAGACGCCGCCACGGCCTTGCGTACAGTCCAACTGAATTTGGAAAATATCCAGACGGCCTGGCGCTGGGCAACCGATCACGCCGAGTGGGAGTTGCTGGGCGGCTCGGCGTTGGGCTTGGTCCGCTATTATCAGCGCAAAGGGTTGTACTACGAAGGGCTAAATGTGTTGGGATATGCGGTTCAGCGTGTGCGTCAGTTGCGCCAAGGGACTACGCCCGACGCCAGTAACGCTGAAATTGGGGCGGCCGAACAGCTCCTGGACCAGCTAATGGCCCTCTTGTTGCGCCGCCGCCGGCGCCATATTCCCAACTTGGATGCTTTGACCGGCCACCGTGATTAATTGCATTCTGTTCACCGCGGAATTATTGGGGGGTCAGTTCCTTGGCCAACTCCATGAAAAAGAGGTCGGCCGTCATGACTGTGCTGGCCATGCGATAGCGGCGGTGCTGGGTCGAAAGGTGATTTGCGTTGGCATTCCACGCCTGTGCCAGCGCCTTGGCTGCGCGGTGTCGCCCCAATTTTCCGTGAATGTAATCGTTGACAATATCGGCGCCTTCTTCCTGCAGAAATTGCCGGGTGAATAGGGCCGGATTGGGCTGGCCGTAATACTTCTCCACTCGCTTATAGGCGCGTTTGGCGACCGGATCCACAGCGGAATGGGAGGCAGCGCCGGTCAAGAAATGGAACACATCATAGGTGAAGAAAAAGGTTGCGTTCATGGTTTGCTGTTCCTCAATACCAGAATGAATAGAGATATGCGTTGGGGTCGTTCTGATAGATTTTGGCTTGGGCCGATAAATAAAGTTCCAGCCACCGGGCGATGAGTGTGCGTATGCTGTTCATGTGTTAAATCCTTTCAAGGGCTCTTTGGGATGAAATTGTTTTGTCTTTATTGAGAGCTGGTTTCTGTGCCGATTACAGTGTCACGTGGACGCCAGGCTTTAGAAACCAAAATATTCGTTGTAATCGTAAAAGTATCCGGCGCCGCCAAATTCGTCGAAATCGGAAAATATCACGTTCCCGCTCTCTTTCACGGGCCAGTTACGGCTTATCCAGGACATCAGTTTGGTCAAAATTAGGGTGAACATGTTGGCTCCTTTTGCTCAAGTTTTGTTGTCGATGGCTACAGTATCAGTAGATCGCAACGAGGAGAAATAGGGCCGGATTCACAAAACGAGGCCGACGCCTGAATCGCCAACACCGTTGCGGTGTACTGAGTATAAAGTGGCCCCATCCCGCTAACGTCACAGAATTTGGCGGGAAACGTCCCACTTTGCTCAAAAACAGCGCGCAAACATCCCACTTTGCGCGCAGGCGCATCGCGGTTTTGATCAGAAATAGCCCGTAGGATATCTGCAAAAATCCTCCATTTGTCCTCCATATCTTCTCCATATCCCCGTGCGATAATGGGGTCATCAACGGGAAACAGCCCAGGCAAATAAACAACAAATGGATCGCAAGGATCCAATGAATGGAGGATAACATGAAACGCATATTCATTTTGGCAAGTGTGGTGGCAGTGGTGCTGGTATTGTCGTTTGCCGTCGTGGCCTTGGCCAACGGCAATGGCCCCGGCTACGGCGCCGGCCCCGGTTATGGTGAATGCCCGGCGGGCGCCTTCGTGGATGCCGATGGCGACGGCGTTTGCGACAACGCGCCGCAGGCGGGTGTGGCCGCCCAAAACGGCGGTCGCAACATGATGCAGCAGGGCCGCGGTTCCTTTGGTCGCTTGAGCAGTGGAATGGGTCCCAATGGCGCTGGCGTCCGCGGGATGGGCGGTCATGGTGACGGCGCTTGCGGCAACTTTGTAGACGAAGATGGCGACGGCATCAATGACAATGCACCCCGCGCCGGCACGGGCAATCAGTTCGGCCCCCAAGGCCCCTGGCGGGTACAAACGCAGTAGTAATGAGGGTTTCGCCGAAACAAACAAAATATGGATAATAAACAACTGTCGGTGATGAATGTCCCGGCAGTTGTTTGTATGTACATGCGGTTCGTAGAAATGAAATTGGGTTCTGTGAGATTTTGTGGGGTTGTACCACAGAATGAATTCTGTGTCTGGCACAGGAAACCGGTTAAAACCGGTTGGGCGCCATCATCCTAACGTGCTTTAGCACGTTTGCGGTAGCAGGCTGGGAATTCATTCCTAGCCCAGCCCACAATCCCGCAGAGAGCTTGAATTTGTACGCGGATGAACGCTGATTTACGCGGATAAACCTATGGTGACACCGATGGATTCACTTACCCAGCAAACCATTCTGGTCGTCGATGATGACCCCCGGCTTGTGCGCCTGGTGCGCAGCTATTTGGAGCAGGCCGGCTTTGGCGTCATCACCGCCGAGGATGGCAACGGCGCGCTGCATCTCATTCGCAGCCGGCGCCCGGATCTGGTGGTGCTCGACTTGATGCTGCCCGGACGCGATGGACTGTCGATCACGCAACTGGTGCGCGCCGATGCCGACTTGGCCGCCACGCCCATCCTCATGTTGACCGCCCGCGTGGAGGATGTGGATCGCATTCTGGGGCTGGAAATGGGGGCGGATGACTATGTGACCAAGCCCTTTAATCCGCGCGAAGTGGTGGCGCGCGTCAAGGCCATTTTGCGGCGGACGCAGATCAGCCCGGCCTTGCCCAGCACACCCGCCCTGCACATTGGCGACATTACGCTGGACCCGGCGGCGCACCTGGTGACGCGGGCGGGGCGTTCCATCGACCTGACGCCCAGCGAATATGACATTTTGCATTTGCTCATGCGCAACCCCGGCCGCGCCTTTACGCGCACGCAGATTATTGAAGAGGGCATGGGCTACGACTACGCCGGGCTGGAGCGCACGGTGGACAGCCACGTGAAAAATCTGCGCCGCAAGTTGGAACCAGATCCCCACAACCCCACCCTCATCGAGACCGTTTTCGGTGTGGGCTATCGGCTCAATAATCGATAGGGCCAAGCTATCGTCCCCTGAGCGTGTCGAAGGGGACGGTGGCTCGGCACAATGATAGGGCGAACAACCATGAGCCTTTCCACCAAGCTTCTGCTCACCTTTGCGCTGATCATCGCCGTGGCGCTGGGCAGCGCCGGTTGGCTAATCAACCGCAGCGCCGCTACGGCCTACCGCACCTATTTAAGCGGCTTTCAACAGCGCCAGCTTCAGTTGATTGCCGATGATGCCGCCGCCCGCTACGCCGAAACCAATGCGTGGGCCAGCGTGCAGGCATGGCTGGATCAGACCGATTTCGCCGTTTCCACCATGGCGGGGATGAGGGGCGCCGGTCCTATGGGACGCGGCATGGCGCAGGAACGGCAGGATCAATTGTCAGCGGGGACATTAGTTGTGGTGGAACCTGTCAGCGGCGCGCCGTTGGCCGGTGGCGCGGAACCGGTGGACGCCGCGGCGCTGGCGGCCGGTGTCCCCGTTGTGCAGCAGGGGCAAACGGTGGCGCTGCTGGTGGCCAGGCTGCCTCTGCCCACCATCGGGCCCGCCGAAGAAGCGGTGCTGAGCGATTTGAGCCGCACCATTTTATTGTCCGCACTGGGCGCGATCCTGGTGGCGATCCTGGCGGGCGGCTCGCTGCTTTTGGGTATGTTACGTCCCTTGCGCCAGTTGGAAGCCGCCGTCACCCAAGTGGCGCACGGCGATTTGGCGGCGCGGGTGGCGGTTACCAGCGAGGATGAGATCGGCCAGTTGGCGCAGCGTTTCAACGAGATGGCGCACAGCTTGCGCGCGCAGGAAGCGCTGCGCCAGCGCTTGGCAGCCGATATTGCCCACGAACTGCGCACCCCGCTCAGCGTGATCCAGGGCAATTTGCAGGCCATGTTGGATGGCGTCTATCCATTGGAGCCCGCCGAACTGGAGACCGTTTTTGATGAAACGCGCCTGCTGGCGCGCCTGGTCAACGATCTGCACGAGTTGACCCAAGCCGAAGCGGGCCGCCTGCCTCTGGAGCGCCAGCCCGTTGCCATCGCTGCCGTGCTGGCCGCCGAGCGCAACGCCTTTGCACAGGCGGCCGGCGCCCAGCAGATAACGCTGCAAGTGGATGACCAGGCGCCCAATGTTCAGGTGTACGCCGATCCGGACCGGCTGCAGCAGGTCCTGCACAACCTGTTGAGCAATGCCCTGCGCCACACGCCAGCGCAAGGCATTATCCGCATCGGCGCCGCCACGATGGCGGCCGACATGGTGCGGTTTGATGTGGCCGATAGCGGCTCCGGCATTGCGCCGGCGGATCTACCGCATGTCTTTGACCGCTTCTATCGGGCGGAAAGCAGCCGCATCCGCGCCGAGCCTACGGGCGGCGCCGGGCTGGGACTGGCCATTGTTAAAGCATTGGTGGAAGCACAAGCGGGGCAGGTGGGTGTGGAAAGCGAAGAGGGCCAGGGCGCAACCTTTTGGTTTACGCTGCCTCAATGTGCTACGGGTCAGAATCAGGCGGAGGGGTTGGCGCAAATGTGATGAGGAAGGGCAGCTCAATGGCGCCTTCGGGGCAAATATCTTCACAAGCCGAGCAGTAGGTGCATTGGGCGGGGAATTGCAGTCGCGCTTTGCCGTCGCTTTGCGCCAACGCGTGGGTGGGACAGATATCGACACAGCGCCGGCAGCCCGTACACAGCGCCAGGTGGACAATTGGTAATGGCTCCATTTTGACAGACTCCGTTTGGCACGCACATTTGCTAGGGCCAGCATATACGTACTCTTGAGAGTTTGGCTGCGACTTATGTCTCAATGCCTGGTTGACGAAAAAATCTTATTCTACCGCTCAGATCGCAAAGAAACACGAAGATTCTACTCGAGTACCCTTTGCGCATCTTCGCGCCCTTCGCGGTAGAAAGATTAAATTTGTCGGTCAATCAGGTCTCAAGGCTCAAACCGCCGCTTCCTCGGCCAGACGCTGGGCATCCACAATCACAATGCGATGGCGCTCGATCTCGATAATGTCGGCGGCGGCCAGGCTATTGAGAGCGCGGCCCACCATTTCGCGCACGGTGCCCAAATGGCTGGCCATCTCTTCGTGCGTCATATAGCGGGGAACGCTGCTGGCGTCATTGGCCTGCGCCTGCTCCAGCAGCAGATGGGCCAACCGCCCCTTGACGCTGCGCATGGCCAGATCTTCCACCAGCCCGACCAGATAGCGGGTGTGTCCAGCCAAGCTCTCAATAAACGCCCAGGCCAGCGCCGGATAGCGATTGACAATCTGCTGCATAGCGGGCCGCGCAATCCGCCAGATTGTCACATCTGTAAAGGCAATGGCCGTGGCCGGATTGGGGCCGCCATCCAGCACGCCCACATCGTTAAAGGTATCGCCCGGCCCAAACAGGCGCAGGATGTGCTCGCGCCCCTCTTTGGTAAAGCGGCAAACCTTCACGCGCCCACTTTCGATAACGCACAACCCATAGACCGGATCGTCTTCGCAGAAGATGGTGGCGCCCGTACTATAGGTATGGCGCGATGCAGCCGCGGCCAGACTGTCAATGATCTCGGGCGACAGATTACGCAAATAGGGGATGGAACGCAATAAATTGGGCAGTGAGTGATGCAGACGCGCTGGTGAATTTTGTAACATCGTTGCTCCTTCCACAACGGCAAACTTTCACTCACGCAACTGGTTCAGGTTAGTCAAACAAAATCCGCCGCCCTTCGCGCGCCGACTGATAGGCTTTGAGCACCATCTCCACGGCGACGCGCCCATCGTGGGCGGTGACCGGTGGCTCGGCATCATGCTTGAGGCATTCAATAAAGGGCTTGGGAATGGCGGCAATGCGGACGCCGTGACTTTCGGGGATGGGCAGGCCGAGGTCGCGCCACTCGGGCTGCTGGCGCGTGCGCATTTTGAGCAGCGTGGCGCCGGGGGGCAGCGGCGGCGTGGTGGAGGGGGAATCATCGTGATTCTGGATCAGCACGCCCTGATCACCATAAATTTCGCAGGTGTTTTCACCCGCCAGCGCCACCGACGAGTTGAGCAGCGACACCATGGCGCCCGAGGCAAAACGATAAATCGCCATACCGGTATCATCGGGCGAAAAATCGGTCACCGTGTTCTGAATTTCAGCCATGACGCTCATGGGCCGCCCCATCATCCAGTGGATAAAATCGGTGGCGTGCGAGGCGTCGTCCATAAACATGCCCATGTTTTGCGCCGGGTCAAAATGCCAGCGCGTCGATCCGTTGACAAAGCTCGCGTTGAGCAGCACCGAGATCGAGTGGCGACGGCGCAGGTGGCTGATCCGGCCCAGCACGCCGCTCTCTATAATCTCCTTCATTTTGATATTGGCTGGGTCGTGGCGCATCTGATGCGCCATCATAAACTTGACGCCGGCCCGTTTTACAGCGGCCGTCATGCGGTCGCATTCCTCCAGCGAAAGCGCCATGGGCTTTTGGCACAAAATGTGCTTGCCGGCGCTCGCCGCCTCAATGACCATTTCGGGGTGGCGATTGGTTTCGCAGGTGACGATCACGGCGTCAATATCGGGATTGTGCAGCACATCCTCCACGTGGGGCGAGTAGCTCATGCCAAACTTGGCCGCTTGCGTTTGCCCGCGCGCCGCGTCGTCATCCCAACAGGCCACCAGCCGCACATCATCCTGCATGGTGGTGAGCATGGTGTGGCAATAGGCATTGACGTGCCCGTGTACAAAGCTAATAACGCCGATCCCGATTTTCGCCATTGTGAATCACTCCATTGTAAGAGGATGGAATGGCCACAAAAACACAAAAACGCCCACCCAATTTTGTGATTTTTGTGTCTTTTGTGGCTATTAAACCTTGGCCTTTAAGCCCGCTCAATGACTTCCAAAAAGTGGTGGATCTCCTCCACCGTGTTGTAATGCGCCAGCCCCACGCGCAGCAGACCGCCGCTGGGCTCGACGCCCAGGCGCTCGGTCAAATCCACGGCGTAAAAGTTGCCGTCCCAGGCAAAGATATTCTCATCAGCCAGCGCCTGGCGCAATTGCTCAGGCATGGTTCCCTGCTTGCGCAGCGCCACCGTGGCCACGCGCTGGGCATAATCCGCCGGTGCGGTCAGCCCATAAATGCGCACACCGGGGATGCGCTGCAGGCCGCCCACCAGGCTGTCGATCAGCTTCATCTCGTATTCGTGAATTACCTGCCAGGCCGCCGCCAGCTTGGCGCGGCGCGGCCCGTTCAGATCGGCGCCGCCGTAGCGCACGCCAATGTCGGCCAGATAGTTGATGGCGGCGGCAGTCCCAGCCAGCCCTTCGTGATTTTTGGTGCCCAGCTCCCAGCGGCCAGGCGAGGTGTCTTTGGCCGGGCGCACCTGATATTTGGGCAGCCGGTTCATGTGCTCGCGCTTGCCGTAGAGCATGCCTACGTGCGGACCGTAAAATTTATATGCGCTGCACGCCAGGAAATCGCACTCCAGCGCTTTGACGTCGATCAGTCCGTGGGGGGCGTATTGGACGGCGTCAATAAAGGTATACGCACCATTTTCACGGGCCAAGTTGATCGCCGCTTGAATGTCGTTGATGGTGCCGGCGGCGTTGCTGGCATAGCCCACCGCCACCAGCTTGGTGCGTGGGTTGATCAGCGAGCGCATGTGTTCCATGTCCAGCGTGCAGCTCTCCATATCCACATCCACAAAATGGACAGCAGCGCCGCTGTCGCGCCCCAAAAGCTGCCACGGGCTCACGTTGGCCGCATGATCCAGCCGCGTCAGCACAATTTCATCGCCCGGCCCAAATTCGGCTTGCAGGGCGCGGCTAAGCTGGAAGGTGAGGCTGGTCATGTTGTTGCCAAAGACCACTTCATCGGTCTCGGCGCCCAGCAGATCGGCGGCGGCGGCGCGCGCTTGCTGAATGGTTTCATCGGTGCGGCGACTGGTTTCAAAGCCGCTGCCCACATTGGCGTTGCGCCGGATCATGTAATCCGTAATGGCGTCAATGACGCGCTGCGGAACCTGCGTGCCGCCGGGGTTATCAAAAAAGACGCCGGGCTTGCCGTTAAACAGCTCGCGCAGCGCCGGGAATTCACGCCGAATGGCGTGGACGTCGAAGGGCATGGGGTGGTCTCCTAGGGGTGTATTGAGTATTGAGTATCGAGTATTGAGTGTCAAGTAACGCGTAATTCCGTCGACGAATGAAGTCTTACGCAATACTCAATACTCGATAGCTTTCACGGAATAAAGCAAATCTGTTCGGCGGCCAGGGCCGGGTGATTGTAGCCAAACTGGTCGGTGATCTGCCAGAGTTCGGGATGTTCGTCAAAGATGGATTGGATGCCGGCGCAGGCGGCGTTGGCATCGCCGGAATCGTTGTAGGCGTCGAGCCACTGCTGGGCGGCGACGGTGTATTGGCCGTCGGGTTGGCCTTGGGTGAGGGCGGCTAGTGTGTTAGTGGCGGCATCCATATCGCCGCTCAGGGCCTGGGCCTGAATCAGACGGAAGCTGGCCAGCCCTTGCAGCGCGATGATCTCTTCCTCGGGGGTGGCGCCAAAGATACTGCACGCTTCTAGTGAGGGATCGATGGTAGCGGTATATTTTTCCACGGCCTCGTCATAGCCAATGGTGGCGGCGGCCTGCAGCGCCACATCGGCCTCCACCAAGCGCAGACCCATACAGTTGCTGCCGTCGGCCTCACGATCATAGGTCCAGCGAATGCGCTGATAGGCGCCGCCGTCAATGCTTTCCCAGACTTCCTCGTGCGCCACGTTGAGCCCGCCATCGGGCGTGCCGCTGATGCCGCCGGTCAACACCAACGCCTTGCCCTGGCCTGGATCGCCGTCCGGCAGAGACTCAAAGGCGGCTTGGCCCTCGGCAATGGTGGCGCCGGGCGCAATGTTCACCACATATTCCTCCCCATCCCACGAAAGCAACTGCACCTCGGTGACGCAAAAGGTGGAGCAACCCTCCACGGTCCAGGCAATATCCATATTGCCGTCGGCGTTTACATCGCTAATCTCAATGGGGCGCGGCTTGCCAAAAATGTCGGGCTGGGCGGCCAATTCATAGCTGCCATCCGCTTGCCCGTGATAGATGAGCACCAACCCTTGCGCACCATCCGGCCCAAAGCCCACGTCGCTGATGATGGTGGGGAAGAGCACCATATCATTGATGTCGTCGCCATTGAGGTCGAGCAAAGCGACGGCGCCGCGATCGTTGGTCAGGGCGTCACAACTGACGAGCCAAGCGGCAACGGCGTCGGCATCACCAGCGGCAGTGGTCAACACGGCGGGCAGGTCATCGGGATAGGTCTCCAACGATTCGGGGCAGGTTGGCATATTGGCAGCCGCAGCCGCAGCTACGGCGTCAGCGCTTGTCTCGGTGGAGGATGCTGCGTCACTGCTTTCCGCTGCTTCATCGGCGGCGTCTTCTGCCGTGGCATCTTCCTGTTCAGTAGCGCCCTCTGCCGACGCGGCTGGTGCGCTCAGATCCGGGCACACTTCAATGGCGCTAAAGGTGGGATTGGTGTAGCCATAGTCGGCAAACATTTCCCAGGCTTCGGGATTGTCTTCGGCAAATTGGGTGGCCACTGCGCACGCTTTCTGCAGATCACCGCTGGCCTGATATTCAGCGTACCAGGCTTGCGTCAACTGGTCGTAGACGCTGCCGGGATATTGATCGCTCAAGTCGGCCACAGCCTGCGCCGCGCCTTCGGCATCAGCCATATTGGCCGCTGCCAGCGCCTGGCGGAAGAGGCTAAAGCTGCGCAATTCGGCCAATTCATCGGGGCGCACCCAGCACGCTTTGAGCGCCTGATCGGTGGCCGCCTGCTGATAGAGCGCCAGCGCATCGGCCAATCCCTCTGCACCCTTTTGCAGCGCGGTGTTGGCATCCAGCACCGTGTGATAGAGACACTCGCTGGCATTATAGGTTTTGCTCAGCAACGTATAGGGCGCGCCATCCACGCTGCCCCACACTTCGACGCGCGCCCGCTGCGGACCGGCGCCTACGCTGCCATAGAGCCCACCATTGAGCACAATCTCCAACCCGCTGCCTTCGGAGTTCACATCCTCCAAAGAGACTTCGGGATAGGCCATGGTGATGGCGCCGTCGGTCCAATCTTCCCAGGCCGCGCCGTCCCAACTGCGAATGTTGACGGTGGCAAAGCAGGTGCTGGCGCCGCAAGTGGTGTCGATCCAGGCAATGTCGGCCTGCCCATCTTCATTCATGTCAATGAGCGAAAGCAAGTTCACTTCGCCGGCCGCGCGGGCATGATACCCTAGTTCAAAGCCGTCTGCGGTCGCGTTGTAAATGAGCAGGTCATTCTCTTTAAAGTTGTTCTGCGGATTCGGATTCGCATAAACGACCACCAGATCGGCGCGGTCATCACCCGTCCAATCGTTGCTTTCAAAGGCGCTCAGGGCGTTGCAACCTTTTAAGAAGGTGGAAAGCGTGTCGGCCCCCGCGGCGCCGGCACTGTTAAGCACATTGGTAATCTGGTTTGGATAATCGGCAAAGTCGCCCGGGCACTCGGCATCAACTGCGGCGGCGTCCGCGGACGCGTTACTATCGCCATTCGTCTCTTCGGCGGCGGTGGGCGTGGCTTCTGCCGACGGCGCTTCTTCCGCACTTTCCGGTGTGGCCGTTGCTTCTTCCTGAACGCTCGGCGCCGATGTCGCCGTAGCGGTCGGTTCACTTGGCGCACCGGTCCCTGTGCCGGGAATCGTCAGTTCCTCGCCGGCATAGAGCACATAACCGGCGCGCACGGCCTGCGGATTGGCCGCAATGAGCGCGCTGGTGGAGACGCCATATTTACCGGCGATCAGCGACCAATATTCGCCAGCGCCGACCACGTGGACGGTGGCCGCGGACGGGCTGCTTTCCACTGCCGGCTCCGGCGTGGCGGTGGGCTCAGCGGTCGGCTCTTCCGTCGGTGTGGCGGTGGGCTCTTCTGTGGGCGTGGCGGTCGGTTCGGGTTCTGGCGTATCTGTGGGAGCTGCTTCTTCCGCTGTGGCGGTGGCTTCCGGCGCAGCTTCTGCGGCCGCGGGCTCGGTTGGGGCTTCTTCCGCGGCATCCTCTGTGGCTGCTGGTTCGGTTGCCGCTTCTGATCCGCTTTCCTCCGTAGCCGCGTCGGCATTTCCCGTTCCGGGAATCAAAAGCCGCTCGCCTGTATAGAGTACGGCGCCGGCGCGCACAGAACCGGGGTTGGCGTTGAGCAGCGCGGAGGTGGTGACGCCATACTGTTCGGCAATCAGCGCCCAATATTCGCCTGGCTGCACAATGTGATAGGTGGCCTCGCCATCCGTTTGACCAGTATCGGCTGGCGGCTCGGCAGCTTGTGGCTCGTCGGTGGGAATAAAGAGCCGTTCGCCTGTGCGCAGCCAGTAGTTGGCGCGGATGGCTTGCGGGTTGGCGAGCTGCAATTCACCGGCGGATACGCCGGTCTTTTCGGCGATGATGGCCCAGGAATCACCGATTTCGACGGTATAGTAATAGCCGCCAGTTTGAGGATCATCCTGGGTGTGGTCTTTTGCATTTTCTTTGGCATAGAGCAACGGTGGGTCTGCAACGGGGAATGCACAGAAAGCAAATACGACTACCATCGTGGCCAGCGCCAAGATGCGGTATGGGCGAGCGCCGCATTTCTTTCCAGACTGGCTAATGAAGGGGATTAGATTCATGGTAGACTCCGTTCTCTGAAAAAAATGATGAACTATTGATAACTAATTTCACTGATTTCGCGGATAACCTGCACCCAGCTTTGGCCGGGTTTGAGTTTGATAATGACGTCACCAGGGCCAAGCCAGCGCGGTGGGGTTTCCGGATCGGCGCGCCAGGTGCCTTCGTAGACCTGGCCGTTGCGGAAGACGCGCAGATCGCCAAAACCATATAGCTCAATGTCGACGCTCTTGGTGCCCAGGCTGTCCTCTACAATATCGGTCAGCTCGTGTTTGGCCGTAATGGCGATGACGTTTTCGGCGGTGATGGGGCGTCCGGTGGCCGGGTCAACCTGCTCTTCGCCGCCCTGAAAGCGCAAATAGGAACCCAGACCGGCATCATAGCGCCATTCAACGCTGTTGCCGCCGGGGTAGGAAATGTCGATGATATTGGCCGCGCCGGCGGCGCCGCTGGGCGGCTCAGGGCTAAATTCAAAACCAGGGCGACTCCACTCTTTTTGGCGATTGTTGTCGGTCAGCCAGCGCCGCACTCCCTCTGTGCTGGCCTGCATACGCGTGCGGTAATCGGTCCCCAGGCTGGTAAAGTAGCGGGTTTGCGATGGATCGTCAAGATCCGCATCCAGATAGGGAAAGCCGACTTCATTTTTAAGCAAATAGCGAATAAAATCGCTGCCGCCCGAACAGGCCAATGCCCCGTCGTACATATAGGTCATCCACACATTGGGATAGCGCGCCGAACGCACGGGCCCCACACGGTCGGCCTGCTGGCTCTGATACATAGCGGTCAGGCGCGTAATCGTAAAGCCATCTACAATATATTCATAAACCAGGTCGGCCAGATCAAGCCCATAATGGGCGCTGCGGCCCACTGGGTCATTATTGACGCAGATAAAAATGGGCCGCTGGTGCAGGAGCGATGGATCAGCCGCCACTTCGCCCGTGTAGGGCGCAATGTTGGCGGGCAGCGACGTGGCCGTGGCCGGTTCCACGGGCGCCGGCATGGGCGTGTCGGTGGGGACGGGAACGGGTGTGGGTGTGTCTGCCGGCGTAACCTCTTGCGGTTGGCTGGCCGGGGCCGCCGGCGTTTTAGTGGGTGTCGGCGTCGGCGGCGCACTGGTGGGGCCACAGGCTGCCGTAAAAAGGGTAAATAGAAAAATCAATATGCATCCGCTAATACGCGAAACATTGATAACTTGAAAATGTGGGTATTTGGACATAAAACAAAATTCGGCTTTCAGAAGAATTATGTGTTCTTAATTCCTGTAAGAGCTATAACGCGATACTTAAAATCCTCATATTCCTCACCCGTTCTCGATTTCAAAGCCGAAATGCGATAGAAACGATTAGTAGATGGTGATTCTCGGCTAGCCATCTCTAGATCCATTCGATCTACATTCACAACGGTCCAGCATTCAACATAGCCATCAGCTTTTGCTTTCTGATGGCTCTTTTCGGCTTCACCAACTCGATTGTGGATATTGGAAAAATCAGTTCCACTTTTTACTTCAATAGCGATGAGTTTTCGAATGCTATTGACATTCATCTCTTCAGCTATAACAATATCTGGATCAGGGGCGAATTCGATATATACTCTTCTTCCCGCTGCGTTCATGATTTGAATCGCGCTTGGCGTAGATTCAGTAGTAGCATGTTTGACTATTTCATGTATAGCCTCAAATACCTCAATGATCCCGGCAATTCCCTTGCGTACGTTAGCTCCACCGCGTAACTGTGGGCCAACTGTCAACAATGTCAAGTCATCAAGCAGATCTCTGC
Source organism: Caldilineaceae bacterium (assembly GCA_041391125.1). Taxonomy (GTDB): domain Bacteria; phylum Chloroflexota; class Anaerolineae; order Caldilineales; family Caldilineaceae; genus JACKBC01. Next base: position 56,754 of record JAWKON010000032.1, read on the forward strand.
TAAGACGATCAACTCCGATGCCATTTATCAATGCAATTGCACTATCAATAAGCTCAGTACACAATTGTGGTAAAGCAAGCTTATTTTTCTGGCTTAAAGTTCCTTTTACTTCCATAGATTTGAATCCTGATACCCCAAGCTTGGATGTATAGAATTCTTTTTGGCTGAACCCCAGCAATAACCGATAATATCCGAGAAGATACGGATTTGCCTCCAAAAGATAGGGAACAGGAAAAACCAACTCTCCCCGTAATCCGTGCTTTGCTAACGCTTTTAAACCTGCTTGTGGTACGTACGAGGACAATTCTCTATCTAATATTGTAAGGTCTATTTGCTCAACTGTATTACTCACGGCGTCTTGAAGATATAAAGTGCGAATTTGACCAAGAATAAATGAAAAGTCAATCTGGAGTCTAGGGGAAGGTATTTTTATATTCTGTGTCATGCAGCAACCTTAATAATTTGTTCCTTTGTACTGCAAAGCCTATTTGCTGCTATGGCAACATATTCAGGATGTAACTCGATCCCGACGTACCGTCTGTTATGCTGAATACATACAACCCCAACTGTTCCTGAGCCAAAAAATGGATCCAGAACGTAATCGCCTGGTCTTGTAGAGGCCAAAATACATGGTTTAATTAAGGCCGGAGGAAATGTTGCAAAGTGTGCTTCTGGGAATGGTTGTGTATTCACATTCCAGACACTTCGACGATTGCGCCGTGTTCCATTTCGTCCTTGCTCTTTTACCTCTTCATAATTGTAATAATATTTTTCAGACTTTGAAAGCATAAATAAATATTCATGAGCTCGTGTAGGTCGGTCTTTGACACTTTCTGGCATCGCATTGGGTTTATGCCATACGATATCGCTTCGCAGGTACCACCCACTATCTTGAAGGGCAAATGCTAATTTCCACGGAATGCCTTGAAGGTCTTTGGGCTTTAAACCTTCTGGAGTATCAGGTCTGATCTCCATTGCTCTCGCAGCATTTTTTTTGTCCGTCGCCCTATACCGCCGGTTACCACTGGTATATCCGTCGCCAATATTGAGCCACAGCGTGCCATCATTACGTAAAACTCTTTTTACCTCATCAAATACAGTAACGAGACGACTAATAAATTGAGGTAATGTTGCTTCGAGTCCAATTTGGCCTTCAATCCCGTAATCGCGCATACCCCAATAAGGAGGCGATGTGACCACACATTGAATAGAATCCTTTGGTAGGGACCTGAGACTGCATAATGCATCTCCTTCAATGAGTAGGGAATCATTTAGTGCAATCTGCTCGGTGGGATCTGTTTTCTTATACTTCATTCTCTCTCCCAGTATTACCGTTTCACAGCAACATCTAAGCTGAAGAACTTTAAAAGTATACCATAAGCTTTCTTCCATCTATAGAACAGCTAGTGGTAAGGAACAGTTATGCTGCTATACGGAACAGAAGACAAGTTTGAACAAAGAATCAACTAATCACCGAAAAACGTCCATAGCCGCCGGACGCTGGATGACGCGGGCGTTGGTAGGGGCTAAATGAGGCGGCGGCTGATAGCCCCGAATGAGGACTACTGGATTCCCTTCGTCGCTCTGCCCCATGATCAGGCTGGCGGCGGCGCACAGCTCATCGGCAATGCACTCTTCGCTGGCGTGCAGCTCATAGCCATAGAGATCGTGCAGCCCGTTTTGATTCCACAGCGCGGGCAGCCCGGCGCAGCCAATGCAGACGCCCACGGTGCCCACGCGCCACGCCCGCCCGTGACTGTCGTTGATCAACACGCCCAGCTTGGTGTCGGCATTCAGACCGGAAAGTTCTAGCAGCCGCTGGCGAATGCGGGCGGCGCTGGCGTCGGCATCCGCCGGCAGCATGGCCAGCACATCATCGCCATCCTCAGATGTGGCCACATTGGAGCGATCCACGCCGGCGTTGGCGCAGACCCAGCCGCTGCTCTGCTCCACCACCAGCAAGCCGCGCCGCGTGCGCAGAATCTCATTGCTGTCATCCAACACAACCTGGACGTGGCGCGGGTCTTTGTCCACGATCTGTGCAATCTCCTGCGCCCGCGCATCGGGCGTCACTTCAGCCAGCCGCACCAGCCGCCCCTCGGCCTTGCTGACCACCTTTTGGGCAATCACAAAAATGTCGCCAGGCTGCACGGTCTGTCCGGCTGCGGCCAGCTTCTGAACAATCAACGAGCCCAGGTCATCGCCGGGCTCGATCAGGGGCAAATTGGGAACCGGGCAGAGTGAAATTCCGGTCATGGGTATGTTTCGCTTTCTGGTGATTTTTTTAACGCAAACGGCGCAAACGACGCAACATATCGTTTCTGGGAGTGTTTGAACGCAAAGGACGCTAAAGGCGCAAGGGACGCAAACGTTTTTTCCCTTTTGCGCCCTTTGCGTCGTTTGCGCCTCTTGCGTTAAATTCTTATTTCAGATCCGCACATATTTATGCAGCCGCCCATTATCCTGCACTTCGCCCACATAGAGATCGCCGCGCGAGTCGGCCCAGATGCCGTGCGGGCAGGCGGTGAATTCGCCGGGCTTATTGCTTTTCACGCCCCCGCCCCATTGGGCCAGCAGTTGGCGATCCGTGGTGTAAATGCTGATTTGTTGATCCAGCTCGGCAATATAGACCACATCCTCATTGGGGTCAAAATAGATGGTGTCGGGGTGCATCAGTCCGGGCCATGCGGACAGAAACGCACCGTTTAGATCAAAAATCTGGATGCGGTTGTTGGTGCGGTCGCAAATCCACACCTCATCATTTTTGATGCGCACACAGTGCGATAGCTCAAACTGGCCGGGGCCGGTTCCCCACACGCCCCAGGAGAGAATGTGTTGGCCATCCGCCGTATATTTATGCACGCGGGCGTTGCCATAGCCGTCCGAAATAAAGAGATCACCGTTGGACGCAATGGCCAAATCGGTGGGCAGCCGGAACGGATCGCCATCATTGGCGCCCTGCTGGTGCGGCGTGCCGATGGTCATGACCAGCTCGCCGCGTGCGTTAAACTTGCGCACGCAGTGGGTTTCGCGCTCGGTGCAATAGACATTGTCTTCGGCGTCAATGAAAATGCCGTGAGCGTCCTCCAGCACATCCTCGCCCCACGAATCGAGAAAATTGCCGTCGCGGTCAAAAATCACCAACGGATGCGCGCTGCGTGAATAGACATAGACATTGTCTTTCGAATCGCACGCAATAGCCGGAATCCAACCCCATTCCCAACCGCTGGGCAGCTTGCCCCAGCCTTCAACGTATTCATACGTATATTTCCCCGAGCCAAATGCCATGATGGTTTCTCCTTTGGTGGTAGGGTGAGCCGCTCCTTCCCCTGGCCCCATCCTCTCCGCCTAAACTGCGTTTAGGGCCTTGTGGAGAGGAGGGCGAACGGCGTACGAAGTACGCCAAGGGGGAGGAGCGGCCCAGCTCTCTAATTCTCATACTCGCGCACGTCAAATATATCACGCAGGGCGTCGCCCAGAAAATTGATGCTGAGGACGGTGAGGGTAATCGCCAGACCGGGGAAGACGGCCATCCACCAGGCGCGGGAGAAGAAGCTGCGGGCATCGCTTAGGATCAGCCCCCAGGTGGGCGTGGAGGGCTTGACGCCCAGCCCCAAAAAGGAGAGACCCGCTTCGGCTAAGATGGCTGCCGAGACGCTGACCGTGGCCTGCACGATGATGGGTGCGGCCGCGTTGGGCAGAATGTGGCGCAGCATAATGCGCAGATCGCGGGCGCCGGTAGCGCGCGAAGCGGTCACAAAGTCGCGCGTGCGCAGCGAGAGCACCATGCCGCGCACAATGCGCGCAAAGTCATCCAAAAAGGCCAGCGTCACCGCCACGATGACGTTGGAGAGACCGGCGCCAAAGACGGCCACCAGATAGACCGCGATAATAAAATTGGGGAAAGCCCATTGCAGGTCGATGTAGCGCATGATCACATTGTCGACCCAGCCGCCATAATAGCCCGCTAGCAGTCCCATGAGAACGCCCAAAAACATGGAGAGCAGCACGGTGACCACGCCCACAAAGAGCGAAATGCGGGCGCCATATACAATGCGGCTAAAGAGGTCGCGACCCAGGTCGTCGGTGCCCAGCCAATGGTCGGCCGAGGGCGGCTCCATAAAGCCGTATTCTTGCGCATTGGGATCATAGGGCGCCACCACCGGCGCCAACACACCGGCCAGCACAATTACGGTGATCACCACCAGCGCGGCCACCGCCGGCGCCCTGCGCAACAGCGCGTTGAGCCACAGCCAGCGCGAGCGTTCGCGCGGGGCAAAGGGGTCGGTTTGGAACGGGGGAGTAAGTGAGGCCGAATGGCTCAAATTGTCCTCCAATATCGCAATTCTGTTACCTCTACGTCACTGGATATGCCACCGGGCAACGTTTCGGTTTTGGTGTGGCCGTCAGCAACAAAGCCCGCCCGTGCGTAAAAACGGATGGCGCGCTGGTTGTCCTGCAGCACCCAGAGAGTGACCGCCTTGAAGCTATGTTTTTGCAATAACTCGATTGATGCCTGCATAAGCGCGGCGCCGTAGCCCCTGCCCCAGTGGGCGGAGGTCACATAGATGGCGTAGATTTCGCCCGTTGTTTGCGAATCGAAATCAGCATCCCGGCAGGCGCCAAGACCAGCAAACCCGACAATTTGGCGCCCGTCGTCAGGGCTCACATGCTCATAGACCAGCGTGTGGCCATGCGACACCCGCAGGATGTTCTCCCATTGCTGGCTGCGCCGTTCGACCGACAGATTGTTCAAAAAATCAGCGGGCAACAGGCCGTGATAGGCGTCTTGCCAGGATGTCACGTGAACATAGGCAATGCCAGCGGCATCATCAAGAGTGGCGGGGCGTACGGGCATGGTCACAGTTAATCATATTGGATGCGCGGGTCAATGACGGTGTATAAAATGTCGACCAGCAGATTGCTAAAGACAAAGATGGTGGAGACCAGCAGGATGGCGCCCTGCACCAGCGGATAGTCGCGGTTGAGAATGCCCTGGATGAGCACACGACCCAATCCCTTGATGGCAAACACATTCTCCACAATCACCGCGCCGGACATGAGCAGCGCAAAGGCAATGCCCATCACCGTCACCACCGGGATCAGCGCGTTGCGCAGGGCGTGGCGCAAGATCACCACCCGGTTGCGCAGCCCTTTGGCGTGGGCCACTTTGATGTAATCCGACTTGAGCACCTCCAGCATGGCCGAGCGCGTCATGCGGGCGATGATGGCGGAAAAGCCGGTGCCGGTGGCAATGGCCGGCAGCAGCAAATGGCTGAACCAGGGCCAGAACCCCTCGGAAATTGGCTCATAGCCAATGGCGGGCAACCAGCGCAGGTTTACCGCAAAGATAATGATCAGCAGCACGCCCAGCCAAAAGTCCGGCATGCTGAGTCCCAAAAAGGCAAAAAAGGTGAAGCCGTAATCGGTCAAGCTGTTTTTGCGCAGCGCTGACAGAATGCCGGCGGGCAGCGCAATGGCCAGCGCCACAATCACCGACAGAAAGGTGAGCGATAGCGTGCGCGGGATCGCCTCGCCAATTATGCGGCTCACCGACACGTTGCTGCCATAGAGCGAATTGCCCATGTCGCCCTGCAGCAGCCTTCCCAGCCAGAATATATATTGCACGTAAACCGGCTGATCCAACCCCAATTTGCGTCGCAATTCCTCAGCCGCTGTCGGGTCCACTTCGGCCAGCATAGCGCCCAATGGATCCCCCGGCACGGCGCGCAGCAGAAAAAAGACCAGCGTGGCCACGCCCAAGATGACGAGGAGAGAGGCGAGAAAGCGGCGGATGATGTATTTTGTCATAAGCGGGATACGGAATACGGGATACGGAATACGGGATACGGTTTAGCGTTTGCGAGCGGTACTTTCGATGAATCGATAGAGTAATTTGCTGACAGATTCGGATTGTTTTTCTAATTCAGCTTGATTGGTCAGATAGCCAAGATCATGGGTCAAGAGTAGAAAGTAGCGCAGTTCTTCCAAGGACGCTTCTGCGATGTTGTAGAACCGAAGCTTTTCCTGAATGCCCCGGCGTTTAAACCCTTCGACAATATTGGCCGGAACAGAGACGGCTGCTCTCCGCATTTGTGATGTCAGGCCATATTGTTCGCTCGGTGGCAAAGCCTCTGAGGCTTTATAGACCATCAATACCAGTTTATGTGCCTCTTGCCAAGTCCGTAAATCTCGATAGTTTTCTATCTCATTACCATATCCGACTGACCTCATCCCATCTGCCACAGCTCGCCTCCTGCAACTGTATCCCGTCTTCTGTATCCCGTATCCCACTCTCTTACCTACGCAATCGTCGTGCGATCCAGATCCACCAACCCCGGAATCCGGCTCTCATCTGGGAAGTTGACTTCGTTGCGATAGACCAGGATGTCGGTCGGGTGATGGGTGAAGACGGCGGCCACTTTGTCGGAGGTGATTTGGTTGGCTTTTTGCACCAGCGCCTTGCGCCCTTCGGGGTCGGCGACGGTGCGCTGCTCATCGGAGAGGGCGTCCACTTCGGCGTCGGAGAAGAAGCCAAAGGGCATCTCGTCCACGTTGCGATTGGGACCATTGAACTTGGACGAGGTCTGCATCCAGTCGACCAGGGCGTCGTCGGGGTCGTAATCGCCGCCGGAGCCCAGGCGCATCAGATCATAGTTCATCGAGTTGCCATCTTCGATCAGCACGGTAAAATCTTTGATGTCCAGCTCAATGTCAATGTTCAGATTCTGCTTGTACATGTTGACAATGATCTCACCCTCGCGACGACCGGCGGGTGTGGTGAGCAGCTTGAGCGTGGGGAAGCCTTCGCCATTGGGGAAGCCGGCATCGGCCAGAAGCTGTTGGGCGGCTTCCACATCAAAGCGCTGTTCGCTGGTTTCGTTGATAGAGGTGTCGAAGAAGAAGCGCATGGCCGGGTTGACCGTGCCAAAACCGGGGCGACCGCGGCCAAAGAGCGCCCGCTCGATAAAGTCGTCGCGGTCAAACGCCTTGGCAATGGCCAGCCGTACTTTGAAGCCATTCTCTTGCTTCAATTCATCCACCGATTTGTTAAAATCGGCCACTTTGAAGGGGTCGCGCCAGGGGTTGATAAACATAGATTGGAAGCCCGGTCCGGTGACCTCCGAGACAGTCAAGTCCGAGTTGGCCACAAAGCGGTCGATCAGCTCGGCGGGCGCACCGTTGCCGCCGATCAGATGGATGTCGCCCGCTTCGATGGCGGCGGCCAGCGGTTCCGGCTCGGGAATGGGGATAAAGGTGATCTTGTCCAGCTTGGGTCGTTCGGGGTCATAATAGTCAGCAAAGCGCTCGATGGTCACACCCTGGCCCAATTGGTGCTCGGTCACCATAAACGGGCCGGTCCCCACGGGAGTGAGGCCATATTGTTCCAGGCCCATCTCCTCGATGGCGCGTTTGTTGACAATGGTCATGGCGCGGCCGCTGGAGCGCTCCAGCGACTTGACCAGCAGCGAGGCCTGCGGCTTTTCCAGCACCAGTTTGACGGTGAGATCGTCCACTTTTTGGGCATCGGTAATATTGCCAATAACCGCCGAGTGGATCGATTGTTCCGGGTCTTTGGAGCGGTTGTAGGTGTAGACCACGTCATCGGCAGTGAACGGATCGCCGTTGTGCCAGGTGACCCCTTCGCGCAAATTGAAAGTCCACTCCAATCCATCTTCGCTCACTTCCCAGCTTTCGGCCAAGTCGCCCTCGGCGGTCAGATCGGCGTTGATGTGGGTCAGACCGCTGAGCACATTGGAGGCAATCTGGAATTGCAGCACCTGGTTGATCTGCGCCGGGTCCAGCGTGGTGATCTCCGCCGTACCACCCCAACCGCAGACCAGTTCACCGCCGCTGGCTGGGCCGGCTGCTTCCGCCGCACCGGCCTGGGCGCCGCTATCGCCACCGGGGGCCGCCGCCGGCGCGCACGCCGTGAGGATGTCCGTCAACGAAAGCGCACCGGCCGCAGCCAGCAGCCGCAGCACGGTGCGCCGGCCCAGCTTGGGGCCAGACAGATCCTCCCTGCGTAGGCCAAAGAGCGGGTCCTGCCGGTCATACTCATATGCCTCGGCCAACTCGCGTTCGGCCTGACCAATCTGTTCTTTGTCATACTGGTGAGTCATTGGGGTCTCCTTTGAATTGAGGGGGAAGGGTTGGTAAATAAATGTCCGCTCTGTGCAATTGGAGGGCGGGTGGTGGGTTGCGAGTGGCGGGTTGCGAGTCGTGTACTACCCGCCACTCGCAACCCGCCCCCGTCACATTAATATCGCGTCAAGGCGCCAATTTTGCCGATCTTCTCCAGCCCTTCGTGCTGCTCCAAAACGGTGACGCCGATGCCTTGAACCATGGCGCGGCGCAGCACGCTGTCTACAGCGTCGGGCAGCTTTTGGACTTTACCGCTCTGCAGGTCGCTCTCCTCACTCAAATCCAGCAGGATGTAGCCGCTGTCTACAAAACGATAGGCGGGCTGCACAAAGTTGGCCAGCGTGACCACGTGCAGGGCGCGGCCATTTTGCACAGCGGTCAGCGTTTCAGCCAAGCCAGCCACGGCATTGCCCTCTTTGTGAACGGTGGTCACAACGCTGTCGGCCACAGATTGCGCTTCGGTTTTGGCGGCTTGTAGGGCGACTGTCAGCGCTTTCTCGCTCACCTCGGCGGGTTTGGCGTTGGAGTCGACGGCGATCTGGCCGACGACCATGCTGCGCAAGCGGTGCGAGAGCAGGTCGCGGAAGCGGGCCACATTTTTCTCGGTGCCGGCCAAAATCAGCCGGCGCGTGTTGTTTTTGCGGTAAAAATCCTCGGCCATCTCGGCAGCATCCTGCAGGTTATGGCGCGCCAGTTCGGCTTCATGTCGTTGAAAGTTAGAGGCCGACCAGCCGCCCGCTTTGTGCAGCTTTACTTCTTCGCCCAGATAGCCCTGCACTGCTTCCAATTGGCCCATGTTAAAGACGTAGAGGCGGGCGCCAATCTGCTCTACGTGGATCACGCCGTAGCGTTCGTAGGTGTCGATCAGCATGGCCAATTGGCGCACATAGGGGCGGCGGCTGACCAACACGCTGTCTTCCACCGGCAGCAAGAAGCTCTTGGCCCTCCAAAAATCTTGGGCTGCACAGCTAAACATGATGATGCCGCGCCCCTGCCAATTATAGCCCATTTCTACATAATTTTGTATGCGTTGGATGTCTTCCTGGCTAGCGCCTTCGGCTTTGTTGAGCAGGTTGCGCAGCGCCAGCTTATATTTTTCCGGCGAGCGCCGGTGGGGATCAACATTGAGGTAAATGCTGAGGACGGGGTGCTCGGCGCTTTCAAACTCGATGGCTTGGCGAATTTCCATATCGGTCAACATAGCATTCTCTCCTGTTCGTTTGGATAAAGCAGATGATTATACCCCCTGCGGTTGTAAAAGCCATGCATGATTGACGATTTTACTCAGAGAAAGATGCAGTTATTCATGGTTTTTACAGAGTCCAAAGGTATTATGTACTTGCAGTGTCATAAAGTGTGCAGTTATGGAGGCGTTTCAAAACGTTGCCTTATGACAGAGCCAGGTACAAATATATGTAGAGCCGGCATCTTGAGGAGAAGATACGGATGAGCGCAAGAATTCTACCTGAAAGGTATCACTTTCCGGCGTTGTTGTCAATCGCGCTAAAAATAGGAGGGGAACAGAAAGGAACTACAGATTGTACAGATTACATAGATTTCTGGTTCGGCGGTTCAAAATCTGTAAAATCTGTGCAATCTGTAGTTTAGAATTATGGGTTTTGGCGCTTGGAGCGCAGCGCAATTTCCTTGTGATCCAGGTTGTGGTGAGCGGTGATAAAGCGCACGGTGCGGTTGCGCACGCGCATGAGGACCGAATGGGTAATGGCCGTGCGTCCATTCACCTGCATTCCGTCCAGAAAGGGGCTTTCCAAAATGCCGGTGGCGGCAAAAAGAATGTCGTCGCCGCGCGCCAGATCTTTGGAAAGATAGATGTGATCCAACTTGTCGCCCCAGCCGATTTCGATGAGCGACGCTTTTTCAGCTTCATCGCGCGGCCAGATTTTGGCCTGCAAACCGCCGCCCAAACAGCGCATCCCGGCCGCCGATAGCACCCCTTCGGGCGCGCCGCCAATGCCCATGTAGAGGTCGATGCCCGAGCCGGGCATGGCGGGCGCCAGCGCCGCCGTAATATCACCATCGGACACCATGCGCAGGTTGGCGCCCAACGCGCGCACGGCCTCTACAACGTAGGCGTTGCGCGGCCGATCCAGCAGCATGACCACCACATCATGCACATCTTTAGAAAGCAGACGAGCAGCCAGCGCGATTGTTTCCTCGACCGGTGTGTCTACGCTAAGAGGCAAGCCGGGGTCGCGCACAAAGGCGTCGCGAATGGTCGGTCCGTATGAAAGCTTGTTCATATAGAAGGCCGGAATGTCGAGCAGCCCGGTCGGTTCGTCGCCCTCGTCGGTGGGGTCCACGTGCAGCGAGGCGGCAATGCAGCTAATGGCGTTGGGCAGCCCTTTGCTCAAGTTGGTAGTGCCATCAATAGGGTCCAGCGCAATGTTGAGCCGCATGGCGCCTTCGATCCACGTCCCCACCTTTTCGCCCTTGAAGAGCCCCGGCGCATTGTCCTTGATGCCTTCACCGATGACCACCTCGCCGGCCACGTCCATCTGGTCAAACGTGCCGCGGATGGCGTCCGAGGCCGCCGCATCCGCCGCCTCTTTATTGCCTCGCCCAATCCAGGTAAAGCAATTCAGCGCGCCGGCCTCGGTGGCGCGCACAATGTCCAATCCCAACGTGCGTTCAAAACTTGTGCTCATACGTACTCCTTTGTACATGGCTATTTTGAATGGGGGAATTAGGAAGTAGGGATTAGGAAGTAGAGAGTGAGATCGCCGTACAGCCTACTCCCTACTCCCTACTCCTACTCCTACTCTACTCTACTCCCTACTCCCTACTCCCTACTCCTCCTACTCTACTCCCTACTCCTACTCCCTACTCCTTACTCCCTACTCCCTACTCCCCGCCCACAATCTCATCTGTGCGCGTGTCGCGATGCAGCCGAACCCAGCGCCGGCAGCCGTAGGTGTGAAACCAGGCTTCGTACTGCACGCCTTCCGGATTGGCGCGCATAAAGGCGCGATCCAGATCGCGGGCGTCCGGGTCGGTGATGGCCGCGGGTACAGATGGGATTTCACCGTAAATAAATTCTTGAATGGGGCGCGGCCCACAGTGGGGACACGGAATGTTGATGTTCATACGCGCTCCGCAAGCGACTTTATAATGACGGAAATGTGACAAGAAAACGGCATTATAGCATAAAGGGCGCCGTTGCCTAAACTGCTTTATCCATCGACTTGACAGTCATCCCACTCCTGATCTACTATGAGGCCAAGGTCGAGCGTTTACGATTCCATTTGTACTATCGGCCGCGTGTGTTGCGTGCAGCAGCCCCCGTTGAAATCAGGACTTGCTTGATGACATGATCACCAACATATTTTCTGCGGGTCGCACCCTGGCTGATTTGGCTGCAGCGAAAATTCCATAAAGATATAAGGAAGCTCTGGCAGGGTGATGCTGGAGCTTTTTTGTTTGTTTACGGAGGAAAACCATGAGACGCAGAGTATTGATTCCACTGGATGGGACAGAGTTCCGCAGCAAAGCGCTGTCTGTGGTCTGCCGCGTTTTTGATCCCGAAAATACGGACGTTTTTCTTTTGCTGGTAGAACCAATTGACGGGTTGGCCAGTGACGAGGCCCGGCACTATCACGGATTAGCCGAGGATATGTGGTATTACTCAGGCGGCGTTTACCACGAATACACCGTACATGAATTCGAAAATCTGCGCGAAGAGCGCGCCGAGCGGCTGCAGAAGGACGCGGTGCGCCTACGCAAAGCAGGCTATCATGTCTGCACGAAGATGCGCACCGGCGATCTGGCGGCCAGCATTATTGAAGTGGCTCAAACTTCCAAAATCGATATTATTGCCATGGTGACCCGCGGCCGCACGGGGCTTTCGCGCATGCTCTTTGGCAGCGTGGCCGATCAGGTGCTGCGCCGCGTTGAAATTCCGGTGATGATGATCCGCTCCCCGGCCAGCGAGCAGGAAGAGGCGGTGGCAGGCCGCACCGCGGAGCACGCCTGAAGATTTCTTTATCTGTCCACTCAAAAAGCACACCGCTCAACGCATCAGCCAGCGGTCAAACCAATTAAAAGCCGCGGCCTGCATGGGTAGATCGAACTTGTGGCCGCCGGGGTAATATTCGCAGCGGAAATGAGCGGGGGCGTCAGCTTTGGCGAAGACCTCCTGCAGAATGCGCTCGGCGCGCTGCATTTCGCTCAACGTAAAGAGCGAGTCGTCAATGTCATTCTGCACCAGCGTGGGCAGCGGCGCCCACAGCCCCAGGATTTCGGGATAGTCCAGCGAGTTGGGCAGCAGCGGCGGATAGAGCATCCACGTGTGGGTGTGCGATTTGTGGAGCACGCAATCGCGCCAGGTGGTCATCATGCCCACACAGACGGCGCAGCGGATGCGGTCATCCAGGCCGGCCAGAAAGGTGGTGCGCATGCCGCCGCCCGAAAGGCCGCCGCAGCCCACGCGGGCGGCATCCACATCGGCGCGGGCGCAGAGCACGTCCAGGCTGCGCAAGTCTTCGGCCAGCCAGACGCCCGGCCAGCTTGTCCCTGCGCAGAAGAGCGACTTGGCCATAATCGCCTCGTGACCGGCGGCCCAGGTGTTGTAGGCGTTGACATTTTCCAGCGTCTCGTTTTGCGGGTCGGCCTGCCAATCGGCGTCGTCCAGCCCGTTGCGGATGACTGCCGGCACGTCGGCCAGGCGCACGCGGCGGCTGCCAAAGGCGTGGGCATCGGGCGCCAGCACGGCGTAACCGCGTTTGGCCACTTCATTGGCCCAGCCCACGCCTTCGTAATACGCCAGATGTTGCGCCAGCCGCGGGTGCAGTTCAGCCCGGCTGCGGGTAATCTTTTGCCAGCCGAAAAACTTGTTGCCGCCGTGGTCGTGCAGCGCTACAATGCCGGGCAGCTTGCCGGTGGCGCCCTGTGGCTTGAGGAAGAGCGCCTGCGTGCGCGGGCCATAGGGCAACTGCCAGGAAAGCTCTTCCATGTGTAGACCATCGTACACGTATTGTCGCTCCACGGTTACGGCGGGTGTTGTACCCGTGTCCGGCATGGCCAGGCAGTCAGCCAGCCGCTGACGGGCGGCGGCGCGCCATGTATCCATATCGGTCCATTGGGGGTTGCGCCATGAGTGGGAAGCCGGCGCGTCGGCAACCAGGCCGGCTGCCCACTCGCCGTAGGCGCCCAGCATGGTTGGGGAAGAGTTGGTCATCGATGAGGTTCCTTTTTGTGGCGATTTTGGTGTTGTTGTGGGGGAGGAGCCGCTGCGACCCCCATATGTATCAAGCTAAGAGCTGGTGAAGGCGTGAGATTAGTGCCGGTCGAGTAGCTGCGGCAGTTTGCAGCGTATCGAGACCAAACGGGTCGATCCGCTCACTCTGGTTTCGATACGGCCTCAAACTGCTAGGGCGCTAGCCACGCCTACTCAACCGCCGTTCACTCCCCTGTACGATCGCCCAAATCGCTTAGCTTGATACGTATGGGGAGGAGCGGCCACACATTTTTCTCTGGAGTTTACAGTATATTCACGCAAAAACGCAAAGCCGCCAAGTTTTTTCAAACTACAACTTGACGGCTCTGCGTAAATTTATGGTGATTCAATTTTCGGTAGGCCGCGGCGCATACTGCTCCAGCGGCCTACTATTTTGGGAAATATCCCTATTTCTTGCCGAGCATTTTCTTGACCGCAACCTCGATCTTCTTGGGCTTTACTTCTTCCGCCTTGGGAATCTCCAATGTCAGCACACCGTTCTCATAGGTGGCCTCAATCTTCTCTTCTTTGACGGGGGTGGGCAGCGTGAAGCTGCGCATGAAGCGCCCACTGCGGCGTTCGCGCAGATGATAGGTTTCTTCCTCTTTCTCGGTCTCGGTGTGGGTTTCGCCCTTAATCGTCAGCACGTTGTCGGTCACGCTGACATCCAGATCTTCCGGGGCAATGCCAGGCACCGACGCCTTGACCAGGAATTTCCCCTCCTGCTCCGCCACGTCCAGGTCCAGGTGCATAAAGCCCTCGCCGTTCTCTTTCCAGATGGTCGGCGCAGTAAAGAAGTTTTCAAACAGCCGGTCCATGTCGTGACGCATGTTCAGCAATTCGCGATAGGGTTCCCAGCGAACTAAGGTAGTCATATTACCTCCCTTAAGACTCAGAACAACATCCTATAACGTTTGACCTTACAGCTCTATTTTACCCCGGCCGGCGTCTGAAAAACATAAACACAATATTAGAAAAACGTCTGACTTTATATAGATCAATATAGATCACCTATAAACATGGCGCAAAGGCAAGTTGTTTTTACTCGAGGCCATTTGTGCCATATTTAAATGGTTTGTCCATTAGGCGAAGGGCGTACCAAATCGTTCACGGTGGGCAACTTGGCCCAATGCTTTGCGTTGCTTTTTGCCCTGGCCCACAGCCTGCACCGGATAGCCAAAGGGAATCACGGCCAGCACATCCAATTCGCCGGGGATGCCCAGCAGCGTCTTCACTTCATCCATGCCCTGAAAGCCCACCCAGTTGGAGCCGACCCCCTCGCCCCACGCCGCTAGCATCATGGACTGGATGGCGCGGCTGGCGTCGGAGACGGCAAAGCGCGTATTTTCCACGGCCACCACAATGGCCATGGCCGCCTGCGCCGTATAGCGTCCGCTCTGGGCCAGCGCGCCCAGCTTGTGCAGCGTCTCCTTTTCCTGCACCACCACAAAATGCCACGGCTGGCGGTTCATGCTGCTGCCGGTCAGGCGGCCGGCCTCCACAATGCGCTGCACCGTGTCTGGCGGGATGGCTTTGTCCGCATAGGCGCGCACGGCCAGCACGGTGCGTACGGCTTCAAATACTTCCATTGGATTCTCCTTTTTTGAAATGCGGGATGTTCGCGTCTTCTACAATTAACACACCACCCCCATGGGCCGCAAATTCACCCCATGCCCCCACACTGTGCGCACCATCTCCAAAAAGAAAACGTAATTCTCCAGCGGCACATCCGGCGGCACGCGGTGATCACAAAAGCCAATGTAGCCGCCTTCTTCCACCAGGGGCGCCAGGCGCTGCACCTCTTCTTCGATCTGTGCCGGCGCGCCTTGCAGAATGTGCTTGTCGAAGCCGCCCATAATGCGCAGATCTTTGCCGTATTGCTGGCGATACTTGATGGGGTCGGCGCCCCATGTGCCCACCTCCAGCGGAAACATGCAGTTGACGCCGGCCTCCAGCCAGTGCGGAACCAGCAGCGAAATGTCACCATCGCAATCGAGCCACACAATGTCGACCCCATGCTTGTGCAGCAGATCGGTAATGCGGCGATAGTGTGGAACCAGGAACTGTTTGAAGTGCTTGGGGCTGATCAGCGGGCCGCCGCGGTAGGCCATATCTTCCCACATGCCGCAGCCGTCAAACTGCACGCCCGAGGCCAGCGCCTGCGCCAACGCGCCAATGATGCAATCGGCCACGGTCTCCACCATCTCCTCGAACCAGGCCGGATCATCGTAGAGCAACAGCGACACATTTTCCACGCCCATCCAATTGCGGATCCAGCCGTAGAGGCTGCCGCCGGGCAGCGCCACAATCTCAGCGCGATCCGGCTCTTTCCAGCGCTGCACGCGTTCAGCCCAATCTTTGGGCAAACGGCGCGGATCATCCGGGTCTAGGCGCGGCTTGTAGTGCTTTTGCCAGCTTGCGCGATCGGTCAGGAGATGCGCCTGGTGTTGGGGAATGGAACCCAAGAACTTGCGTCGCAGCACGCGTACACCATCGGTCTGCTGAAAAATCTCGTGATCGCCCCGATCTTCCAACACTTTGGGGCGAAAATAAGGCGACAGACCGATACGCATCTCGGCCGAGCGCGCGACGGCATCCAGGCCACAGTCCATGCCAAAATAGTCCACGTGGTTGGACTTATCATAACGGTACTTAATGCGGCGGGGCAGCCCTTGGGTATACCAGATGGGAAAGGTCTCTTCCCAAAAGCCAAAATCGGTGATGGGCGCGCGGTCGCGTGGCTGATAGTGCATGGTGGCGTTGAAGCGCTGCCGGTTGTTCATAACGCGCTCCCCTGCATTAGCTCTTTGCAGCGGTCGGCGCCGGTGGCTGCATCAACGGCAAACGCATCGGCGCCAATACGCGCGGCCCATTCGGCCGTGACGGGCGCGCCGCCGATAATGACTTTGACCTTTTGACGCAGATCGGCCTGTTCCAACGCTTTGATCACCTCGGCGGCGTAGGACATGGTGGTGGTGAGCAGCGCCGACATGCCCAAAATTTGCGCCTGATTTTCCCTGACGGCCTCGACGAATTTGTCGGCCGGCGCGTCCACCCCCACGTCGATGACGCGAAAGCCCACGCCTTCTAAAAACATGCTGGCTAGGTTTTTGCCAATGTCGTGCAAATCCCCGCGCACGGTACCCAATACAACGGTGCCGATGGGCTCTACGCCTGTATCCACCAGCGACGGACGCAGCACATCCAAAGCGCGCTGCATGGCGCGGGCGGCAATCAACATTTCGGGGACAAAGCAGGCGCCCGTTTTGAACTTGTCGCCCACAATATTCATGCCGGCAATGAGCCCTTCATCCAGAATCTGCCTGGGGGCGGCTCCAATTTCCAGGAGTTCCGTGGTCAAATCCACCGCGTCGCGATAATCGCCATCGACGACGGCCTGCTTCAGATCTTGCAGAATAGTTGAGTTTTCCATAATGGTTTCTTTCTGATTTGATTATTGGACGGCCACAATTCGATAGTGCAGCAAACCGGCCGGCGCCTTCACGTCAATTTCGTCCCCCACATTTTGTTTGAGCAGCGCGCGTCCCAACGGACTTTCATAGGAGATGCGCCCGTGATCCGGGTCCGATTCGGCCGGGCTGACAATCGTATAAGTCTCCACCTCTCCGTTCGCTTGCAGCACGACCGTCTCGCCCACATCCACCTTGGCGTCATTACTTTGCGGCTCCACAATTTGACACTGAGCCAGCGTCATTTCCAGACGATGAATTTCGGCATCGACATGGCCCAACGCGTTCTGCATTTGAATCAATTGGGCATTCTCACGCCAATCTGCGCTCCCGCTTACCTCTTGTAGATCCCTGAGCGCAGCCGGCCGTTTGATGGCGCGTAACTCTTCCAGTTGCCCTTGTAACCTTTCATAGCCGTCTCTAGTGATCATCATGTTCATATCGCTCATTTTTTACCCCCTCTCATAGCTGGTCTGTAATTAGTCGAGTCGTCGATTTTCATCTATGACAGAGCCAAGTATATCGGTGCTGGAGGCACAGCGCCGATGTGAGACTTGATCGCGCCTATATGACGCGACTGCATTACTTTCACGGAGATGACCTAATCGTAATAGGGGATAGGGATACTTTGACCAGCCATGTGGGGAGAGGGCGTCCTGGTCACTTAGACAGTATGTGGGTGATATCACCTTGAACAAAATGGGGGCTGCACCGTCGGTGCAGCCCCCATTTTGTTCAAGGTATTTCAAAAATTAGCAATCGCCACTCATTTCGGATAAGGCCCGTACTGATTGGCGCCGCTCTCGCTGTCTTGAATAGTCCAATACAGCAAAATAAGTCCACCGATGACTGGGATTATACCAAGCAAGAGCCACCAACCGCTGCGACCGGTATCGTGCAACCTGCGCACTGAAACACCCAAACTGGGCAGCAACACGGCTAAGGAGTAGAGCGCGCCTAAAATGCCAACTCCGGTATCGCCACCTGTTCCCAGTATGAGGTCAACCACGGCCAGCACAATACTGATGATCACATTAAACAACACGAAATACCAATACTCTGCGCGTCGGGCGCGCCCACTAAAAACAGCGTACTTCTTTAAGACCTCCATATACCAATTCATAGCATAGTCCTTTGTAAGTTGGCTCATCTACAACCAAGCTATTTCATCGATTGTTTTGTGGAAGGGTGGTGGTCAATTTCAGCGGTGCAACTATATTTGGCTCTGGTATAGATGAAAATGTGCCACTCGGCTGAAAATAGGCCCATTATTTCTCATCTATGCCCAACCGCCGTATAGACTCACTACGATGGCTGATTTGGGCAAGGAAATCCACTCATTGAGGAAGAGATGAGCTGGAAAAATGGTTGATAAACCCACAAATTGACAGTATAGCACAATTTTTGTAATGTGCAATACGATCTTTGCGTAACTTGACGGCAATTTCATTTGAGAAATTATTCACTAAGCATTTGGGCGATTTTTCAAAATAGATAATCTGTTGTATCTTTATACGCACGCTCTTTCCATAAGCTGATGAGTATTATATAAAGAGAACGCCGCCATGTAGACCAACGACGGCATATGGTGCGCCTGCCCGGCGAGTTCAAGCGATTGAACCGAGGCGATTCGCTTGTTCCTCCCAAACCGAACTGTGTTTTCTTTGCCACCTCCTCCAGACAGGCAGAGCTGACCAGCAGCTCACAGGTTGATGACCAACATTAACCGATATGAATAGAACAAATTTCCCTACAGTGTCGTAGCCCGCCTACACTGAAGTAGTCCACCCAATTCGAAAGCACAAGCTATTGGTTTTTTCGCTCTCTCATTCACTTGAGAGGGCTGTTTCCATATAATTTACAAATGTATAAGTAGACCTTATTGATTGTCGCGCGTTCTGTTTGCAAAGAAGTAGCTCTTTGCCCTGTATAAGGAGTCTGAAATGAAGAACCAACCCAATTACCCAACCCACGGTCTGCCTCCAAAGCAGGGTCTCTATGACCCCCGCTTTGAGCGCGATGCCTGTGGTGTCGGCTTTATTGTCGATATTAAAGGCCGCCAATCACACGACATTATTCGCAACGGGTTGACCATTCTGCACAACTTGGACCATCGCGGCGCCTGTGGCTGCGAACCCAACACGGGCGATGGCGCCGGTATTCTCTTCCAGATGCCGCACAAGTTTTTTGCCAAGGTGTGCGCCGAAAGGAACATCAAACTGCCTGAACCAGGCCAGTATGGGGTGGGTATGGTCTATTTGCCGCCAGACCCTACCCAGCGCCGCGCCTGCGAAATCCATCTGGAAAAGATTATTAAAGAGGAAGGCCAAAATTTTTTGGGCTGGCGCACGGTTCCCACCAATGATGAGCAATTGGGCAGCGTGGCCCAATCGCGCGAGCCGGTGGTGCGCCAGGTCTTTATTGGCTGCAATGCCGACAAGCTCGTGGGCGCGGATGACATGGCGTTTGAGCGCAAGCTCTACGTCATCCGCCGCCGCGCCGAGAATTATATCCGCTTCAACATGGGCGACAGCGTGCTGCCCGGTGGCGACTTCTTCTATTTCGCTAGCCTTTCCTGCCGCACCATTGTGTACAAAGGCATGTTGCTCACCAACCAGGTGGAACCGTTTTACCCGGATCTGGTGGATGAAAGCGTTGAGAGCGCGCTGGCGCTGGTTCATTCGCGTTTTAGCACCAATACTTTCCCAAGCTGGGAGCGCGCCCATCCCTATCGCTACATCATTCACAACGGCGAAATCAACACATTGCGCGGCAATGAAAACTGGATGACCGCCCGCCAATCCACGCTGGTCTCGCCGCTGTGGGGCGATGACATCGAGAAGATCATGCCCATCATTGACCCCGAAGGCAGCGACTCCGCTAAGTTTGACAACTGCCTGGAGTTCCTGCACCTTTCCGGTCGCCCGCTGCCCCACGCCATCCTCATGATGATTCCCGAACCGTGGAGCAATCACACCACCATGAGCGATGACCTTAAGGCCTTTTACGAATATCACGCCACGCAGATGGAGCCGTGGGACGGCCCGGCCTCCATTGCCTTTACCGACGGCACGGTGGTGGGCGCCATTTTGGACCGCAACGGCCTGCGCCCGTCGCGCTACTATGTGACCAAAGACGACCTGGTCATCATGGCCTCCGAGGTGGGCGTACTCGACATTCCGGTCGAAAACGTCCTCTATAAAAGCCGCCTGGAGCCAGGCCGCATGTTCCTGGTGGACACCAAGGAAGGCCGCATTATTGCCGACGAAGAATTTAAGCAGAGCCTGGTGGATGAGCATCCCTATCGCCAATGGCTGGACCAATATCTGGTCGAGCTAAACGATCTGCCCGCCGGCCAGACGCCGCCCGAACCGGACCACGACACGGTTATGCAGCGGCAGCAGGCCTTTGGCTATACGTTCGAGACGCTGCGCTTCCTAGTGGCGCCTATGGCCCAGAACGGCATTGAGGCGTTGGGCGCCATGGGCGATGATACGCCCGTGGCCGTACTCTCCGACCAGCCGCAACTACTCTACAACTATTTCCGACAGCTCTTTGCTCAGGTTACCAATCCGCCGCTAGATGCCATCCGCGAAGAACTGGTCACCGCCACCGAAGTCTATCTGGGCACCGAGCAGAATTTGCTGGCCGATGAGCCGGAAGCGTGCCATCAGATCAAAGTGAAGCTGCCGCTGCTTACCAACGAACAACTGGCCAAATTGCGCGACATTGAATGGCCAGGCTTCAAATCCATGGAACTGCCCATGCTCTTCAAAGTTAAAGAGGGCGCAGCCGGGCTGGAAAAGGCGCTGGACAACCTGTTCGCCACCGCCAAGCAGGCCATGCAGGATGGATATAACATCTTTATTTTGAGCGACCGCGGCATCGATAGCGAACACGCGCCCATTCCGGCGCTGCTGGCCACCGGCGGCTTGCACCACTTCTTGATCCGCGAGCAGTTGCGCACCCAAGCTGCGCTGATTGTGGAAACCGGCGAGGCGCGCGAGGTGCATCACTTCTCGGTGCTCATTGGCTATGGCGCCACTGCCATCAACCCGTACCTGGCCTACGAGTCCATTGACGACATGATTCGCCAGGGCACACTGCGCGGCCTCACCTACAAAGAGGCCCAATATCATTACGTCAAAGCCGCCAACAAAGGCGTGATCAAGGTGCTCTCCAAGATGGGTATCTCTACCATGCAGAGCTACTGCGGCGCCCAGATTTTCGAAGCGCTGGGGCTGAGCCAAAAGCTGGTGGACAAATATTTCACCTGGACGCCCACGCGCGTCGAAGGCGTGGGTCTGCCGGAGATTTATCAGGAAGTCCATATGCGCCACCGCCGCGCTTTCCCCGAGCGGGCCATCAATGGCCACAATCTGGAAGCGGGCGGCGTTTACCAGTGGCGCGCGGATGGCGAACGCCATCTCTTCAATCCGCAGACCATTCACAAGCTGCAACTGGCCTGCCGCACCAATAATTTCAAGGCGTTCCAAGAATACGCCGCCATGATCAACAACCAGAACGAAAAGTGGTGTACGCTGCGCGGCCTGCTCGAACTGAAGCTGCTGGATGAGCCCATTCCGCTGGATGAGGTCGAGTCGGTGGAGTCGATTGTCAAGCGCTTCAAAACCGGCGCCATGTCCTACGGCTCCATCAGCAAAGAGGCGCACGAGAGCCTGGCCATTGCCATGAACCGCATCGGCGGCAAGAGCAACACCGGCGAAGGCGGCGAAGACCCGGCCCGCTACACGCTGGACCCCAATGGCGATTCGCGCAACAGCGCCATCAAGCAGGTGGCCTCGGGCCGCTTTGGCGTCACCAGCAAATATCTGGTGGAGGCCCAAGAGCTGCAAATCAAGATGGCGCAGGGGGCCAAGCCAGGCGAAGGTGGCCAGTTGCCGGGCCGCAAAGTCTACCCGTGGATCGCCAAAACACGCCACTCGACGCCGGGCGTGGGCCTGATTTCGCCACCCCCGCACCACGACATTTACTCGATTGAGGATCTGGCCGAGCTGATCCACGACCTGAAAAATGCCAACCACTACGCCCGCATCAACGTCAAGCTGGTGTCGGAAGTGGGGGTGGGTACGGTGGCCGCCGGCGTGGCCAAGGGCCATGCCGACGTGATCCTGATCAGCGGTCACGATGGCGGCACCGGCGCTTCGCCGCAGACCAGCATCAAGCACGCCGGTCTGCCCTGGGAGCTGGGCGTGGCCGAGACGCACCAAACGCTGGTGCTCAACGACTTGCGCAGCCGCGTGGTGGTGGAGACCGACGGCCAGCTCAAGACCGGTCGCGATGTGGTGATTGCCACGCTGCTGGGCGCCGAAGAGTTTGGTTTTGCCACCAGCCCGCTGGTGGCGCTGGGCTGCATTATGATGCGCGTCTGCCACCTGGACACCTGTCCGGTGGGCGTGGCCACCCAGAACCCCGAACTGCGCAAAAAGTTCACCGGCGACCCGCAGCACGTGGTCAACTTTATGTACATGATGGCGCAAGACATGCGCGAGTGGATGGCCAAGCTGGGCTTCCGCACCATCAACGAAATGATTGGCCGCACCGACAAGTTGGAGCCCAAGCGGGCCATCCAGCACTGGAAGGCCAAAGGCATTGACCTGTCGGCGCTGCTCTATCAGCCCGACGTGCCGGACAGTGTGGGCCGCTACTGCCAGATTGCGCAGGACCACGGGCTGGAGAAGGCGCTGGACAACACCACGCTGCTGGAACTGTGCCAGCCCGCCCTGGATGAGGGCAAGCGCGTGGCTGCCACCGTACCCATCCGCAACGTCAATCGCGTGGTCGGCACCATTTTGGGCAGCGAGGTCACCCGCCGCTATGGCGCCGACGGCCTGCCCGAGGACACCATCGAGCTGCACTTCCAGGGTTCGGCGGGCCAGAGCTTTGGCGCCTTTATCCCCAAAGGGCTGACGCTGGAGCTGGAAGGCGACGGCAACGACTATTTTGGCAAAGGGCTCTCTGGCGGTAAACTGATTGTCTACCCGCCCAAGGGTTCTACCTTTGTGGCCGAAGACAATATTATTGTGGGCAATGTCGCGTTTTATGGCGCCACCAGCGGTGAAGCTTATATCCGCGGGCTGGCCGGCGAGCGCTTCTGCGTGCGCAACAGCGGCGTCCACACCGTGGTGGAAGGCGTGGGCGACCACGGCTGCGAATATATGACCGGCGGCCGCGTGGTGGTGCTGGGCCCCACCGGGCGCAACTTTGCGGCCGGCATGTCGGGCGGCATTGCCTACGTGCTGGATCATCATGCCTATGGCGGTGGCGACTTTGCCGTGCGCGTCAACACCGAAATGGTGGAAGCCGAGCGGCTGACCGACCAGGCTGAAATCGCTGAACTGAAAGCCATGATTCAGCGCCATCACGAATACACCGGCAGCACCGTGGCCCAGAGCGTGCTAGAAAACTGGGCCGAACTGCTGCCCCACTTTGTCAAAGTGCTGCCCACCGACTATAAGCGCATGTTGGAAGCTTTCGCCGAAGTCGAAGCGCAAGGTCTCAGCGGCGACGACGCGGCCATGGCGGCGTTCGAGCTGAATAAGAACGACTTGGCGCGCGTAACTGGAAACTAAGGAGGGGAGTAAGGAGTAGGGAGTAGGGAGTAGGTGGTTGGTTCGTCGACGATCTCCCTAATCCCTACTTCCTAATCCCTACTCCCTTACCCCACAGAGAGGAAGAAAATGGCCAAACCAACCGGTTTTATGGAATACGAGCGCGAGGTGGCGGCGGACATAGATCCGCTGGAGCGCGTGAAGCATTGGGGGGAGTTTCATCTCCACTTTTCACAGGAGAAGCTGCAAACGCAGGGCGCGCGCTGCATGGATTGCGGCATTCCGTTCTGCCACTCGGGCGCGCTGATCAGCGGGATGGCGTCGGGCTGCCCCATCAACAATTTGATCCCCGAATGGAACGATCTGGTCTATCAAGGGCGCTGGCGCGATGCGCTGGACCGGCTGCTCAAAACCAACAACTTCCCCGAATTTACGGGGCGCGTCTGCCCGGCGCCGTGCGAAGGCTCGTGTACGCTGGGGCTGATCGAGGAGCCGGTCACCATAAAGAGCATTGAGGCGGCCATTATTGACAAAGGCTTTGCCGAGGGCTGGATGCAGCCCGACCTGCCCGCCGTGCGCACGGGCAAAAAGGTGGCCGTGGTTGGTTCCGGTCCGTCGGGGCTGGCCTGTGCGGCGCAGCTCAACCACGCCGGCCATTGGGTCACGGTTTTCG
The DNA here is from genome assembly GCA_041391125.1 of Caldilineaceae bacterium. Lineage (GTDB taxonomy): Bacteria > Chloroflexota > Anaerolineae > Caldilineales > Caldilineaceae > JACKBC01. The sequence goes on from JAWKON010000032.1 coordinate 80,847, forward strand.
AGCGCGCCGACCGCATTGGCGGGCTGCTCATGTATGGCATCCCCAACATGAAGCTGGACAAGCAGTATGTGCAGCGCCGCGTCGAACTGATGGAAGCAGAAGGCGTCAAGTTCGTCACCAGTTGCGAGGTGGGCCAGGATATTTCCGCCGCTCAGCTCAGCGCGGAGTTCGATGCCATTGTGCTCTGCCTGGGCGCTACCAAGCCGCGCGATCTGCCCATTGAGGGGCGCGATCTCAAGGGCGTGCATTTTGCTATGGAGTTCTTGGGCGCCAATACCAAAAACCTGCTGGACAATGCCAATGGCCAGGTGCAGAATGGACCCATCGGCTCCTACATTTCAGCCGCCGGCAAAGATGTGATCGTCATTGGCGGCGGCGACACCGGCACCGACTGCGTGGGCACCTCCATGCGCCACGGCTGCAATTCGCTGGCCCAATTTGAGATTCTGCCGCAGCCGCCGCTGGAACGCCAGCCCGATAACCCGTGGCCCGAGTGGCCCAAGGTCTATAAGATGGATTACGGCCAGGAAGAGGCGGCGGCGTATGGCGATGACCCGCGCACTTATTTGATCAGCACCAAGCGCTTTGTGGGCGACGAAGAGGGCAATCTCAAAGAGCTGCACACGGTGGAGATCGAGTGGGTCTTTGGCAGCAACGGCGGTCGTCCGCAGTTGCGCGAAATCCCCGGTAGCGAAAAAGTATGGCCGGCCCAATTGGTGCTATTGGCTATGGGCTTCTTGGGGCCGGAAGACCAGCTTGTTGAGCAGTTGGGCGTGGTGCGCGACCCGCGTTCCAACGTGCAGGCCGACCACGGCAAATTCAGCACCAGCGTGGAAGGCGTCTTTGCCGCCGGCGACTGCCGGCGCGGTCAGAGTCTGGTGGTGTGGGCCATAAATGAGGGCCGCGGCGCCGCTCGCGAATGCGACCGCTGGCTGATGGGAGAGACAAACCTGCCATGACGCAAGACGCCCTGGCCGGCAAACCGGCGCCGCTCGAACTGTTGATCAACACGCCGCGGCTGGTGTCGGCTTATTACACCCATAAGCCAGACCCGGCCAACCCGGCCCAACGCGTCAGCTTTGGCACATCGGGCCATCGCGGCACGTCCACGGCGCGCACGTTCAACGAAGATCACATTCTGGCCATCTGTCAGGCCATTTGCGAATATCGCCAAAGCCAGGGCACAACCGGCCCGCTCTATCTGGGCATGGACACCCACGCGCTTTCGGAACCGGCGCTTTCCACCGCCATTGAGGTTTTTGCGGCCAACGGCGTGCAGACTGTGGTGCAGGCCGGGCGCGGCTACACGCCCACGCCGGTCATTTCGCGCGCCATTCTGGTGCATAACAAGGGCCAAAGTAGCGGGCTCGCCGACGGCGTGGTGATCACCCCGTCGCACAATCCGCCCAGCGACGGCGGCTTTAAATACAACCCGCCCTCCGGCGGCCCCGCCGACACGTCCGCCACAAAAACCATCCAGGACCGCGCCAACCAGATCATGGCCGACGGCCTAGTAGAAGTCAAACGCTGGACGCTGGCCCGCGCCATGCAGGCCGATGCGACGCAGGAGATCGACTACATCCAGCCCTATGTGGACGACCTGGCCAGCGTGGTCGATATGGCGGCCATTGCCAACGCCGGGCTCAAAATTGGCGTCGACCCTATGGGCGGCGCCGGCATCCACTATTGGGCGCCCATTGCCGAGCGCTACGGGCTGAATCTCGAAGTGGTAAACCCCAAAGTGGACCCCACCTTCGCCTTTATGACCGTGGATTGGGATGGCAAGATCCGCATGGATTGCTCGTCGCCCGACGCCATGGCCAGCCTGATCGGGCTCAAGGACCGCTTTGACATCGCCTGGGGCAACGACCCCGATTACGACCGCCACGGCATTGTGACGCCCAGCGTGGGGCTGCTCAACCCCAATCACTATTTGGCCGTGGCCATCAACTATCTCTTCCAGAACCGCAGCGGCTGGCGCACCGATGCCGCCGTGGGCAAAACGCTGGTCTCCTCCTCTATGATTGACCGCGTGGCCGCGCACCTGGGCCGCCGGTTGGCCGAAGTGCCGGTGGGCTTTAAGTGGTTTGTGGATGGGCTGGTGGATGGCTCCTTTGGCTTTGGCGGCGAGGAGAGCGCCGGCGCCTCCTTCCTGCGCATGGACGGCGCGGTCTGGACCACCGACAAAGACGGCATTATCCTGGACCTGCTGGCCGCCGAAATCACCGCCACAACCGGTCGCGACCCCGGCCGGCACTACGCCGATCTGGAAGGGCAGTTCGGCAGTCCAGTCTACGCGCGCATGGACGCCCCGGCCAATGCCGAGCAGAAGAAAATCCTCTCCAACCTGTCGCCCGAAGACGTCAGCGCCGCCGAACTGGCCGGCGACCCCATTACGGCCAAACTGACCCGCGCCCCCGGCAATAACGCCCCCATCGGCGGCCTCAAAGTGGTGACCGCGCACGGCTGGTTTGCCGCCCGCCCGTCGGGAACCGAGGAGATTTATAAGATTTATGCCGAGAGTTTTAAGGGGGCCGCGCATCTGAAGCAGATCCAGGAGGAAGCGCAGGCGATTGTGAAGGCGGCGTTTGGGGCCGGATAATTATACTCCGTACACCGCAGATGTCAGTTATGCACATATTTTTCTCCCTTTTGTTGGGCACTTTATCCGATGAAGTTAGACAGAGTGCTCCGTATAATTGGGACGCTATATTCAGTTCTGCATGAAAAAATTGTTGCCCGCGGTTTTGCTTCTGGTGAAACTGCGGTGGCAAAATCGTCCTTTTCATTTCGAGCGCCGTATAGCTTTTACTTTCCTCGTACGCACAGCCCTTTTCCTAGCACGCGAAAATATGCAGACTGCAATGCTTACCCAGATTGGCAATTATCAAATTGAATCGACTCTGGGTGAAGGCGCAGCCGGCATCGTTTATCGCGCGCGCCGCATGGATGCCGCAATTGGGCATACAGATAGTGATGCGCCCATCGTCGCCTTGAAAGTACTCAGGCCAGAAGTTATCACTCAACCCCAAGTTCTGGCTTGCTTCCAATTTGAGGGACGCATTTTGTCGCGCTTGCGCCATCCGGGTATTTTGTGCGTTTACGAAACCGGCATGGACGACGGCCACATGTACACGGTGATGGAACTGATTGACGGCTACAGCCTGGATAAATATTTGTTGGCCCAAAAGCGTCTACCGGTGTCAGAATCCATCAAGCTGGCCCGGCAGACCGCAGAAGCGCTGGATTATTTGCATTCCCACGGCTACGCCCACCGCGATATCAAACCGGCGAATCTGATGTACGCACTGGATGGCCGGCTGGTCTTATATGACTTTGGCACCGTCATTCGCATTAAGGATGGCACGGACTATGAATCGGGTGTATATGGAACCCCTGCCTTTCTGGCGCCCGAGCAGATAGAAGCGGGCGCTAAGATTGATGGCCGGGCGGATTTATATGCACTGGGCATCATGTTGTATCAGATGGTCACTGGGCGCAAGCCTTTCTATGGTTCACGCCAGGAAGTTCTGGACGCCCACGTGTATGCTGAGCCGCCGCCGCCATCTAAATTTGCGCGGGTGCCCAAATCGCTCGAAGCCGTCATTATGAAATCTATTGCCAAGCAACCCGCCGCGCGTTTTGCCACGGGCGCCCAATTTGCCGAGGCGCTGACGCAGGTGGAGGAGAATCTTCCCCCTCCAACATCCTCTCCTTGGCAGCGCTTGCGGGGCTGGCTACAACCCAATTCTGTCTAAGATGAATATCCTAACTTTCCTCAAAGAAACCGTTGAAAGCATTCATTTTAACGCCGGCGATACTGTGCTAAGGCAGGGCCAGCAGGGCGAATATATGTACGTCATCCAAGGTGGTGAACTTGGCGTGCAAATTGATGGCGCGCATGTGCGCAGCATGGGGCCGGGTGACATTTTTGGCGAAATGGCCATGGTGGATGGATTGCCCCACAGCGCCGATATTGTGGCCAAGACCGATTGCGTATTGGCGCCAATCGACGAGCGGCGCTTTTTGTTTTTAGTGCATGAAAATCCCGTGTTTGCGCTAGAGATCATGCGCATCTTGACCCGCCGCTTGCGGAAATAGGGTTCAATCTGGAGAGATTTAGGAAGAGGCGATGGCGCAGGCGGCGTTTGAGGATTCTTAAGGCGCCTCTTGGGACGTCTCTGAAGAGTTCTCCAAGCGCTGACGCAACTCAGCCAAAGATACCCCTCCGGTCACGCGCACACGCGCGCGCGCCTCGTCCAGCAGTTGCAGAAAACGTGGATTGTGCGTAAGCAAAAGGCTATCGAGATCGTCGGCATCTTCAATCCCAATAATCATGGCAACGGGCCGACCGTTACGCGTCACAATTACTGGAGATTCTTTGCTCTCATCTATGTAAGCGCTAAAGCGATCTTTCACCTCGGCTAGCGGCGCAATTTTCATAAGACAAACTCCTCTTGCCCAATATACAGCTTATTCCGCACCTTTCGACCAACGGCAAGAATAATCACTTTTTTCGCCTCAATATCGACATCGTAGAAAATGCGATAGCGATTATTCGCGCCACAGCGCAATTCCCACGTGGCGCCAAGCGTGTTGGGAACCCGCAGTAATTTACGATTACGGGTTGGCTGAACCGCATCATACGTTAATTGCTGTTCGATGACATCTAGGATAAGCGAATGGTCTTTGCGGTCAATTGCTCTGAAATGCGCATCTACGTTTTCATCAACGATGATTTGAAAGATATTCCGGCCGTTCATGGCTAGAATTATGGCCAATATTTTGCCGAAAGTCAAGCCACGAACTTACAATTCTTGCCGAATTAAACATCTTATTGTCGTTGTCGATTAGTCTTAACCAAGACTGGTTGGAAACGAGTGCTATCCTCACTGAGTAGGGAAACCGAAAAGGGTCTTGATATTTCAACTAAAATATGCCATAATCGTTCACCAACAGAAACCAGCCAGACAGGAAGATATATGGGGCATGGAAAAGTGCAGTTCTGGATTATGAAGGCTGTGGGCTTGGATATATTGCACGTAAGCCGGTTAAGGCGCCTGAGAGAGTGCATCTTCATAAGCGATGTAGGAAGGTCCGTGAGGGTGGAAATTCATAATATCCAGATAAGTCCATGTTCGATCCAAGCCGATTGTCATTGCCACGCATACGTCCAAAGAATAGCTACTTTTCAAAAATAGCGAAAGCAATCACACTCTTGATAGAATCACGGTGGAGTTCCTGATTCGTAATAAAAATCCTTATAGCGACCAAGGAGATGAAGATGATAACTGGTCTGGAAATGGCAAGAAGCCATTTTACTGAGTGGGGGTTACCTCTTTTGCAGCAACACTTTCCAGCGATCGCCGAACGTGTGGCTGCGGGTCTCTGGCGAGGGTCTCAAAGCCTTGGCGCAGACGACGCGTTGTCGAGCGACCATGGCTGGGGCGCTGCGTTCACGCTTCTTCTAACAGAACAGGATTTTCAATCGACGGCAGAGCGCCTGGAACAAGCCCTGCTACAGAATGCACCAACGGAATGGAAGGGACTCCCTATACTATCGGACTATGAAATCACCGTCACATCGATTGACCGATTTTTTCAAGACTGGGTTGGTTTCAGCACGCCTCCCCATGATTCGTCGCAATGGCTCGAAGGGTTTCACTTCCGCTTTGGAACAAGAGAAACCGAACTCTATATGGTAAGACATGGACATATATTTTATGATCCCTTGGGGGAATTCACCGCCCGAAGAGAGATGTTCATGCACTATCCACGGGACGTTCGATTACGCCGAATCAATCAGGAATTACTCAACGTCTGGCACTATGGCCAATACAATTTCGTTGACCGTCTCTCCCAAAGGAATGATTCGGTGGCGAATTGTATGGCGCTTGGCCATTTCGCCGAAGGGGTAATGCGACTCTGTATGCTTTTGGATGATGATTACACCGTATATTGGAAGTGGCTGGCTTTCGAATTCCGCAAGCATAGCGTTGCCCAGGTCTTAGACCCCTTATTGAAAACATTAACGACAAGTACTGATGTATCGCAACAAGTTAATTTGATCAATGAGATATGTGACTTTCTCCACACGTTGCTCCAAACACATCAATTGGCAGCATCAGATGTGAGCTTTCACCCGCACTCACTATTTTGTGATCTGCTTAATGGTCCTTTGGCAGAGTATGGTTGAGCGGAATATTATTCTTTGATAGGATTCGCACCTGAGTAGTTGCATCACCCAAGTTACCGCAATATAAGATCGGCTTCTGCGTAAATCCTTTCTTGGGCGTGGGGTAGTTAGAACCGCGGATCGAACATGCGCTGGTGCCGACTGGGCGAGGTCAAGGGCTTGTGTGGTTGGTCGCCCGCTGGTGTTGGTCGGGTGCTTGATGTCTTCTCTCCGCTCTTTGCCCAGCGGCACAGCTTGGCGTTCGCTCAGCTTAATCGTTCGCCGGCAAATCATCCTAGCTTGGCCTGCCACTCACGAAGAAAATGAAAGGATTGATCATGGAGAAAGAGACCAACCAACTTGAGAAAGTGATCAAACTTGGTTTACCGAAATTGGAAGGGCGGATATCCACCTATTACAGTGAAGGGGCAGAGACGCGGGCGCAAAAGCTGGCAACAGACGTTACAGCCATGCATGCGTTCTACCACGAACGACTTGGAATTCAAGCAACAGTCACACTTGCGGTACTCAACGCCAATGACTGGATCAAAGTAAATTCGGCACCATATGGCGCACCAAACGTAAGCATGTGGTCCCCACCGCCCGTTATCTTTATGCCGGCCACGTCGGGCGGACTTGCCTTTAAGTTCATGGTGGGACGCAAAGATGCAATCCCAGCGGAACTCCTCAGTAGCTATCTTGAAATCAATCAAACAACTTTTGAGACTGCTGCAGATGAATTCGTGGACATCATCGGCTTTCATGAACTCGGCCACCCGCTTTGTGGCCATTATAGAATAGCTCCTAGATGCCACTGGCTGAACGAATATATCGCCAGTTACTTTGCCTATGCGTTTATAGCGGAGTTAAAACCGGAATCGAAAAAGGTCTTTGAGCTTCTCGGGCGGCCTTCGAAAGCGAGGCCGAAGAACACAACATTGGCCGATTTTGAACGACTTTATGCCGGAGTAGACGACTATGGGTGGTATCATGGTATGTTCGAAGCCCACATTCAACAACTTTACCCAAAGATGGGATTGCAATTTTTGACGGAGCTACAACGAAGGTTTCCGACAACTGGCCCAACTCAACGGCTGCCAAGACCCAATCCTGTGCCGCCGGAGGAAGTGCTGGAAGAATTGGAAAAATTTGCGCCGGGTTTTGAAAGTTGGGCTAGAAGTTTTCAGGAATGACTGAATTGTTCAAAGCAGTTGGATCAAGGCCGGCCCAATAAACAAAATGTAGCCGACCGCCATTTGGGGCGTTCCGCTACCTCAATATCGGGTTAAGCGACATGTAAATCTTGAAACTGGGTGGAGTTTACCCAGTTTTTCTGTTATAATGAGGCTGTACTGTAGTCACATTATAGCAAGTGAAGGATAAGTACAATGGCTGATGGACGAATGTGGAGCGTCCACGATATATACGGAAATGTTGTGTACTTAACCGAAGAACGTTGGCGTCATATCACGGAAGCTATCAATCATCCTGATATGATTCATTTTACAGCAGAATTACAGGAAACCATTCGATCAGGTCAGCGCAAACAAGATCCGCTCAACCCGCAGAAATATCGATACAGCAGGGCATTTACTGTTTTGGACGATAACAACAGCCATATCGTTGCCATTGTGTTGTGCCAATTCCGTGAGGGTAAAGACGGTCATCCGGAACCCAATAATTACATTGTCACAGCGTATCAGAAGGAAATAGGATAAGCCGATGAACGAACCAAATTTCAATTATGATGAAATAAGCGATACGCTTACCATTTCATTTTTCCCAGGTGAATCGGCAACAGGCATTGAGTTAAACGAGAATATTTTGCTGCGCATTAACAAACAAGAGCAATATGCCGTCAGCCTTTCTATTTTCAATTATTCGATCTTGGCCCAAAAAACGGAAGCAGGATTGCGTAGCCTCCCACTGACAGGGCTACAAGAACTTTCGGATGCCCTACGGAAGACTGTTTTAGCAGTTCTACTGAAGAAACCACTCTCTGATATTTTGGCGATATCAACCTATACGCCATCTTTGTCCGAGTGTGCTGATCGCGACGATCCATGATTCAGTCTTGCTGGCGCCTGCGTAACCCGTTTTGAGATCTGTCTTTTCTGTACTAGCAGCATAGGAAAACTCCCGCCGAACATTGCGTGGTGCCGACCGGGCTATCCCGGCGCGTATTTGATGTTTTCGGCCCGCTTTATCCTTGTTTCGTTAAACGTGATCTCCCCGCAACCGCCCAACAGCACACGCTCGTGTTCGGCGGCGTGTGGCAAGATGCAGCGCACAGTTGAGCAAGCCTAGTGGATGAGTGGAATCGCTAATGCGGAGAAGGGTTTAAGGAATACACATGATCTTATTTATTACTGGACCATCAGGTGCAGGAAAGTCAACACTGGCCAGAGCTTGGGTAGAATCAAAGAACCGAGAAATCGCACTGATTGATGCTGACCAAATAACGTCGTGGCTACGTAATGGAGAGAAGAGTGCGGTTGAAGTAGCGGTTGAAGAGGGTCCGGTTGAACGGATTGCGGAGCAGTATCGAATCACAGGAAAGGTCTATGCGGCAGCAATTGAAGCATACGCTGCAAATGGCGTGGATGTTGTAATCGCACAATTGTGTGGCTACGACCCGCCGCCGCCATGGTCAAAAAGGATGGGAAAGGATCGATCATTTGGAACCGGTCTTTGTGGTGCTGTACCCGAAGCGGAATGTGTGCCGGGAGCGCCTGATTGCTCGTGGCAGTTCGTCGGACACGGGCTCTTATGATTTTGATTGGCCTGCATGGCGAGCGCATCCAAGGTCACTTTTTCTCGACAATTCTGACCTTTCAGTTGGTGAATCTGTGGTGGCTCTGGATGCTCTGTTGACTCGGACTGCCGTTGCCCATAGAGAGTGACAGCAGAATGAACTTTCTGGAACGGTGAAAGACACGGTATTTGGTGTTGTTAGGTTCATATTGGGCACAGAAAGTGGGAATGTAACCTGCCTATCACAAACAGCGTTTTGGGGTTGGCCACGTTTCCAGCGAACAACAACTGCGAAACGGCAAGCCGAACATCCATTCCACCTGACGCTTGCTCCGATCCGTCCGTTTTCACACATTGAAGAAAATACCACGATTCAATTTAACCTCGATCCAAACCATTTGACGGTAACCGACTGGCGTGAGTTCGACAAGTTGACCGCAGCCGAACGACATGCCGCCACCCTAGCGGACCCGGACGCCTTGCCAGCGACGGAAAGGCAACTGGCGCAGGCAAGACGTGCGCCGAACTTGGGGTTCACCCACCTGCCGCCTTCAGCACCCGCTCCACAAACGCACTGCACACCCCTTCATTCTCCTTAATACCGGCATAAACCTTCCGATCCCCGCCGGATCGCGCCTCAATGTCCCGCTTAATCCGCTCATATTCCAGACGGGCCTCATCATGCTGATTCAAATAATCGCGAAACGTCATGTGCCGCCACAGCTCGCGGCTATCCTCTGGGCAGAGATAGAGATTGTGGGCCATCCACGCCCGATTCGCGCCGGTCCACGGCGCCTTATCATCCAAGCGGTTAAACGCCTCACGCTGCAGGATGCCCTGGTCTCCGTTGTGTCGATAGCCTAGCGGAGCCAGTTTTTCGGCGATGGTAGGCAGCTTGGAATAATCGGTCATCACCAAATCAATATCGATAATCGGCTTGGCCGCGATGCCCACAATGGCCGTGCTGCCCACGTGTTCGATGCGGATGATCAAGTCGCCGAGCGCGTTGTGATAGACGCGCGCAAATTCGTGAAACGCGTCTTTCCAGGCTGGATTGTACGCTGATAGGATCATCGTTGCTTCCCTCCATATTTGAAATATTGCTGGGTGGTGGCTGCAAAAAGCAATACAGCAATATAGCAGCACATGCCAGAATCATCAAAATTCACCCCGGAATGTTGACTTCACATCCATATTGCGTTATGCTGTTTCCCGTATTTTGAACGACATTCAGCAATATGCAACGGACAGCCATCCATTTACCATGAACATGATGCGATTCAGGAGGACGCCTGCGGAAGCAGGCCACAGGGATATGTAACCAGTCGCAAGGCCCATGCCCATTGGGGCATCCTGCGATCTATCCCAGCATAACCGCCTCTTCCGCATTCAAACGCCATGTTGATCAACTGTGATCGACTGGCGTTTTTTGTTTGGGGAGAGAGGGGAGTAGAGGAGTAGGGAGTAGGGAGTAGGGAGAGGGATGGCGTCGCGAGACGCCTAATCCCTAATCCTTACTCCCTACTCCCCCAAACCATCAACACAAGGAGCAAACCGTGTCCGACAAACCCAAAGTACAAAAGTGTGTGCTCGCCTATTCGGGCGGGCTGGATACCAGTATTATTGTGCCCTGGCTCAAGAACAACTATGGCTGCGAGGTCATCTGTTTTTGCGCCAACCTGGGCCAGGAAGATGAGCTGACCGGGCTGGAAGCCAAGGCGGTGGCTTCCGGCGCCAGCAAATGTTATGTGGAAGATTTGCGCGCCCAATTCCTGACCGACTATGTTTTTCCCACCATGCAGGCCGGCGCTATTTATGAGCGCGACTATCTGCTGGGCACCTCCTTTGCGCGCCCGCTGATTGCCAAACGTATGGTGGAAATTGCCGAGTTGGAAGGGGCCGACGCCGTGGCCCACGGCGCCACCGGCAAAGGCAACGACCAGGTGCGCTTTGAGCTGACCGTCATGGCGCTCAACCCCAAACTGCGCATTATCGCCCCCTGGCGCGAATGGACCATCCGCGGGCGCAGTGACGCCCTCGATTACGCCGCCGAGTACAACGTGCCGGTCAAGGCCACGGCCGAGCGTATCTACAGCCAGGACCGTAACTTGTGGCATTTGAGCAATGAAGGCGGCCCGCTGGAAAACCCGTGGAACGAGCCGCCCAAAGACATGTTCGAGTGGACCACCGACCCGCAGGATGCGCCCAATACGCCCGAATATGTGGAGGTCTACTTCCGCCGCGGCATCCCCGAGCGCATCAATGGCGAAGTCCACGGCCCGGTGGAGCTCATGAAAATCCTCAACGAGTTGGGCGTCAAGCATGGCGTGGGCCGCGTCGATATTGTGGAAAACCGGCTGGTGGGTATGAAGAGCCGCGGCGTCTACGAAACGCCCGGCGGCACGATTTTGTACAAAGCGCACGCCGCCCTGGAACAGCTCTGCCTCGATTCGGAGACGCTGCACTACAAGCAGCAGATCGGTCTGCGCTACGCCGAGATGGTCTACAACGGCCGCTGGTTTACGCCGCTGCGCCAGGCGCTGGACGCCTTCGTCCAATTCACCGAGCAAAACCTGACCGGCGCCGTGCGCCTCAAGCTCTACAAAGGCAACGTGATTTTGGCCGGTCGCAAAAGCCCCCACAGCCTCTATCGCGAAGATTACGTCACCTTCGACGAGGACGATGTTTACAACCAGGCCGACGCCGAAGGCTTTATCCGCCTCTACGGGCTGCCGCTCAAAGTGCAGGCCATGCTCAAGGTGGATGGCGTGGGCGTCAGCGATTATGACAGCCCGGATTTTTCGGAATTTAAGAGGGATTAGGGATTAGGGATACGGGATACGGGATTAGGCGCGTGACGTGGACTCTGCGCCTAATCCCGTATTCTGTATTCCGTATCCCTTCCCCTTACAAAGGAGAAACCAACATGACCAACAATTTCACAGTGGCCGGCTTCGATGCGGCGGGTGTGGCGGCGGGAATTAAGAAGAACGGCAATTTGGATCTGGCGCTGATTGCCAGCCGGACGCCGTGCCGGGCGGCGGGCGTTTTTACGCAGAACGCTTTTGCCGCCGCCCCGGTCTATTACGACAAGCGGCTGCTCGAATTCAACCCATCCGGCATTCACGGCGTGGTGGTCAACAGCGGCAACGCCAATGCCTGCACCAGCGTGGAGGGCGACGCCAACACCAAGCGCACTGCCGAAGCCGTCGAGCAGATGATTGGGGCCAGCGACAACTCGGTCTTGGTCATGAGCACCGGCGTCATCGGCGTGCAGCTCCCCATGACCAAGCTGCTGGGCGGCCTGCCCAATGTGGTGGATGCGCTGCGCCCCGACGGCTGGGAAGACGCCGCCAAAGCCATTATGACCACCGACACGGTCCACAAAGTGCGCACCCGCGCCGTCGAAATCGGCGGCCAGACCGTGCGCATGACCGGTATTGTCAAAGGCGCCGGCATGATCCATCCCAACATGGCCACCATGCTCAGCGTGGTGGCGACTGACGCCCACATTGCCCAACCGCTGCTGCAGCAGGCGCTGAGCACAGCCGCCGACCTGAGCTACAATCGCATCAGCATTGACGGCGACACCAGCACCAACGACACGGTGCTGCTGCTGGCCAACGGCATGGCCGGCCACGCCGAAATTGTAGATGCGGGCAGCGCCGAGTTCGGCGCCTTCCAGGCCGCGCTGAATGACCTCTGCACCGAGTTGGCGCAGGCATTGGTACGTGATGGCGAAGGCGCCACCAAATTTATTCAGATTCAAGTCAATGGGGGTGTGAGCAACGCCGACGCCCATCTGGCGGCCAACACGCTGGCCATTAGCCCGCTGTGCAAAACTGCTTTTTACGGCAGCGACGCCAACTGGGGTCGTTTTGTCATGGCGCTGGGCCGGTCAGGCGCGCAGGTGGAGCCGGCCCAATGCAGCATCTACATCACCGGCGGCGCCGACAGCAGCCAACGGCTGTCCGAACTCCAGCTTCTTGCCGGCGGCACGCCCACCGGCTACGCCGAAGCCGACGCCGCCGCACGCTTTGCCCAAAAAGAGATCGACGTGCGCATCGAATTAGGCCTGGGCGACGGCTCCGCCACCGTCTGGACCAGCGATTTGAGCCACGAGTATGTGAGTATTAACGCGGATTATCGAACGTAGCTATGATTGAAAGGGTGAAGGGGTGAAAGGGTGAAAGGGTGACTTCGACAGGCTCAGTCACCCTTTCACCCCTTCACCCCTTCCCCTTGTCAAATGCACGAAACTACTCCTCTACCTTCCGATCACCGGCAAAAAGTACTGCGCCTTCACCTCCATCCCGTCCCCGGGCAAGCAGGTCTGATCAACCTGGCAGCCGGGGAGGGCGTCGTTGAAGGCTTGAGCGGTGGCGGCGGAGACGATCTGGTAGCCAAAGTCGACATCCAGCCAGCTTTCGCCGGGCAGGATGCGCACGGGCGTTTTGTAGTTGAGAATGCCGTCGCGTTCGTACGTGGCAATCACGTTGGCGGGCAGCGAGCCTTTGTCGATGCGCACCACGTGGTCGCCGGTGGGTACGCTGTTGAATAAATAAGCGCCGTTGCTGTCGCTGGTCGCTACGCCCAGCACGCTGCCGTTGCTGGCATAGAGGCGCACGATCACATTGGCCAGCCCAGGCTCATTGGTATCCTGCACGCCATCGCCATTTTCATCCAGCCAGATGCGGTCGCCAATCGATTGCGGACCGGCGATCGGCGTGGCTGTGGGAATGGGCGTGTTGATTGGCGCGGGTGTGTTGGTGGGCGTATTGGTAGGCCCAATGGTGGGGGTGTTCGTCGGCAAGGGGGTGCTCGTTGGTGTATTGGATGGACCCGCCGTGGGCGTCATGGTGGGTATAGGCGTGGGCGCGCTCAACGAGCGATAGCCAAAGTCGGCATCCAACACAATATCCGCCGCGCCCATATTGATGGGCGTCTTGTGGTTTAAAACGCCGTCGCGGTCAAAGGTGGCGACCAGATCGGCGGGCAGCGTACCGGTGTTGACGCGCAGCACGTGGCTGCCCGCAGGAACGCCGGTAAAGAGGAAGTGGCCGTTGCTGTCCGTGACCGCATTGCCCAGCAGCGCGCCGGTTGAGCCATACAGCAGCAGCCCAATGCCGCCAATGCCCGGTTCGCTAGCATCCTGTACACCATCGCCATTCTGATCCAGCCATACCCGGTCGCCCACAGAGCCGGGACCGGCGGCCGGCGTATTGGTGGGCAGCGGCGTATTGGTAAATGTCGCGGTCGGCACAATGATGGCGGATGTGCTGGTCGACGTGGCCGTATCCACCGGCGTAAAAGTGGCCGTGGGAGTGGCGGTGTCTGCCGGCGTGGGCGTGTTTGTGCTGGTGATAATAATGGGCGAGGTGGGCGTGTTGGTGGGCGTCCAGGTGGCGGCGCTGGTGGAGCGATAGCCAAAATCCACGTCCAGCAGAATTTCATCCACGCCCAAATTGATGGGCGTTTTGTGATTCAAAATGCCGTCCGGGTCATACGTGGCCACCAGATCGGACGACAGTGATCCCGTGTTGATGCGCACCACGTGATTGCCGGCGGGTACGCCCAAAAAGAGATAGTGGCCGGCGCTGTCGGTCACTTCGCTATCGATCAAGGCGCCGCTGCTGCTGTACAACAGCACGTTGACGCCGCCGATGCCGGATTCGCCCGCGTCCTGCACGCCGTTGCCGTTTTGATCCAGCCAGACGCGGTCG
>JAWKON010000033.1:0-94192 GCA_041391125.1 Caldilineaceae bacterium
CAGCCGGGGTTGCCGCGAAATACATAGACAAAGGGCGGTATGGATAGGCGCCCCTTGTTAGAATAATCCAGCCGATTGCCAATTATCTCAAACCGGCGAGTTGCATCTATTATTATGATTCAAGGATGTGCTGACCAAGCATGATACGCAAATTGAGGTCGATAACCGCCATGATACACGTCATCATTAACCCGGCGGCGGGCCAAAACACGCCCGTGCTGGCCATACTGAATTCGGTGTTTCAACCGGCGGGCATCCCCTGGCGCGTCTCGATTACGCAGCAGGCGGGTGATGCCCAAAAGCAGGCGCAAGCGGCGGCCCAAGAGGGGGTGGATGTAGTGGCCGTTTACGGCGGCGACGGCACGGTGGTGGAAGCGGCCAGCGGTCTATTGGATGCCGACACGCCGCTGGCTGTTCTGCCGGGCGGCACGGCCAATGTGGTGGCGCAGGAATTGGGGATCCCGCTGGATTTGGCGGCGGCTTGTCAATTGGCGGCGGCGCCGCAACGCCATGTGCGCAAAATCGATATGGGTACGGTAAATGATGATTATTTCTTGCTGCGCGTGGGCATGGGAACCGAAGCCAAAATTATCCAGGGCGCCGACCGCGAGCTCAAAAATCAGCTGGGCTTTCTGGCCTATGTCTGGGCGGCGGCGCAGAGCCTGTCGGCGGTAGAGACAGCCACGTATCACATCACGATTGATGATCGCGAATTTACGGTGGAGGGCATCACCTGTGCGGTGATCAATTCGGGCAATATGGGTGTGGGCAATCTGCGCATCTCGCCCACGATTCAAATTGACGACGGGCTGCTCGATGTGGTTGTGATCAAAAATGCCAATCTCGCCGCCCTGGCCGAAATCATCGGCAACGTGACCGGTCTGGCGGAAACGGCGGCCGGCATTCTGGAACAGTGGCAAATTGAAAAGTCGCTGCAGCGCTGGACCGGCAAGAAGATCAGCGTGCGCGCCGAGCCGGTGCAGGCGATTCAATTTGACGGGGAGCTTTTAGAGACATCGGAAATCCGCTGCCGCATCCTGCCCGGCGCCGTAAATATTGTGACGCCAGCGGATGCACAGAGCTGACGCTTGCATCACGCTTCTATCCCCCACCTTCGTCCGCCGTCTCGTGTTCAATGGCGCCGCGATGTTGCAACCAACGCGCAATTAGCCAACAGAGCGCGGCCCAAGCGGCGCCCGCGGTCCAACCCGCGGCCACATCGGTGGGCCAGTGTACGCCCAAGTAGACGCGGCTAACGCCCACCAACATGGTTAACACAACGGCCACCGACAATATATAAACTTTCAGGCGTCGATTTGGCTGCAAGCGCGTCAACAGCGCGCCCAATGTCAGATAGGTGCTGGCGGAGAGCATCGAATGGCCGGAGGGAAAGCTGGAAGTCAAGACGACGCTGCCATAGGGGACCAGATCGGGACGCGGCCGGCTAAATCCGCCTTTGAGCAACAGACTGACCAGCATACCGCCCACCACCGTGACCAGCACAAAAAGCGCGGTCTGGCGTTTCTGCGCCAACAGCAAATAACCGATTACGCTCAACGTGAGGATGCTCAGCACGCCAATGCCGCCCAGCGCCGTAAAATCGCGCATCACTTCTTCAAACCAGGGCGGCCCAATGGGATCGCCTAAATCGGCCGGATTGTTGCGCAGCGCCAAAAGCAGCCGCTCATCAATGGCATGGGTATCCCCCTCCAGCACTTCACCAGCCAATTGCGTAAAGCCCCAGGCCACCCGCTACAATCACAATCGCCAACAGAATTGTAATTTCGTAATGGCCAAAGTGCTGCGCGAATCATGGTTGTCCACGGCCAAGTTGGCCCGTTTTTGCCGATCTGTTCAGCCACAATTTCGCCTTCTCTCTAATCCGGGAATATGAATGCCATCCGCTCAGCGCGGAATGGCTTAAACATATTGTACGCAGTGCGTTTTGCCCATATATCCCGGCATACCGTAAGGCACTAAATATAGTTATGCTTTTTTACACCCGCTCCAACGGCCGATGCGGCTCCGGCGGCAGCGTGACTTGAATTGCGTCGCCAGGCCGCACCACACCGCCCACCAGCACCACGCCCATGACGCCCGCCTTGCGAATTAAATTGCCCTCGGCGTCGCGATCCAACACCGCCACCAGCAGCCCCGGCTGAAAATCATCCAACTGCTTGCACGGATTGCGCAGCCCGCTGATCTCCACCACCGCCGTCGCGCCAAGCTGCAATCGCGCGCCCGTGGGCAACCCCAGCAAATCGAGGCCGCGCGTCGTCACATTTTCGCCCATATCGCCAGCGGAGACAGTGAAGCCCGCCGCGTTCAATTCCTCATGTAGCTCGGCGTGGATCAGGTGTACCTGGCGCAGGTTGGGCTGGGTGGGGTCTTGGGCCACGCGCGAGCAGTGTTTGACGGTTGCGCCCTGGTGCGCATCGCCGTCCACGCCCAGCCCGGCCACCAGCGTGATGGCATTTTGTGTTTGTTTACCAAATGTGTGGGTGGCGCTGCGGCTTACCGCGGTAATAATTGGAGACATTATTCCAACTCATCGCGAATATCATCCCAACGCAGCCAGCCAGCTTTGACAGGATCGCCACCGGCAGCTTGCAGTTCGGTTTGTGCTTGCTGAAAAATCTGCAGATCCTCTAATGTTTCCAGCCATTCAATTACGGCTTCCCATTCTTCAGCATCGATTACAGCATATTGTTTGTCATTGACGTTAATATAGCGGACAGCCTGTAACGCTTCTAATGCAGTCATAAATCTCTCCTGATACGAATTGGCAGCGGTTCGATCTCTATTTTACCATATTCCCAAGTTTATCATGGACATTTGCAGATAATTCCTAACTGGCTGCCAACCTCATCCAATAGACTGTCTCCTCCTCCACCGCGGCCCGGCTCCACGGCATTTTGTGATAGACCCCCTCGCGCCACATGGGGATCTGGTCGTCATATTGGCGGCTGAGCGGGTGGCCGGACTGGCCGTTAATGGTGACCGAGACGGCGCGATCCCACTGGCCCACTTCGAAAATTTGGCGATAGGCCGGGGCCACACGCACCAGCTCCAGCGGCAGTTGCGAGCTGTGGCGCGACTGCATGGGCGTGTTAGCATCGCCGCCGATGGGGTAAGGGCCGCGGTTAAAAAATGTGCGCAGCAGCCGCACGCTGCCCAGCGGATGCACAAAGCGCACTTGATGATGCCGCCCCCACTGCCAGCGCACCGAGCTTTCGCCAATCTCATCGCGCAGGCGGCGCACGGCGGCTTTGAATGATTCTTTGATCAGCTCCTCGCGCGTGCGCTCGCGTCCGCTTTTGGCGTCGGCATACCAGAACGAATGCTCCTGGCTTTGGATGAGCTGGAGCAGCCGGTTCTCGGCCCGCATGGCCATGCCCGTAATGCCAAAGAGCGGGTTGGACGCAATGCCCAACACCCCCGGCATCAGCGCGCCCAGCTTGTCGCCAAAGGTGCGTTCCAGCAGCTCCAGCAACGTGTAGTGAAAAACTGTGGCGCCCACGCTGTCCACCTCCAGCCGGTGGTTCCAATCGCGCAGCGCCAGGTGGCCCACGCGCTCCCACGTGTTGTCCGCCCCGGCCTGCGCCAACCACGGCGCCAGGGACTCGGCAAATTTGCTCACGTTGTCGGTCTGCATCTCCTGCATGTCGCGGAACGAATGGCGCTCTTTGAACGCCAGCGTCTCTGTCAGCCACGCCGCCCGCCAGCCCGGATAATATTCGATACCCAGGAAGTACAGATAGTCATCGCCCGTCATCTTGTTATTGGCCGTCACAATGCGGCCCGAAGCGAGCGATGGGCACCGGCAGCTCGGCGTGCGGAATATAGCGGACCACTCGTGTGCATCGGTCCAGCCCGGCGCCGGCAGCAGCCCCAGATTTTTATCGCGCACCGGCGCTTTGCGCCATATTACGTAGCCAATATGGCCCTCGGCGTCGGCGTAAATTATGTTCTGCGGCGGCATGGACCAATCGGCCAGCGGCGTCAAACTCGTCCCTGATACCGGGCTTCGTTCATCTTGAGCAACCGCATAGCCCGCCCGGTTCGTGCCCCGTCCAGCGCGAAAGCCAGCCTTAAGCTGCGAGCGCACCGCGCCTCTTCCTCCCTGGTTCAAAGGTCTGCCCATCCAGCAGACCGCTGATCAGCGGCCCGTGGCGCGTCACCATGACCCGCTCAACTCTGCGGCTGGCGGCGGCGGACATGGATGACTTCTTCGATGACTACGCGCCTGTTCCCATTGGCCGTTGTATTCAAAAGCGTTTCATCGGTGAGGGTGGCGGCGCTCGACGTACAGGTCCTGCACATCCACAAACTTGCATTGTGGTCATGCCCCGAGCGATCTGCTCGTTGTGGCCAATCAGCACGCCGGGCGAACTTCGGGAATGGAGAGCGCCGCTCTCCAAATCGGGGCAGATCAGGTGGTTTCATAAAACGGCTGGCATGGCCACCGACAGGTGCGGATCATTGGCTGACAGCGGGCGACCGTTGAAGCTGGCTGGGGCGCAATGGCCCCAGCTATTGGGCCTGACCTCGCCTGCGACACCCAGGTGCTGTGCTGGGCCAGCCACTGCTTCACCTGCTCATACTGGTTGAGCAGCAGGGCCAACCGATGACATAGGCCGCGCGTCGCCTCTTCGCGCCCAAGGCGTCCAGAATCACCGGATTGGCTTCCGGGGTATTCCGGCTCCAGTCAGCGGCGCGATAGGGATCGTCGCGCCAGCCTGGCCGCCGTCACTTCGCTTTACCCAGTTGACGCAGAGCGACCAGCCATGACTTTGGCGCCACCCACCCATCCAGCGGCGTCCACGGCTGCGGCTGCACGCGCAATAGATTGAACTCGGCGGCCAAACGGCGCGGGCGCTCGGCAATATAGGCGTTGACGCCCTCGGCATACCATGCCAGCACTTGGCGGCTTTCGGCGTCCAGCGCATCCAGCTCGGCCTGCGCCGCTCGCCGAAAACCCACAATGCGGCTAAAGCGGTCGGCCTCCAGCGCCGGCGGGCCAAACACCTCGGCCAGCGTGCCGGCGGCAATGCGCCGATTCTGCTCCATCTGCCACAGCCGGTCCTGAGCATGTACATAGCCTTGGGCGCGATAGAGATCGGCGCGGCTCTGGGCATAAATGTGGGGGATGCCATGTTTATCGCGCAGCACTTCCACCGGCGCCTCCAAACAGGCCAGATTGAATTCGCCTTCCCAATCAGGCAGCGGGCGCTGGATCAGCCGCCAATAAATCCACACGTATAGCGCGCCGCCAATGGCGACGAGAAGAGCCAGGATGCCGAGGATAAGAGCAATGATAGTTAGCCACATGTTGATTGGGTCATTGGTTGATTGGATAATTGAATTGATTTAATGGGGTCTCATATGATTGACTCGCTTTGGTTTCGATACGGCTGGGAACTGCACCAGCCTACTCAACCGCCGCTACACCTTGTCAACCAAATGCGATCCCAAAAGGTCATTGACTTTTGCGAGTTTGCCGCTCCTCCCCCTGCGCGCAACACACACATAAGTACACCCAATATTTATATCACACCATTGGTTTTGGTGTAGAATAACCGCGTCAGCAAAACACCCCCAGCCAATCCACTATCAAATGGGAGACACAAACGCGCTTATGAACGAGGAACAGAATGCCAAGCCCATTATCGGCGTGACCACCAAGCGGGGCAACCCACGCTGGGTGCGCGACAATACGCAAACCTATTTGGATGCGCTGGCCGCCCACGGCGCCATCGGGGTCGTTTTGGCGCCCGATACACCCGCCGCCCTGCCGGATGGAACCACCTTTACGCCGGACGAGCTGGGCCGTTTGCCCGGCGAAATTCTGGACAATCTGGATGGGCTGGTGCTGGCCGGCGGCGGCGACGTGCATCCCCAATATTTTGGCGCTACGCTCAATGGCGCCAATCCCGATTCAATTGACCATTTGCGCGATGAGCTGGAGCTCAATCTGGCTCGGCGGGCGCTGCATATGGATCTGCCGCTCTTTGGCATTTGCCGTGGCTGCCAGGTGCTTAACGTGGCGGCGGGCGGCGGCATGGTGCAGCACTTTGACAACCACCGCTCCTCCGCTGAAAATCCGTTTCAACACGACGTCATCATTGACGCTGCCAGCCGCCTCTATCAGATCGTGGGCGCGGATCGGCTGACCACCAACACCTATCACCATCAGGGCATCGACCAGGCCACGCTGGCCCCCATCCTGCGCCCAGCCGGCATTGCCGAGCCCGACCCGTGGCTGCTGGAAGCGTTTGAAAGCGCCGACCACACCTGGGTCATCGGCGTGCAGTGGCATCCGGAGCGGTTTCTTCGAGCTGCCGGACACGCATGGCCGGCTAGGGTCGATTTTAAAAAACGTGTGCGGATTATGGCGCATCCGCGTTGGCAGTGCCGGGGGATAAGTGCCAAACTCCCAGCGCAAGTTGTCTGAAAACGGATGCTTCGCCTTTGTAGGTCACCCTTGTAGGGTGACACCTTTGAGATTGAGGCGACGATATTTGATTAGGCTTGTCACACAAAATGTGTGACCTACAGGCTTACACCACTCACACCGTTCCGCCAAATCTATCGGATACCCAACGAGCAAACCTCGTAATTGCAAAACCGTACCTCCCAAATCATGCTCACTTCCCTTTTCGACTACGACCTGCCCGCCTCATACATTGCCCAACAGCCCGCCGAGCCGCGCGACAGCAGCCGCTTGCTGGTCTATGAGCGCGCCAGCGGCCAGGTGACGCATCGCCATTTTCGCGACATCGGCGACTATTTGCGCCCTGGCGATCTGCTGGTGGCCAACAACAGCCGGGTGATCCCGGCGCGGCTGTACGGGCGCAAAACGACTGGTGGCAAGGTGGAGATTTTCCTGCTGCGGCGGCTGGATGAGAGCGACCTGCGTTGGGGAGTGCTTGGTACGGGGAAGGGGTTGGGGTGGGAGCGGAAGCGGAGGAGGCAGAGGATGAAAGGGAGAAGGGGGAAAGGGGAAGGGGAGGATTTTAGTGGCGGAGATTGAGGGTGAAGGAGAGGGGACGTGCGGGTGGTGCGGCTTGCGGGGGCCGCTGGGGTGTAGATTCCACACGCCGTATATTACGGAGTATGGGGGGACCGCGAGCGCTACCAGACAATTTACAGCCGGCCCGAGGGCAGCGCGGCGCCGACGGCGGGGCTGCACTTTACGGAGCCGCTGGCCGATCTGCACGCCCGAGGCATTGGGCTGGAGACGGTGACGCTGCATGTGGGGCTGGACACATTTCGTCCGGTGGAGAGTGAGCGGTCGAAGATCTACGTGATCCACACCGAGTGGGCCAGCCTGAGCAGCGCAGGCGCGGCGCATCAACGAGACGACGCTGGCGGGCGGCCGCATTGCGGCGCAGGCACCACCTCCGTGCGCACGGAGCGGGCGGCCACCTGCTTCAGGGCATTGACCCGTATGATGACGCGGCCTGTCCGTGGCAGCGCGGGCCGCTTTTACCACAACGTGGACCTCTTTATCTATCCCGGCTAATGCTCGCGCCAGGACATGCTGATCACCGTGACCATCTGCCCCGCTCCAGCTTGCTCATGCTGGTCAGCGCCTTCATCGCCCAGGTCCATCCCGAAGACCCTGGCCCGCTTCACGGGCGACCGCGCGCGCGATGTATCCGAAGAGGCGCGCGATCAGGTAGCCACGTGGCTCCAGGCCGCGCCGGATGGCGCATTCAAACGGGCGCAAATGCTGGACCTGCTGACCAATCCGCACAGTGCGTTGGACAAAGAGGAGCAGGACTGGCTCTTTGGCGAAGCGCTGCCCAGCGGCCTGTCGTTTGCGCCCACCGCGTAGGGCCATGAATGCGGGCGGGAAACAACATTGCCATAAACCGACTGCGACTTCCGCCCGCTTTCGTGGCCGCCCAAAGTGCATCTGCGTTGCCCACACAACGGCCACGAGTATGGCCGAACCGGACCGTCCCAAAGGGGCGGCGCTTTCTCCGGCCATACTCATGGCCCTACGATGCAAACAGAGACAAAATCTTAAAAATCTGTTCAATCTGTTGATCACAAATGAGTGTTGTAGATGCAAACAATTTTAGTCGTTGATGACAAAGCCAACGTGCGCCGCTTGGTGCAAGAATATTTGACTGAAGAGGGCTTCCACGTGCTGGCGGCGGAGAATGGGCGCGATGCACTTTTTGTGGCCCGTGGCGAAAAACCGGACCTGATTTTGCTCGATATTATGATGCCCGAAATGGGCGGCTATGATTTCATCCGCATTTATCGCCAGGAGTCGCGCACGCCCATTATTTGCCTGACGGCCAAAATCGAAGAGTCAGACAAGGTGGTGGGGCTGGAACTGGGCGCCGATGACTACATCACCAAGCCCTTTGGGATGCGCGAACTGCTGGCCCGCATCCGCGCTGTGCTGCGCCGCGTGCAGCCCGACCCGCTGGACGGCGTGTCCACGGCGGAAGTGCTGCGCGTGGCGGACGTGGTGCTGGATCGCGCCACCTATGCCGTCACCGTGGCCGAGCAACCGGTCAATTTGACGCCATCCGAATTCGAGCTGCTGGCCGCGCTCATGCGCACGCCCGGCCGCGTCTTTTCGCGCATGGAATTGCTCGACCATCTGCCCGGCGAAGCCTTCGAAGGCGCCGAGCGCACTATCGATGTTCACATTCGCCACCTACGCAGCAAAATCGAGCCGGACGCCAAGAATCCGCGCTATATTGAGACGGTCTTTCGGGTGGGGTATAAGTTTTGTGCGTAATGGTGTGGGGCCGCTCCTCCCCCTCGTGTATATCAAGCTAAGGCTCTGGGTACTGAGTAGAGGAGTGCAGGTCGAGTAGTGCGGGGCAGTTTCCGCACGTATCGAGACCAAACGGGTCAACCCGCTCACTCTGGTTTCGATACGGCTGCAAACTACTGCAGCCTACTCAACCGCCGTTCGCCACCTTGCCGAGCGGCTTAATTAGCTTAGCTCGATACGTATGCGGGGAGGAGAGGCCCCCGATCCACAACATGGAGACATTTATGCAGCAACAAACACCTGTGCGCACGGCCATTGCCGGCATGAGTCACGGCCACGTCATCTGGATTCTGCGCAATTGGCAGCGCGCCGATCTGGACGTGGTGGGCTTTTGGGAGCCAAACCGAGCGCTGGCCGAGCGTTTTGCCGGCCAATATAAGTTTCCGCTGGAGCTGGTTTACAGCGATTTGGACGCCATGCTCGACGCCGTGCAGCCGGAGGCAGTGTGTGCATTTGGCTCGATTTATGACCATCTGCGCGTGGTGGAAGCGTGTGCGCCGCGCCAGATTCACGTCATGGTGGAAAAGCCGCTGGCCGTGAGCTATGCCCACGCCGAAAAAATGGCGGCATCGGCGCGGGCGCACGGCATCCACCTGATCACCAATTACGAGACGACCTGGTACGCCTCCACCTATGCCGCGCACCGCCTGGCGGTGGGGGAGGGCGCGTTGGGCGCCATCCGCAAAGTGGTGGTGCATGACGGTCATTTTGGCCCCATCGAGATTGGCTGCAACGCCGAATTTGTAGATTGGCTGACCGACCCGGTGCTGAATGGCGGCGGCGCCATTATCGATTTTGGCTGCTATGGCGCCAATCTGATCACCTGGCTCATGGGCGGCGCCGAACCATTGACCGTGACCGCCGTGCTGCAAACGCTCAAGCCCGATGTTTATCCGCGCGTGGATGACGAGGCTACGGTGATCCTCACCTATCCACACGTGCAGGGCATTATTCAGGGCTCGTGGAACTGGCCGGTGGGGCGCAAGGACATGGAGATTTATGGCGCCGATGGCTATGTTGTAGCCGCAGATGCCCTAACATTGCGCACGCGCATGCGTGGCGAACCCGCCGAGCAAACCAAGACTTTGCCGCCGGCTCCGGATCACATTCGCGATCCCTTTAGCTATCTAGCGGCGGTAGTGCGCGGTGTGGAAAAAGTAGCGCCGGGCAACCTGTGGTCGCTGGAAAATGCCTTGACCGTCATGAAGATTCTGGACGCGGCGCGTGAATCAGCGGGCGAGGGAAAGACGGTACAGGTAGCAATACAGCAATAAACAATACAGCAATATCAGAAGGAAAACAGGTATGTTCATTTCAACGAATGATGCGCAAATTTATGCAACCGCGTTTGGCGCCAAGACAGCGCCAGCGCTGTTGGCCATCGGCGGCTGGATTGGAAGCTGGGAGCTATGGGCCGAGCCGCTCTCCATTTTGAGCCAGAGCTGGCGCACCATTGCCTATGATCACCGCGGCGCCGGCGCCACGGTCGCGCCGGTGGAATCGATCACATTTGAGAACATGGTCGACGATGTCTTTGCCGTGCTGGATGCACATGGAATTGAGCAGTGCGTGCTGGCCGCAGAATCCGCCGGTGCGGTAACGGCGCTGGGCGCGGCGCTCAAGCAGCCCCAGCGCATAACGGGGTTGGTCATTGTGGACGGCATGTATTTTCGGCCAACGCCTCCCAACGGCGACCCATTTTTGCTGGGCTTGCAAAAGGCGTACCCGGTCACGTTAGACCGCTTTGTGGAAGCCTGCGTGCCCGAGCCGGATAGCGATCACATCAAGCGCTGGGGGCGGCAGATCATCGACCGCGCTTCCCAAGAAGCTGCCATTGCCCTATACAACCTGGCCGGCGCCGTCGATCTGCGGGCCGATTTGCCCAAGATTGCCCAGCCCACGCTCATTCTGCACGGCGCGGCGGACGCGCTGGTGCCGGTGCAGGCGGCGCAGGGGCTGGCCAAGGCGCTGCCCAATGCCAAGCTGGTGCTGCTGCCCGGCGCCGGACATGTTCCGACGATGACGCGTCCGGCTGAAATTGCCCAGGAGATTATGAACTTTGCGCCTTTGTGAATTGAGAGCAAGTGTCCGGCTGGCGGCTGGCGAGCTACTGGCCACTCGCTACCTGCCACCCGCAAGGAGCTCCTAATGAACTACCGCACCCTAGGCCGCACCGGCCTGAAAGTTTCCCCCCTCTGCCTGGGCGGCGACAATTTTGCCAACCCCACGCTTGAAGCCGACGCCATCCGCCTAATTCAGGCGGCGCTGGACGGCGGCATCAACTTTATCGACACATCCAACAGCTACAAAAATGGCGAAAGCGAACGCATTATCGGCCAGGCGCTGGCCCAATCCGGGCGTCGCGACCAGGTGATTATTGCCACCAAAGTCCACTATCCGGTCGGCCCCGGCCCCAATGATCGGGGCAATTCGCGGCGGCATATTCTGGCCGCCTGCGAAGAGTCGCTGCGCCGCTTGCAGACCGACTACATTGACCTCTATCAGACCCACCGGCCCGACATGGAGATTCCGCTGGACGAAACGCTGGGCGCGCTGGACGACCTGGTGCGCCAGGGCAAGGTGCGCTACATTGGCAGCTCCACCGCCCCGGCCTGGCACGTGACAGAGGCGCTATGGGTCAGCGAACGCCAGCGCCTGGCCCGCTTTGTGTCCGAGCAGTCACCCTACAACCTGCTGGACCGGCGCATCGAAAACGAGCTGATCCCCATGTGCCAGCGCCACGGGCTGGGCGTAATCCCGTGGTCGCCGCTGGCCATGGGCATGTTGGCCGGGCGCTATGCCGACAGCGCGGCGCCAGACGCCGATTCGCGCGTGGCGCTGCGCGGCGGCATCTATGCCGAACGGGTGACCGCACGCGCCGTGGCCGTGGGCAACCGCTTTGCCCAACTGGCGCGCGACAGCGGCCTGGATCCGGCGCAAGCGGCCATCCTGTGGGTCAAAGATCAGCCGGGCATCACCGCGCCCATTGTTGGTGTGCGCACGCTGGCGCAACTGGAGAATCTGCTGCCGGTCATGGAGATGACGCTAAGTGAGGAACTGCGCGCGGCATGCGATTTGCTGGTTCCGCCGGGGAGCGCGGTGGCGAATTTTTTCAATTCGGCGCCGTGGATGAAACAGAAATTGGGGTAGGGGCATCAGCTGCTGTGTAACCTTCGCTACGGCCACACGAACCGCCCCTCCTCAACCACCGTCTCAAAATCCCACGCCCCCACCGTCACCTCCACCGGCAGCGCATTCGTTCCCGACTGCCGCTGCAAGATCAGCCGGTAATTTTGCGGCGTGATTTCCGGCGGCAGCGTATAGACAAAAGTTACCGTTTTCGTCTCACTTGGCTGCATGACAAAGTGGCCGGCAAAGTAGGTGGTGCGGCCTTCGCCACTCTGGCTAAAGACCGAATCGGGCTCCACGCCGTCAATGCGCACCAGCTCGCTGCCGCGCGGCGCATAGAGCCGCACATAGTCAAAATAGCAGCGCGCCGCCATGTCGTCATACGAGGCGCCGTAGCGAGGGGTGATGTCGCATTCGTGGTCGTCCACCGTAATGGGATGATGATAGGTGACGGTCAGCGCGGCTTGGGCGGGCTGATCATCGCCATTGGGCCAGGTTACTTCATAGGCGATGGCGCGTTTCAACACGCTGTCCACTTTGTTATAGCCCAAGTTAGAATCGACCAACGCAATAAAATCGGCCCCTTTTTCGGGATGCAGCGCGCCATCCCAGCCCAGCGCGGCCAGTTGCTGGGCGTCTTCTTTATCGTTGAGCCAAACCTGGATGGCGCGCTGGTCAAGCGCAGCGATGGCCGCCTGGCCCAATTGCACATAATCCAGCTTACCACCCTGCACGCGGGCCAGCGCCGCCGCCGCCAGTTGCGGAATAAAGTCTTTGCGCTGAGCCCACCACTTGCCCAGCCCATCCTCTTCCAAGGTCTGGCCGGTCTCCAGCGGCTTGTCGAAGAACTGCTTGACCTGGTCCACAATGTGGGCCCCGGTCAGCGTCTCTTGGGCGCCAGGCAAAGTGAGCCCACCCAACCCATCGATGAGCAACTGCACAGCGTGCAGATCCACTGTGACCAGCCCGTCAATGTAGTCGCCCGTCTCTTGCGCGTAAATGCCGCGGATCATCTGGGCGGAGGTGGGCAGATCGGGCGACCAGTTGGCGTCGCGCAGCAGCATGAGCGGTATCCCCATATAGTGCAGCATGGGCGCTGGCGCCCGCGGATATTCCACATCTTGGCGCTGAAACTTGTAGCTGTCGCTAAACTCCATGTTGACAATAGCGCCTTGCGCCAGGGTGACTTGGCCCACGGCGGTGACAAAACCGCCCGTGGCGCGCAGTTCGTGATTGTTTTGGACGAGGACCAAATACTTGCGCGGCTCTTGCAGACCCGCCAGCGACTGCGCATCCGGCAGCAGGCGCAGTCCCGGCGCTACCAGCGGGATCAGCGGTTGCGCCTGCTGCAGACGCTGGGCAATGGCCGGGTGCAAATCAGCGCCGCTGATTGCATTCAGCGCCTGCGCGGCCCGCTCTCCGTTACGCGCCATGCTTTCAAGCTGGGGCTGCGCATTG
This sequence comes from Caldilineaceae bacterium, assembly GCA_041391125.1. Lineage (GTDB taxonomy): Bacteria > Chloroflexota > Anaerolineae > Caldilineales > Caldilineaceae > JACKBC01. Next base: position 13,391 of record JAWKON010000033.1, read on the forward strand.
GCAAACGCTTCCAACAATTCAGGAATGGGCGGCATCCCCTCATATTTATGGACCAACGGCGAAACCAATTCGAGGCCGTTGCTGGCTAGCAGGCTATACTCCTTAGCCGCCGTCAAAAGCTCGGGCGCAGCGGCCAGCGTGGGTCCGTAGCGCGGCAGCCAACCAAGTCTGTGCAAAATGGGCGCCAACGCGCTCACTTGCGCATCCAGTTTTTCCAGCGCGGTGGCAATTTCATCCACGTCGGCGCGTTCAGCGGCCAGCGCGACAAGGAACGGTTCGCTAGAGAGCTGCGCCATCAGCCGCTGCCCGGCCCGATATGCATCACGCGCATACAGCCCGCTGCGTACGCCCACATAGCCCAGCCAGCCTACCAGCAGCAGGATCGGCAGCCAGATCAGCCAGCGGCGATAGCGCTGCCAGGGTCGAACATGGGTTTCGACCGCGGGCGCAGCATTGACGGTGGGCGGCGATGAAAGCGGATTGGTATGCATAAGGTTTAGGGTTTGTAGCGCCAAATTGGACCGACCGGCTCCAGATGTTCGGGGGGCACGACAGAGAGCTGTTCGCTAAAATAGATGGGGTGCTGCCCGGCATTGGCGGCGATCACTTGATCCAGGCTCTGATCCAGCCCCGGAATGTCGGGATATTGTGCAGCCAATTGGCGACGATACCAGGGAAACTGCAGCAGCGCATAGTTGACAAAAATGGGCGGCGGCGCCATGCGCAGCAGTTCCCCGCTGCCCCAAGCGCCATACCAGATGGCAAAGGTCTCCTGATCGGCCGAGCTAATGACAACGCTGCCGGGCTCCACGGCCGCGATGACGCCGTTGAGAAACGTCCTGGCTTCGCTGTCTTGACGCAGCGACATGGTGGGCAGCCGCACCGCCGTCAGCACAATCACGCCAATCAGTGCCGCCAATATACCCCAGATCGATATTTTGACGCCAACTTTTGCAGCCTGCTCTGGCCTATAGTGTGCCCACTGCACCCGCAGCCAATCCAACAATATCGGGCCGCCCACAGCCAGCCAAACGACAAGCATCCAAATGACGGGCAGCAAATAGATGTTGCTGTCGCGTGTGTAATAGCTGACGGCATAGAAACTTAAGGGCGCCACCCACAGCAACCCAAAATTGCGCAGCCGCGGCGCCGCCTGATCCCAATGCGCCAGCCCGATCAGCCCCAACCCCAGCCCCACAAAGCTATATTGGGATGTGAGCGTGTAGGCCCAACCGGCAATGCGGTCAAAAACCGAATCGGCCGGCACATTGAACAGATAGCCGCGATAGGCTTGCGCGCCCACCAGCCACCAAAAGCCTTCCCAGTTGTCAGCATAGCCCCAGTTGATGGGCGCGCCGGTGGCCGCCGCCAAAGGGATGCGGATGTAAAAAAGGGCGCCCAAAATACCGCCAGCCATCAGCGCCAACATCGGCTCCTTGAGCAGCCCCATCCGCTGGCCAAAGGTCTGCCCTTCCGTCCATTGGTCGGCCCACAGAAGATAGAGCGCAGCCGGCAGCAGCAGCACAAAGGTGAGATGATGCGCCACGCCCAGCGCCACAATGGGGATCAGATAGCGCGGCGCGCCGCCCTTTGCCAGCAGCACCCAGCCCAAAATGCTCACCAGCAGCATGTGCAGCGCATAGACCTCGGCAATAATGGCCTGGCCCCAAAAGAGCGGCGCCTGCATCCACGCCAGCCCAATGACCAACGCCCATACGTGACGCCACAAGGGGCTGGCCCACCGCGCCGGGCCAAAGCGCTCGGTCACCGCCGCCGCCACCGTCACGGTTACGCCTACGCAGGCGGCGGCCAATGTGGCGCTAAACAGGTTGCCCAGCCGCGCCGGTTCGCTGCCCGCAAAAATCACCGCTGTCACCTTGAGCCACAATTGCAGCAGCAACATGTAGAGCGGATACCCCGGCGGATGGGGCACGCCATTGGTGCGCGCCGCCGCGATCAATTCACCGCCATCCGCCCCCTGGTTGGCCCAGGTGAGCCCCGGCGCCATGGTGGCCACATAGAGCACAAAAGCCAGCCCCACGGCTGCCCATACGAAAAGGGGCGGCAGCCGCAGGGCTCGCTTCTCGGACATAGATAGTTCACGCACCAACTTCTGCAACAAAACAACCTTTGTCAATAAAAATGATCAACAGATTGCACAGATTTTAAAGATTACCGCCATGAAAATCTTTTTAATCTGCGTAATCTGTCGATCTACCCTTCTCCCTCATTTGAAATCCGGCAGCGTTGTGGGGGGCATGCCGATGCTAAGGCCAGCAGTGATGTCATCAACCCCGTCGGCGCCGACCACGGCCAGATTGTCGATCACATCGCCATTGACCACGGTATCCGCCACGCGCAGGGTAATGGTGACGTTGGCCGTGGCGCCCGCCGCCAGTTCGGCCCAGGTGGCGTCCACCAGCGTCCCACCGCTAGCGGCGGCGCTGTTGGACGCGGCGCCATCGCCACTGGCCGCGGCGGAAACAAACACCAGCGTCGACGCCAGTTCCGTGCCAAAGCTCACATTCGACACGCCGGCGCCGGACACATTGGTAATGGCAAAATCGAGCGTAATATCTTGACCCGTCCACGCAAATGCGGGCTGCATCTGCACATCCAATTGCAGAACCGGTGCTGCCGGCGACGCCGGAATCTCAGCGGCCAACGGAATCAACTCAAGCGCGCGCGCCGCCTCAAAGTTGGGCGTGACAAACTGCGCGCTCACCCAGCCCGGCTGATCCGCGCCGACAACGCAGCAAATGCGCCACCACGAGCCATCTTCATTGCGCGCCAGCACTTCCACCACCGTCGATTGGGTCACCGTGCCGACGACGCCAAAGACGGTTCCCGGTCCCTCGCGCACGTTGAGCACCACGGCCGAAACAACGCCGGTCGGCCCGGTCTCCACTGGCGGCACGGTGGGGACCGGCGTATTAGTCGGCGAGGGATTGTTGTTGTTATCCCGCCGCGGGGTCGCCGTTGGATCTCGGCGCGGCGTGGCTGTGGGGACGGGTGTATTGGTCGGCTCCTTGGTAGGCTTAGGCACCGTTTGATATGCAGCCGACGCACGCGGCGCGGCCCAAACTGTGGCATGATTCCACAATGCCAACGTGCCGAATGCAAAAAACACGACCAGCAGTACGCCCAATTTCAAATTGGCGCGCGCCCCATAAAACACACGTGAATCTCTTGCTGGATGAACCTGACGATTAGCCATACCCTCTCCCATTATTACAGTCTCACTGCAGAAATAAAAATCTGCAAAATCTGTTGATCAAAATATTTTCCAATAATCCCTATGAATCATCATCTCGCAGCCCAAACCGAATGACGCCGTGGGCAAAACCTAGACCCAGCGCCAGCGCACGCACGGCCAGCATGGGCAGCGTAAACCAGGCCGGAATAGCCGCCCGCTGCTGCAATTTGGCGACAAATGGCCGAGCCGAAAAGAGAAAACCGCCCAGCAAAAACCCAATTGGCAGCCAAACTTTTTGCAGCGGCTTGTAGAAATTGCCCAACAAGGCCAACGGCAGCAACCCGGCAATGCCCGCCCACAGCGCCATTTGCAGCTTGAGCACCTGCGGCGTATGGCTGTCCTGCACCAGCCGGTCCGGGTAGCGGCGGGTGACCAGCGCCTTCCAATAGCCGATGGCATATTTGCGCCGCCAATAGTCCGCCACATCCGCATCGTGCAGGTGGCTCACCACGGCAGCGGGCGAAAACCAGCTTGTACCCTGCTGCACCAGCCGAAAGCTGAACTCCTGATCCTCCACGCTGGCCGTGGGAAAGTCGCATCAAAACCGCCGCTAGCCAGAAATACGTCCCGCCGATAGGCTGCCGAATAGGTGTCCACAAAATCGATGTGCGCCAGCCCCATCATGCGATCATAGCGATCCGCATATTCAGCCTGCACAAAACGGGGCGTCAACTGGCGCTGCTCTGTCGCATAAACGCCCTTGGCGCCGGCCACCGTATTGGCGGCCTGCATTGGCGCATTCACGTCAAAAGGCGCACACAACGCAGCTACCCAATGGGGCCGCGGCGCACAATCGGCATCGGTAAAGAGCAGCAGCGGCGTATTGGCCACGCGCGCCCCATGATTGCGGGCAGCGGCGGGACCGGCGTTGACCTGCTGCACCAGCCGCAGATCCATGGCCGGGTGCGCCGTGCGCCAACGCTGCACCACCTGCGCCGTCTCATCGCGTGAACCATCGTCCACCACGATGAGCTCAAACGAAGCGGCCGGCGCAGATTGCACAGCCAACGCGTTCAAGCAGCGCTCGATGGTTTGGGCGCCGTTGTAAACCGGAATGATGACCGAGCAGAGTGCTGCTGTGGACATGTAGTAAATCTACCTACTGCGCGCCCACCAGTTCCGCCACCACAATGAGATAATGAGTGGTGGTGTCAGCGGGCCAGCCGGTGAGCAGCGTTAACCGGGCGTCTTCCGTGGGTGCGGCGTAGGAATTGGCCAGTGCGGTCTCCTCGGCGGTAGCGCCCACCAGCGGAATGGGGTCGGTCACCTCAGAAACGCGGTAGGTATAGACGCCGCCAGCGGCATCGGTCAAGTCGATTTCATCGTCCACCGATAGTTCACCCAGCGCAATTTGGGCAAAGACCGCTTCGCCCTGCACTTGATGACCGGAAATGACCACATTGCCCTGACCGCCGGCGCCGCCGCTATTGACGTGCCAGCCCGCCGCGGTCAGCGGCACTTCCCATTTGGTGGTGCGGGCGCCATCCACCTCGGTCACGCGCCAGCCCATCGGCGTTACCGGCACATCCAGATCCAGCGCCGGAATGGTGATCTGCACCGGCGGCGCGGCATTAGTCATGGCGCTTTGGGCCATATTGTCTTGAGAGCTGTCGGCTGCTTCATCGGGTGGGGGGACTAAACAAGCAGCCAGCACGAGCGACATACAAAATAGCAACGCGGTGAGCAGCAGTTTGGGCTTAACACATTCACAAGAGCACCGCACATTACGAAAACCGATTTTCGACATAGGGCAATCCCTCTATAATTTTTTGGCGCGAAAAAACAGATACTCCAATAGATGGAAAGGTGGATTTAGCACATATGGAGTTGCACGTCGTTCACACTGAGTGATTGGGTGATTGGTGTGGATTTGGACGTTGCTGGCTCAATTTTAGTTGATTATAGGCTATCGTGCAAAGCCTGTGCTTATAATGATCCCATGCATCAAATGAAGGTTGTTGTACAGCGAAGTTGATGCGAAAGTCATGGCCGCGATTCCGCACATGCAATGGAGTGGTAATTGGGATTTTGATGCGTGCTGCCATCGTCCTATAATACGTTTCTACGAACAGGAAGTTACGGGCAAAATTGTAATAATTTGGTATTTACTAAGCCGTTCCCTGAGCTTGTCGAAGGGAACCCGGCCTTCGACAAGCTCAGACCTCGACGGGCTTGGTAGTTACATAATTTGTGCAAAGGAGTAATCATATGGCAAATCAGCTTTATGCCTTGCTGGTTGGCATAGACCGCTACGCCAACCCCGCCCAGGCGCCCCATCTGCGCGGCTGTGTGGCCGATGTGGAAGGCACGTACGGCTTTTTGACCTATCAGCTCGGCGTGCCGCAAAGCAACATCCGGCTGCTCACCGCCCGTATGGATGCCAGCGAAGCGCCCCAAAACCTGGCCACCCGCGACAACATTATCCGCGGCTGGCGTGAACATCTGGCGCAAGCCGGGCAGGGAGACCAGGTCTTCTTTAACTACAGCGGCCACGGCGCCCGCGCCCGCGCCGCCGATTCCGATGACCCCAGCGGCTACAACGAAACCATGGTGCCCCACGATAGCCGCACCCCCGGCATTTACGACATCATCGACAAAGAGCTGGCCACGCTGATCGAAGAAGTGGAGCAGCGCGGCGCCCAGGTCACGCTCTTCCTCGACTGCTGCCATTCCGGCGGCGGTTCGCGCGCCGTAGAGGATGAAAACACGCCGCGCGTGCGCGAATGCACGCCGGATGAGCGCATACGGCCGCAGGATACGCTGCTGCCGGGGTTGTCGGCGTCATTTAGCGGCGCTTCCACCCGTTCAACGCGGTCGGCGCCCTCGGGCTGGGTGCCGCTGGGCAATCACGTGTTGTTGGCCGGCTGCCGCGATGTGGAGTTGAGCAACGAATACCGGGCGCCGGAAACGGGCCAATGGCAGGGCGCCACCACCTACTTTTTCCACAAAGCGCTGGCCAGTTACCGCCCCGGCATTACCTGGGCCGAAATTTATGATTTTGTGCAGGTCAACGTCCACGCCGTCTATCCGGCGCAGACACCGCAACTGGAAGGGCCGTCCAATGTACAGCTCTTTGGCGGCGTGGCCGACCAGGCGTTGCACTATTTTCTGGTCACGGAGGTGGATGGCGATCAGTTTGTCAAAATCAATGGCGGCGTGCCGGCCGGTCTGGGCGTGGGCGCGCGGATGGCGATCTATCCGCCCAGCAGCGATTTGAGCGGCGACCCGCTTGCGCAAGGCGAAATTGCCGAAGTCAAAGTCGACCACGCCTGGATCAAGCTAGATCAGCCCACCACCATCGACATGGCCAGCCGCGCTCGCGTCACCTCCTTTGCCTACGCCGATCAAACGCTGGCCGTGGCCATCGAAGATGCCGATCTGCGCGATCAACTGCGGGCTCAAAACAACGGCGATGGCCCCTCCGCCTTCCTGTACATTCTGGCCGACGGCGAATCGCTGACGCCCCAATATCGCGTGGCCAAGCGGCGCACGCATTACGTGATTCAAGACGCCAGCGGCGCCCAAGTGGTGGAAGAGATGCCGCCCGCCACGGCAGAAGGCGCGGCTCAGTTGGTCAAAAATCTGGAGCATCTGGCCTTTTACAAAAATATTGTCAATCTGACCAATCCGGTCAGCACTTCGTCCTTGCAGGGCGCGGTGACGATTGAAAACGTGGATTCGTACACGCAGTCGGGGCGCGGCCAACAGCCGCTGGATCCGCAGCCACTGCGCAACCGCGGCGGTGAAAATGTGCTGGCCGAGGGGCAGGGCATTTCATTTACACTGCGCAATAACAGCGCACAGGATGTTTTTGTAACGCTCTTCGACATGAATCCCAATTTCGGCGTCTCCAAACTTTATCCGGCCCGCGTGGAGCAGCAGCGCATGGCGGCGGGGGCCGAAATCCCCATCTCGTTCCGCGTCAGCCTGGACAACCCCAATCTGGCCCGCGGGCGCAGCATTTTTAAAGTAATTGCCACGGTGGCCGAAAGCAATTTCTCGGTTTTGGAATTACCCGATTTGAACAAAGGCGAACCGACCACCAAAACCCGCTCCAGCGCCGATTCAGCGCTGGGGCGGCTGCTCAACGCCGTGCGCGTGGACGGCACGCGCAAAGCCACGTTGGATATGGATGAAACTGACGACGAATGGACCACGGCGCAGATCGAGGTGACCATCGAAGCCGCCGGGCGCCAAGCCGAGCTGCGCCCCGGTGAAACATCGGCCACGCTGGATGCGCCGGCCACCCAGGTGACGGTCAAAAAGCCATCGGCTTTTAGCGCGGTCTTGAAATTCTTTGGGCTTTCCCAATCCACGCGCGGCGCCGATGCGGGCGTGGCGCCGCCGCCCGGTCTGGAATCACCCGACGCCGCGCCCTACTTCAGCCTGCTGGAGCTGGGGGCGGGTACGCGAGCGGCCAGCGCCGCCCCCGCCGTCCTTGAATTGGAGAGCGAGCCCGCTCAGTTCGCCAGCATCACGCCGGAATCGCCGCTGGAGCTAAATTTCAGCGTGGCCGACGAGCCTGATCTGGCCGGTATTTTGCCCATTGCGCACGACGGCGAGTTTTATTACGTGGCGGGCGCTTCTACAACGGTTGACACAACGAATGGCACAACAGATGAAAGCGGCGATGGCGCGGCAGGCACGCGCGCCGTCGGCGGTGGACGCCAGATTTCCGTACGCATCGATTCGTTACCCACGCCCGTTGACACACCGAGCGATGAAGAAACGGGCGAGACCCGCGACATCAAACGCACGCTGCGTCTCTTTTTCTACAAGGTGACAGGTCAAAAGCTGCCCTCCGACACGGGGTTGCGGCGCGGCGATGTGGACGCCAATGGCAAGGCCGTCTACGCGCCGATCACGGCGGCGGAGGTGGCCAATGCCCAAAAAGTGGTGCTGATGATTCACGGTATCACGGCGGATACGGTTTGGCTGGTGGAAAAGGTGTGGCCCTTTGTGCGCGATCTGGCGGGTTATGATCTCTGCCTGACTTATGATTATGAGAGTTTCGGCACGGGCATTTTGGCCAATGGCATTACGCTGCACCAGGCGTTGACTGTCTTGGGTTTTGGCGCCGATGACGGCAAGCAGCTCGACATTTTCGCCCACAGCATGGGGACGCAGATCAGCCGGGCGCTGGTGGAGTTGAGCGGTGGGGCGGCCTACGTGGATCGCGTCTTTATGGGCGGTCCGCCCAATGCGGGTTCGCCGCTGGCCAAGGCGCGCAAAGTAGCGCCGTGGCTGGGTACGGCGCTGGTCAATTTGGCGGGCGCGGTACCGGCCTCTATGTTGGCAAGCTGGGCGTTGAACAAATTTATTGAAAAGGGGGAAGGTTTGAGCGATCTAGACCCGGCGGCTGAATTTTACGCCCAGGCCAATATGCCCGACGGTCCAACGATATCCACGCCCTATTTTGTGCAGGCGGGCGATAACAGCGGCGACAACGTGGACTGGAATCGGCTCTACCGCAGCTTTATGCACCTGACTGACGCCACGCTCGACGCCATGTTTGGCGGCGACAACGACATTGCCGTGGGGCTCAACAGCGCCCAAGTGGTGCGCGGCTCACGTTGGCCCCACACGACCTATGCACAGCTCCCGCTCAACCATTTCCGCTATTTCTATTCGCCGGAAGGACAAGCGCTTTTGCGCCAATGGCTGGCCAATGGGTAGTCTTATCGCTTCAAATAAAAAGGTCGATGCACCGTATAGTGCATCGACCTTTTATTTGAACGACAGTTCCTATTCGGCCACGCGAGGCCTGAGCTTGTCGAAGGCCGGTATCCCTTCGACAAGCTCAGGAACACCCAAATCGTTACGAATGATATTTCGGTTACGCCGCCGAAACCCCATTGGCAGCCACCGCCCCATTGGACACGCCCGCGGGCGCCACGACCTCTTCCTCATCGCTGATGGCCGCCATCCAGCGACGGAATCACCAGCCGTTGACCCACGTGAATGATGTCCGGGTTGGCGATGTTGTCACGGTTGGCCTGAAGATAACGGGCCACTTGCTTTCATCACCATAGTGCTGATTGGCGATCATGCGCAACGTTTCGCCGGGCTTGACCACGTGAATCACCGGCTGTGCCGCGGCTTCTGCACCCGCGCCCAGCGGATTCAGCTCGTTGACCAGCAGCAGCATGTCCGCCATGGTAAAGTGACCGGGGCGCTGCGCCGGCAACATGGGCCGCCAGTAGCGATACTCGGGCGCCAGAATGGATGTGCGGCTGCCTTCGATCAACCCCACAAAGGTCTCCGCTATGATCCGGCTGCCCACGGGGCCCAGACGCTGGCCATCGGTCAGCACTTCCGCCTCTTTCAGAATGTAATACCAGAGCGGCGTCTGCGTGTCGAAGCCATACTTCTGAATGATTTTGCCGTGCGGACCGTGGCAAAGCTGCGCGGGAGTGAGCGCCTCCACTTCGAGAACAGTGGCCACATCTTGGCCGGTGGGCAGCCCCAGCAGCCGCGCCCGCAGCAGGTTGCGCACGGCCAGCGAGGCCAGATGACCTGCCCCCGCAAACTCCGGCAGATCGCTCAGCTTGAGCGCCAGCGCGGTGTCAATGGCGCGGGCGTGATTCAAGGGCGGCACGGCTTCGGCGCCCAGCGCATCGCCATAGTCATAGAAGCGACGCCAGTCGATGGGCCAGGTGGAGGGCAGCGTGGGCAGCCCGCCCAAATCGCCCGCCAAACCAGCAAACTGGAAGAGTTGGTCCAACGTCGCCTCGGGGAAGACGCGGTTCCAATTATAGACATTGCGCACCATGCTGTGGCCCAGGCGATAGGCCGCCACCGAGAATTCAACGGGCATGGTGGGCTCTTCCCCTGGCTCGACCTGGAAGATGCGCTGGCTGGGGTCAGCATTCATGACCTGCTTCAGCACCGCCGGGTCGATAACGCGCGGCAGGAAGTCGTGCAGCACAATCCACTGATAGTGCAGCGTGGTGAGCAGCCGCGCCCGCTTAAAGAGTTCATGGCCAAAGTAGCCCAACGAGGCCAGTTGCGCAGCCACCACGTTGTGCAGCTTGAGAAAAGCCAGATGCGTCTGCGCCACGGCCAGATGCTCATCGTTGCGCGGGTCGCCGATGATGGCCTTGCCCTGCGCATCGCGCGGCAGGTCGTTGGGCAGCACCGCCCCCTCTGGCGTCCCCGGCGCGCCGAAAGGCGTGGTGTGACCAATGCGCAGCCGGATGTTGTCCGCTTCGTAAAGGGGTTTGACCTCGCGATACGGACCGCGGCCATAGAGGCTGTCCAGATCCAGCGATGGTGAACGCCCCTGCTCGATCTCCTCTTCCGTCAACACACCGCTGGGCAGCCCGTCGGTCAGATCGCGCGTAATGTCGTGGTCCACAAACTGGCCAAAGTAGGTGTAGCCCGCCGGCAGCGACGGATGATCATGGAGCTCGGGGGAATCCTCCATGGCCAGCCCCAACTTGATCAGCCCTTCATCCGCCGGGCGGAAGCGGGGCAAATCCGGGAACATACGCGAGAAGCGAAAAGCGCGTGTGGCGTCCGGCTGGGCCGGTGCGTTCGCCGCCAGGCTGACCGCATCTGCAGAGTGGCCATTGACGCCGGATTTCCCCGGCCCGACAAAACCTTCGCCCACAATATAGTGAGCCATACTACCATGTTTCTGTGACATCGATTTTCTCCTTGTCTAGGTGACTCAGCCGCGCCCACTGTGCGCCGCCATGCCGTCGAATGAGAATAGTTTGACAATGGACACGCCGCCGCGATGATGCAGGCGGGTGTGCCGACTGTGTGACAACTGCGTCACGGCGAATCATCACTTTGGATAAGTGAGGTTCCGTTATATTGGACGAGACGGGGCTTCAATTTATTTCAGCTTTTTTGGGGTGGGGTTGGTGGTCTGGTGGAGGATTTGAATTTACGAGGGGGCGACGTTCGCAAACACATCAGCGCACATCCAAGCTGTTCAGATACGGGGTGTGTTCCCAAATTGGGGGCTAGATTGGAGGCACGGCCCCAATCTAGCCCCCAATTTGAAAAGCCCCCTTTGGCGATTTACATATTGCAAGGCAAAGCAATTTATGCTATAATGGCCAAGCAAATATGGTACGTCCGTACTCCGCTAGCGGGCTTTGCAATATTTGTCATATGCATTTTGTGAATACATTCTCAGTAGAGAGCGACGGCAGAGGTAACGTTGGATTTTCCAATCGAGATGAACACGGCGACTGACCGACGCAATTGCAGTATACTGATTTTGAATAACAAAAAGCGCTCCACTTATTATCAACACTTCTAAACTGAGTCTTATGAAAAAACCAGGTACTATTGTGTTCTGAAACCTATTTTTCATAAAAATGCTCAAAATGTAGTTTAGTCTCTCTTGTCGGCTCCCAAAAACCTATCAACACAACAGCGCGCTTTCAAAAGGAGGACTTATGAATCGCCGATATTACGTGTTGGGAGTGTTCCTCATCTTTATTGGCTTGCTGACGGTGGCCGCCGTTTCGTCCACTGCCCAAGCTACATTTCGAGCCCAGGACGCCACACCAACACCCGCCGCTGAAGAAGAAGCTACCGCTGAACCGGCGGAGGAACCCACGGCCGCACCAGCCGAGGAGCCAACGGTTGAACCAGCCGAAGAAGCTCCAGCGGAAGACGCTACGGCGGAAGACGCCCCCCAACGCAACATCGAAACGCCGTTTCTGGACGTGTGGCTGAATTCTCCCCATGCCGATACCAGCGCGGAAGCCTTTGTGCATTGGAATGAAGATGATCCGCCGGTTGTGCCGGAAAGCTGCGCGCGCTGTCACAGCACGCCCGGCTATCGCGATTACCTGGGCGCCGATGGCAGCGAGGCGGGCGTGGTCAATCAGAGCCACCCCACCGGCACCACTGTTGAGTGCGTGGCCTGTCACAACGATGTGGCCTCCAAAATCACCAGCGTCACCTTCCCATCGGGCGCCGAGGTCACCGATGTGAACGAGTCGGCGCGCTGTATGGTTTGTCATCAGGGCCGCGCTTCGGGGCTGGATGTGACTGCCGCCATCGCCGAAGCGGGTCTGGCCGAACAGCCCGATGCGCAGAGTGAAGATCTGGGCTTTATCAACATTCACTATTACGCAGCGGCGGCTTCGCTCTATGGCAGCGAAGCGAATGGCGGCTTCCAGTACGCCGATATGCGCTATCAGCCCAAGTTTAACCATGCCGGTGACATTGATTCGTGCGCCGACTGTCACCAGCCCCATTCGCTGGAAGTGAAGGTCGAAGTTTGCGCCGACTGTCACGATGGGGTAGCCAGTGTGGAAGACCTGCGCGATGTGCGCATGCAGGGTTCGCTGCGCGATTATGATGGCGATGGCGACATTGAAGAGGGTATCTATTACGAATTAGAGGGCTTGCGCACCAATCTGATGACCGCCATGCAAGCCTATGCCAGCGGCGTCAATGAGGCGCCCATTGCGTATAATTCGGCTGCCTATCCATACTTCTTTGTTGACACCAATGGGGATGGCGAAGCGGGTGACGATGAGGCTATCCGCGACAATGCCTACAAAGCCTGGACGCCGCGGCTGTTGGAAGCGGCCTATAATTATCAAACGTCGCTCAAAGATCCGGGGGCCTTTGCCCACAACGCCAAGTATCACGTCCAGTTACTCTACGACTCGATCCAGTCGCTCAACGCCGCTATGGCCGAACCAGCCGTGGACATGAGCCTGGCGCAGCGCGATGACGCCGGCCACTTTAATCCCATTGCCGAAGCCTTTATGCACTTCCAGGAAGAGGAGGATGGCAACACGCCCGCCGACTGCGCCAAGTGCCACAACGCCAATGGGCTGCCCTTTTTCTTGGAGAACGGCGTAAGCATCAAGCAAAAAGTAACCGATTCGCTGGCCTGCACCACCTGTCACTCGGACTTGCAGGAATTCACCCTGCGTGAATCGCCTGAGGTGCAATTCCCCAGCGGCGCTGTTTTGAGCTTTGCCGATGATCCCGAGAGCAATCTCTGCATCAATTGCCATCAGGGGCGCGAATCGACCTTCAGCGTCAACGCCGCCATTATTCGCGCCAAAGTTGGCAACGATGAAGTATCCGATGCGCTGCGCTTCCTGAATCCGCACTACTTTGCGGCCGGAGCTACGCTCTTTGGCGGCGAGGCCAGCGGCGCCTATCAATATGACGGCAAAGAATACGTGGGACGCAATGAGCATCGCAAGAGCTTTGACAGCTGCGACCGAATGCCATACCGCGCACGAACTCAAAGTGCAGGTGGATAATGCGCTGAATGTCACGAATTTGAAGATCGTGACGCAGATTCGCGACGAGGATGATGTCACCGACTTGGGATGGCGACGGTGACGTAACCGAAGGTCTGGCCAGCGAAATTGCCACCGTCCACGAGATGTTGGGTGAAGCCATGCGGACGTACTCTGTTGATGTGGCCGGTGCGCCGATTGTCTATGCGCCGCAGAACTATCCGTATTGGTATGTAGACGTGAACAAAAATGGCGAGTTCGACGCCGACGAATTGAGCAACGAAAATCGCTATGCCAATTGGACGCCCACGCTGCTGCGGGCGGCTTACAACTACCAATATGTAGCCAAAGATCCGGGCGCGTTTACCCACAACGGCAAATACATTTTGCAGGTTTTGTATGACAGCCTTGAGGCCATCGGCGGTCCTGAAGCCGTGGCTAATCTCACGCGACCGTAATCAGGTTAGCGCATAATAATGTAACAAAACCTGTCAGGTCTCCAAGACCTGGCAGGTTTTGTTATCCCGAGACAAATTGAAAGCAGTTAATTTTCTATGCGAAGGCTCTTTCAGTTTTGGCGTAATCTAAAGCGCCGCAATCAAATTCTCCTGGGTTTGCTGACAGCATTCCTCTTTTTGTTCATCTTCTTCGCCGCCTCAGTCGAAGGCGTTCACTATACCGAATCAACTGAGTTTTGTTCTTCCTGCCACACGGTCATGGAGCCGGAAATCGAGACGCACGCGATTTCGGCGCACGCCAATGTAGATTGCGGTTCGTGCCACATTGGCAGCGGCATCCAGCATCAGCTCTATTACAAAGTGACCGCCGTGCGCTATCTGTGGACGCTGCCGCTCCAGCTTTATGACCGCCCGCTGGCCTCCGCCCGCAGCACCATGCGCACCACCACAGAGATCTGCGAAAATTGTCATTCCACGGACCTGCTGCATCCATCCAAACTGATGGTCGAAAATCGCTACGGGCTGGACGATGACAACACCCTCACCCAATTGCTGCTGGCCATGAAGGTCGAACAAAGCGGCGATGAGCTGGCCGCCCGCAGCACCGGCGCCCACTGGCACGTGAACAACCCGGTCTACTTTGTATCGCCCGACGAGTTCCGGCAAGAAATTCCGTGGGTGCAAATCGAAAAAGATGGCCAACGCGTCGAGTATATTGATGCTGGCGCCGACCCCGCTGCCTGGCAAAACGCAGAGGCCGAAAAAGTGCAGATGGACTGCATCGACTGCCACAGCCGCGAAGGCCACTCGGTCAAGCGACCCGACCGCGCCATTGACGCCGCCATGTCGCACGGCTTCATCCCGGCCGATCTGCCGGCGGTGAAAGCTCAGGGCGTGGCCGTGCTCGATCAGCGCTACGCATCCGATGAAGAAGCGCTCGGCGCCATTGCTGCCACCATCGGCGATTATTACAACACCGCCCATGCGGATATTGCCGCTTCCCGCCAGGCCGATATTGAGCAGACCATATCGCAATTACAGAGGATATATCAGGAAACCCAGTTCCCCCACATGAACGTTTACTGGGACACCTATCCCGAAAATACGGGTCATCTCGATTTCCCCGGCTGCTTCCGCTGTCACGATGGCGCCCATTTGAGCGAGGGTGGCGAGGCGATTCCGGCCGAGTGCAATCTGTGCCACGCCATGCCGCAGGTGGTAAAACCGGATGTACCGGTACAGCTCGCCAATCGCTCCATTTCCGAAGCGCCCGAATCGCACCAGAGCAGCTTCTGGCTGGCCCAGCACCGCTTTGAATTTGACGCCACCTGCGACGACTGCCACACGGTCAACAATCCAGGCGGCAGCGACAACAGCAGCACGTGCAGCAACAGCGCCTGCCACGCCACCGATTGGAAATATCTGGACATCAACAGTCCCGCTGTCTTGGCCATCGCGGCCCCACAGCGCCAGGAGCAAGCGCGGCGGCTGCCCGATATTCCGCATCCGCTGGCCGAGGTTATGCAGTGTGAGCTTTGCCACGGTCTCGAAAAGCAATTCGCCTATCCTGACGATCACGCCGATTACACCAATGCCGAATGCACGAATTGTCATGAGCTGAGCGCTGAAGTTTTGGCCGACAGCTCACCCACACCGCCAGCGCCGACGCCAACGACAACCGCGATTCCGCCCATTGTGCACGCGCTGGAAGGCAACGAAAACTGTCTTGAATGTCACGCCGTGGGCGGCAACATTGCGCCGGCGCCGGTGACGCATAACAATTTTGCCAACGCAGACTGCGGCGATTGCCACCGCCTGGCGCCCGATTTCGTACCGCTGCCCAACTTGCAGCCAACGCCCACCCCCGAGCTCGACACGCCGACGCCGGCCCCCACGGCCACGTCAACGCCGCTGCCGCCGACAGAGGCCGCACCAACAGAGGAACCGGAAGCTGAACCGGTGGCCGCCACGCCGGAATCATCCGTAACGGAAACGCCAGCCGCCGAAACCGAGCAATCAGAAAGTGAACCGGCGGCAGACAGCGCACTGCAAATTGTGTCGCACCCGCTGGCGGGCAATGATGATTGCGTGGCCTGTCACGCCGTGGACAGCGATATTTCACCGGCGCGGCCCGACCATCAGGCCTATACGAATGACACCTGTTTGGCCTGCCACTTTGCCGACGATGGCGGACAGTAATATCAATTGCCAGGCTAACGGCTATGCATGACAAGGTGACCGGATGACAAGATGACAAGATGACCGGTTCCCTTGTCCGAAATTTCCAGCCTATAGATTGAAAAGTCATTCGTAGGTCACTCTTGTAGAGTGACATCCTACGGTGGATCCACGATGTCACTCTTGCAGAGTGACCTACAAGTGAGGGGCCCTTCGCGCCTAAAAAAGCGTCCCCTGCACAAAAACTGGCTCTGTATCTGAATAGGGATCTTCGTCCGGCTCATCCAACACCGGACCAAGCTCACGCTCCAGCCACGCAATTTGCGCTTCCAATTCTTCCGGCGTGCATTGGTTTACAGGCTTACCATAACGGGTGAGCAGCAACGCGTTGACCTTGCGGATGGTCTCGCCATTCACCTGGCCAAATTGCTTGGCGGCATAATGGCTCACCAACCCCTGGCGGCGACGGCGCAAATTTTCGCGCATCTCCTTATCCGTAATCGGCGCATGCTCTTCCTCATCCAGCTCGGCCAAATAGCCATTGTGCCCAAAGCCAATGCCCGAAATGCTCTCTAGCGTCACGCCGTGATAGAGCAGGCTCGGCCCCTGCTCACCATTGCTCCAGGCCGAATCGACCTCCGGCGGCGTCATCTCCTCGATCAGCTTGATGGCGCGGCTGGCCTCGTTGCGCTTGTCGTTGACATAGCGCCGCATGGCCATGTCGTTCATGCCGTAGATCCAGGCTGTCTGCTCAGCCAGGGGTCGGTTGGGCACAATGCGCCCAGCGCGCATGGTAAATTGGTCCAGCCAATTGAATTCGCGCACGCCGCTCAGCACGGCGGCCACGGCAATGGGCTTATAGTCGTAGCCCACATGCGCCATGCCCACCGTCACCAACATATCCCAGCCGCCGCTTTTGAAGGTGCGCAGATTGTCGTGCGCGCTGCTGTCGTCCGACACGGCCAGCAGACAGCGGGCGCCCAGCCCCTCCAAATAGGCCAGCACTGCGCGGGCGTGCTCTTGGGTGGCGCAGCCCGCAATGCCACAATAGCGCGGCCACAATTCCTGCAATTCCTTCACTTTTTCAAAGGCGTGACGGGCCGCCACTTGCCAGAATTGGGGGTCAACGGCAATCTTGGTGAGCTGTTGCGACGTAAAGCGCAACTCCACTTCCTCGGTGGCATAGAAGGCCCGACCGTGGCGCTGGCGCCGCCGCGTCTGCTGCATTTTGCCGTCAAAGAGCATAGCGTCGAACGGACAGAGAAAGCCCTGCGCCACGCCGTCGGCGTAGGAGATTTCCACATCGGCTGCGATCTTGCCGTTGTGGTCGTATTGGGCAAATACAATGGGGTTTTCATCAGAGCGATAAGGCGTGCCGGTCATCACCAGTTTGAACGCAGCATATTCATCCAGCTCGGCCAGAATTTTGGCGGCTTGGGTGGTGTCGCCGTAGCCATTACAGCTTTGACCCAGGTAATGTGCCTCATCGCACACAATGGCCAGCCGTTTGGCGCGCCGGCAGGCAAAGCGGCGATGCACCACCGGGTCGGCTGAAACTGGTAGCTGGTTACGTAGCCACCGCTGCGCAGCCCCATCAATAGCGCTATTCGCGGTTACCCCAGGAGATGGCGCCCAACGCATTGGGCTGGAACGCATTGCGCACGGCTTTCCAATCCAGCTCAAATTGGGAACAGAGACCCAGGCGAGGCGTCAAAACCAGGGCGGCGTCAATGCGGCCCGCCTTGTATAGCGCATCCAACACGGCCAGGGCCAAAATGGTTTTGCCGCCGCCGGGGGGAATACGGCGGTCAACACGCCGCCGTGCGGTTTGATAAAGCAGCTGCAACGGCCTTGCTGCTGATGGGAACGGAGTTGGAACATGGAAATCCAGGGTAAAAGATGACAGGATGACAAGATGAAGGGATGACAAGGTGAATGTCATCCTTCATCTTCTGTCATCCACTTCATCTTTTGTCGTCTTTTCAATTTTAAAACTCAGTATATCACCGCTCTGTTTGCATGGGCAAATCGGCGCGGCTGAGGACCTGGCTGTTGCGGATGGTCTGGGCGGTGGTCGAATTCTGGGTATCATAGGGGCCGCTAAAACGGCGGAAGAAGGGCTCGCCAATGGCGTCCGACAAATGGGCGGCGAAGAGTTCGCCCGCAATGGCGTAGACCATCGGGCTAAAGATTTCACGCACGTTGCCCACCACGGGCAGTACCCAATCGGCATGGGGCGCAATGGCTGTATCACCCTCGGTAGCCACGGCTACGCTGATGCGCCCGCCCGCTTGACCGGCTCCATCAGCTCGGCGGCGCGCCCGTGTCCGCGCCCGCCGGGGGAGATGATAAAGGTGGGGGTGGCCGGGTCGGTGTTGACAAAGTATTGGAGATGCGCCCACTCTTCGGTCTCCTGGCCCATGGCGTGGCGACCGGCGGCTTCCAGCACTTTGGCCGCGCTAAAGAGCGCCGTGGGATAGTTGGGACCATCGGCCACAAAGACAAAGTTTTTCTGCGCGGCCACGGCTTGGGCCAGGTCGCGCGCTTTGTCGTTGACGGCGGCAATGGTGGCTTCCATCACGTCGGCGGTGTTTTTCAGCTCCTGGCGCAGCGCGTTGGCCTGATCCTGGGTCAGCCGCGCGCGGATTTCAGCCAGGCGAATGGCCAGCAAATTAAGCATGACCAGCGAAATGCGATAAGAGCGCACACCGGGGGCGGGGGCAAAGTCCGGCACGGTGCAGTCGAGCATCTTCTCGGCGGCTTGGGCCAGCGGCGCATCCGGGTTAGCGGTGACGGCCACGGTCAAGGCGCCATCCTCGCGCGCAATGGCAATGGCTTCGCGCGTGCGCGCCACTGTGCCGGAAACCGAAATGCCCAGCACCAGCGGGTTCTTGGGGAACGACTTGGGCTGATAGGTGACGCCGTAGCGGGCGGCCTGCATAGCCGTCATGGGCTCGGTGGGGATGCCGGCCAGCTCTTCAAAGGCCAGCTCGGTGGCCAGCCCGGCCATGTGCGAATCACCGCAGCCGGTGATCACCACGCGCTTGACCGATAGGCACTCGTTGTGATCCAGCAGCCGACGCACGCGACCGTCCAGCGTGTTGAATTCATTGCGCACTAGGTCGGGCAAGCTCTCCACCTGGGCAACCATTGTGTTTTCAGCCATTATTGCTCTCCTTTAAGAGTTTTTGTCGGATCTGGTCAATTATTTCAGATCCGTGGTGTTCTTCTAGACGCATCAGCAGTTCATTATACTCGATCCAACTATTGGCCCGATTGTTCCGTTCAAAGATATGCTGGGCCATGACCAGCAGACGAGCGCGCCGCAATTCCGAAATCATGTGATTCCAGTACTCAACATTGACAAGCACGCCAATCGGATTATTACGATCCACCAATTCCACAGGACCGTTTTCCATCATGTTTCAGCCTGCCTGTATTTTCAGTTCGCCAATCGAGACTGTTGGCACTATTTTGTCCATATTCGCGACTTGTCCTTTGAAAATCCTCGACCTCTGCCCGTGGGCCGAAGCGTCGCGACCGTCAGCCGTGACGGAAATGGCCGCCGCCGCGCAAGCGCAACGTGCTCCGGCCAGCGGCAGTCGCGAATCGTGGCGACGGTGGTGCGGTGAGCATATCGCCGACCCCCGTGGTGTCAGCCACCGCCACCTGAAAGCCGGGATGCTCAGCCTGCGTCGTGCGTCCGGCCAACCTGCCGCCGCTGCCGCAGGTGACGATGACCGTGTACGGACCATGGTTGAGCAGTTGGCGGGCGGCAGCAAATGAAGGGCGCCGCGCCGGCGGCGACGCAAAGCCAAAGCAGGACTAAAGCTGACAATATCAGTCTCGGCCAGCAGACGCTCAGCATCGCGCTGGGCGCAGGCGGTGGGCTCAATGTCGATCCTCGACTTGAAACCATGCTGATGGGCCAGCCGCGCCAGCATCAAAGAGGTCTCCTCGCGGCCGGGCATCGTATGTAGAGATAGCGCACGTTGGGCAGCTTGGCGGCGGCTTTTCGGCTGGGCGTAGTTGCCGCAAAACCGGGCGCCACCAATATCACCTTTTCACCCGACGGGTCGATCAGAATGACCGTAAAGGGCGACTGCCCGCCCGCGACCGTCTCAATCAGCGACGTATCCACGCCGTGGCGCGCAAAATCGGCCACAATGGCGCGCCCGTTTTCATCGCCGCCCACCTGGCTAAACGAAGCCACATTTAGCCCCAATCGCGCCGCGCAGGCGAGTTTGACGCCGGTCCGCCCGGCATCCAACCCACAAATTCGGCCATCTCTTTTTCATCAAAGACGGGCATCGCGGCACCGTCAGCACCATGTCCATATCAATGCCGCCGACGGCCAGGATGTCGATGGGGCGTTTCGTTTGTGGGATTTCGGTGGTCATGGAGTCTTTTCTTTTCCGAACTTTAGGTGGTTAAGTTGAAAGGGGGAAAGGGGGCAGGGGCGAAAGGGAGCGTCAAATGCCCCCCTTCACCCTTTCCCCCTTCTCCCCTTCATTGATTTACGGGACAAACGTCGGCCGCGCGTACCCGCCCGCCATCTTATGCAGAGCGAGCTGAATGGTCAAATTATGCAGCGGCAGAAGGGTGAGCAGCGGGCTCATGGCTTCGGGTGCGGTGGGGGTGGTGAAGACGCTTTGGGCCAGCGGGGCAATTTGCGCATCGGCGGCGTCCACAATGGCGATGAGATGAGCGCCCCAATTGGCCAGCGATTGGGCGGTCTCCAGATTGCGCTGATTGGCTGCCCCGTTGGGCGCAATCAGAATGGCCGGATCGCCCTTGCCGATGGCGCCAAAGCGCAGGCCGTGGTGAAACTCCTCGACGGTCAGCGGCAGCCCACTTCCTGCGGACCTTCGGCCAGCAGCTGCCAATCTGCGCCACGCCGTAGCTGGGTCCGCCGCCCACCAGCGTGTAGACGTGGCGGCCTTGCAGCGCTTGCGCCAGGGCATCGGCCTGATTGGCGCTTGCGGTCAACACAGCCTGCATTTGGGCCGGCATGGCGCCCAGACGGTTGGAAAGTGCATCCGCGTTGTCAGGGACAAATGGCCGCGGAAGCGACCCAACTCGATGGCCAAATCGATGAGGACCGCCATCGTAGCGGTGGTGGTTTGGGCGGGCAGCCTTCTTCTGCGCAGCGGGGATCAGCACGCTGTGCGGCTTGTCGACAAACGGGTTGCCATCATACGGGTTGTCGGTGATGCCCACATACGCACCCGCCGCTAGCGCGCGATCCAATGCGTCCCAAGTGGTGGTCGGGCGCCCGCTAGAGCTGATGAGGATAGCCGCGCTTTGGGCATTCAGGCCAGGATGGCCGTAGGCGGCATATTCGTACGCCTGCAGCGGCTCGGTGAGCAGCCCAGCGTATTCTTCAAAGGCCAGCCGTGTGGCCAGCCCGGCAAACCAGGAGTCGCCCGAGCCCAGCAGATAGAGGCGCGGCACGGCCAGTTCGGCCAGCATCTGCGCCAGTGCGCGCACATCTGATTGTAATTCGTTCAGAACACGCGCGACCACGGCGGGCTGTTCCGCCACCTCGGTCTGCGTGTGGGCAATGGGCATTATGGCGTTGAGATCAGACATGGGCGATTTACGATTTAAGATGTACGATTTACGGATCGTGGCGATCTTTTGTGGACGGTGGAAGACAAAAAAAGATCAGCAGATTGCACAGATTAAACAGATTTTAAAGGCTGCACAATCTGCGGTTGAAAAAAAAATCTTCCAAATCATTTAATCTGTTGATCACCAAACCCGCTGTTTAACTCAGGATCGCCCGCCGGAAAATATCCCGATAGCGGTCCGCTTCGATGTCCACGGCCACGTCGATCATGGTGCCCATGGGCGGCTGCCAGGCCGATTCGCGCTGGGCGGTGATGGCGGGGCGGCGGTCGACGACGGTTTGGCCGCGCGTCCAGGTACCGGTCAGCTCAACGCGCACCGGGTAGGGTTCAATGGCGAGTCCGGCGGGGTCGATGAAGCTGGCCACGCAGCCGGCGTCGCCAATGCCCGCCGCTTCGCGATTGAAGTTGTCCATAAAAAATGTGAGCAGTTGTCCAGCCAATTTAGCCGCCGGCTTGCCCGATTCCACAAAACCCCGCGCCTCCGCCCGCGTAAATGTCACTTGGCGGAAGACCTCGAGTCCATACATCACAATGGGCAGGCCGCTGCGAAAGACAATGTCAGCCGCTTCGGGGTCCTGGCGCACGTTGAACTCGGCAGTGGCGGAGGCATTGCCCATGCCGATGGCGCCGCCCATAATGTATAGCTGCTGAATTTTGGGTAACACTTCGGGGTGTTGGATCAACAGCACGGCAATGTTGGTCAACGGGGCCAGCGGAATCAACGTAATGGGCTCCGGCGAATCCATCAGCGTGCGGCGCAGAAACTCGACGGCGTGGACCGGCTCTTCCTGGCGTTGCGCCGGCGGCAAGCCCAGATTGCCCATGCCGTCGTCGCCGTGGACGCCTTTGGCGTTGTACTGCTTTTCATTGAGCGGCTGATTCATGCCGCGCGCCACCGGCACATCGCTGCGCCCGGCCACTTCCAGCACCTTGAGTGTGTTGGGCACCACTTTGTTCAGCTCCACATTGCCCATCACGCAGGTAACGCCCAGCAAATTGAGCTCCGGCGAGCGCGCCGCCAGCAGCAGCGCCATGGCGTCATCAACGCCGGTGTCGACATCGAGGATTACGTTCATTGGAAAGCTTCTTTCGTTTGTGATGGTTTAGGGGAAATGTTTGCATATTTCGTGTTGCGTATTGCGTGTACTAGTTTTGGGAATGTGTGGGTGGCGAGAGGTCGGGTCCGTTAAGTTATACGTATTCCGTAAACGGATTCTATAGGTTGCCCCGATACAAGAACGTCGACCGGTTCACGCAACACGCAATACAATCATAAACGCCTCGCCTCCCCAATCACTTACGGATACATCCCAATCGTCCCAATCAGCAGGTCGAAAAAGCGCTCCACGTCAATGCGCAGACCGACCTCGGCGTTGGGCTCTTGGCCTTTGCGCTTGCCGATAGGCTTGATTTCGTTGCCAAGCCGCGCAGGTGGCGGTGATCGCGACGGTCATGCCGTAGGTGTGTTCGCCTTTGAGTTCGACGGCCACGTGCATGGGCTCAAACTCGATGAGCGTGGGGTCGATGAGGGCAGCCACGGCGCACGGATCGTGCAGCGAGCCGCCGGTGATGCCAAAGATCTCTTGACGGTACCGGCAAAAAGACCAGCAACTCGGCCACAATTTGCCCGGTGCGATTGCCCAGGGCGCGGCAGCGGGCGATCTCCACATCGGTAGCGTTGGCCTGGCGGGTCAGGTTGAGCCCGCACATTTTGATGGGTATGCCGCTGCTAAAAACCACGTGGGCCGCTTCCGGGTCCACATAAATATTGAACTCGGCGGTGGCGGTTGAGTTGCCGCAGGTGAGCCCGCCGCCCATAAGGCTGATCAGCGGGATGCGTTCGGCAATGCGCGGTTCGCGACGCAGGGCAGAGGCCACGTTAGTCAGCGGCCCGGTGGGGATCAGCGTCACTTCATCGTGGGCCATGACGGTGTCGATGAGAAAGTCGACGCCGTGGCGCGGGTCCAATGGCGTGGTGGGTGTGGGCAGCTCGGGGCCGTCCATGCCGGTTTCGCCATGGACTTCGGGCGCATACATGGGCGGCTTGACCAGCGGCAGCCCGCAGCCTTTGGCCACCGGAATGTGGGTCAGATCGGCAAATTCAACAATTTTGAGCGCGTTGGCGGTCACTTTGTCAATGTGCTGATTGCCCGCCACGGTGGTGATGCCCAACACGTCCAGATGCTTGGCCGCCAGCAAAATGGCCAGGGCATCGTCGTGGCCGGGATCGCAGTCGATAATTACTTTGCGCATGGGAGCTCCGTGAATATGTTGCTGTGTTGCTATATTGCTGTATTGCTATGACGCCGACACAGCGATACAGCAATACAGCAATACAGCAATACAGCAATAATGTTAGCTCAATCGCTGCCTAGCTATCTTTGTTAATCCGCGCGCCAATTCCTCCACATCAAACTCGTGGGCGTTGGCGGTTTTGAAGGTTTGGAACATATCGTGCGGCAGGGCGGCAAAGCCGCGCAGCGCGCCGGCCAGCGAACCAGCAATGGCGGCGATGGTGTCGGTGTCGTTGCCGATGTTGGCGCCGCCCACAATGGACTCTATGGGGTCGCCACCGGCGTAGACAAAGAGGCCGATAGCGGCGGGTCCCGATTCGCAGACATCGACTTGAGTTGCCGATGTAGGCTTCAATGTCGTGCATGACCTGTTCCAGGCTGGTCGCTTTGATGGCCAAGTCAATGGCCAATTCTGTGCGGGCCACCATGCTGGGACCGGGAGCCAGGCGCCCTTTTCGGCGGCCAGTTCTTCACCACGGCGGGCGCCGGCCAGACAGGCTTTGGCCACCGAATAGACATCGGCGCCATCGGTCAGCGCGGCCACGCCGGCAGCAATGGCGCAGGCCGCACCGATGGCGATCTGCGTGTTGTGCGAGGGCAGACAGGTGGTGAGCGCGCCCTGACAGGCGGCTTCAAAGTTGCCGGGGTTCACCAAGCCGGCCGGGGCCACGCAGCATGGCCGAGCCATTGGTGGCGCCCATTTTGGCCATTTGACGGTTGACTCAGCCCACGACGCCCACCTTGTATGGATCGCCGCCGGTGCGCAGCGCCCGACAACCAAAGTAGAGGGGCCCATGTTGCCCACGTGAGGCGATTCATCCGCCCAGCGCAACAGGCAATCCACCCAGGCTGCGTTGGTCAAGTTGCCATCGACATCAATGAGCGTTTGGGCCAAATAATACATCTGGCTAGTGTCATCGGTGATTTGGCCGAGCTTATTGCCGATGGCGCCGGAAAAGGTATCGGGCGGGGGCTCCACAAAGTGGCGCAGCGGACCGCCGTATTGGGCGTAAATCTCGGCGGTGCTCCACTGTTCGGTGGCCGCGCCCAGGGCGTCGCCCATGCCGGCGGCGGCCAGCGATCCGAGGATGCGGTCATAGAGTTGGTCGGTCATTGGGTGTTTGTCCGATTCTAAATGTAGGGCATTTGTAGGTCACTCTTGCAGAGTGACG
The DNA here is from genome assembly GCA_041391125.1 of Caldilineaceae bacterium. Taxonomy (GTDB): domain Bacteria; phylum Chloroflexota; class Anaerolineae; order Caldilineales; family Caldilineaceae; genus JACKBC01. The sequence continues at coordinate 38,614 of JAWKON010000033.1, forward strand.
CTGTCGGGTATACAGGCGACAGAAGTCGACCGCGCCATCACACAGCATGTGTGACCTACGTATTTGACCACGTGATGTGCGAACATTCGTAGGTCACTCTTGCAGAGTGACATCGTCGAGTATATAGGCGGCTATAGTCGACCGCGCTTGTCACACAGCATGTGTGACCTACGTATTTGACCACGTGATGTGCGAACATTCGTAGGTCACTCTTACAGAGTGACATCGTCGAGTATATAGGCGGCTATAGTCGACCGCGCTTGTCACACAGCATGTGTGACCTACATATTTGACCACGTGATGTGCAAATATTCGTAGGTCACTCATAGAGTGACATCGTCGAGTATAGGCGGCGGTGGTCAACCGGCATGTCACACACAATGGGTGATTTACATATTTTGCGCAGTGATGCGCGCTTGGTAAAGACTCAAGAAGCGGTCGGCGTCAACGTCAGTACAGACGTTGACATTGGGCGGTTGGACCACTGGTTGCGCCAGTCGGCCAGGGTTTGGCCGTTGGCGCGGGCGTCGCCCACCTGCACGTCGACGTAGACTTTTTTGGCATTGGAAAAGCGTGGGATCAATGACATAGGCCATGGCCGATGAATCGTGGACAAAGAAGCCATCGATGCCGTCGCGTGTGCGATAGGCATTCAAATAGAATTGCGAAATGGCGCAAATAAAATCGGTGACCGGCGTGTTGGCGGCTTTGAGCTGGTCAATGTAGGCGGCAGTCATCACGGTTTTGTGGGTGACGTTGAGCCCCAACATGGTAAGCGGCCAGCCGGCGTGGAAGACAATCTTGGCGGCGGCGGCATCGTTGTGAATGTTGGCCTCGGCCAGCGGCGAGGCGTTGCCGCGGTGATCGACGGCGCCGCCCATAATCACCACCTGTTTCACATTTTGGGCAATAGCGGGCTCCAGGCTGACGGCCAGCGCCAAATTTGTGAGCGGACCCACGGCCAGCAGCGTGATTTCGCCGGGGGCATCCATCACCTTTGCACAATATATTCGGCGGCGCGGCGTTGAGCGGCTGGCACTTGGCGGGCGGGCAGATTGCGTTGCCCAGGCCGTCGCTGCCGTGGACGGTGGAGCCTTTGCCGTGATAGTCGTGGAGCAGCGGTTTGGCGGCGCCGGGCACAACCGGAATGTCGGAGCGCCCGCCCACTTCCAAGATTTTGAGCGCGTTTTCGGTCGTGCGCGCCACGCCGCCGTTGCCAAAAACGGTGGTCAGCGCTTCGATCTGCACTTCGGGCGAGCGCAGCCCAAACAGAATCGCCATGGCGTCGTCCACGCCAGGGTCGGTATCCATGATGAGTCGGGTCATAGATGGAGTTTAGCCTTTCATACCTGTCAGCGCCACGCCTTGCACATAATATTTTTGCAGCGCCAAAAACAGAATAATGACCGGCAGCGAGGCGACGACAAAACCGGCAAAGGTGCGGCCCCAGAAGGTCTGGGTTTGCGTGGTTTGGGTGGCAATGGCGACCTGGATCATCTGCAATTGGGGGCTGCTGATGACGATGAGCGGCCAGTAGAAGAGGTTCCAAATGAATTGGAACTCGAGCAGCGCCATGGTGATGATGCCCGGCATAGAGAGCGGCACAATCACCTTACGCAAGATTTGGAAGTAGTTGGCGCCATCGATAATGGCCGCTTCATCCAGATCGTACGGAATGTCCTGCATAAACTGCATGAGGGCGAAGATGACAAAGGGGCTGGCGTACCACGGGAAGATCAGCCCGGCGTATGAATTATTCATGTTCAAGGCGCTGACCACAATGTAGAGCGGCACAATGGTGGCTTCAAAAGGCACCAACATGGTGGCGATGACAAAGAGCAGCAGGAAATTCTTGAAAGGAAACTTGAGCCGGGCAAAAAAGTAGGCGGCCATGGTGTTAAAGACCAGCGACGAAAGCACGACACAGGCCGAAACGAAAAAGCTGTTAAACAGAAAGCGCTGAAAATTAAGGCCGGCGCTCCGGCCAGCTTCGCTAATGCCAAAAATGTCCAGATAGCTTTCCAGACTCCACTCAATGGGAAGAATCGTGTTCCAAGTAAAGGGATAGAGCGTGGAGAAGATCTCGGCTTCATTGCGCAAACTGCCAAAGAGCATCCACAGAAAGGGAATGATAAAGATAAAGACCAGCAGCACATAGATCACATAACGCGCAATGGAGCCCACCAATTTGCGCGTCGAACTGGATATTGTTGAACTAGAGTGGGCGGCTGCCGCGCCGCCGAATGTGGGATTGGCAACTTCCTGTTCAAGTTTCATATCATCTCTTCTCCTAATACTCCACATCCGAGCGGAAGACGCGCATTTGCACAGCGCTGATAATCAGCAGCAGCACCAGCGTCACAATCGACATGGCGCTGGCATAACCCATGTCTTGAAAGCGGAATCCATATTGGTAAATATAGTAGACAATCACCTTGGTCGAATCGAGCGGACCGCCGCGCGTCATGGTGTAAATCGGCACAAAGACCTGGAAGGAGAAGATGGTCTGCGTGACCACCACAAACATAATCACGCGCTTGAGCAGCGGCAGCGTAATGCGGAAAAGATCTGCAGCGGCGTGGCGCCGTCCACAATGGCCGCCTGCGATAGATAGTCGGGATGCCCTTCAACCCCGCCATCAAGATGATCATGCTGAAGCCCACCTCCTTCCAAATCATCATGGCGGTGACCGACGGCAATGCCCGGTTTGGATCGGAGAGAAACGTTTGCGGCGGAATGCCAAAGAGTGACAGGAAGCTATTGATCAGCCCCAGTTGCGAGTGGTACATCATGGACCAGAGAATGGAGACCACCACCACCGAAGTCACCACCGGGATAAAGACCGCGCCGCGCACCAGCCCGGTGATCCGATCTTCCCCGGCCAGGAAAACGGCCAAAACCAGCGAAAGAATCACTTGTAGGGGCACCTTCAAAAGGGCAAAGAGAATGGTCACCCCCATGGCCTTCCAAAAGAGGGCGTCATTCCACATATTGATATAGTGGGTCACCCCGTTGAAGTTGCCATACCCCCCCAGTAGGCTATATTGCCAGAAGCTGGCGCGCAACGCCGCCAGAATGGGCAGATAGCGAAAGATGGTAAAATTGATCAGCGCCGGCAGCACAAAGAGAAACGCAAAGAAATAGTTGCGATTCTTGGATGTCCATATTCGCTGCCACAGGCCGGGTGAATAGTCGGGGGCAACAGCCGCATTGGCCATAAAGTTACCTCGCAAGAAGGGATGGGGGATGGGGAAGGGCAGATGGGCAAATGGTAAATGGTAAATGGTGAATAGCGAATTATGAATGCGGAGATGCGAGTCGCCTGCCCCATTTACCATTCACCGTTTACCATTTACCATTCACAATTAATGACCCTATTGATTCCAGCCCGCGTACTTGGCCAACAGGCCCTCAATGCGGCCGGCGGCGGCAGAAAGCTGCTCGGCCGGATCGGCGCCCTGGGAGATATTGGCGGCGGTTTCGGCAAACACCTGCTGGTACTCGGTGTAGCCGGGCGTGCCAATACGCGGAATGCCAAAGGAGTTCATCGCATTCAGCCACAGGCGCTGATTGCCGTCTTCGGCATATTCGGGCAATTCATTAAAGAGGCCCACGTTGGCGGGCAACTGGCGCACGTGCTTGTACCAAATGCGGGCGCCATCGTCGCTGGACGCATACTTGACAAAGGCCAGCGCCTCGTCAAAATGCTGCGTGTTGGGCGAAATGCCATAGTGCCAGCTACCGGTGTGGCAGACGGGCGTCTTGAAGTACGGAATGCCGGTCACACCCCAGTTGAACCCGCCCTCGCCATACAGACGGTTGAGTGAACCAATGCGGTTGTCGGGCGTAATCATGAAGGCGGCTTTCTTGCTTTCAAAGATGTCGGGAATCGCCTCCACAGGCGTAACCTTATCTTTGAGGTGCATGTCCTGGTAGAACTGCATAGCCTCAACCGCTTCCGGCGTATCCAAATAGCCCTTAAAAGTGATGCCGTCGTCGCCCATACCTTTGTAGGTATCGCTGCCGACTTCGCCATTAGAGCGGCGGAAAATGCCATGTTCGTAATCACCAGTCCACGTGCCTTGGCCCCAGCGCACGCCCCACTGATCGGCCACGCCATTACCATCGCTGTCTACTGTCGCCTTCTTCCAGGCGTCCATAGCTTCACTCATGGTCCACGCATCGTCCAACGCCGCCGGCGGATTGAGGCCGGCCGCATCGGTCATGTCCTTGTTATAAATCATGAGCGAGCAGGACTGCATCATGGGCGGCCCCAACAATTCGCCATTGTAGCTGCCCTCTTCGATGGATTGCGGGAACCATTGCTTCATCTCGTCTTCGCTGAAATATTCACCCAGCGGAACCACAACTTTGTTGAAGCCATAGTGCTTCATGTCCGGCCCGTCAGCCTGGAAGATGTCCCAGGGTACGCCCGCCGCCACCGAGGATTCGATCTTGGGGAACATTTCCTGGAACGGCACAGTTTCAAACTCGATCTGCACGTTGGCGTACTTACCATCTTCAATTTGGTGGAATGCATCCAGCATCTCATTCCAGGCGGCAAGCTGCTCTTCGTCGGTCAAAGCAAAAAAGCGCAGCGTTACCGTTCCATCTGCGCTGGCCGCTTCGCCTCCACCGGAGCCAGCCGCTTCGCCACCGCCAGCCGCCGGCGCCGGCGCCGCTGGTTGACAGGCAGCCATCAGCAACAGGCCAACCAGCAAAAAGTTTACTACCAATAGCAACTTTCTGGACCTCATAGTTATTCTCCTCTTAACTTGGTATTGCTTTTATATTAAATAAGGATAAGAAATCGACCCGCGAGACCAATTGGGGGAGTCCATTTACGGTCGACCACAGAGGAACTTTCAGCACAGATTATAACCAGAGTTGTGTGGAAACACAAATAGGTTTGAGCCCGCAGATTCGTGGTATGACAGTGGGTCAGGTCGACAGTGAGTCAGTAGGACAGTTACTGACCTACTGACTCATTGTCGTACTGTATATACTACCCAGTTGCGCCCTTCACGCTCCACACGGAGCCCGTGGTATAGGTATTGCGTTCGGAAGTCAGGAACTCAATCACCTCGGCCACTTCCTCGGCATCCGAATAGCGCCCGATGGGGTTGCCGGGGTTGGCCAGAAATTCCGGCGTAAAGCGCGGCACCACCATGTCGGTCAACGCGCGGCCGGGCTCCACCCCGTTGACAAAAACATTCTGCTTGGGGTAGGCGTTGCCCAACGCGCCGATAAATGAATAGACCGCGCCTTTGGAGACACCGTACGGTACCTGGTTGGTGGCGCCATGCCGCGCGCCCGACGTAATGGTCACGCAGCGGCCCCAGCCCTGCTTCAACATAGGCGGAATAGCAGCCTGGTGCGCATGATAGACGCCAAACACATTGATGCGCATGACCTTTTCAAATTGAGCGGCGGACTGCTCCAAAAATGGCGCCTCCAATCCCAGAATACCGGCGCAGCAGGCCAAAATATCCAGCCGCCCAAAATGTTCCACCGCCTGGGCAACCGCACCATGCACCGCGGCTTCATCCGTCACATCGGTTTTGAGAAAAATGGCTTGCTGCCCTAGCGCCTCCACCTCTTTGACAACATCGGCACCTGCATCCAGCAAATCCATAATGATAATATCGCGGCCCTCTTCGGCAATGCGCAGGGCGGCCGCGCGGCCAAGCCCGCGCGCGCCGCCGGTAATCAAGGCCACCCGCCGCTCCTTGGGGGCGGCAAAACGTAGATTCGGCATAATGTCTCCTCAGCAAAGAATTTAACGCAAGCGACGCTAAGGGCGCAAAGGGCGCTAACGTTTTTCGTTTGCGTCTTTAGCGTCGTTTGCGTCGCTTGCGTTTAAAAAGGCTATATTTTGCAGATTATGTCTCTTCCAATCCATTCACCACCCGATGGATGCCATCTTTGACGCGTCGTTCGCCAAAATTGATCACAAGCCCCAGTTTTAGATTGGTTAGGCGTAGATAGGTAAGCAGCTGCGCTTCAAAAAGGGTTTTGTATTGTTCAACGGCTTTGCATTCAACGATTACGAGATTGCCAACCAGCAGATCAAGGCGCAGGGGCATTGCGAGAAGATTACCTTTGTAATGCACCTGTACGGAAACTTGTCGCTGCACGGACAAACCAGTCTGCATCAACTCCCAAACCAGCGCTTCCTCATAAACGCTTTCCAACAAACCTGGTCCGCCCAAAGTCCGGTGCACCTCAATGGCAGAATCATAAATCACACGGCTAATCTGATTTTCATTCATGATAATTCTGTAGATGAGTCATTTCTAACGCAAGAGGCGCAAACGACGCAAGAGACGCTAACGAAGAAGAACCAAACGCTTGCACCCTTTGCGCCCTCTGCATCGTTTGCGTTAAATTCCCTTTTGCGCCCCTTGCGCCCTTTGCGTCGCTTGCGTTAAATTCTTAGTCATCCAATACCTCAATCCCCAACTCCCGCGCCGTGTCGTGAAAAAGCTGGCTCACGGCGGGCAGTTCTTCCGTACTATTTCCCTCGGAAATAACCGGATTTTCGGGCGACAGCGCCTCAATGCGGCGAAAGAGCGTCTTAAAATCCATATTGCCCTTGCCGGGGCAGCCGTCCTGCAGGTGCAGCGTCAGCTTGTTCTCAATCCATATGTCTTTGGCATGCGCGCTCACAATGTGCTGGCCCAACACATCAAAGTGGTGATTAAGCGCTGCGGTTGTATCATAAACCGTCTCCAGCGTGATCCAGTTGGCCGAGTCATAATCGCAGCGCACCCACGGCGAATCGACCTCATCCAGAATTTCGCACGTGATTTCGGGCGTCTTAAGCGTCACAAGTTGATGACTCTCCAAACTGAGAAAGACGCCTGCGTCCTCAGCGGCCTGGGCGCATTCTTTGAGCGTTTTCACCAATTGCTTGCGCGCTTTCAGTCCAATTATCGGGATGGGGAACCAGGGGCCATCGGGATTCATGGAGCCGGGGCCAGTGCTCGATGCCGCGGGCGCCCAGCCAGCCGGCCAGCCGCAGCGCCGCCTGCACCGTACGCACGCGCCTCTTTCGCGCCGTCTCGTCCGGCGTGATCATCGGTTCTGCCAAAAGCCGGTAGCCTGATACATGCGCACCCTTCGCCCGCCAGCAGATCGACCGCGCGGGTGGCCCTCGGCTTTGCTAGCCGTACGCGGATCGTTGGCGTGGAAGCGCGTAAAAATGCCGCTGAGCCCAGCTCGCGCACGTTGGCACATAGCGGGCGTCAGATCATTCATGTCGGCGGGGAGAAAACAGCCGCTCATTCCAAAACGCATGGTTGCCTCCTGTCAAATGGAAAAGATAAACGCAAGCGACGCCTAAAGACGCAAACGGATAACACTTAACGTTTGCGCCCCTTGCGTCGTTTGCGCCTTTTGCGTTAAAAATCGCTCCGGCTCTTTGGGATCCATGGCTGACACCGCCGAATTAATTCGGCGGTGTCAACCACATGAGATCTGATGGAACCATCGCTCCTTTACCTCAAATGCCCAACACATTCCGGCAATATTGGACACTCTTCTCGAGCATGGCGCGCTGTTGTGCCGCCAAGGCCGGTTTGACATCGGGATCCAGATTGCCCCAATTGGCGGTCAACGTGGCCAATGTATGCGGGCGTCCGTTGTGGACAATTTGTAGAAACTGCGCAAACTCCCAAGCTGGCATTTCGCGATAGGCCTCCCAATATTCTGGCTCCAAATAGTTCAATATCCGTGGAGCCAGGCTGGTGATGATCTCCAGCGTAAAGATGGTGTTGGGGCATTCGGCCATGTAGCGCCGCGACCAGCGCTCAATATCGATTGTGCCATCGCCCATGGCCACCCACTGCGCCGCCGCGCCCCGTGGATCGGCCCACACGGCGGTGTCGCGAATATGGCTCATGAGCACATAGGGCGCCAGATGGTCCAGCGTAATAAACGGACTCTCGCCCACCCACAGCGGATTGCCCGCATCAATGCACACGCCCACGTAGTCCGGTCCAGCCTGCTCCACAAGCTGCTTGAGCTCGCGACCCAACATGTCGCCGGCATGGTTCTCGATCGCGATCTTGAGGCCCATTTCCAGCGCCTGCGCGCGCACGGCGCGGCAAGTGGCGGCGGTGTTCTCCATATGCACGGCCAGCGGCGTCGGCGTGCGCCGGTCCGCATTGGAGCCCAGCAAACAGCGCACGGCAGAGGAGCCGGTGATCTGCGCCACGCGCAGCATATCGCGCAGCTGTTCCTCGGCTGTACCGCGCTTGGCGGAAAAGCTGGTGGAGGTGGGGCAAATCGAATACATGCCCACTTCCAGCGCAATATTCAGGCTGTCGGCATGGGCGCGCACTTCTTGTAGATAGGCATCATCAAGCGTTTCAAAAAAGTCCGGGTCGGGAAACATGACGGCATCCAACCCGATTTCGCTGGCGTAGTCGAGATACTGAAACGGCGTCCATTCGTTGAAGCGCAGGCAGAAGAGATCGGCGCTAAGTTTCATAAGTTCTCCTTGGTTGGCCGCCCCTCCCCCTGGCCCCCTCCCCTCCACATGTGGAGGGGAGGGGAACCGATTGACGATCATTTTGGGTTGAGAGATGCAACAGGGGAAGAGGGGGGGTGGTATTGGTTTGTCAAGTCACAACTTTTGAATTGCCTTCATCAGGTTAACGCGCGCATTCAACTCGAATTGCTCTTTAAAATGGTCACCATGGTAGATGGACGGGCGCTCCAAAAAAGATTGCAATACAGCCACGCGTTTTTCACGATATTCAGGCCACGGCACCCAAGCATATTCCTGACGAATTTGGGCCTCATATTCGGCAAAGCGGACGGGTTCGGCGCCCAAAATGGCCAGATCAATATCGAGCAGCAACGCGCTGTCATGAGCAGGCGGTGGCGCATCGTGGCGCGTCAACAGGATGAGATCTGCCACGCGCACCGCCAATTCATCACCCAATCCGGCATCGATAATTGCCCGCTGCGCCCACTCCGCCGAGCGTTCTTCATTGTCACCGCGGCGGGCATCATAAATCGCGCCGTGAAGCCAGAGCGCCATTTCGACTTCAGCCGGACGCTCTCATCAGGTGGCGGGCGTTGTCAAAGTGGTGCAGACATTCAGCCAAGTGTTGCTGCGTGTGGTAAAACCGGTCTGGCGCGGTATAGGCAGTAACCTAAATCGGGCAAACAGATCTCTATCCGGCGTTGCACCCAGCGCTTGCCAAAGATTCGCCCAGCGTTCAAACGTCAACATGCCCACGTTACGCACCCAAAGCCAAAAAGTTCAAACTACAGATTACACAGATTTTACAGATTTTGATTGTCGCCATCCAAAAAATCTGTGTGATCTGTACAATCTGTAGTTCCAATCTTACTTTGCCTCAATCTGCAGTTCGCCCGCGTCCAGCATGGCGTGCAGCGGTGAATCGGTGATTTCCAGCGGCAGATCGATGCGAGCGCGGCGACGGCTGGATTCGTAGGTGGCGTAGATAATCTCGGTGGCGCGGAAAGCTTTGTCGCCCGAAAGTTCGGGCTCGCGGCCGGTTTTGAGCGCATCCACCAGGTCAATCACGCCAAGCTGCACGGCGTCCATGCCGTGAATGCCGCCTTCCACCTCGACTTTGTGCCACTGGCTCTGGCCTTTGCCCCACATGCGCAGCGGCTCTTCATCGCTCAAGCCCACTTCGATCATGCCCGCTGTACCGATAATGCGATTGAGCATGCGGTGTTGCGAACCGCCGCCGGTGGTCAACAGGCCATGCACGCCATTTTGAAACTTAAAGTGCGACAGCCCCTGCCCCTCCAGCGTCACGCCAAAAACGACGCGATGGTTGCGCATGTCCACCTGCCCAATGACCCATTCGGCAGGCGTTTCATTGTTGTACATAAACATCATGTCAAACCAGTGTGTCCCCCAATCAAACAGATCCGGGCAATTGCCCTCGACGCGCTGGACTTCACCAATGGCGCCTTCGTCGATGAGCGCCTTGGCCTTGCGGAAGACGGGCAGGAACCGGCGCTGATGGTTAAAGGTGAGCTGCGTACCGTGCGCTTTACACACCTCTACCATGCGCTTGCAGTCGCCATAGGTGGTGGCCATGGGCTTTTCGCAATGGACGGCGCGCACGCCTGCCTCGGCGCAATCCACCACCATCTGCGCGTGCAGGTGGGGCCAAGTGCTGATGCTCACAATATCCAGATTGGCCGTGGCCAACATTTCGTGATAATCGGTATAAATCTGGTCACCGCCGCGCAATTCTTGAAACGCCTTGGCGTTCTCTTCCACAATGTCCGAGAGCGCCACAATTTCAGCATCGGGCGATTCAATATAGCCCAGCGCATGGGCGTGCGACATGCCAAAACCGGTCGCGCCTTCCGAGCGCCAAGGCCGGCCGCAACCAATGATGCCTACTCTGAATTGAGCCATAAGGGGATTCCCTTTCTATGCGAAGTATGGATTGGGGCTGCGCGTCAACGGGGTGGCGGGTGGCGAGTTGCGGGTAATTTGCCACGCTGCATTTGCAACACACAAGCTGCTTGAGCCACTGGTTTGCGAAGACCCATATAGATTCTATCGGGAGTTGGTTGAGAGGACTTATAAAGTGTACCGCGCATTGGGCGGGAAAGCAATTGCGGAGCGGCGAGGGGGAAGTGGAACAGTGGAGGAGTGGAGGAGTGGAGGAGTGGAGGAGTGGAGGAGTAACTCGCTCTCCTCTACTCCTCCACTCCTCTACTATTTACGCCGGACCCAGTACCCGCTCGCGGCGCTCACGGCGGCGGGCGGCGGCGCGGTTGGCGCGGCTGTCAGCGCTTTCGATGAGGCCGGCGTCGTCATCCAGGGCGGGCGGTCCGGCAATGGGCTGCTCTTTGGCCTGCTCCAGCGCTTTATGCATGGCGGTCAGGTGTATTGGCGTGCTGCCGCAGCAAGCGCCAATAATGTCGACGCCCAAGTTGCGCATCTGCGCGGCATATTCGGCCATGACCACCGGCGTGCCGTCGTAGCGAATTTCGCCGTCCACATATTGGGGCAACCCGGCGTTGCTCTGCGCCATCAAATAGACGCCCGGCACCCGGTGCTGCGCCATCTGCGTCATCACGGCCAGGATTTCCGCCGGTCCGTTGCCGCAGTTGGCGCCCACAATTTTGACGCCCCAGGCCGCCAATGTTTCCAACGCCTGTTTGGGGCTGACGCCCATCATGGTGTGATAGTTGGTGTCAAAACTCATGGTAGCCGCAATGGGCATCTCGGTGGAGACGCGGCGTACGCCCGCCACGGCGGCTTCCACTTCATTCATGTGGCTCATGGTCTCGATCAAGATCAGATCCACGCCGCCATCGATGAGCCCACGCGCTTGCTCGGCAAACATGGCGGTGGCGTCCTCCATCGATAGCGGCCCCACCGGCTCGATCAGGTCTCCGCTGGGACCAATGCTGCCCGCCACCAGCACCCCTGACGGATGCGCCACATCACAGGCCAGGGCGGCGCCGGCTTTGTTCAGTTCGTAAACGCGGTTGCCAATATTGTGAAACTTGAGGCGCGCAATGGTGCCGCCAAAGGTGTTGGTGCTGATAATTTGCGACCCCGCATCCACATAGGCCTGATAAATGGCGTGCACTTTATCGGGATGCTCCACGTTCCACAGTTCCGGGGCGCCGCCATCGGTCAGCCCGGCTTCTTGCAGCATGGTACCCATGGCGCCATCGCCCATAATCGGGCCATGTTGCAGCAAGGACCAGATATTTTCGTAACTCATGTGCTTCTCTCCTTATAACAGGGCTTCACGCAAAATTTCACCGATCTTCGTCGGCGTAAATTCTTGTTCCAATTCTTTGGCCACGCCCTGGGCCACTTCTTCAGGCGTACCGTCGCGTGGCTGCCACGGCTCGCGCCGCCACTCCTCCAAATATTCATCGGTGCCAATCAACCCGGCGCGCATGGCCAGCTCATCAATGGCGGCCTGAAAACGCTGGGGCAATTCCACTTTAGACGTATTGCGTCGCCCTTCGCGGGCAGTCACCATCGAAGGGATTTGACGCCAATAGGTGATTTGATATTCGGCCATTGCGGTTCCTTTTTGTGTTGCGTATTGCGTGTTGCGTGTACTGAAGCTGACGAACTGGTTGGGCTACCGTAGCTCTCTTTTGTTAATGAAGCAATTTCGTGGGCATGTCCGTTCTGCGAAATCTGATTCTACACCGAAATAAGTTGCTAAACCGGTACACGCAATACGCAACACGAAATACGCTCATCCTCGCTGCGCCGCCTATGTTCCCGCCGTTAAAACGCTCATGTCGCGGCTGGCGTTGGGAACGGCTGGTGCGGATGGTTTCCACGCCAGTAACGGTGCGGGCGGCCATTGGGCTTTGGCCGCGCCAGCAGCGGTTCCAGATGCGGATACGGGTCGCTGGCGTGCGGAATATCAATTGAAGCCACAAACTCGGCCTGAAACGACGGCTCCACCGCCGTCTCCACATAGGTGACCCAGCGGGCGGCCCACTGCGCCTCGGCCCGCTTCTGCTTGTCCAGCAAAATCATGCGGGCGCCATCGCCGGCGGCATTGCCCACGGCCTGCACGCGGGACAATTCGCAGTCGGGAATCAACCCCAAGATCGCGGCGTGGACCGGTCGATATAGCTGCCAAAACCACCGGCCAGCACAATGCGATCCACGCTCTCCATGCCCAGCCGCTTCATACAGCTTGGCGCCGGCATAGAGCGCGGCCTTTGCCAAGCTGGATGGCGCGGATGTCAGTCTGGAATGCACGGTGATGGCGTCGCCGGTGTTGGCTCTTCAGGCCAGGCCAGCAACACAAACTCCGCCTTGCCGCCGCCCCTCACCTGCCCCAGCCGCAACCGCGGATGCTCAATTTCCAATAGCGAAGCGATTGGGCGCAACACCCCGCCAAAAACAGCTCGGCAATGGCTTCGATGATGCCCGAGCCGCAGATGCCCACCGCCCGCAGCGTAGGGTTGAGCAATTCATCCCGCTTGCGGCGGCGCTCGGCAGCGCGGCCCAGCGGCGCTTATCGGTCAAATGGCCGTTGCTCTTTTCCTGCGCACCGGTGAAGCTGGTCCGCAGATGCGGAATGATGGCTCTCCACCCATTCATCCTGGCCGATCAGGCTTAAATTTCACATCCAGCGTGGCGCCGGGTCAACGCGCCACGCTCGATAGCTGGCGGCGGCGCGCATACCGTGGCGGATCTGCGCGCCCTCAAAGGCGGGGCCGGTGGGGCTGCTGGCGCTGAGCATCTGCTGCCGGTTGCCCAGCAAAATTTCCCCATTGGTGCCAATGTCGATGACCAGCATCTGCGCGCCCTGCGCATAGGGCGCTTCGGCCACCAGCACGCCCACGTTGTCGGCGCCCACGTGGCCGGCTCGCACGGCGGCACGTGAATGTTGGCGCCCGGCGTACCGCAAGCCCAGGTCGCGCGCTTTGATGTCTATAGCATCGTGCGTCACCAGGCTAAAGGGCGCTGCCCAGCTCGACGGGGTTGATGCCCAGCAGCAGGTGGTGCATGGTGGTGTTGGCCACAATCACCATTTCCACAATGTCGGCGGGCGCAATGGCCGCTTCAGCGGTCAGCTCGCCACTTAATTCGTTGAGACCGTCGATCACCGCCGTGTGCATACGGGCCACGCCGTCATCGTTCATCATGACGTAGCTGATGCGGCTCATCAGATCTTCGCCAAAGGGCACTTGCGGATTCATGCGGCTGGCGGTAGCCAGCACTTCGCCGCTGCGCAGATGGCACAGGTGGGCCGCAATGGTGGTGGTGCCCACGTCCACGGCCACGCCATAAAGGTCATCATGAAAGCCGGGGCGAATTTGGATCACCTCGCAGCGGCCAGCCGCTTCGTCCTGCCAAACGGTGACGGTGATGGCGCGTTGGGCGGCGGCCAGAGCCGGTTGCAAATCACGCAGCAGCAGCGAATCGATCTGCAAATTATCGAGCCCGTGGACGCTGTGCAGCTCCGCTCGCAGCCGCTGCCAATCGCCGCGGTGATCTTTGAGATCCGTCGGCGGCAGCTCCACGTAATAGAGCCGCATGGGTGCGTCGACCGAAATGGCGCGTTCAACGCCCACGGCCTTGCGGATCACCTGCTTGCGCGTCTGGCTCTCTTCCGGCACGCGGATGACCAGATCGCCGGTGATCTGGCAGGCGCAACTCAGGCGGGCTTCGGGCGCAAAGTTGAATTTTTGGGCGTAGGTCTGTTCGCTCGCCCGCAGGCGTCAGCGCCTGGGCGGAGACGAATGCCCAATTTAGCGAAGTCGCCATTTTCCACCAGCACCTTACATTTGCCACAGGTTTGGCGACCGCCACAGATCGATTCAATTTCCACGCCCAAGGACGGGCAGTCTTCCAACAGCGTGGCCGCTGATTTCGCCCTGGCGGCCTTGGGGTTGGAAGACGACGCGAAGCATGTATTATTCATAGCGTAAACAATAAAAAACTCCTGGAATCATCCAGGAGGGCATGAGCAAAAGTTGGCCGACAATCATCCCGCCTGAAAGCAATTTTACTGGTCTGGTTTTGCCACGAATTTGAAATGCAGCCATGAGCGGAACGTCATTTGTTCCAATTAGCCACACAGTAACAGCAAAAAGCCATTACATGGGGATGCAAAACCTTTTGACCAGCAACCAAAAACCGGGGCTCCAGCGGGTTGCCATTATGCAATTATACAGTCATAAAACGATAACATATGAAACTAAACTCTGTCAAAATAGGGCGGGATTTGTGATAACCAGTAGAAGCAAGTATAATTCAGGGCAATGATACTTAGTGTTTTTTATACAATAACTAGTGTACAACCTATTTCTGTAGGAGTAAAAAATGAACCATTTACGACAGCGGTTAACGGAAGGAATGCTCTTTACTTCAATCAATATCAATTGACCATGGGGCAGCCTATTTTCCGCATACGGGCCTCCACGAAACCAAGGCCCAATTCGATCACTTCTTTCGCCGCTACCCCGATTACGGCAGCCATCAGGCCGGCTATTGTATCAACGCCGGGCTGGAATGGCTGGTGGACTGGATGCAGGACGCCCGCTTTACGGACGACGATCTGGCCCACATGCGCACAGTGACCGATAGCCACGGCAATCGCCTTTTCCACGATGACTTTCTGGATTGGCTGGCGGTGCACGGCACATTTGATGGGCTGACGCTGCGCGCCGTGCCGGAAGGGCGCGTGGTGCATCCGCAAGCGCCGCTTTCGATTGTGGAAGGTCCGTTGATCCTGGCCCAGCTGCTGGAAACATCGCTGCTCAATCATCTAAATTATCAAACGCTGATCGCCACCAAAGCAGCGCGCATGGTGGAGGCCGGCGGCGGACGGCCCGTATTGGAATTTGGGCTGCGGCGGCGCAGGGAAAAGGGGGGGCAATGCGGGCGGACGGGCAGCGTTGATCGGCGGGGCGGCTTTTTCCTCCAACGCCGGTATTTCATACCACATGGGGTTGCCGCCCAAAGGCACGCACGCCCACAGCATGGTGCAACTCTTTATGGCGCTGGGCGCAGGCGAATTGGGCGCCTTCCGCGCCTATGCCGATGTGTATCCCGATGACTGTTTGCTGCTGGTGGATACGATTGATACGCTGCACAGCGGCATCCCCAACGCCATTACGGTTTTTGAAGAATTGAAGCGCAACGGGCACAAGCCGGTGGGCGTGGCTGGATTCGGGCGACCTGGCCTATTTGAGCATTCAGGTGGCGCGCATGCTCAATGATGCCGGTTTTCCCTGACACGTCCATTGTGCTTTCGGGCGATCTGATGAGCTGGTAATCTGGCAGATTATTACCCAGATTAGCCATGAGGCGCCGCGCTATGGGCTGGATGCAGATCACCTGATTGGGCGGCTGGTCTATGGCGTCGGGACGCGGCTGATCACATCTTGGGGGGAGCCGGCGCTGGGCGGCGTCTATAAATTGGTGGCCGTACAGCGGGATGGCGAATGGAAATCGGCCATCAAGCTGTCCGATTCACCGGCGAAGATGCCCAATCCGGGTCAAAAACGGCTGCACCGGCTCTACGACGAACGCGGCAAAGCCACGGCGGATCTGTTAAGTTTGGAAGATGAGCAGGTAAAAACGGGCGAGACGCTGTTGCTGCGTCACCCGACCATGCACAGCAAAATGCGGGCGCTGCGCCCCGACGAAGTGTCTGCGATTGAGGAGTTGATGGTGGATGTGGTGGTGAATGGCAAAGTGGTGTATGATTTCCCACCGCTGGAGGCGATCCGGCAGGTCCGACAAGATGACATTGACCGGCTAGATCCTGGTATTCAGCGCCTGGTCAATCCGCACATTTATCATGTTTCACTAACGCCGAAGTTGTGGGAGTTGAAACAGCAGGTGATTCAAGCGGCGCTGGGGGAATGATGACAAGGCGACCGGGTGACATGGTGACCGGGTGACATGGTGAAAGCCGTCGGTCACCTTGTCACCTTGTCACCTGCCATAAAATTACCCCGCCATCTCTTCGCGGGCAACGCCGGACATTTCGATCTGTTTGCCGGAGACGGTGAAGACAATGCGTTCGCAGATGTTGGTGACGCGGTCGCCGGCGCGCTCCAGGTTATGGGCCGCCCACAGCAGATAATTGGCTTGATCGAGCTTGTCAGGATGTTCAATCATAATTTTGAGCAATTCGTGATGCACGTGCTCGTACAGCACGTCAATCTCGTCATCGCGCAGCGCAATAGCATAGGCGGCATTAACGTCACGATTGATAAATGCCTCCAGGGCGTCGGTCAACATTTTGCAGGCTCTTTCAGCCATTTCGGGAATGTCAATAATGGGCTTAACCAGCGAGTTTTGGCCAATGTAAACCGCTATTTGCGCAATGCCTTTGGCATAGTCGCCCATACGCTCCAACTCGGTGCTCAGCTCAAAAAACGCGGCCAGCAGGCGCGTATCGCGCGCCATGGGCTGCTGCGTGGCAATGAGCAGCAGCGCCGTTTCCTCGATTTCAAAACGCTTTGTGTTGATCTTTTCATCGTCGGCGATCAACCGGCGGGCGCCAATGATGTCCTGCTTTTTCAGAACCTTGACGCATTCTCGCAGCGCATGGGTCACCATGCTGCCCAGGATAAGCAGCTCATCCTGTAATTTGGTTAGCTCTCGTTCAAAGTGCTCGCGCGCCATACTACCCCCTCCGACTATAAAGTATTAACAAATAGTTAAAATTCGATAACTGAATCAAACAACAGTTTCGAATTTTTGTCAACAAGTAAAAATTTGATATGAAGATTCGCGGGAAATGGAACTCAGATTATACGGCTATACAGCTTTAAGAGATTGACGCAGATTTCCTTGGGCTGAAAGATCTGCACAAATCATTACTATTCAGCTCCTCGAGGGCTAAGCTTGCCGAAGCCCGCCTCCGCCATCGACAAGCTCAGGCTATGGCCGAATTATTGGATACCGAAAAATTCTTTGCAGACAGAGCAAATTTTGCCAACCAGCGACCCGCCACCCGCCACCCGCAATACTACCTATTCTTACCCGAAACGTCCGGTAATATAGTCTTCTGTGCGCTGGTCGGCGGGCTTGGTGAACATCTGCCTGGTTTCATTGTATTCAACCAAGTGGCCGGTACGGCCTTCATCGACCATAAAAAAGGCGGTGTAGTCAGAGACGCGGGCGGCTTGCTGCATATTGTGCGTTACAATTATGATCGTATATTCTTCCGTAAGTTCCTGCATCAAATCTTCGATTTTCAGGGTGGCGATGGGGTCCAGCGCCGAACAAGGTTCATCCATAAGAATGATGTCAGGGCGAATGGCAATGGTGCGCGCAATGCACAGCCGCTGCTGCTGGCCGCCAGAAAGGCCCAGCGCGCTCTGTTGCAGCTTGTCTTTTACTTCGTCCCACAGGGCAGCCTGCTTTAACGACTGCTCGACCAGTTCATCCATATTGCCCGTAAAGCCGTTAATTTTGGCGCCCCAGGCGATATTTTCATAGATCGATTTGGGGAACGGATTAGGCTTCTGAAAGACCATGCCAATGCGACGACGCACCTCCACCGGATCAACCTCGGGCGCATAAATATTCTGCCCCTGAAAGTATATTTCACCATCAATGCGGGCGATCTGCACCAGATCGTTCATGCGGTTGAAGCAGCGCAACACGGTGCTCTTGCCGCAGCCAGACGGGCCAATCATGGCCGTAATCTTGCGCCGCTCGACGGCCAGATTCACCCCGCGCACGGCGTGAAATTTACCATAATGGACGTTGAGATCACGCGCTTCGATCACTACGTTATGGGGTGCGGAAGATGCGGTCGCCACGCGAGCTTCCTCCGCCATATATTTTCCTACTGCTTGAGCAGCAACGGTCATCGTTGACTCCTTGATTTTAGACCCCCTCCCGGCCTCCCCCTCAAGGGGGAGGCGCTCGAATTCCCTCCCCTTAAGGGGAGGGCCAGAGAGAGGCGTACACTTATAACTTCTGACTATAGCGATTCCGCAGCAGCACCGCCGATGCATTGAGCGTGAGCAGCAGTATGAGCAGCACCAGGATGGCGGCGGCGGCGATATTGCGAAATTGATCCTGCGGGCGGGCCGTCCACTGATAAATCTGCACCGGCAGCGTGGTGAACTTGGCAAACGGGCCGTTGGGGTCCAACGCCACAAAGGCCGAAGCGCCCACCACCACCAGCGGCGCCGTTTCACCTATGGCGCGCGACATGGCCAAAATGTTGCCGGTCAGAATACCGGGCAACGCGCTGCCCAGCACGTGCGACCAGATCACCTGCCACTTGGTGGCGCCCAGCCCATAGCCCGCCTCGCGCAGCGAAGAAGGCACGGCGCGAATGGCTTCCTGCGCGTTGATGATGATTAGCGGCAGCACCAACAGCCCCAGCGTGAGGCCCGCCGACAAAATGGTGCGTCCATTGGCCGTCGTGTCATCCACCACGCCAAAGAGCGCACCGCTGGTCAGCGGTTCCAGCGCCCGCACAAAAATGGCCAGCCCCAACATGCCGTAAATAATTGACGGCACGCCCGCTAGATTGTCGATGTTGGTTTTGATCAGCCGGTTAAGCATGTTGTCGGCGGCGTACTCTTCCAAGTAGATGGCGGCGCCCACACCCACCGGCAGGGCAAAGAGCAGCGTAATTAGGATGGTCCACAGCGAGCCCAGGATGGCGGTGCGCACGCCCGCCAGATCGGGCGTGCTGGACTGCTGGTTTTTGACAAACGAGGCATTGAGCCAACTGCGAAATTGCAGATGGGCGTTGGGATATTTCTCCCCGGCTTCCTGCACAATTGCCGATCGATGCAGCAGCGAGTCGACCAGCGACCAGCTTGCCACCGTCTGCGGTTCAATCACACGCTCCTCAATCAGCGCATAGACGTTGTCGCGGCTGCGTTCGGCAAAGGGCTGGTCCTTTTCAAAGCGGCGCATCAAGCCTTTGGAGATATGGTCTTGCAGGATGGGAATCAGCTGCTCTTTGGACAGTTCCTCCAGCGGCGTCCCATTGATAGCCAATGTTTCCGGCTCTACTGAATTCTCAATGGCTACGTAGCCAAACGACGTGTTGATCACGTTATAAAGCAACGCCGACAGCGCGACGATGCCCACAATCATGGCCGCCTGGAACATGATCGACCAGATCAGCCCGCTCTGCTTGCGGGCGGCCATCAATTTTTGAAAATCCTGGCCTTGGGGCATAGCATTCGCCGTAGGCTTTTTGTGCGAATTTTGTTTTGCCATTATGCATACACCTCTCTTTACAGGGCTCTATTCGTACACTTCGCGGAAGCGGCGCACCACCTGGCGACTAATCACATTAAGCCCCAACGTGATGATGAAAAGCACAAAGCCGATGGCAAAGATGCTGTCGTAATCAATCGAATCGTAGCTCAAGTCGCCGCCGCTAATGCGCACAATGTGGCCGGTCATGGTCTCGGCGGAATTGAAGGGGTTGAAGGTAAAATTGGGGCCGGCGCCGGCGGCGATAGCCACAATCATCGTTTCACCAATGGCGCGTGAGATGGCCACAATAAAGGCGGCGGCTATGCCGGACAGCGCCGCCGGCACCACTACCTTAAGCGCAGTTTCCAGCTTGGTAGCGCCCAAGCCATACGCCGCTTCGCGCAGGGCGTTGGGGACAGAGCGCAAGGCGTCTTCGCTCATGGAGCTGACCAGCGGCAGAATCAAGATGCCGATAACGATGCCCGCCGAGGCCGTGTTGTAGATCTGCACCTGATCGCCAAATATGACGCGCAGCAGCGGCGTCATAAAGGTGAGGGCAAAATAGCCATAGACCACTGTGGGCACACCGGCCAGAACTTCTAAAATTGGTTTGAGCATGGAACGGGCGCGTTCCGATGCATATTCGCTCAGATAGATGGCAACGCCCAGCCCCAGCGGCAGCGCAATCAGCATGGCGATGAAACTGGTGACCAACGTGGCCGTGGCCAGCGCCCAGATGCCAAATTCGCCAATGGCGGGCTGCCACTTGGTGGTCAAAAAGAATTTGGTAAAAGTTACTTCATCCATACGGAAAAAGAGCCACGATTCGCGGCCCAAAATGTAGACGATGCCCAACGTGGTCAAAATGGAAATGGCGCCGCACAGAAAGAGAAAAATCTGAATTACCGCTTCTCCGAAGCGACGCTGGCGGCGCAAATTGATGGTGGGCACACCCGTGACGGCCAGGCTTCTCTCGCTCATTTTTGTCATACCCTCTTGCATAGCTTGTCATCCAGTGCGAAACGAAATATCAGTAGCTCGCAATGGCAAGAGATAGGGCCGGATTCAACAATCGAGACCGACGCTTATATCGCCAACACCGTTGCGGTGTACTGAAAATGTGTGGTTGGGGATAGGGGAATGGGATTAGGGATTGGGTGCTGTCGGAGGCCCAATGCCTAATCCCATTCTGGTTATGCTTCAGAAATTGTAATGCGATTGTGTGCGATTACTGCAACGCGTTGGCCAGGGCTTCTTTGGCGCCGTTGATGGCTTCGTCGCTGGCCGGGAAGTAACCGACGGTCTCGATTTCTTCATTGACGAAGGTCAGGAAGAAGTTGACGTAGCCGGCTACCTGCGGCTTATCTTTCAGAATGCTGGCGTCAGAATAGATGAAGAGCGGGCGGGCCAGCGGATATTCGGCTGCCTCAACGGTGTCGAAATTGGCCTCGATACCCTCGATGGACAGAATATTCAGCCGGTCGGCATTTTCTTCATAATAGGCGTAGCCAAAGAAACCGATGGCGTACGGGCTGCCTTCCACACCCTGCACCAGCACGTTGTCATCCTCGCTCAACTGCGTATTCGGAGCGGCCAAAATGGGCTCTTCATTCTGGTCAAAAACGGCCTCGACAAAGTAGTCAAAGGTGCCGGAGTCAGTGCCGGGGATAAAGCGCAGAATATCTTCGGCCGGCCAGTCGGGATTGACGTCCGACCACTTCTCAGCGGTAAAGATCTGGGCAAGCTGCTCGATGGTGGCATCGGAGATAAAGTCGTTGGAGGGATTGACCACTACAGCCAGCGCATCGGTGCCCACGCGGAACTCAATGGGGTCACGGCCGATAGCCTTGCACGATTCGATCTCAGAATCTTTGATGGCGCGGCTGGCATTGGAAACATCCGACTCACCGGCTACGCAGAAGCGCTCGAAACCGGCGCCCGAACCAATCGAGTCGATGGTGATGTTGCCGCTGAAGCCTTCATCCTTAAAGCGGGCGGCCATGGCCTCGGCCAGCGGGAAAACCGTCGAACTGCCGGCCGTAATAATGTCGCCGCTCAGCTCGGTTGGGTCCACCTCGGGCAGCATCCCGTCGGCCATGGCGGCATCGGCGGCGGGCTCTTCGGCGGGTGCTTCGGTGGGGGCGGCCTCGGCTGCAGCGGGCGCTGCTTCGGGGGCGGCCGGTGACGGCGCCGGGCAAGCTGCCAGCAGCAGCATGGATATTAACAGCGTTATTCCGATAAAGTGTCGCATTTCAGAGTTTCTCCTTGATCTAAAATAGATTTGTGCATCAAATTTCATAACTATGATTTAAGAGCAGAACTGCCGCTCAATTTGCAGTCAACTGACGACTACAAGCTAAAGAATATCTGACTACATTTAACGCATCAGCAACGGTGTGTAAATGAATCGTTAACAAAATGTGCCCGTTCAACCATCGAAACGATAACCCACACCGCGCACGGTCACGATGCGCACGGGCTCGGCCGGGTCTTCTTCAATCTTCTCACGCAGCCAGCGCACGTGGACGTCCACTGTGCGGCTGCCGGCGGTATAGTCCCAGCCCCACACCTTCTGCAACAACTGGTCGCGGCTCAGAGCAATGCCGTGGTTTTTGGCAAAAAAAGCCAGCAACTCAAACTCCATGGG
The DNA here is from genome assembly GCA_041391125.1 of Caldilineaceae bacterium. Classification (GTDB taxonomy): domain Bacteria; phylum Chloroflexota; class Anaerolineae; order Caldilineales; family Caldilineaceae; genus JACKBC01. Next base: position 60,957 of record JAWKON010000033.1, read on the forward strand.
CTTGAGGTGGAACCATTCGCCTCGGCACATGACGCGCCGGCCATCCACATCAATGACCAGATCGCCAAAGGTGCGCGTCTCAATATCGACTGTGCGGATGGATGCATTTTGCAGCGACTCTTCCATGTGCTCTTCAAAGATACGCGTGCGGCGCAGGTGGGCCTTCACGCGGGCCATCAGTTCGCGCATACTGAAGGGCTTGGCGATATAATCATCCGCCCCCACTTCCAGGCCGACTACACGGTCGATCTCATCATCCAGCGCCGTCAACATGATGATGGGGGACATGGTTTCAGGACGCAGCGTACGACACACTTCAATGCCATCGATCTGCGGCAGCATAATATCAAGTAAGATCAGATCGGGCTTTTCTAAACGCGCCACGCGAATAGCGGTCGCTCCGTCCCTGACTGTAATGACCCCGTAGCCTTGCTGCCGCAAGTTGTATTCAAGCGCCTCGGAAAGGCTGAGTTCATCTTCGACAACCAAAATTTTTTCAGACATAATTCATCATTTTTCTGCGGGCTGGTTCGGAAAATAAACGGACCAACCAGGATTGAATAGCAGAATTTAACTGCTTTGAGCAGAATAAACAGCCAACGTTAACGACGAAATAACAAACGGTTAATAGCATGTAATCAAAAGCAAACAGGGTCTACACTCGAAAACGAGTGTAGACCCTGTTTGAGAGGAAAGAGGGTAGAAAGAGGGTAGAAAAGGAAGATTCATCCAACAAAGTTTGTACATCATCCGATAACAATCGGAGCCCAATTGATAATACACCCTTTTATCAGACGAATAGAACGAGACTGACAGAGCAAGCTGATTCCCCAACCGTCTTGCACATATCAACGCCTACGCAACAGCCGCAGGCTTATCTCGATTCTGACAGATCAACATTAAATCGTCGACAACAGATGGTTAATAGCTTGTTATCCATCAGAACAGGCTCAAGACAGCCAACGCTGATAGATTGTTTGTCCAGAATGCATAGGCGCCCCAAATCAATATGGCCGTACTACTCGTGACCAGCACGATGCCAAACAAGAAAGTCAGAATGCGCACAACATGGTCAGGCCACGAACCGCGGATGGCGATTGAAAGAAAGAGCACGCCCATGCCCGTATCAATGAGGACCAGTGGCAGCAGCAGCAGAAATGTGACTATTATCACCTGCATACTTTCTCCCGCAAGATTCAAGCCCATTTCACCACCTCATACACTAAACAAAATGACAGAACCAACGGCTACTGACCATGCAGCCGGATGCGGCGCGGTCGCCGAAACAGTAGATAAACGGCGGCGCCTAGAATGTGCGTGACGCCAATAAAGAGCCCCCACACAAGGCGCTCCGTCCCCTCTTCGGGTTCACGAAACATACAGTCCAACAGAATTCCCCCCCAAAACACCAAACACAATAACCCCACCAGATCGAGCAACAGCGAAAACAGAAGCGGGTCCACCGGTTTCATATAATGTTTTACTCCCAGAGTGCGCATGGAATAATGCGTAGAAAATGGCACGAGGGAATTCCCGTTTATCACTTTACCACGCTCGATTTAAAGTTTGTCGCAATATCTGTTAAGAAGCGGTTAGCGTTACGTCAACTATTTAGCGCCATACTTGGGGAAAGTAGAGGGTTCTGCCGAATCGCCCATTGGAGAGATTGCCCCGATCGGCATCTGCGCCGCTGGATTCGGCAGCCGTTGGTGGCGGGGTGGGCGTATCGATTAGAGTTGGTTGTGGGGTAGGCGTAGCCGTGGTCACCGGCGTGGAGGTGTTTGTAGCAGTGGGTTGCAGCGTAGGCGTATTGGCAACCGTGGGTAGAGAGGTTGCAGTGGCGGTGGCGGGAACAGGGGTGCTGGTGTCAGTGGGCGCAGCAGTCGGTATATTGGTTGGCGATGCGGCGGATGCCAGCAGCGCCAGGGCGCTCTCGGCCATCCAATCGCGCTGGATCAGCTGAAAGCCGCTGCTGTGCAGGTGCATGTACGGCTCATCTTCATCGCGCGGCAGGTGGTGAAACGAGACGCCATACCAAAGCACAATATCCGCCCCCACCAGGCTTTCGCCATTGACAAAGGTGGAAAGATCGCCCGTGCAGCCATCCAGCTCGGGGTTGTGCGAGGCGTATTTTTCACAGCTATTGTACTTGGTCACATAAAAGTTGTTGGCGGTCCACGGTTCAGTGGCCGGCCCAATAAAGCGGTGGCCCACCTCAAACGGCTCCAGGTGATACGAAATGGGGTGACCATCGGCATTGGTGATGGAGCCATCGCGCACGCGCCACGAACGCATCAATTCGGGCGCCACGGGCCGCCCCGCCTCTACATCCAGCGTGGTCTGCGAAAGCGTACGCGTCACCGCACCGGCGGGACCAAATTCGAACTCTTCCACCACATCGTCATTCGCATCCTCACCCAGATCAAAATCCAGCCGCCAATAATAGTTGTGCGTGTGGGCGATGCCAATGCGCCCGTCGCCCAAATCCCAGCCATATTGGCGGTTCTCGCCAACGCGCTGCAACCGGCCCGTGGCGCCCATGGACGGCTCAATGGCGCCATCGTCGGCAAAGACCCACTGTGGAATATAGTTATACTCGCCCACATGTGAAACGCTAAAGAGCGTCAGTGCGTAAGACGGCTGGTGGGCGTTGCGATATTTGTATAGATAGCCTCTTTTCTGCACGCTTTGGCACAGCACATTCTTGCCATTGTGGCGCAGCAGCACGCCGTCCGCGCAGTCGCTGGCGTCCAAGTCATCCAAATAGGCGCCGCCCAGCCCATAATCAGACACGTCGTGATAGCGCGAGCTGTTGTCATCATACGGCACGTGGACCTGCGCCAGACCCGCCTGCGCCAGCACCTTACGCTGCGTACCGTCGGGAGAGGTGTAATAGACATCGTAAAAGACAATACCCTCGCGGTTGCGGTGCTCCCAACACATCTGCCAGCGCGCGCCGGAGGGCAGCGTTGCGTCAATAAAATAAGCTGCCGAGCAATTGGCGCCCGCCTGCGCCCGCGTCGGCATGTGGTGAAATATCAAAAACGTGACGATGGCCAACAGAATGAGGCCGAGCCAACTATTCTTCCTCAAGTTATTCATCCGATTGCCCGGTCCTGGCTTATCCAGATTCCCCTAAACTGCGCCGGGGAATAAATTCCCGGCTGATAGTCCAAATCGTCTAAAGACGACTGCTCACGACAGCTCCTTGGGATCGACCATGCAGTCCACTTGAGTGGACTTTCGTTTTTAGCCGGGAATTTATTCCCCGGCGCTTCTGCCAACCGCGAACTCATTCAGATCGCCCCAACACCTGCACAACCCGTCCCGCCGAAAGGTCCACAATCGGCTGCACCTCAAAAGCCACATCTTCACGCGTAAAAATCAGAAGCTGCGCGCAGCGGTGCAACCCACACCGCAATGCATCCACATTCAGATCCTCCGGCATACTGTCCCCCCGAAAGACAAACGCTTTCACGTTGAGCTGGCCCAGATCGCCCAAAGTCTCGCCCGTGAGGGCCACAAAGCGGGCGGCCAGTTCCGCGTGCAGCCCCGCGTCCGCATAAGCAATATCAAGCGCCCGCTCCATCTCATTTTCCGTCAACGGAAGCTGCACGCCCTGGTATTTCTCGATAGTATCCACCTCGCCCGTATCCAGATTGATCAGCGCAAAGGTGAGCGTGTCGGTGGCGTAGTCGTAAATATAGGCATCTCCACGGCGCGGCCAATGACCCGTTTTATAAATCTCTTTGCTTTCCTGGTGACGCTCCACCAGCAACACCTCTTGCGAGGAAGCCGCCGCACGCGCAATACGCGGGCCTGCCAGCAGGGCAGCCTCTAAAACGCGTTCCTGCTCTTGTGGCGTCAGCGCGTCGAAGCCAACGTCGGTGGCGCCCAACAAATAACTCGCATGCGAGCTGACGCGGTCGCTAAAAATAGTCAGCAGCAAGCCGACAAAGATGCCCATCACGCAGGCAGTAGCCCCTTTATATTTTGACGGAAACCGCCGCATTCTGCCTCCAAAGTTCGGTTCAAGCAGCCATTATGTGTTAAGCTATACGTGCGGTTGTCATATGACAGAGCCCAATATATGACGCCACTCTATCACACGAATTCACGCCTGTTTTCTTACAACATACTGATATTACGGCGCGGCCAGTGCCTTACGCGTTTGAATCGTAGGACAAGCTTTCAGCTTGTTCAAAGTGACAAGCTGAAAGCTTGTCCTACGATTCAGGCCCGCCCACCATCTTCACACAGGAGAATCGCATGTCCGCATCATCGTCAACCGCTTCACCCTCCACACGCACCCAACAACTGCTGGACGCCATGCAGTTTCGCTGCATTGGCCCCTCGCGCGGCGGCCGCGTCATCGCCGTGGCCGGTGATCCGTCCAAGCTGGCCACCTTCTATTTTGGCGCCGTGGCCGGCGGCGTCTGGAAAACTGAAGACGCCGGCGCTGCCTGGCAAAACGTCAGCGACGGCTTCTTCAAAACCGCCTCGGTGGGCGCGCTCACCGTCTCCGCTTCGGACCCCAACGTGATCTACGCCGGCATGGGCGAAAGCACCATCCGCACCGATGTTTCGCACGGCGACGGCGTCTATAAATCGACCGACGGCGGCAAAACCTGGCGCCATTTGGGGCTGGAACAGACGCGCCACATTGGCGAAATCCGCATCCATCCCAAGAACCCGGATCACGTCTACGTGGCGGCGCTGGGCCATGCCTTTGGCCCCAACGACGAGCGCGGACTCTACCGTTCCACCGACGGCGGCGCCAATTGGCAGAAGATTCTCTTCAAAAGCGCCAAAGCGGGCGTGGTCGATGTATCCTTTGACCCGCACAACCCGCAGGTGATCTACGCCAGCGTGTGGGAAACGCACCGCAATTTCTGGGAGCTTTCCAGCGGCGGCGCCGACAGCGGGCTGTGGAAATCGACCGACGGCGGCGACACCTGGAGCGACATTTCGCGCGCCAAAGGGCTGCCCCAAAGCGGCATCTACGGCAAGATCGGCGTCTCCGCTTCGCCGGCGCAGGCTGGCCGCGTCTGGGCGCTCATGGAGGCCAGCGAGAAGCCGGGGCTCTACCGCTCCGACGATTTTGGCGACACATGGACGCTGCTCACCGACAGCCAGGATTTGCGCTATCGCCCGTGGTACTACATGCACGTCTTTGCCGACCCGCAGGATGCCGACACGGTCTACGTCAACAACCTGGGCTTCTGGAAATCGACCGACGGCGGCAAAACTTTCACCGGCATTGCCACGCCCCACGGCGACAACCACGACCTCTGGATCGACCCCGCCAACAATCAGCGCATGATCCAGAGCAACGATGGCGGCGCCAACATTTCGTACAACGGCGGGCGCTCGTGGAGCAGCATCTACAACCAGCTCACCGCCCAGTTCTACACCGTCACCACCGACAACCAGCAGCCCCACTATCGCGTCTACGGCACCCAGCAAGACAACTCGAGCATCAGCGTGCCCAGCAATACCAATGATGGCGCTATTGTGTGGAGCGATTGCTACCCGGCGGGCACGGGCGAAAGCGGCTACATGGCCGTGCATCCCGAAAACAGCAACATCGTTTACGTGGGCGCCGTGGGCAGCTCCCCAGGCGGCGGCGGCGCGCTCCAGCGCTATGACCACGCCACCGGCCAGATTCAACTGGTCAACGTGTGGCCGCAGGCGCATGGCGGCATGGGCGCCGGCGAGCTGAAATACCGCTTCCCGTGGACCTTCCCCATCCTCTTTTCGCCCCACGACGCCAACACGCTCTACACGGCGGGCAATGTGGTCTTCCGCAGCCGCGATGAGGGCCACAGTTGGCAGCCCATCAGCCCGGACCTGACGCGCAACGCCCTGGACAAACTGGGCGCGTCCGGCGGTCCCATTACCAAAGACACCAGCGGCGCCGAACACTATTGCACGATTTACACGCTGCGCGAATCGCCCCACGAAGCGGGCGTCTTCTGGGCCGGTTCGGACGACGGACTGGTGCATATTTCGCGCGACGGCGGCGCAAGCTGGCAAAACGTGACGCCGCCCGACCTGCCCGAGTGGAGCTACATCCGCACCGTCGAGCCATCGCCCTTTGACCCGGCCACGCTCTACTTGGCTGCCACCCGCTACAAGCTGGACGACCCCGCGCCCTATCTCTACAAGACCACCGATTATGGCGCAACTTGGACCGCCATCACCGGCGCTGGCGACGGCGCGATTCCGGCGGATATTATTACGCGCGTCATCCGCGCCGACCTGCAGCAGCCGGGCTTGCTGTACACGGGGACGGAGACCGGTCTCTACCTTTCGTTTGACGACGGCGGTTCATGGCAGCGCTGGCAATCCAACCTGCCGGTGGCCCCCATTTATGACCTGACCATCAAAAACAACGACCTGGTGATTGGCACCCACGGGCGCTCCTTCTGGATTGTGGACGACCTGACGCCGCTGCATCAATTGGCGCAGGCGGGCGACGGCGCCCATCTCTTTACGCCACGCGCCACCTGGCGGCTGCTGCCCGATCTCTTTGGCGCCTGGACCGGCAGCGACGGCAAAGATTACGCCATCGGCCTGGCCAAGGCGGCCACCTTTGTGGCCACCAAAGACGAAACCGGCCAGGTCGTACGCGACTTCCTGGACGCCGGCCGCGGCGCGCCCAATGGCGCCATCGTCTATTATGTGTTGGATGCCGAACCGGCGGCGGATGCCAACATATCCCTGCGCTTTGTGGACGCCAACGGCGCGCTGATCCGCGAATTTACGCCCAAGCCCGCCAATTACGACGATCTGGACGACAAGGAGAAAGAGCTGCAGCCCGGACCGTGGATCACGGCCAAGGCGGGCGTCAACCGCTTTGTGTGGGACCTGCGCCACCCGGGCGCCGAGCGGCTGGCCGGCAACAAAACCGCCGGCGAGGCCCACCGCGGTCCGCTGGTGCTGCCGGGCGCTTATCAAGTGGAGTTGAAGTTGGGCGAGCAGACGCTGCGCGCCCAATTCGACGTAGTGAACGACCCGCGCTCGCCCATTGCGCAGGCCGATTTGGAGACGCAACTCAAGCTGCTGCTGCAAATCCGCGACAAAATCTCCGAGCTGAACCAGCAGGTAGCGCGCCTGCGCAAAGTCAACACGCAGGTGGCTGTTTGGGGCCAGCGCCTGTCCGCTGACGGCAAAGACGAACTGGCTGCCGCCGCCAAAGCGTTAGCCGCCAAGCTGGACGCCATCGAGAGCGCGCTCATCATCCCCGGCGAGCACAAGGACACCTTTGGCCTCAACCAGCGCGTGCGCCTCAACGCCGCCCTCTCGTCGGTGATCAGCGTGGTGGGCAGCGCCGATGCCAAACCGACCCAGCAGGCCCGCGAGCTGGCCGAGGAATACATGGCCCAAATCGACAGCCAGTTGGAGCAGTTGGATGATGTGCTGAGTGAGGAGTTGATGCAGTTGAATAATGGGATTTACGCGGCGGGGGTGGCGGCGATTGGGGGGTAGGGCCAGACCAAAGCAAGGTTTCTACCGCGAGGGGCGCAAGGGGGAAGATATCTTTGCGCTCCTCGCGGTAATGTTTCGTAACCATTGGCAAAACTCAACTTATAAGGTATCTCAACTCGATTGATGGTTCAAGATTTGCCACTTTGTTTTGTGGATGCAATTTTGAAACTAGTGGTTCAGAGTAGGGTAGGAGTGCGTCAATGAAGAAACGGATGGTCCTCCAAAGGGTCCGTTAGGGTACTACTGCTCATCGCGGCAGGGAGATAAGCAATGGGGTAAATTGAGGTCTAGGCAGATTCGACCTCTCTCAGTTGCTTTACGGCAAAATGCTGTAAAGCAACTGAGAGACTCCGCGCCTCCCTGCATTACTTGAACTTCACTTCCACTCCGCAGAAATTCTTATACTTAGTCAGACTATACTTGCGCACTGACGACAGATAAACTTATCGGGTGATTAATGGCAAGTAAACTTCACTGCGCTTCTCCCTTTTGGAAGCAGAAGGATCGTACAAAATGCTGTCTACCATCGTGTAGCGACTAACGTTGCCAGCACCATCACGTAATAACACGTAGACATGTGCCCAGCCCGTTTCAGCATCTGGTACAATTGTCCAGGCGATGTCTTGTGCGTAGGGCTGCCAAGCGGCACTTTGGACATCAGGTGTGTTGCTTATCTTGATGTGGGTAATATCCGGCGTATTATCCACGTTGTAGGATTGCGGAATTGTCAGCGTAACCTGCGTACTGTTTGTGACATAGGCATCATTGTTGATAGCTATCAGACTTTCTGGTGGATAGGGATCGATGTCGGGCTGGCAGTGACGTTGGATGCTATAGGCGCCGCGCTCGTTGCTTGGTCCCAAAGCCTGTAGGTAATAGATATAGTTGACACCGTTAGTGACACTGTTATCCACAAGTTCACCACCTTTTGCATTGAAAATGCCTAGCGGTGCGAAAGCTGTGCCTGGCGTGCGACGGAAAACTCGTATCTGGTCGTAGTCAGGATGCGTATTGAAGCGCAATACCGCCTTACCCGGCTCGCTGTCACAGTGGAAGTCCATGATGGGTAAGAGAGCATCATCTTCTGCTGCGAGCGGATTACGGCCTCTGCGCACCTCGCTGCCATCAATCTCACCGCCGCGATCTGTATCTGCGCGCGTCGGGTTGGTTCCTAGGTTCATCTCTTCCAAATTTGTCAACCCATCGCGATCCGGATCATCATTAGCGTTGCGCACTCCATAGCGTACCTGCCAGCGATCAACCAGTCCATCCCCATCGTTATCATTGCGTGATGTGTCAACAGGTCGATAGGTCAGCCGCTTATAGAGCTCAAAGTCGGGACCGATTGCTACGATATCAAAGGTAATATTGTGCTCCTCAACCCCATTCACGCGGTCATACTGATAACCATAGACACCATCATTTGGTTCTGCATCGTGTGGTGCAACGCCATCATCACGCAGCGTAATCGCTTCTTGCGTTCCATCAAAGCGGTAGACCGTGGCGCTCACGTTTGCACCAGGCACAGGTCCATCATCATCGCTCACGCTGACCTGTAGCTGCACCGGATCGAGTACGTTGCGTTCCGCAGGTGTGGTATCGATAAAGGCGTGCATCTCTGCACCCTCTACCACGCGTGCAGATAGACTGCCAATCCATTCATTGGCCCCGTTGAGCGTAACCGTATACTTACCAGGCAGCAGTTCGTCCACAAAGATCGTCGTGTGGTTCATGCCGTCCGTCAGCGTGATGGGCGCGATGCCTGCTGGCCCACTGAGCGAAACGTTGAGCGGGGCCGAGGCATTCTCCCAGTTAAAGCTAAAGAAGCCTTGGCGCCCCTCACCTGTGACGGTGATATTGATCTGGTTCACACCACTGGTGGTACCGTTACCCTGCCACAGGCGCTGATGGTCGGCAATTGTCTCGCCAATACGCCGATAGAGATCGGCCATCTCGTTGGTCAGGCTGGGTGGCGGCATGGCAGCACTGCTGACAACCGCAGGCGAGCCATCATTGTCCAGTGCATGGAAGCAGTGATCGACCAGCGTGGCGCCACACGTATTGAGGGCAATGTAAAGCATCAGCTCGTCATTGTCTTCCACGCCGAGCGCAATCGTCTGCACCTTTGTGCCCTTTGGCTTAATGAGGGTATCTACGAGTGGTTCGGCAAGAGGCGGCTGATTCTCCATACCGTCGCTTAGCAGCACCATCCACGGTTCACTACCAGAAGTACCGTCCAAAGTAAGCATATTCTGCCCCATCCACAAACCTGACCCAATCGACGTCACCCCGCTTGCCGTGATGCCATCGATATCACGCTGCGCACCCGCGCGTACGCCAGCCGTGTCATCCTGATCGGGTATCAGCGAGAGCGGCGATTCCTTAATGGCAAAGTCGCTAAAGCTGACCACGCCAAACTGATCGCCCTGCTGTGTTGCGTCCGTAAAGAGGCGTGCCGCGGCCTTGGCAGAGACGAGCTTGTTCTGCTGATTCATGCTGTCACTGCGGTCGATAATCAGAATCTGATCCTTGGGAATCACATCATAAACGACTGCTTGTGTCACCTGGTCGCTAGCGGCCGCGCCAGCCAGATCGACGGCCACGTCATAAACGTCACCCGTCTGCGCACCAGAGATATTGGGCGCTTGCACAAGCAGCCAATATTGATTTTGTACATAATCGCCATTCAGCACCGTGGCCGGCTGACCGCCAACGGTCACATCAAAATCCTGCCGCCAATCCAGCCCCACGATGGAGTTGGTTGTGTTGCTATCCATCACCTCGAGCCAGAGCAGGAAGCGTCCAGGTGCTGACGGCGCACCAACCGATGCCGGATCAGCGCCTGTCGGCTCAACAATGTTGATGATTGGCTGCTCACAGCGTGTTTCCCACGTATAGCCAGCGGCTTCACCTGCTGTTGCCACAATGGCGACAAAGCGGTCATAGATGGGCTTATTGATGATGCCGCGACTAAAAATTTCGCCCTGATGGCGGTCAAGCGACACAAGCTCGTCCACAAAATCGCCATTTGTATCATTTTCGATCAGCAGGAAGCTGTGCATTAGCGGTATGTCATCTTTATTCTCCACTTCCCATGTCAGCAGCGGGCAGTCTGTGGGCGATGGCAGAAAGACTTCATAGTAGTTTGCACCATAGTCAGGCATCGCTTCAGCATCGCTAATCCCAATTTGCACCGGCTTGACAACGCCACCAACGCCTTTCAGCACATCGCTGCCGCTGATTTTCTGCGTTGCCACGCTCCCATACGACGGCGCATCAACCTCTTGCTCATCTGCATAGGTCAAGACGCTTTGTGGATCGCGGCCATCCAGATCGACAGGGCTAAGGCGCGACAGGTCAGTTTCCTTGGCATAGTTCGCAATTGTGAAATCCCAGAAGACCTGGTCAAAGCTGCGGCCGATGCGCTCGCGCAACGTCAGATCAGCAGCGAGCTGCCCTGTTATGAAGAATGGTTGAACTGCCCATTCCACAACCCTCTTGACAAAGTCCATTCCTTCGCCCGTTGTGCCGACAAAATCGCTGCCCGCCTGCTCCACCAAATAGGTCCACCAGAGCGCGGCTTTATAGCTGGCCCCTAACAAACCGGTTGCCTGGTCGGTCTCTGGCGTGCCGTCGTTATCGAGGTCAAGTGTCGTCACGTGTGTTGGATCGCCTAAATATGCTTTCACTCTCTCAACATATTTGGAGCCCCCATTCGTGTCAAGGTCAGTAAAGGTGCGATCTGGAACCATTGCGGCCTGCCCCTCGGTCGACCAGTCACCCGCGGCACGATTGGCATCATAGGCATTCTGCGTCATGTGCCACACCTCGTGCGTCAATGCCTCGCGTGGATAGTAAGAGTCCCGCAGCATTGCCTCTGTGTCTAACTCAATGCGACTGCCATCACGATGAGCTGCTCCGCCTACACCAGGCTCTAGATCGATCAGCCAGAAATCGCCGAATAGATCGCCTGGGTCGATCATAAAGTTTGGCTGGCGCATACCCCATTCGCCAATAAATACACCGAGTACATCTTTCTGGCGATTGGCAAGACTCTCTTGCACGCCAGTGGTCGGGTTGCCACCCGTCCAATCCGGATCAACCAGATCGGGTACGCCATTGAGGTTGAGGTCCTGAATGGTGTCAAAGACGCCATCGCCATCCGGATCTTCTGCCAAACAGGTGTTAGGCGAATCGGCATCAAACGTCCCATCGCCATCTGTGTCAAGGTCATTGGCGCTGTCGCAATCGCAGTCAGGATCGCCGCTGCTGCAATCGCTTGTATACCAGAGCTCATAGAAAGCACCTTGTGCTTCCCAAAAGGTGCGCTCTGTCAAGTAGGCAGGCGGCGCGGCCAGAGCCACACCTAACACACTAATAAACAGCACGGCCACAGCTAGCCAAATACGTGGCTGTCGAGAGAGGCTGCGATGGAGCATGCCTTTGATAATACCTTTAATTCTCAATCTACATCTTGTGATACTGCGCATTTGATAAAACATGTTATCCTCCGGGGGAAAGGTTATTTTGAATTATCGGCAATCAATTGCACATCGGCAATCAATTGCACATTAGCAATCGACCATCCAAAGTATTGCGAATATAAAAGAAGATCACGGTCCAAAGCGCACCTTCTTGCTCTATCGTCATCGCAATCCGGTCAGAGCTGATTAGGATGACGATTAGGAAGATCGTGTCAATGGTCGGACTGAAGTACAGCCTTGCGAGATTTTATTCGATGTAGCCCCAAATCTGCGGCAGACCCAACGCGCAATCGCCGGGTGCATAGATCAGGGCATTACGCGCGTTTGGGTCGCAAAGGTTTGCTGCTATATCGGCCAGGGCAGCGCGGACGATAGCTGGTTTTGTCCAGGCAGTTGGGCCATCTGCCGTGATGCCGTTTGATACAGAAGTGGGCCGACCGGCCGCAATAATGGCTGCGGCTACACCGGATACCCTAGGGGCGGCAAAGGAAGTCCCGACGCCCCAGTAGTTATCTTTGGGTGGGCCACCCCCACCAGTAATGCAGTTTGCGTTCCCTACCCCTTTGCTGCAATCTAGCACAATCCGTTTTACACGACAGAGCAACCCACGTTCAACACCACCCCCAATCACAAAGAACTCCCCTTGATTGGCATAGCAAGCCGGTTGACGTCTAGTCGTTAACGCAGAGATGCCAATGACCTTGGGATGGGCTGCCGGTAACCGCATTGGCTGCGGAATCAGTGTGAAGGCCGAATCGTTACCGGCAGCCGCAATCTGGACGATATTGAAGCTGTCCACGTAAGAGAGCATTTCGCTTAACGCGTTGGAAGTGGTTAGCGTTGCCGTGGTATCTAACCCCAGGCTGTAGTTGAAGACAACACCCGAGAAGCTGTTGCTAATGGGCAAGGTTCTGCTTATAACACCTTGAATGCCTGCCATCAACTGGTAGGTGGTGCCATATCCATCAGCGTTGAGTACTCGTATCAACCGAATATCAGCATCTGGAACGAGTTCAGTGATCGCATTCACGACTATGGTGCCATGTGTTTCGATATTACGACTTTGCTGTGGTGCATTCGGATTTATATCGAATGGTGACGTTACTGAAATGGGTACACCGGCGACAGTGATCGTATCCCGCGTTGGTGTATTGGCAGGCGTACTATAGTTGTCGAATACGACGACACTGACGCCGCTTCCGGCACTCGCTGTTTCCGGAAGATCTAAGGGCGGCGCACCCGGCCCAGTCTGCGCCCCAGGGCTGCCGTGGATGATGGGTTGCAGTGCGCCCGTGATGAAGATGGGTTCAGCATAGATGTCCCCCCTTTCCTCGTCTCGCATACGCATAATGCGCTCCACCAGATTGGCGACCTTCTCGGTGTCTTCTTCGATTATGTATCGCCGGATACAGAGTGGATCAGAGAGCTTGATCTCGCCGCCCAGCGTTAAGATTCTCTCAAGCTGTTCATGCGATTGAATAAACACATCAACGTCTGAGCAATCGCCGCTCAGCATGAATTCGCCAGGCATATACGATAGCCAGCTTGTCTCAGCAGTCCCCCGAATGTTGGGAGTCTCCTTTAAGTCGTTAAGGAGGCGCGATATATCAGCTGTCGGTGGTGTCACCTGATACAGCCGCAACGTGTCGATGTTCTCATTCCACCGAATCCGCCCTGGCGCTTCGGCAAGATAGGCTTGCGGATTGGGATAGATACGCAGCAGCTCGAGAACATCGGAATACCGCTTGGTAAAGTCGTCAACTGCTTTCTCCGATCCCCATAGGGCCATAAAGCCGGATGAGGCGCTGTTTGGAGCGGCTGTGCTATTTTGCTGTGTTTGAATGTCAGCGGCTGCGCTGTTTTTAATCTGAACGTCGTGACCGCTAGCCAAGCTGGACATAAATCCCACGAGCGCGACATAGAGCAAAAAGGCAATGAGCGGCGGAGCTGACAGTCGATAAAGTTGATTGATGTTCATGATGTTATCCTAATTTATGCTCAACTCGGTTTGAAAATGATAGTTTGATTCCTTTTATAGAGCTGCGGAAACAATCGTTTTTAAATTTTAGGCTCTTTTGAACTTCAGATGGTTGACGCATTGGCTCGTCCCCTTCCTGGCAGAGGCAGAGCCGCTATGTCGCGCGAGCAAAACCGTCTCCGCCTCTTCCAAGAAGGGGACCACACGAGATACTGTTGAACCAATCTTGTTCTGTATAGCGGCCTTTTAGAGGGCCACTTAAACTTTGGACAATGGCATCGTATTTATGGAGTGGTCATTGTCCAAAGTTTAAATGATGTGGTCATTATACTGCGGTTGAGATGAAAACTGCGGTTCTTCCACAGGATATTCGCTAGATGTAAAACCGCAGTTTTCATTCAGCGCTGAGTATAAATAGCACTGACAGATGCCTCTGGATTAAACGTGTGCGATAATGTAGTTGACCTTGACGTTAAATTTTTTGTCGGCAAGGTTCACCGACTGTGATCCGGTGCCGAAGTCAGGTAGCCAGTAGGTGTGCGTGAAGGAATCCGATTCGTCCTTGCCGCTATCCTTCTCACTCACAGAGCCGCTGACGACGAGGTTCGTACCCGCGGAATTAGCCTTGGTGACCGTGACGCTATTGCCCAGCTGGATCGTGCCACCACTCCCAATCTTATACGGGTTCGCAACCGAGCGACTGGAGAGAACAGAGCCATCGACCTTGAGGCTCCAGTAGACTTCTCCCTGACCAATCTTGTCACCGTCGTTTATAACCTCGATGTCGGTAAATGTGACCTTAACTTTTGTATTAGACATTGTGAAATCCCCTTTAGGATAATTATTCATTCATCACGAATGAGTGAATGTACGGAGTGAAGATACTGCTAGAATCGATTCTGTACTTGGATTACGCAGAGGCCTACTGTGTTTCCGTTCAAGTAAACGGTGGGACAGATGTTTTTCCGGTATGGATTTGAGGCAAAAAAAAACGCCTTTTCATAAGGCAATATGCAGGCGGGTTGTGTAAGTGAATCGGTAGGAGTTTGTGAGCTGCTAAAATTAGCCTTTTAGCTGGTTATGGATTTTTAGGCGTATTTCTGTACTTACCTTAGCAGTCCAGTATCGCCAGCGAGGAAGAACGAGGACCAGTAGTAAGGATGGCGATAAGCCTCATTGGTCTGGCGAATGAAGTCACGCTGGGCTACGCGCAGCGCCTGCCCCTTGGTGTCACCTTCAGAGAGCCGCTGGTAGAAGCGCGCCATCAAGCGCATTGTTGCTCTGTCTGCCACGCGCCAGTGGCTCAAGACAAGCGAATCCGCACCGGCATAGAAGAAGGCGCGCATCAGCCCCATCAGCTCGTCACCGCCTTTGACAACGCTTCTGCCCGTCTGACAGGCGCTCAACGTAACGAGAGATGCCTGCAACTTTAGATTAAAAATGTCCAGGGTATTTAATTGCCCATCGGCAAGGGTGAGACCAGAGAAGAGCGGATTGTCGGGGTTGAAGTCACCGTGCGCGGCAAAATGAATCACGGCTACATCGGTACATTGTTCCTGAATATTCTGGACGGCGGCAGCGCCTTCAAGATAAGATTCTCCCCCCAATAGCGTAGCGATCTGCGCTGCCTCGTGGACAGCATGGGGTAGGCGACCACCGTAGGAGTGCCCAAAGGCGACGGCATTGACCGTTGGCCTGTGCTTATGGCGGTTGATGGCGATATAGTGTAAGAGACTGGCGCTTGGTAGATAGCTAACCTCAACCTGCTCAATGAGATACCGGTCTCCATCGTATAGGGCATGAAAGGGCAGATAGTGGAGCAGTGGACCATGAGGAACGATGATTACTTTAGAATAGCCAACCAACTGATCGGCCAGCGGGGCAATGAGGAGTTGATAGAGTGCACGCAGTTGGGTCTGTGCATTGGCTATCAAGGAAGCCGTCTGGTTGGGTTGGCTATTGGGAACCGCCTTGAGATTGACGCTAAGCAGCCGGCTCAACTGTGAAAGTTGTGCCAATCGGGTCGAGAATCGATGAATCCGAATGTCTGCATCGGTGACCAAGAACGCGATGAGTTCGCCGTTCATGCTGAAATATTCGATGAGCAAAGTCTGCGCGTCCAGATAGGGCTGTATCGGTTCACTGCGCACGGTTGTCAATGCGGCATCGCGGGCGTAGTCCGCATTGTGAATCAGCAGCGTGTGCCATAATTCTGTCATCCGTTGCTCTAGCTGCAAAGCGGTCTGCTGGACTTCCCGCGGTGTGGCCTTGTCCTGGCTAAAGGTGTCGGTCCAATCGCGTACCAAGTGATTCCGCTGGTTACGCAATTGCTGTAGCTCATGCATGAGCGCTTGATCATTGACTGAGCGCGGCTGCAACCGCAAGTCAAGTCGATAGGCCAACATATCCACAAGCCCGCGTGACTTGACGCGTTCCACATAGGATAGAGCCTGGCTCAATCGTTCCTGTTCAAGTAGGAGGCCGACCATCTCTTCATAGACGCGCTGTTTGTCTTCTAAGAAATCGGCGCGAAACTCGATCATCAGCCGGCCACGAAGACGCTCAAGCTGACCAATGGCTTTGTCATATTCTTTGACTGCGCTGTTTGGTCGGTTGTGGACCCGAGCCAACATCGCCAGCAATTGATGGCACTGAAAGCGTTGCCAAGGTATATCTTCGCGCTCACAGATAAATTGCGCAGCATCGATCAGCTCAGATGCATCTTGGTAGCGCTTTAGCGCAAAGGCAGCGCGGGCCGCAATCAGCTGGGCGTGGGCAATGTGAACCAGAAGCTGATTGGTCTGAAAGATAGGCTGACAGGCGGTTGCGATCTCAAAACATGTTGCCGGATCACCCTGCCGATAGAGAACCGCGGCCTTTTCTAGATCGCTCATCGCGACCCAAACCCGATTGTTGTCTTGCTGAAAAAGGTGGCGTGCTTCGTCCAATGTGCGCAATGCTTGGGCATACTGTTTCAGTCCAGCAAAGGCGATTGCCTCATTAAGTATGGTCTTGGCGAACTCATGCGCCACCCCCAGATCGCCAAATCGTGGCCGAATCTGTTTACAACTGTTTAGCACATCCGCATAGCGACCAAGCTGTAATAGACAATCTGTGACGAAAAGCTGAATATAGAGCGCGCTGTAGTGGCGCTGGTCGGCTAGATGGACGGCTTGAACCATCTCGAATAGCTCTAATGCTTCATTGTAACGACCAGACAGCAGATATGCAGTCGCTAAACCAGATTGTGCATGGGCAGCGGCCACGGTCTGACCGAGCCTTTCATAGAGAACAAGCGCTCGTTGGCTGGCTTCCATCGAAGCGGCCAGTTGTCCCAGGCTGCGTAACACGAACGCATAATTTACTTCGACACCCGGTAGCTGCTCTGCGATGGTGAACTGGTGACAGATGGCCCTTGCTTCCTCGAGGAGCGCCAGGGCATCCTGCCCACGTCCCAACTGGTTGTTGATGGTTGCAAGGTTTGAGAGGAGCCCGGTTAACAGTTGCCATTCGCCATACCGACGTAGGATCGGGTGGGTCTGCTCGCCGATCTCAATAGCCTCCTCCGCCCGACCGATGAGGGCCAAGCAGCCGATTTTGCCAACTTGGGTTTTGGCTACGTCGTCCAGTCGATTATGTTCCTGGTAGATGATGGCAGCCCTATCATAGCACGCAACTGCTTCTGGAAACTTCCCTTCACCAATCCCCAAGATGTTGCCTTCGACGCGCAGAGCCAACGCCGCATAAAGAGGATTGTTGGTCAGCTCAGATAGATAATGAATCAGCGTAGCCATCACCTTGGCGCGGGCAAGTTTTGTGCGCAAAGAGTGATCGGCTTGGGCCTTTAATGCGGTGGCCAATGCATCTGTCAGCGTGTCGTTCTGCAGCGCGGCAAGATGCTGTTTGAGGAGTTGTTTTTGCGCAGACACGTTCTGCTGCGCAAGCAATTTATCAAGCAAACTGGACGCTGTCACCAGTTCAGTCATTAGATTTCCAAGTTTTGAACATGAATCTCCAACGGTGGGTCGTTGCGACCGATGACAAGTTGATAGGCGCCCGGTCTAAGCCCAGAAATGCTGAAATTGCCGAATTCGTCGATGGGCACAGGGTCAATTTCCGACAGACCTGCCGGCGGAATTGCCTGGGCAGTCATCCCGACCAGATCAGGACCTTGTATAAGTCCCGTCAGCACCCTCAGAACACTATCGGCCGCATCGGCATCTATCTCGACCACGATCTGATAATTGCCGGCCTGATAAATGCCTTCTTGGCTGCCGCGAATACCCCCAACAGCCAATGCCATTGGCTACCCTGCAACAGCTCGGCAATCAACACTTGGATTTTCTGACCCAGCCGTGGTGCTTGGGACACCGTCCGTGAATGCACTGTATCGCGATCAACCGCAGCCAGAAATTCCTGCAGAATTGCCTCCTGACGGGCTAGATGCGGATGCTGTTTAAGATAGGCTTCAACGAATTTTGCCTCTTCGTCTGCCAATAGCCCAAGATGATATTCGCCAATTTCCTGCGTGGTGGGTTTCCGTATCGAGAAGAGAGTTTGGCGTAGCGTGTCTTGCACTTTCGTCAACTCGCGTAGCCGCGCTTGACAGTGTGGATCTTGTTCAATCTGCGCAACGACATCCGGTTCGGCATCGCCTTCGACATAGGCGAGCAGTTGGCTATCATCTATATGTTTAAACGGCATTTAAGGTTCCTCCCCCAACCCGTTGAGCCCATCACAAAAGCACGCTATGGACCGAACAATCGTAAATATTGCAGTTATTGGTTGCGCGGGGGATGCACCTTTCTCACCAAGTAAACGATGGGAACTGCCATTTTCCGGTATGACCATCATCTTGGGGTGAGATACCACATTGGGGCAATCAGGCCAAAGGGTTGTGCCATCGTCTTGACCGGCCCCCAAAATGCAATTGACCATTACTTACCCAGATAGTTCTTCAGGCTATCATCGCGCCGTAGTCGCGTTAAAATATTTTCCTTGATACGGTGAATCTCTTTCACATCAGAAAAAATATTCGGATAGAGCGCATAAATCTGGCGTGGCTTAAGTTCACAGACGTAGGCCGCATCCAGCACCAATCGCTCTTTGTCATTGCGAAGACGCCGCAATCTGATGCCAAAACTCTTCCGCCATGACGGGATCAGTGTGGGCTGTAGCTAGGGCTGTGGCCGCCGCAACATCGACTGTTTCTTGCGCGCGCGCCGCGGCCGCAAACGTATCCACAACAACGCTATGCACACACATTTGCAAGAATCGCAAGAGGCTCTTCAAACAGCGATCTGGATCTGAAAGGGGAAATTTCGCCAACTTATCTGTATCTGATGCAAAGGATAGCCACATCTTTTCCAGCGCCAAATTAGCAAGTACATCCGGCTCCAAACCGGTCTGCGTAAACAGTTGATGGCGCTTGACCCAGAGCATTACCTGGCGATGATATTGTTGGTGAATATATGTCCATGCCTGCTTGCTATGCTCCAGACTTGGTTGGCTCAATGCCCGGTGAAATAATTCGAAACAGTAGGTTGGATCATATACGAGTTGCTGCCAAAACCGTGCGGTTTCCTGTTGACATCGATAGGCAACACCAGTCAACGTCAGCGTAGAAGTGTTGGTCATGGTCTGGGCGCCTTCTTGACTCATGCGATTTTGGATCACGTCAAGGACAACGTAATTATTATAGGAGTAGTTTCGGGATACGTACAAAAACCGACCACATTGACCTCTGCAATTGATCTTGAAGTGACTAAAAAGGTTCTCTCACCAGTTTTTTCAGGTGTAGGGCCTTCAAATTCGGCTCGTGGCGCCGCCGGCGCCGATATTGGCCCTTTTGCATCTCCCCTCGAAAAGTTGTATTCCAACCAATCCGGGGATATGGGTGGGCGTGCAAGGTCAGGTGCGTCGGGCGACAGGATCCTCAGCGCATCTCGCAGGCTGCCATATCGCCGGACTGTAGGCCGGTCGCCAGTGCTTGCTGCCGCTGCTCCGACGAGCCATGGGTCCACGATTCGGGCGAGACATAGCCCTGCGTTTGGCTCTGGATGTGATCATCGCCCACGGCCGCCGCGGCATCCAAAGCCTGGACGATGTCCTCCTTGGTGATCTGCGTCAAATAGCCCGTTTCGGTGGCGTGGCGGGCCCAGACGCCGGCTAGACAGTCTGCCTGGAGTTCAATGCCCACGGCCAGGCTCTGCGGCCCCGTATCGCCCGAGCCGGCCTGGCCCAACACGCCGGTAAGGTTCTGGATATGGTGGCCATATTCGTGCGCCAGCGCGTACGCTTCGGCAAACGGGCCGCCCTGCGCGCCAAAGCGCGTTTGCAACTCTTCGAAGAAAGAGAGGTCGAGGTAAACCTTCTGATCGCGCGGACAGTAGAAGGGCCCCATAGCCGCGGCCGCGTAACCACATGCCCCTTGCGTCGACCCGGAAAAGAGCACGGTCTTGGCCGAGGTGTACTGCCCTCCCTGTCGGGCAAATTCGTCAGTCCAGAAAGACTGGATGCTGTTGACAAAACCCACAATGCGACAATCCTGACGGGCATTGGCGTCTGTCCCCGTCTGGCACGTCTCAGCCAGATTAGTGATGTCTTCGGCGCTCTGTGTCGAGGGTGCAGGGGCTTGTTCAAGCACACCCATGAGCGTGCTCGGATCTACACCCAGCAGCAACCCGACCAGCAGGACAATTATGCCAAGCCCGCCGCCGCCAACGGCTACCGCGGTCCCCGTGCGCCGCCCACGTCGATCTTCAACCTGGGAAGCATCCAGGCGGGATCTCTTGTTAAACGACATTGTATCTTTCTCCTATGCTCTAAATATTTTCTTGGGTATCCTGGTTAGGCGCCAGACCCATTGCAGCCCATCATACGTTGGTGCTCAAAGGCAAATCGTCTTGACGCCGAATGTTGTTCATTGTAAACCCGCGGGGCCATTTTATCAAAGCTAGTTGCTGGATTTGGGCTGCCAACCGTCTTCCCGGCTGAATCACCTGCATGGTGCAAGGCAATATAGAGGCGCTCAGACTGACGGATATTTAGATGAGCCGGCATTTTCTGATGCAACGGCTGCAAAATTGAGTCGACTGGTGAAATATTCACAGACCTGAAAACGTCTTTTTATTGGGGTGCGATACACCAATGCATAACGGCTGGTAGGAACACATCGCATGTGGTCAGCGCCATTTATGATGATAGCGTTGGTCTCATGCCGATGAGACACGTAAATTGTTCTTTCATGCAAGTACATGCGCCGGACCAATCTGACAGATATTTCTGCCATATTGATAGAAATTAAGAGTATATTCTTTCTCAAATATCAGCTATCGTAAGTGTGTCATCAATATTGCCTCACCGACAGCCATAACCAAACTCTAAAATTAATGCGAAAGAGGTCACGTCATGAACGGTAAAAAGCTCATAGAATTTTTCGAAGCTATGTTAGATGCATTCAGATCCAAGGAGGACCTTGAACGCATGCTCAAATTTAGCCTTGATAAGAACCTCAATGAGATTACCGAAGATGGCGATTTGAGAAACATGATCTTCCATCTGATAGATTGGGCTGAGGCATATGGTAAAGTGAATGAGCTTGTGCAAGCTGCCATCCAATCTAACCCAGATAATCCCAAACTCTGCACCTGGATTCAAAACTATCCGGCGGCTTCCTCATTTGCGTTTCACAAAGACAATGCCAATGAGGAAGATAATCTTGCATGGTACGGAGAACGGCTCATCATCACGGTGGCCGACAAAAATAAGCTGCTGGATCAAGGGCATATTCCGGGCGACAGCCAGATCACGGCCCCCGCTGGGCTATCCAATATACTCAATTTTACCAGGTCTTCTTTAACCTGGACTGAACTTACGCAATATGCCAACAAAGAAGACTGGAAAGGGACATATTGGATAGAGGAGATCGAGAAGGCCATTGTAGCCGTCGCCTCAAATGAGTCGCCAGAGATCATGACGTCGACTTTCAGAGGCCGCGGGCCTGGCGGGCGGGGCCGCATCTTTCGCCCTATCTTACTGAGCGCAGTGCAGTGTAATGAATCTTCATTTCAATTTCACTTCTTCTTTAATGAAGTCATTGTGCCTGAACTCGTGCGGGGGCCTGGTGCAATCGGGGAAATCTTCAATCTGTTGCGCATCGGCACACGCACGCGCTGGGAAGTGATTGAGCCGTTTCTCAAATTTCAAGATTCTCCGGAGAGAGAATCTCAAATCCTGGCTCAAGTGAA
Organism: Caldilineaceae bacterium; assembly: GCA_041391125.1. GTDB lineage: Bacteria > Chloroflexota > Anaerolineae > Caldilineales > Caldilineaceae > JACKBC01. The sequence goes on from JAWKON010000033.1 coordinate 83,159, forward strand.
CTTTAGCCTACGACTCATTGAACTAGAAATCGAGAAATACAATGTGCTGGACGAATTTCTGGTTCCAAACAACATTTTTAATGAGACAGAGCAAAAGATGGTGGATGGCCTCTTAGAGCAGCGCGCTCGTATCAAAGGCCAGATCCAAAAAGCCATTGATGCCAAAAATTTCTCTTGTCTCATGCATGAATTAAAGCAAGCGCGTGAGCTAAACATCAAGGCGATGGCGCTGGCCTCTAAAAAATATTATGAAATGCTTGCCCAAGATTGCCATGAAATTCAGGATAACGACTGTGCAATTGTAGCGGACGAGCAGCCCTGCATGTGGCAACTACCAGCGAACCGTCTGGTGACGAATGTAACATCCTAACTGATTTCACTGTGGGAAGAGCGCCGGCTAAAGATCAAAATATGCGCGCCAAAGGGATCGGTGACGGAACAGTAACGGACCGGCTCATACATGAGCTGGTCCGATGGCGCCTCGCCCTGCCCGCCGGCTTCGATAAAGGCCGCCTGCAGCCGTTCGGCCTCCTCCGGCGTCGGCATGACAATCGGCACTTCCATATTGGCCGGCGCACCGCTGCCCCCTTCCAGCAGCGTGAGCCAGCTATCGCCCAGCCGCCAGCCGCGCGTTCCCGCGCCTTCCACGTAGGCTGGCGGCCCCAGCACGCGCGTATAATAGTCCACCGCAGCTGCATACTCCTGAAAGAATAGCGTGGCGCCGTGGATGCCCACATAGTCAAAACGAGCCGCCGGCGCCGGTTCTACAAAATAGGCTTGACGATATTCTGAATATTCCATTTTTGGCAGTGCCTCCTCTCAAGAATGCACATCGCTAACCCGCTCGAGCCAGAATCAGTTAGAACCGCAGATTGCGCCGATGCACGCAGATTTTGTGTATGTCAATATGTAACTGTTAATCTGTGAAATCGGCGCAATCTGCGGTTTATCCTTTTCCCAGATGCCATTGTAACAAAAAAGCGGAGTGGAATCCACTCCGCTTTTTTGTTGCTCCTTCACATCAACTATTGCTGAAGCGCTAGCGGCAAATACATAAACTTGTCGAAAATCTTGCCTGGCTCCTGCCCCTCATCCAGCGATGTGGGACCAGAGACAAAGCCAAAGTCCACGGTCAGGTTCGTGTTATTATCAGTCGATTGTCCGCCAATAGTGTCCTGATCGGGCTCGTTCATGGGTTCGGTATAGAAGATCAGATCAACCGGATTGCTGCACACCCCGTTGACGGCTGGCTGCGGTCCGTTCACGCCGTTGTCATTGGAGTCCCCATCGTCGTTGGGATTACCCTCGCTGGTGGTCGTGCTGCTGAGATCAGACAGCGGCCCACCGGTAGCAAAGTTGCTGGCGTCCACACAGATAATATATTGACCGGGCAGCAAATCTTCAAAGCGATAGTAGCCCTGCGCATTGGTGGTGGTCGTCATCACATTGCCGGAGGAATCCTGTACGGGCGTCCCATTTTTGTCATGTAGACTCAACACAACGTTGGGAATACCAGCCTCGCTGCCGTTGATTTCACCGTCGCGCTGCGTGCCGCCGCCCACACCATTATCGAGCCAGACGCGGTTGCCCAGGCTCATGTTGGGCACCAGACCGAAGTCTACCGTCAGATTGGTGTTCACATCCAGAATGTCGCTGCCGCCCGTATTCGGGTCGGGCTCATTCAACGGTTCGGAATCAAAGGTCAACGTCACCACTGCGCTGCAAATGCCATTGGCGGTGGGCTGTGCGTTGTCGACGCCGTTGTCGTTGGAATCACCGTTGTCATTGGGGTTTGGCTCGCTGGTGTGCGTGCTGCGCAGATCGGCCAGCGGGCCGTCTGCCGCAAAGTTGCCGGCATCCAGACAGACAATGTAACTGCCGGGCGGCAAGTTGTCAAAGCGATAGTAGCCATCGGCGTCGGTCGTCGCCATGCGCGGTTGCCCGTCGGTGCCCAGCACGGGGTTGCCCGCGCCATTCAACAGGTTCACTTTGACATCGGCAATACCGGCTTCGTCCCCATTAATCTCACCATCGTTCAGCACGCCGCCATTGCCGTTGCCAATGTCGAGCCAGACGCGGTTGCCCAAGCTCATGGCCGGCACGGTGAGCCGCTCGGGATCGTGATCGTCTTCGTCATCGCCCGGGTTTTTCTTGTGATCTTCGGTCACCACGTTGTCCTTGGGCGTGCCGTCGTTATTGCGATCCTTGTCGGGCGTCGAATCTTTGTCGGTCGGCTTGCGGCCTTGCTCGTCGCGATGATCGCTAATCTCAGCCAGGTTGATCAGATCGCCGGGCTGCACATCCGGGTTCACCGTGAACACAATGTCCAGCGTGGTCGTAACGCCCGGATTCAGCGGCCCCGGAATGGTGCGCGTGACCAGATCGCCACTGCCATTCCAGTTCGCATCGGCCAGCGTCAGGCCAACAGGGATGTAGTCGGTCACCTCAATATCGGTGGCCGTGATCGTGCCCTGATTGCTCACCTCAATCGTAAAGGTGACCGTGTCGCCCGGCTCAACCTCGCGCGTCTGCCCGGCGCCCAACACCTTGCGCAGCGCCAGGTCAAAGACCGGGTTGCAGAAGTGGCTGGGATCGGTATCAATATCGCCCGGAATGGTGACCGTGGCAATGTTCTCATATGTTTCGCGCGGGCCGGGTACGCTGCCGCCCACCGGGTTACAGCCATCCACAATGGTCATATTAACCGTTTGCGTCGCATCGGTCAGATCAGGCGCGATCTGCTGCACCGTAAAGGTCCACGCCTCATTCGGGGCCAAAATCGCGTCGCCGTTGCCGTTGTCGGCAAGGGTGACGTTGGGCTGCACCACACCATTGGTCATAATGGCGCCGATAATGTCGTCGGTCACCGTAATGTCGGCCTGCGGAATGTCGACCAGGCTGTCATTAGTGATGATGTAGCTCCAGATCACCGGGTCGCCGGGGGCAATCTCCGGCACATCATTATCATTGGCGCCGTCGGCCTGATTGCCGTTGGTCAACTTTTCGATGTCGATGCCTGGCCCAGGGTTACAGAAGTGGCTGGGATCGGTGTCGCTGTCCCCTGGAATGGTGACCGTGGCAATATTTTCATAAGTTTCGCGCGGACCGGGCACAGCGCCGCCGGTGGGATTACACCCATTGACAATGGTCATGTTGACCGTTTGCGTCGGATCGGACAGATCGGGCGCAATGCTGGTCCGAATCAGCGTCCAGGCTTCAGCAGGAGCCAACACGGCATCACCATCACCCTTGTTGGTCAAGGTGGTATTGGGCTGCACCACACCGGCCACCATCAGGTTGCCCACAATGTCGTCGGTCACCGTGATATTGGTCTGCGGAATCGAAACCAGGCTATTGTTGGTCACAATATAGGTCCAGGTGACCAGGTCGCCCGGCGCAATCTCCGGCACATCCGGGTCATTGGCGCCGTCGGCCTGATTGCCATTGGTCAGCTTTTCAATATCGATGCCCGGGCGCGGGTTACAGAAGTGGCTGGGATCGGAGTCACTGTCGCCCGGAATGGTGACCGTGGCAATGTTCTCATAGGTTGCACGCGCGCCAGGAATCGGCTGCTCATTGGGATTACAGCCGGCCACAATGGTCATGCCAACAGTTTGGGCCGGGTTGGTCAGATCGGGCGCCGTGCTCACCACGGTAAAGGTCCAGGTGTCAATCGGGTCCAGCGCCGTATCCGGCTCATTGGCAAAGCTGACATTCGGCTGCACCACACCGGCCACCATCAGGTTGCCCACAATGTCGTCGGTCACGGTGATCAAATTGCGGGCCACCGGCGTAGTGCCGTCATTGGTCACAATATAGGTCCAGGTGACCGGATCGCCCGGCGCAATCACCGGCACGTCGGGGTCGTTGGCGCCATCGGCCTGGTTGCCGTTGGTCAGCTTTTCAATGTCGATGCCCGGCACATTGGCCGTAAAGCCAAAGTCAAAGTTGTGGTTGTTCTGGCCGGCGGCGCCGGTGCTAAAGGTGACAGCCGAGTTCGCGCCGTCGGAAACACCGTCCGAGTCGTGCAGATCGAGCTTGTTGTCGTTGCTGACAATGCCGCCGGCATTGCTTATCGCCGGTTCCAGATTGGCCAGCGGAGCCTGATTGAGCGGGATGCGCACCTGGAAGCCGGTTCCGTTGAGCACCAGTCCGGCAATGTTATAAATAGCGCTGGCGGTGCTGGTTCCGGCGGCGGAGGAGAAGTAATACTGGCCCGCCGCATCGGTAATAGCCGTCCCAATCACCTGCCCGGCCCCATTCAGCAGCTCCACGGTGACGCCAGCCAGCGGCGTCTCACCCGGACCCTGCACGCCATCATTATTGCTATCCAGCCACACATAGTTGCCGATCTCAATGGGCGCCGGCGCACAGATCAGCTCCAGATCGCCCAGACCGGCAGCCTTGGCAAAGGTACCCAGAACGTTGTCGGTGTCGGGATAGATCTCATACCAGTGGCTCACCGTGCCATCTGCACTGCTGTGGAAGCGCACGCCGCCATTGCGCGGTTCGGGATCGTCTTGACCGACCGGCACGTGGCGCACGGCGTCAAAGTGGGTCGAGACCACTTCACCGGAACCCGGCAGCACAGCAATCGACCCCAATGAAGTCTCATTGTGTACCAATCCCCCTGGCGGGCCTGGATCGAACGAATCGTTGAAGTAAAATTCGCCGCCACCCGGTCCTTGGCTATTAGCAGCATTGGACGCACAGCCGGCGCCGCCTTCCAGCACATACGAACCACTGACGTTGCAGACGCGCAGCAGGTCGCCGCCGCTGTGGGCGTTGTACAGGTTGCCATCATTGAGATTGGTGCTGCGGTTGTTACGCCCACCCACATGGCCGACGCGATCTACAAAGCCCAAAATCATCGAACCATCCGCATCAAATTCAATATCGCTCAGAATGGGTTGCGGATACATGACGGTGGCGCCGTCGGCGGAAACCAGCGCGGCAAAGTTGTCAATCCAAGGGAACCAGCCCGTACGCGTGGCGGAATCCGTTTTGCCCTCGGAGACAATGCCTTTGGGATAATTCAGGGCGAAATCGAAGACATTCACAAACGTATTGCCGCTCAGGCGCATGACGTAGGCGTGCAGATCACTCTTAAGTTGCGATGTTTGCGCCGAACAGACCACACCCACATAGACATTGCCATCATGCACATCAACGGCCCACGGACGGCGGTCTTGCGGCGCCGCCGCCCCATTATTCAAACAGCCGGGGTCAGGAATCGCCACCTGCGCCGTCACACTCTTGGTCGCAATGTCCAGCGCAATCAGCTCGCCATTATTATTCAAATTCATAATGTAGAGCGTCTGCTCATCTTCCGACATATCCATGTCGCCCATGGCCATTTTGGCAATCAGCGGCATGACATCCGGGTCATAACTTGAAGTGGCCGCATCCGCGGGCAACGGAGTCGTGCGCGGGTCGGTCCCTACATTAACGCCGGCCAGCGTATTCAGGTCCACAAACGACTGCACAACGGGCGCCGCCGGGTTGCTGGCATCGACAGAATAGATGCCGCCCGGCCCCAACGGACCAAAGCCAGCGTGGCGCTTGAGCAGCGCCGCCGTAAAATAGGTCTGTGTCGAGCGTTGATACGCCACGCCCCAGGCCGGCCCCATCTGCGAATTAACAGCCATCTTGGTCGGCATATTGGCTGTGCCGGCGCCCACCGAGGGATAGTTATACCACCAGCCATCTTCACTATACGCCCAGGAGACAAACACGTCACCCGCACCCGAATTGCCGCCGCCCAGTGGGTCGCCGCCCACAAAGCAGGTGGTGGCCAACCGTGGGTTATCGCCACAGAAATCACTGGGATTGTTAACACCCAGATCCACCGCACAGGAAGCGCCGCTCACAAACTGCACTAGCGTACCCGAGCCGCCGCCGTACGGCCCCGGCTGCAACCAGGCTGGCAGACCACTAAATTCAATGCGAGCGCCGCTACCCAAATTGGCCCCGGTAAACGCATAACTGCCGTCAGCCTGGGTCGTAGCCGAGCCCACAACTTGGTTGGCCGCGCCATAGGCTGTCACCGTAATAGGTGTGACGCTGCCGTCCAGCCCTGGCTCACCGGCATCCTGCACGCCGTTGGCATTGTAGTCGCGAAATACAGTGCCGCCGACGTCGGTCGTCGGGTTACAAACCGCTGTTTGCGCCAATTGGCTGGCCGCTGGGCTGGCCATGGCAGGGGTGGCATAGGCCAGCGCAAATAAAGCTAGCAGCACCACCCCCATGCCGCGCAACGTCATGCCGACATGGCGGCCGAGCCCGGCTTGCCCGATCATCCTCTTGGATTCTGGTCGAGAATGGATGGTATGTCCATCAATGCTCGAACCGTTTCTTTGTCCTCTTTTCAAGATAAACTCCTTTACTTGTCATGGTGCCGAACTGGTTAGTCTTCGGTGTACAGAGGGAAAACTGTTGATCTTGTGCGCGGGCTAGTATTGTATGGCTATATCAGCAGAGATCATGGTGGCGTCATTGCAGCCGCAATGTTGATGGCAAGTGTTTGCGCTCCGCGCGCATAGTACTGAAGCGATGTGACCGCGCTTTGCAGATAAATCAAAATCAGCAGATCGCAATGGCTGGAGATGGGGCCGGATTCACCAATCGAGACCGGCGCCTGTATCGCCAACACCGTTGCGGTGTACTGACAATAGATTGGACAATTCAGGGGGGTGTTTGTCTGGAACAACGCTATTTGCATACGACGATGTCTATGACCGTGTTCACAAAAAGTGACGGGTTAAAATTATGTACACCGATTGGTTCCAAAAAGCATATGTTCCAACAATCTATCATGCAAGAGCAAATACGCATTATTTGGATTACTCAACAATAACATAGCCAAGTATTCTAAATTATTACAGATTACAGATAGCTTTCACAATATTACGTATTTTATTTGTAAATTGCAACAACAATTTAGTATATAATTTAAGATTGCCGTTTTTGCGTATGCAAATGGCATGGAGCAAGTATTTTTATACGCGAGCGTACGCAAACGCGCCCCCACGCGGCAACCACTAGGTGAACCAAACTTAAATGCACGTTCAGCAACACTACACAAAACAGACTACGCACATAGAACGTTACATCAAATATTTCGAATGCACTTTAGGTGGAAATCTTGAGATCTGGGCCAGAGGCGCCAAAGGTAGCCCAAATATAATGCATATTATTTTTACATTATATAATATACTGGTTGGATTCGATAAATGCTGTATGCAACATTTGGATCGATAATGGAATGCCAAAATGCTTTCATGTTTAGCCTCGATATCATTTATCAAAGGTAACTACTAAGCCGCTCGAGGCCTGAGCTTGTCGAAGGCTGGGCCCCCTTCGATAAGCTCAGGGGACTGCTTAGTAGTTACTATCAAAGAGGGTATAAAACAAATTTGCACAAGAAGGCCAGCAGTCTGGCAAAGCGGGAGTTCTGCACACAATTTGTAGATGGGTGTTACCAGAAAAGACAACTACAGTATACGCCAAATTGTCTGCCATGCTGTTACATTTCACTGACATTTGACTGACTTCCAACCCGCCCTATGCCAGATAGCTGACAAGCTGCCGTCAGCGCCACGGCAGCTTAATGTGGGCCCAATTGTGCTATAATTGTCCTCAAATACCATTTGGTCAATCAACCACGGCTCCCCGAACATCAGAAAAGATAGATCAACAGATTACACAGATTAAAAAGATTTTTGGGTTCAATAGAATCTCATGTAGTTCACAAGGTTAGCGGCGGTTGAGTAGGCTGCGGCAGTTGGCAGCCGTATCGAAACCAAAGCGGGTCAACCACATGATCCAGAAGAGCCTATTTTGTTTTTGACAATCTGTGTAATCTGCGCAATCTGTTGATCTCCCAAATCTAATGGACAAACCATTTAAACATGGCACAAATGGCCTCAGATAAAAATATCCTGCATTTGTGCCATATTTAACGGTGATATCTATAAGGAGACTTATGCTCTCGATTACAACCGACTATGTAACTGACCACGGCGATCCGGAACCCTATTTGCGGGCGATTGCCGCGGCGGGCTTTACGCACATTCATTGGTGTCACCACTGGCGCTCCGATTTTCTCTATGCCGATGCCGAGATCGAGCAGATTGGGCGCTGGCTCAAGCAGTATGGGTTAATCCTCAATGATGTGCATGGCTCGGAGGGGATCGAAAAGTTCTGGTATTCGCCCAACGAGTACGCCCGGCAGGCGGGCGTGGAGCTGGTCAAAAACCGCATTGACTTTGCGGCGCGGCTGGGCGCCGACGCCATTGTCATGCACGTCTACCCGGACACGGCAGCGCCCGAGCTGCAACCCTATAACGAAATTGCCTGGACCCAGCTGGGTGTCGCACGCTGATTAATTGGAGCCCTTACGGCCCGCCAACGCGGAGTGTCCATTGCTATTGAAAATCTGATCGACCCGGGCGGGGTCCGCGCTACTGCCGTTGATTTGCCCAACGCGGCTGACAATTTCGACCGCATTGAGACGCTCTTCACCCTCTATCCGGTAGAGTTCCTCACCCACTGCTACGACTCCGGCCACGCCCATCTGGGTCACGACCGCATGGAGCGGCTGGATCCGCTTAAAGAGCGGCTCTCCGTGCTGCACCTGCACGACAATGACGGCAGCGGCGACCACCATCGCCTGCTCTTTCAAGACACCATCCAATGGGAGCGACTGGCCTCCCTCATCGCCCATTCTTACACGAAGCCAATCAGCAATGGGAGGTCTCCATCCGCCGCAGCGGTATTGAGGACGAAGTCGAATTTCTGCGCCAGGCTTTTGAGACTGGCTCGCGCTTTGCCGCCATGGTGGAGGAGCTTAAAACTAACGCATTGTAAACACGGATGGGAGGAACGACGAAGTGGCCACCGACTTTCGGCTGGCCAATAGCGGCGCGCAAGAATTCCAAAAGGGATAATTCCATGATTCATAAACTATACGAAAACGACTGCATACTCACCAACGTCACCTTCAACAGCGGCGAAACGCTGGCCGAAGTGCGCCTGCACTATCGCACGCTGGGCCAACCGCGGCGCGACGACAACGGCGTGGTGCGCAACGCCGTGCTGATCCTGCACGGCACGGGCGGCAGCGGCGAGGGCTTTTTGCGCGAGCAATTTGCCGACGTGCTCTTTGGCCCCGGCCAACTGCTGGACGCCCAGCAATATTACATTATCCTGCCCGACAATATTGGCCACGGCCACTCCAGCAAGCCCAGCGATGGCCTACGCGCCCGCTTCCCCCATTATGGCTACGAGGACATGGTGGCGCTGCACACCGCCTGCTCACCGAACATCTGGGCGTGGACCATCTGCGGCTGGTCATGGGCACGTCTATGGGTGGCATGCACACGTGGCTGTGGGGCATCCGCTATCCGCACTTTATGGATGCGCTGCTGCCGCTGGCCAGCCTGCCCGTGCAGATCGGCGGGCGCAACCGCATGATCCGGCGCATGCTTTTGGACGCGATTCGCAATGACCCGGCCTGGCGGAATGGCGAATATATGGAGCAGCCGCCGGGGTTGGTCAACGCCATCCACATGCTGCTAATCATGGTGAGCAGCCCGCTGCAATGGCAGATGCAAGCGCCCACGCGTGATGGGGCCGATGCACTTCTACACGAAATGATTGACCAATATTGCCAACAATTTGACGCCAACGACATGCTCTACTATTTCGACGCCGCGCGCGATTACAACCCGCAACCTGAACTCGAAAAGATTATCGCTCCGCTCACCGCCATCAACTCCGCCGATGATCAAGTCAACCCGCCCGAATTGGGCATTCTTGAACGTGAAATCACGCGCGTGCGCCACGGCCGCGCCCTCCTGCTCCCCATCACCGAACATACCCGCGGCCACGGCACGCACTCGTTGCCGCTGCTCTGGCAAGAGCATTTGGCGGAATTGTTAGGGGAGTAAGGATTAGGGATTAGGGATTAGGCATCGCGCGACGCCTAATCCCTAATCCCTAATCCCTTTTCCACCAAGGAGTCCCCATGAACCACAGCGGTCTCGACGAAATAGCCCAACGCGAACAGGAACGCCAGCGCCAGTTTCGCTGCCGCATCCGCTGCTGCGCCAGCACGCCCTGCCTTTCTTCTGGCGGCGCCGCGGTGGAACAGGCGTTTAAGGAGTCCATCGCCGCCCACAATTTGGATGCCGAAGTGGAAGTCGTCAGCACCGGCTGCATGGGACCGTGCAGCCGCGGCCCTATGGTTACCGTGCAAATACATGGCGCCCCGGATGTAATCTACGAAAATGTCACCACAGATGCGGCCCGCGCCATTTTGGAAGAGCACGTGGGGCAGGCGCAGCCCGTTGAGAAACACCTTGTCCCGATGGATAGCCCATTCTTTGCCAAGCAGACCAAAGTCGTGCTGGCCAATAGCGGCGTCATCGACCCCGAGCGACTGGAAGATGCCGTGGCCCACGGCGCCTATGACGCGTTGGCCCATGCGCTCCACGAAATGACACCCGAAGAGGTCTGCGACGCCATTGTCAACAGCGGGCTGCGCGGCCGCGGCGGCGCCGGTTATCCCACCGGTCTTAAGTGGCAAATGGTGCGCAAAGCCACCCCAAAAGGTCAGGGCGGCGAGCGCAAATATGTGGTGGCCAATGGCGACGAAGGCGACCCCGGCGCCTATATGGACCGCACGCTTATGGAGTCCGACCCGCACCGGGTGCTGGAGGGGATGGCGATTGCCGGCTACGCGGTGGGCGCCGAGCAGGGCTATGTTTATGTGCGCGGGGAATATCCCATTGCGGCCAAACGGCTGGAGCGCGCCATCCGCCTGGCGGAACGCCGCGGTCTTTTGGGCAGCCGCATTTTAGACACCAATTTTAACTTTCGCATCGATGTGCGTATCGGCGCCGGCGCTTTTGTGTGTGGCGAGGAGACCGCGCTCATGGCCTCGATTATGGGGCGACGCGGCCAGCCTGTGCCGCGCCCACCCTATCCCGCCACCAGCGGATTGTGGGGCCAGCCCACGCTGATCAACAATGT
>JAWKON010000034.1:0-87734 GCA_041391125.1 Caldilineaceae bacterium
CTTCGTTCTGTGCCATTGCCGCCGCAAAAAACACATCCGGCCGATACCGCGCCGCACCTTCTCCCTTGATGGCTAAATGCTGATGATAGCTATTCAGCGCATGCCACGCAACGTTATCAAGCAAAGCAAAGCTCATCTATTGTCTCCATTCCCGATTTCGGTTCAACCGGATCACACGGGATTGACCCGCTTTGGTTTCGATACGACTGGATACTACACCAGCCTACTCAACCGCCGCTACTCCTTGTCAATCACATGAGAGCCACAATATATCTATGGGATTATCCATCAGGGGGCCATCACCGCGTGGTCGTGACCTGCGCGATAAGTTGGCCAATGTGATTGCGGGTTTGTTGGGCGGTTGCCGGATTTTGACATATCTGTTGCAGGGTTGCCACGGTTTGTGTACAGATCTCACGGTGTTGAGGCGCATCCCCCTGGTCCGATTCAGCCCGGAGCACGGCCAGGTAGGCTAAGCCGGCCTGTGCCTCTAGTGCAATGGGGGTCCGCGCTTTGGCCTGGGCATCCGCCAATACGGATTGGAAGTACGCTTGGGCTTCGTCCAATTCATTCAGCCCAATCAGCGCCCAGCCCAGCGTGGGCAGCGCGTGGACCCACCAGTTGGGCAGCCCGATCGCGCGGCTTTCGGCCAAGAGTCGTTTGGCGCGCCTATAATCTGCACACTGCACGGCCAGCGTACCTTCTTCCCACAGGATGGGCGAGAGAAGAACGCCACCCCCCAGCGCTTCAGCTAATTTGCGGCTGGCTTGATAGTGCGATCCTGCCTCCGAAACGCGCCCCTGGAGACGGCACACTTCGCCCAACATGATCATACTCGCTAAATAGAACTGGTTGATATGATGACGACGCGCAATTTCCAGACTCTGCTGCAGCTCTTCTTCCGCCTGACGATAACGTCCACGATCAATATGAATGCGTCCCATGATCTTATGGCTGGCGGTAAGCCCTCTTTGCCAGTCAATCTGTTTGGCCAATGCATGGCCCGCTGTAATTTTCGCTTCAGCCTCAACGTAATCACCGGCGAACAAGCCGGCTTCACCAAGTAACTGATAGATAATCGCTTGCATCCAGGCGGCGCCGTTGGCTTGCACAAGGTGCAGCGCCGTTGTCAATAGTTTTACCGATCTCTGCGGTTCACGGGCTCTTAACGAGGCCCCCTAAAAGCCAAGACAGTACGCCGCGGCAATTGGATCATCCCTGCTGCAATTGACCGCCGCATAGGCGGTATGGGCCTGCGGGAGCGTCCCGGCGTAGATGCCATAGGCCGCCCAACAAGTGTACAGGCGCCCGATTAACATGGTGAGTGGGGCGCCGGATTTGTTGGGTTGCGCTGCGTAAATGGGGTGCAAGGCGTGCAGCGCCTGCTCACACATTTCAAAAGCATCGGCGAAGAAGCCTTTGCTGCTCGTAATACCATAACAATGCGTTCAAACAATGGTTCAGTTCACCATACAGCCGGCACTGTCCACAGCCCAGCGCCACGCGGTCTGAATGTTATCCAGATCGACGTGAATCTGCTCTACCGTCTCTCCATACGCTTCGCCAAAAAGCCCTGCTTCCCCTCTCGGCCAGAAATTTCAGATAGAAGCGGCACCACGCTGGCGCGCCGATCTGCGTCGGCTGCTGCAGCAGCTTCTGCTCGGCAAAGGGCGCACGGTGCGGTGCAGCGTATAGCGATTTTCCCCGATTTTGTTCACCAAAGATTGGTCGACCAAACGTTTGAGCAGAGAAACGGTGGCGCCGGCAATCGCAGTGGCAGCGTCCCGATGAAAGGAGCCGCCGGGGAAGATAGCCAGTCGCGCCAATAATTGTTGCTCTTCAGGAGAGAGGAGCCGCCAGGAACGCTCGAAGACGGCCCAGGCGTGCGCTGTCCTGGGTGGCAAGTCGCGCGTACGCTCTCTAAAAAGTCCAGATTTTCGGCGATCCCCTGCACCAGCTCGTGACAGCTCAACAGTGGCAACATGCTGGTGGCCAGCTCGATGCCCAACGGCAGCCCCTCCACAAGCCGGCAGATCTGCACAAGCGGGCCTATGGTCTCACCATTCACGCAAAAGCTGGGATCAAGCTGTTGCGCGCGGCTGACAAACATGGCAACCGCCTCGCTCTCCGACGGTAAACCTTGCCCTGCGCCAGCCGGGAGATTCGCTTGCAGAGCTTGCGCAGGACTTTCCGCGGCGCGGCGCCGGCAGCGACAGCTTGTCAAGAGCCAGGATGCTTTCCTGCGCACACCGAGGCGCGTACGCGACGTTACGAGCGCCTTGACCTGGGGCGCCTGGGTCAAGAGCCGAACCAGCGCATGGGTCCCACTGAGCAGATGCTCAAAATTATCCAGGATCAGCAGAAGCTGGCGTGTGCGCAGGTAAGTCTGGAGCTGCTGGAGCGAGGACAACGGCATTTCTGCCTGTGTGTTCAACGCTTCGGTGGCTGGCGCGCAGGAATCGCCTCCCCACCACTTCGCTATCGGCCAGCTCGGGGGGCGCTTTCCTGCCGGACGGCGGCGCCGATGTCGACCAGCGGAACCCAGAAGATGCCATCGGCAAAGGCGCCCTCTGCCGCCCGCAACATCTGCTGCCCCGCGGCCAACGCCAGCGCACTCTTCCCCATGCCGCCTGGGCCGATAATGGTCAACAGACGGCTATCGGGTGTTGACAACAACCGGGTCTGGATCGGCGAGCCAGCCTGGCGCCCACGTGGCCGCTGCATAAACCAGGTTGTGGGGACGACAGTGCGCTGATGGCGGTCCGCTTGGGCGCCGCTGTGGGGCTGGAGCCGACACTGGCGTGAGGCGCTTTTGCTCCGCCCGTGCGTGGAAACCCCCGCCCGGACCCGGGGCATGAGAGCCAGCGTTTCCGCGCCCGGCTCAACGTCCAATTCGTCGGCCAGGATTTTGCGAATATAGCGGCGGTATTAAAGGCGCTTGCTTGATCACTTAGCCAGCAACAGTTGGATCTGCTGGCGGCGGGCTGCCTCATCCCAGGGCGCCAGTTTGAGCAATTGGCGGTTGGTTGTCAGCGCGGCTTCATAGACGCCAGCCGCCGTCGAACATCGCACGGTGCCGCCTGTATGGCCCACCACTGCCAATGATGTAATCTTTCCCCGCTCACGCAAAGCCCACACCAAATCAAAGCCGATTCGAGAGGTAAACCCGAGAAATTCACCGATAGAGCGTCAACGTTTCGGCCGCTGAGGCGTGTCAATCGCCGTTAGCGGCTGCTCCAGCACCTGGCTGAATGTTGTCACATCACAGAAGCGGGCTTGAGCGTCGTCAAGCCAATCTCATCACCATCAAGCCGCAGATAGTCGCCGAGCTGGCGGTGCAGCGGGGGCAGGATGTCGCGCAGATTTTTGCGTGCGGTCTGGTCATCCGTCTCGGGCCAGAAGAGGGTGGCCAGCGCATCGTTATTCCAGCCAGGCCCGGTGGCGGCTAAATAGATCAGCAACGCCTGCGCCTTTGCGCGCAAGTGAAAGCGCGACAGCGATTGGTCATCTAGAAAAAATTTGAATAGTTCCCAACACCGCTGCAACATAGCTTCTTGTCGGCGCTTTGTCGGCGCGCAGCTCTCGTGTAGCTCTGATAGACTGTAAAATCATGAAGACAATATAGGCGTCACAAATCATAATATAGGGAGCAAATGGCGAAAAGTCGGCTTTATCGACCGTGTAACTTATACTGGAAGAGTTGGCTATAGGCGCCTGGCGCATGTAGCGACAAAAATATGTCGCTGTTAACGCGGTTATGGCCCATGCGAGATGGCTCAAAATGTTATCACCAACCCAACCCCATGTAACGCTTACTTTATTCGCAAGCTTCCATTTTACGCTGGATGGCCTTCCGATGCCATTATTACGCGCGCAAAAAAGCCGGGCTCTTTTAGCTTATCTTGTGTTAGCCCGTTCACAACCGGTTTTGCGCAGCACTTTGGCGGCGCTACTGTGGCCCGATTATACTGAAAGCTCGGCGCGCACCAATTTACGCCAGGCGCTGGCGCCGCTGCGCAAGCTCTTGGCGCCGCTCGATTTGCTCAAAGCGGATTACAGACACGTGCAGTTAATGGTGGATGATGCACATCTTACCTGTGATGTCCTGCAATTTAACGATTTGTTAACAGCCAGTGAAACGCACGCACACGTTTCGCTAGCCCACTGTCCTGCCTGTCAAGAGCGTTTGCGCCAGGCCGCCGCTCTGTACCAAGGTCCCTTTCTCGCCCAATTTCCCGACGTGAATAGTCCGCCCTTTGAATCGTGGCGACGAGACCAACAGCAACACTATGCGGCGCGCTTGGCCAAAATTCAAGCCGCGTTGGCAGAGGGTGCTCATTCAGCGGCAGCTCCTCGGCTCGGCAATTTGCCCGTCGCACCAACCCCGTTGATTGGGCGCACCCAGGCCGTGGAGGAGCTAACCGCGCTGCTCTTGCACTCGACCTATCGCTGTCTTACATTGACGGGGATTGGCGGCAGCGGCAAAAGCCGGCTGGCCTTGGCCGTCGGGCAAGCCGTGCGCCCACACTTTGCCGACGGCGCTTGGTGGGTGGATCTCTCCGCCCTTTGGCCCACAAGATTTAACGGCGAGGAGTCCGCCGCCCAACAAAACCAACTGCATGACCAAATTGCCACTACGATTAGCACGACGCTGGGCGTCCCGCATCCGGGCGCGCTGCGGCCAACCGAGCATCTGATCAATCACTTGCGCGAGCGTACGAGCTTGCTAATTCTGGATAACTTCGAACAGATCAGTGGTGGCGCCGGTTTTGTGGCGGAAATGCTCACCGTCGTCCCCACACTATGGATTCTGGTTACTTCGCGCCATCGCTTGCCTTTGCAATATCAGCAGGTTTATCGCGTGGAGGGGCTGTCCTGGCCCGGAGATGACGTTGCAGATGGGACAGCGACCGAGCAACTGCTTTCCCGCTACGCCAGCCTGCAACTTTTTGTGGAGTGCGCCCGGCGCGCCGGCTTTACGCTGCCGCTGGATGTGGCTAATCTGGCGGCATTGGCGGCTATCTGTCGCCTGGTGGAAGGGCTGCCTTTGGCGATTGAATTGGCGGCCGCGCTGCTGGAAAGGCAAAATCTCCGCGCCATTTTAGAGATGCTGCGGCGCACCTACGCCCATCTACTGGTGCAGGTCTACGATATGCCGGCCCGCCAGCAAAGTATGCGAGCGGTGCTTGTAGCAACTTGGGCATTACTGGCGGCTGGCGAAGCGCAAGCGCTGGCGCGCTGCGCTGTTTTTCGCGGCGGCTTTACGGTGGATGCCGCCCAGCGCATTGCCCATGCCGCGCCGGCCGAATTGGAGAGTTTGATCCACAAATCGTTGCTTCGCCGCGATGAGGAGACGCAACGAGACCACCAGGCCCTCAGCCCCCGCCACAGCGCGGTCCGCTACACGGTCCATGAATTGGTGCGTCAATTTGCCGCCGAACAGTTGGCGCAAGAGGCGGCGCTTGCCAAACAAACCGCTGACCGCCACGCCGCATACTATTTGACGCTGTTGGCGACTTGGCGCCCGGATGGCCAGGCTGAACACGCGTTTCGGGCGGCGGTGCAGCCCGAGATCGAAAATGTGGAAAGCGCCTGGGACTGGGCGCTGGGTGGTGATCAGTATACACTGTTGCCGAGCGCTCTGGATGGTCTGGTGGAATTTTATGAGATGGAGGGGCGCTATTACGCTGCCGAGGCGATTTTGCGTCGCAGCGTACTGCAGATACGCGCCCGCTGCCGCGCATCTCCCCCCGTTGCGGAGGCGTCGGCGACGTTGATGACCACGCTGCTGGCGGCCTTATTGGTCAAGCTGGGCTATGTGTACACCATTGGTCTGGCGCAACTTCAACAAGCCCATGCGGTGGCCAGTGAAGCTCTGACCCTGGCCCAGCAGGTGGAGGATGCCCAGTTGATTGCGCAGAGCCTTTGTGTGCTCGCTACCAATGCGTTTGGTGAAAATGAATATGCGCGCGCCCAGGAGTTGGCCCAAAAAGCGCTGCATTTGGCGCAAGAACACGATTTACAGCGTGAGATCATGATTGCGGCGAGCACGTTGGGGCTAGCCTTAAGCGATCTACAAAACGAATCGCAGTCATTACACTATCTACATCTGGCGTTGGACATGGCGCAACAGGCCAATGATACGCGTAAGCTCCTCTTTTTTCGCAACCAACTGGGGAGCGCCTACCGCGACTTTGGTGATTTGTCGGCGGCCCTGCATTGCTTTGAGGAGAATTTGCCCGCCACCCGCCAAGCCAATGATCCCAGCCAGCTGGCCTTTGCGCTGGCCAATTTGGGTTTTCTGATGTTGCTCATGGGCGATTATGCCCAGGCGCGCGCGTATTTGGAAGATGGCTATCAGCGCTTTGTGGTCATTGGGGAAAAGCGGGCGGCGTCCGACACGTTGGCGCTCATCGGTCAGCTCTTGCTGGAACAGAGTCACTATGTAGACGCGATTACCTATTGTCGGCGGGCGCTGGCCTTGGCTGAGCCCCATGCCCTCATCACGGCGCAGCAGATGGCGTGGCTTACGCTGGGCGATCTTTACCGCGCCCAGGCGAAATGGGCCGATGCAGACGTGGCCTATGCCGCCACCATTGCGCTTTGCACACAACCCAATGCCGCCAATATCTTATTGCTGGCCCAATGTGGGCAGGCGGCCGTGTTGTTGGGCAAGGGCGAAACCGCTCCCGCCCTCACGGCGCTGGAAGCACTGTGGCCCCAGTTTGATGCCGATGATTTTGATGTCTATTTTTCTGCGCCCCGTTTTCTCTGGCCCGCCTACCAGATTTTAGCCGCCAACCGCGATCCGCGCGCCACCGGCATTTTGCAGCAGGCACGGCAGATCATCGCACACTCTGCGACAAAGATTAGCGATCCCCGGCTGCGCCAATCCTTCCTCACCAATATTCCGATCCACAGCGCGATTGGAAAATCATACGCGGCGCTAAATTAAGATTGGATTTTCATCTTTCACACTTTTTTCACGCTTTGCTAGTGCACCCCCTCTTGAAATCCCCATTCACTTCAATATATTATGAATCCGTAAATAAAAGGCCGATTTGCTCTACGACGCCATTAAGGTTGCATCTGATTTGGCGCTAACGAGTGGGAACGCTGTAAATGGGCAGAATTTTAGTCTGTCGGCGCTTTGTCGACGACTTGTCAACACACATGGTATAGATTTCAGATGGTATAGATTCGTGCGTGATTGTGTGGAATGAGACGATAGGCTTATAAAAAAGGAGACTGTTTTGAAAATCTACTTATGCAAAATTGCCTGGTCAAAAATGCAGACCGACGTTGTCACTGGCGGAGAATTCAGCGCGTGGTGGACGGTTCGCAATCAAAAGGACGATGAATCCGATCCGCCCATCGAAAATTGAGCGTTTCGCCTTACGTGGTCAACCGTGCAAATGATCTGTTTATAACGGAATCACGGCCTTGCAGCACGACCAAACTGAATTCCTGCAAAGACTGCCCCACGGTCTTCTGGTGGATGGACATCATCATTTCTGCACCCAATTCTTCGGCTAACCTTGCCTGTAGCTGCTGCGCCCTATTAAGCGTGGCCACAGGAATTTCCCCATAGCGATTGACCATTTGGAGCAAGGTCACCGCCTCATCTTTTTCATCTGCCGCCAGTCGAATTTCGGCCAGCAGCGTCAGCGCCGCCAAGATGCGCGGCGTTATCTGCGCTTGCAGCGCCAGGTGCAGACCGCGCAAACATTGCCGCTCTGCTTCCTGAAGCAGCGATTGGCGCAACAGGCTTTTGCTTAGATCCAACACCACGTGCGCAATTTCGGGGCTGTTGCCCAGCTGCTCAAAATGCGCCAGGCTCCTGCGAAAATGGGCTTCGGCGCCGGCGTAGCTGTTACTTATGAGCGCCAACTGCCCCAGACGTTGGTAAGAGACCGCCATTTGCCGCTCATTCTGAGTCTGTTCATCAATCTGCAGGCGCATCTGTAAATAGTTTTCGGCTTGGGCATAGGCCTGGGTAGTTTGGGCCAAAGCAGCCAAATTGCCCAAGACAATCGCCGTATAGTGGAGATCTGCGCGCTGTTGTGCATGAGTGAGCGCCGCCTGATAATGCTCCCGCGCCTCTTCATAGCGCTTGGTGCTGAAGGCCACGGCGCCCAAACCGTTTAGCATCTGCGGTAGGTCTGTGGGTTCGGCCAATCTTTGGGCCTGCATATGAGCATCCGCAAAACAGCGCTGCGCGGCTGCATAGCTCCCCTGTTCGTAATAAACCCAACCCAATTCACATAGTGCGAAAACATTAGTCGTCGCGACATATGCGGGGAGTTCTAGAGGCGGCGCCCCATTTTGGCTCACAAACCAGGGCGAGAGCGTGGCGAGCAGCGCCTCCAGCCGCGCGCGCGCCTGGTCGTGTTCGGCGAGCCGCCGCCAGAAGTGACAGCGCGCAACCTGCAGCCACTGTGCTATGGGCCCACTCTGCTGGTCAGCGGCTTGGCCAAAAAGCTTTGCGCCTTCCAAACCCTGGTTGGTCAACTCCAGATAGCGAAAGAAGCCATACATACTGTACTGAATTTGAGGGCCATCCTCTGTTTGCACGGTCCACTGCCACCCGCGCACAATATCCGCATGGTGGTTGCGGAAGCTGTGAATTGCGGCCACCGCCTCTTTGCCGCGCAGCGTATCCATCAGATTAGCCACCTGCTGGAGATAGTAGCGGCTGTGCGCCTGTTGCAACAAATGGCGGCGCTGAGGCTCCCTTTCGGTAAGCTGTTGCCATTTGAGGGCGGCAAATTGTTTGATCAGCGGATGTAACGAGCAGGCGCCCTCTCGATCAATTTGCAACAATGAATGTTCCTGCAAACGTATAAGGTCGGGCAATGCCGCTCCCGTAACGGCTTGGGCGGCGCCACGCGTAAATGAACCCACAAAAATGGTAAGCTGCGCTAATATCGCTTGGGCCGCTGCTGGGAGCAGATCCCACGAATCGGCAAAGACGCGTTGCAAGGTCTCGTGCCGTTTGGGCTGATCTCGAAAACGTGAGCGCAGCCACTCGGCGCCAATCTCGCCCTGCTTTAGCGTGGCGGCGATTTCGGCACAACTATAAAAAGGGAGCCAGCCTGCGAGCATCTCAATTGCCAGCGGCAAGCCGCCAACTGACTGGCAAATTTCCGCAATTGGTGCAAGCGTCTCCGCATTGAGCATGAACTGCGCATCAAAGCCGCGTGCTCGCTCGGCAAACAGCGTAATCGCTTCGCTCTTTTGCCAAGCTATAGAAAGTTGAGGGGGGGCTACATCACCGTGGGCAGGCAGAGAAAGCCCTTGCAACTCCAGGACCGATTCGCCGCGTATATTTAAACGCACCCGTGAGGTGATGAGCATCGTCAGGTCGGCGGCGTTGGTTAATAAAGTCACGATCAAGTCGCTATGATCAGCCAGTTGCTCAAAATTGTCCAGAATCAACAAGAGCCGTCGAGGCCGCAGATAGGCTTGCAACTGTGCCTGCCGCGGATGGCCATCTTGAAATTCGCACC
This sequence comes from Caldilineaceae bacterium, assembly GCA_041391125.1. GTDB lineage: Bacteria > Chloroflexota > Anaerolineae > Caldilineales > Caldilineaceae > JACKBC01. The sequence continues at coordinate 9,510 of JAWKON010000034.1, forward strand.
CAATCGAGCCGGCAATCTTTGCCATGATGGCCTGTGTCGTGGCGGCGCTATCCCCTTCGGTCGACCCATTTATGGCGGCCAGCGACACAAAAAAGATGCCATCTGGAAATATTATCTTGGGCAAATCCAGCAGCCGCCGGCCCAGCGCCAGCGCCAATGCCGTCTTGCCGACTCCGCCGGGGCCTGTGATGGTGAGAAGGCGACATTCCGCCGCCATCAGCCGCGTGGTCAGGAAGGTCAACTCTGCCCCGCGCCCGATAAACCGAGCCAACGGTGTTATTAAATTGTTGGGTAGCACAGGAAAAGTTTTGCTGAGTGTGGCCCTATGGTCGGGAGCGACGGTAGTTGATAATGCGAGCGTTGGCGCATTATCCGGTTGTGTTTGGTCGAATGTTTCGGCCTGAATCTGCTGGTAGAGCGCCGTCGTTTCCAACGCGGGTTCGACCCCCAGTTCATCGGCCAGGATCCGGCGGCAGCGCTCATATTGGGCCAAAGCAGCCGCGCGTTGACCGCTTTTCGCCAGTAAGATCATGAGTTGTTGATGGACCACTTCTGACCAGGGCTCCCTGCTGAGGAGATTGTGCGCCGCTGCCACGCCCAAGCTATATTCACCGCGCTCTACACACACGGTCACTAATGTTTCAAACACGGCCAGCATTCGAATATGCAGGTGCTCGCGCTGCTGCAACAGCCACTCTTCAAAAGGCGCGGCATTGCGTAGATGAAACCCTTCCAGGAATTCGCCCTTGTAAAGCGCCACAGCCGTCTGCAATTCGGCGAGATTCCGGCTGGCAATGGCGCTGTTCACGCGCGCCAAAAATGCCTCGACATCGAGGAAATAGGGTTGATGACGATTAAAGGCCAGCGCCATTGTGGAGATATTCAAATACGGCGCAAGCTGCTGTTTGAGCACGCTGAGCATTGTGCGGAGATTGTTTTTGGCCCGCTGCTCAGGCATTTCCGGCCAAAGTAGTGAAGTCAACGTGTTGCGTGGGATGGGCCGATCCGTCATCGCCAAATATGCTAGGAGCGCCTGGGCTTTTCGGCTGCCCAGGTCGAGGGTGTGGCCGTACGGCGCCCTGAGTTCAAAAGCGCCCAGTAGCCCGATGTTTAATACCGATGGTGGTTCATCGTTAATATTGTCTGTAACTGCACCACTGGTTCGTTGCATCGTTTAATCACGCTTTTGCCACTTCTATCCAGACCAGAGCTTTTATTATAGCCTATTTTTGAGAGAATGGACAGCTTGCTTAGAATCAAGGGCGCGTTCCAGAATTGGGAGAGGCGACGGGTTGGCAGCGTCTTTGCCCAACCGCTCAACGAGGCTGGTATTTACACCATGACGGATTTGGCGGTGCAATCGCCGGCAACATTGGAAGCAGTCATTGGTCAAACGCGCACAAGGGCCAGGTTTGACCCCACTGCCTGGATTGCTGTAGCCCAGACGCTCATAGGTAGAGCTGTGGCAACTACTAAGCCGTTCCCTGAGCTTGTCGAAGGGAATGGCGGCCTTCGACAAGCTCAGGCCGCGAGTGGCTTGGTAGTTACGAGCTGTGTAAGTTATGTTTTCGCCTTCACGCGTGGGGGCTCTCGGCGGCACCATCAATTTGCCGGTTGGGATCAATGGGTTTGGCCGTTGGGCGGCGATGCTGGCGCCGGCGCACCAGCGGTAAACGGCTATAGAGCGCGCTGCCAAGCAAGCCGCTGTAGCTAAAGAGGATCGAATAGGTCAAACCAAAATGGACGAAAACGGTGGTGAAAATATCCATCAAGTCCATTAGCATTGGCCATGCTAGATTGACGCCCTGGCTGGCGCCAAAGCGGGCAGCCATATCAAAGAGCTGTACCAGTCGGTTTAAATCTTTCTCCACAATGACAACATCCGCCCCGGTCGATTCGAACAGTTTGCTTGGTTGCGCGCCAACCGATGGCATTACCACTGAGACGAGCGCCTTATCCATAACAATAGATTCGTCAGCGCCGCTCCCCATATAGCAGACCAAGCGCCCATTGCGTTGCAGGCGTTCCAGCAGCGCCGCGCGCGCGATGGCCAATGGTTCGACAAAATAGCCATCAAATCCCAACTCATCGGCCAGCGCGTGCATCGTCATTTCGTCGCCATCCGCGAGCAGATAGATCGTAATGCGCTGGTGGGTGGCCTCCTGCATAAGCCAGCGGCGGCGGCGCAGCTCTGCAATTGTACCGCGGATTTGTTTGCGTATGGCAGGATCAAGGACAACAGCCGCTTCGATGACAATCGTATTAACCAGGTTAAGTGTTTCCAGCACACGTCCATCATAGATCAGCGTCTGCTGCTGCAGGGCCAAGCGGGCAAAATTCTGGAGCGTGTAGGGACCAAGGCGTTCCATCTGATTGCCAAAACTGGTCGTCAAAAAGCCAGCGGCGCGATTGGCATCCCAAAAAGGCAGCAAGAGCGCGAATGTTGTCCACATGGCTGGCGCCATGCCGCGGCCACTCTGTATACCGATATCGGCCAAATGATTGCCGGACCGAGTCATCTTCTCGACCCGTGCGCCGCATTGCGGCCGTTCCCCTGTGGATTCATGGATGGCTGTAATTTCTACATAGATATCCCCATGCCTGATAGAAGTAGAGGCCCGGACGCGATCGCCGACTGTTTTGCACACTGCTTGAGCTTGCCCGTGATGAAGCATTCATCGATCCAAGCCAGACCATTGCGTACAATGCCATCCACTGGAATCAATTCGCCCGCTTCAAAATGCAGAATGTCCCCCACGGCTAATTCGGCGACCGGCGTGGCGACATCTGCGCCAGCCGAATACCGCCAAACCGTTGCTGGCGCCTCTGGGAAGGATCGCGTCAGTGCTTCCTGGAAGTCTATATCCGTGCGCAACATCATACGTTGCGTCAATGTGCGCAGCCATGTGTCCAATGCCAGAGCAAAATGGTAGCCCATGACGATACAGAGCATAACGCGTGTTGCATCCAGCACAGGAGGTGTAATCCGACGATCTTGGCGCAGCGTTCGCCAGGCATCTCGCAGCGTGGGCGCAAAAATAAAAAGAGCGGTCGGCACACATACCATAATCAGCAGTGATTTAAAAATGATGCCAGTTATGGTCAGGCTAAGTGAGAGGGAAGCCAGCGTCAAGCTGCGGTCAGCCTGCGTCACCGTGCGCGTAATTTCCGCTTCACCATTGGGTTTGGACATGCGCTGAATAGAGGGCTGACTGCGTATTGCGCTCAACCGTTGGCGATAATCGCGGAACCGCTTGTAAGTTATGGAACTAGTATAGGCAAGTCCGCCGGCAATGAGCAGGGCAGGTAGAGCAAACATGTGCTGTGGGAATCTCCTTTGCTTCTGTGGCCATTGCGTAAATCAACGTTCATATTATTCGACACCGCTAGGGTGTAGCGATTGGAGTATCAGTCTCGTTTGACGAATCTGACCCTATTTCTTTCGCACAGTATATCAAATTAACCATCACAGCTCAATATGGACAATAAATGGCGGTTATTCTGGTTCGACCGGATCGCATGTGGTAGACCCGCTTTGGTTTCGATACGGTCGGAAACTGCACCAGCCTACGCAACCGCCGCTACTCTCTGTCAACCACAGGAGATCCTGAAGAGCCATCAAATGGATCGCGCATATGGGTTCTGAAGTTCGTTACTATAGTGAAATCAGATAGAAAACCGTAGTTTGGCCTTGCCAGATTCACTTCCCGCGGACATTGGATACACGGACAGATTTGATGCGTTCGTCCAGTAGATCGCAAAGCGAAAAGATAGGGCTGGATTCCCCAATCGAGACCGATGTCTGTATCGCCACCACCGTTGCGGTGTACTGACTATAGACGAGTTCCCGGAATTCGGCTCGCACAATCTGGAAACGCTGCGCCAGCCGTTGAAAGACCGCATTGTGATCACGGTTATACATTACACAGTGAACTGAATCTGAATATCTGCACCGGCAGTTGGAACCGCCGCGCCCCCAATTACACCAACCGGCTGGTTGTTTTTACCCGCAAAGTCAATTAAAATAGAGCCACACATCCCTGCCTCATCTTCATCATCTATGGATCGATTCTATGCGGAATCGATCCGTTTCGATTATGGCAGGGGGAACTATGCAGTGGCTCAATTTCTTCCCAAACGTACTCCGGCGCGTGCGGCATTTACCGCTATGGGGGCTAGGCCTCACGCTGATGACGGCTGCGTTGCCCCTTTGGGGCCGCGCTCAATCTGAACCTCAATCCACCCTTTTTCTACCCATCACCTATGGGGCGCCGCCCGCCCGCGTGCTGATTGCCGCCGCCCACATCGATAGCGCCATTAGCGGCGAACCTGATGAGGCGATTCTGCTCTGGAATGTGGGGCAAGACAGCCAGGCGTTAGCCGGTTGGCAGTTGGAAACCAAGACCCGCGCCGCCGCCTTTCCCATCACCAGCACTTTACAGATTGCCCCCGGCCAACGTCTTTGGTGTACGGGGGAGGCCGCGGCCTTTCGCCAGAGCTTTGGCGAGGAACCGGCTTGCGAATGGGCCAGCGACAGCGATCCCGCCGTGCTCAATCTGACCAATAAGCTGCAACTCACCAACACGCGTGGCTGGATCGCGCTCAAAAACGCCGACGGCAAAGTGGTGGATGTGCTGCGTTATGGCGATGAGGAGCAGACAGTTGATGGTTGGACGGGCGCACCGGTGCAGCCCTATACGCGCGGTGATGTGTCGGCCGCTGGCCAGGTGCTGGAGCGCAAGCGCGACCCCGTTTCGGGGCTGCCCGTGGATCACGATGTGGCCACCGATTGGGCGTCCGATTTGACGGATGCGGCGTGGGGTCGACGGGTGCGCATGCCCGGCTGGCTGGGCTGGGATGATGCAACGTTAGCGTTGCCGACGCTGGCCAATGCCTATGCAACTACGACGGTGGCGGTCGGTCCCGAAGGGCTTTATGCGCCTTTAGCGGCGGCGTTCAACACGGCGGCCGGCAGCATCGACCTGAGTATTTACACCTTTGAGCATCCGCAGATGACCGCCGTATTGGTGAACGCATTGGGACGCGGCGTGCAGGTACGCATGTTGCTGGAGGCCAGCCCGCCCGGCGGCATCGATGATTTGCAGCGCTGGTGCCTGGCCCAATTGGCCGCCGCCGGCGCCGACATTCGCTACCTGGCGGCGCGTGATGAGGCGCCGACGGGCTATCGTCCGCGCTATCGCTTTACGCATGCCAAATATGGGATTATTGACGGGCAGCGCGTGCTGTTGGGGACGGAGAACTTTACGACCGACTCCATGCCCATCCCGGCGCGTAAGCCGGTGGGGGGCCGGCGCGGCTTTTATCTGCTTACCGACGCGCCGCCGGTGGTGCAGACCTTGCAGCAGCTTTTTGCGGCCGATTGGCAGCCAGAACGCTTCCTCGATCTGCGTCCGTTTGAACTCACCCACGCCAAGTATGGCGGGCCACCGGATGATTTTGTGATGCCGGAGCCCACCCAGTGGTTTGTGGATGAATCACCGTTTGGGGAGGCCATCACAGCCGCCAGCGCCGGGCGTTTTGCCGTCATCAGCGCGCCCGAAAATGCACTGCGGCCCGATGCCGGCATTTGGGCGCTGATTGATCAGGCCAACGCCGGTGACGAGATAGATCTGACGCAGCTTTATGAACACAAATATTGGGGCGACTCGACCAGCAATCCCATTGCCGACCCCAACCCGCGGCTGGCGGCGCTGATCGAGGCGGCCCGGCGCGGCGCCCGCGTCTATTTGCTGCTCGATGCTTTTTTTGATGATTCCGATGGGTTGCGCAGCAATCGGGCCACGGTGGAGTATATTACGGCTGTGGCCAGCGCAGAGGGATTGGATTTGGCGGCTCGGCTGGGCAATCCGGCGCGTGGGGGCATTCACGCCAAGGTGGTGCTGCTGCGCCTGGCGGGTCAGCCCTGGTCGGCGGTGGGCAGCTTAAATGGCGGGGAGATTAGCCATAAGATGAACCGCGAGGTGGTTTTGTTGACCGATCAGCCGCATGTGTATGAGCGCCTGTTTGAAGTCTTTGTCCACGATTGGAAGGTGTCGGAATAATATCATTTGCCAGACTAACGGCCATGAATGACAAGATGACAAGGTGATCGGGTGACAAGGTGACCGGTCACCTTATCACCTGGTCACTGTTCGGCTGAGCTAACGCCGCAGCCTTGTCAGAAATTCCTAGTAGTCGAGCAAACATATATTGTCGGCAAGCAGAAACTGAGTTTTTGCCAAAAACTCAGTTTCTTATCCGGTAAAACAATATAGTCGCACAACTAGTACATAGATTGGCAATTGGTATAACATGCCAGCCGTTTATCTGCGTTCTCGATTAAATCGCCCAATCCTCCCACATATCTGCCGGCGGCGCCAACCCCTGTTTCTCAGCCAAATCCAGCTTTTTGAAATCGAAAAGCACGGCCTGCCGAATCTGGCGTGAGCGATTGTGGCCGGCGGAGTGCCCCAGGCGGTGGTGCCAGAAGACCACATCGCCGGCGTCGCCGTGGCAATCAGCGTGGGGCTGGCTGCATACCTCGGCGCGGTGGGCGCGGTGCGTCTCTGTGGCGCTGTCGGTATAGCGTGTTTCAAAGTCATAATAAAAGGTTCTGTGGCTGCCGGGCCAGACCGAGAAACCGCCGCCGTTGGGTGGCACAAAGTCGATATAGCCCACTACGCCCAGGTGAAACGGGTGCTGATCCACGTGACAATAGTATGGTGTCTCCGGCGCATCGCCCTCGGGCATCATGCAGTAGATGCCGCGGGCGCGCTCCGGCGCTTGCAGCGTACCGGCGCCCAACATCTGCTCGGCAATGGCCCAAACCGAGGAGTTGAGAGCCAGCAGTTGCAACATCCATTCGTTGCTGCCCGGCGCCCGGAATTTCCATGTGAAGCCGCGGCGCAGTGAATTGGGATCGTCAGATTCCTCTTTGAAAGGGCCGATCCAGGTGTCGGGGTCATCGCGCTTTAGCTCGGCAGGGGCGCCCGCCCACATTGCGTCACGCGCGCGCGCCATCAGCACTGGATCCAGCAGCCCGCGCACAATCACATAGCCATTTTCTTTGAAGAAGTCAATTTGGTCTTGTAATAATGTTGGCATGATATGTGTTCCATGATTCGTGCGACGAGGATGTCGCACCTACGCGGGGGCGGCTGTTTATCCCAATGCCTGCTCCAGCCAGAGGGATGTGGCTGTCACCGCGGCTTCCAACGCGGCGATGCGGCCAATGCGTTGATAAAGCTGGCCTGCATTCAGCCCACCGCGCAAATATATTTCGGCCAAGAATACAGAAATCAGCCAGCCCAGCCCCAGCAATATTGTGCCAAATTTGTCGACGGCGCCAAAAATCCACGGGCTGGCTTCCAGCCACATGCCGATGTCGATCAGGTTGATGCGCAGATGCAGCACCAGCCACAGCCCCACCGCGCTCGATGCAATCCAGGCGGCGTAGCAGGCTATTGTATGGGCGAGCTTCATTGTGCCAGCAGTTCCGCTTGATGCGCCGGCGTCAGCTTCTGCGCGCTTTCCCGCAGCAACCGGCGTTGCCGCTTTATGCCGCAGCAAAAATACTGGAAGACCGCCTCTGCGTCCGCTTTGCTGACCTCGCGCAGCGCCCCACACGGCTTTAAGTGCCATGGCCGATGGATCACCTCGCTGAGCGGGTCCTGGAAATGCGCAACGTCTCTCCACATGGAAAACGCCCGCTTCTGGTTGAGCGCCGAGGCCATGCCGCCGGAAACGCCGCCGCCATTCATTATCCGATTGCGTCCACGCCTTTAAATCATCCACCAGCGCCCGGTGCGGTCCCACAATCACCGCGCCCACGCCGGTGGCAAGCTGGTCACACATCTCCCAATCCACAGTGCGCCAGCCAACGGTCAATGTGCGGCCACAGCGCGTCTGATCAGATGGCGCTTCTTTTGAGTCAGCCAGAGATGCCCACCCAGCACCTCCCTCGCGGCAGCGTTCCTCAAAAGCGGCGTCGAGGAGCACAACGATATCTAAACGCCCATCGCTGTGTGCGTTTTGTTGAGTTCAGCGGCCAGTTTGCGCAATTCAGGCACGCACGCCCGGAATAGTCCCGCGCGGTGGGGACAGTTCGCTGATCTTGGTTAGGTAGGCGGGTCGATGAGCGGGGTGAGCCGACTGTGAATCTCTTGGCGGAGTTGTGGGTTGTGGTGGTCATAATCGGCTAAGTACTCAAACCCGTTACGCTGACCCCGCAGCTCCAACTCCTCCGCAAAGCTGACAAACCGTCATCTTTGACCCCCCACCACATCGCGCAGCGCCGGCGCTTCAGAGCTGCACCGGTCCTTAGCATACGGGCATCGCGGATGAAAATAGCAACCCGACGGCGGATTGGCCGGGTCGGCCACGTCGCCCTCCAGCACAATGCGCTGTTTTGCGGAAGCACCTTTGCCGGTCTAGCTTGGGCACGGCGGAGAGCAGCGCTTCCCGTGTATGGGTGCTGCGGATTGGCAAAGAGTTCGTCAGTTTTGGCCACTTCGACCACTTTTGCCCACATACGCAGCGACCACCGGTCTGAATATATTCGATGACGCTCAGGTCGTGGGAGACAAAGGTAGGTAAGCTGGAACTCTCCTGCAAATCCTGCATCAAATTGAGGATCTGGAAACGCACCGAAACGTCAGCGCCAGAAACAGCTTCATCGGCCACCACCAGGTGCGGATCCCAGGGCCAGAGCGCGCAATGCCGATGCGCTGGCGCTGGCCGCCGCTAAACAGTGGGGATAGCGCCGCATATATTCGGGCCGCAGACCACTCGGCGCAATAGCCAAACCGCGATCCTCAATCTCCTTGCCCGACGCCACTTTGTTAATCTTAATCGGGTCATGCCGCAATATCCAGCACGGTCATACTTGGGTTGAGCGATGCAAATGGATCTGGAAAATCATGCGGATCTGCTGGCGATAGGTCTGCAACTGGCTGTTGGGCAGGTGCGCCAGATCCACAGGTTGGCGGGCGCTTGATAAAGAAGCTGGCCATCGGTGGTCGATAGGCGCGCACAATGCAGCGCCCGGCGGTCGTCTTCCGCAGCCGCTCTCCCCCACCAATCCCCAAAGTCTCACCGGCCTGAATGGCAAAGCTCACATCATCCACCGCCTTAGCGTGACCCACCGTGCGCCGGAAAAAGCCCTTTTGAATCCCGAAATGCATCTTTAAGTTTTTAACATCAAAGAGAGTGTGGCCGTTAGCGGTTCATTAGGTTCCAATCGGGTTCATCTGTTACGTGTTGCGTATTGCGTGTTGCGTGTACCGGTTGAGGAGCTTGTTTCAGCTTGTTCAAGACCGCTTGACGCAATACGCAACACGCAATACACTCATTCATACAACAAACAACTCACCTTGCGCCCCTCGCCAATTCCCGTCAGCGTGGGCACGATTTTGTCGCAGCGGCCCGGCATATGAATTCATCGCAGCAGGTGTGGAAGAGGCAGCAGCCCGACGGGGTGATCAAAGGGAGCGGGGACCATGCGCGGATGGTGTCAGCCACGGGCGCTGGCCCGTGCCCAGCAGGGATGGAGCGCAACAGCGCCTGCTGCGTATACGAGTGTTTGGGGTCGTGGAAGATCGCATCCACGTCGCCCTCCTCGGCCACTTTGTGAAGTACATGACCGCTACATCTCGGCCATTTCGGCCACCACGCCCAAATCGTGGGTGATGAGCATAGCCATGCCGAACTCTTCCTGCAATTCTTGCAGCAGATCTAGAATTTGGGCCTGCGTGGTCACATCCACGGCGGTGGTGGGCTCATCGGCGATCAGCAGCACCGGGTTGCAGGCCAGCATATTGGCGATCATGGCGCGCTGACGCATACCGCCGCTGAGTTGGAAGGGATAGTTGGTGATGCGGTCGCGCCGGTTGCGGAATGCCGACGCGCGTCAGCAGTTCAATGGTGCGTTCGGTGGCGGCGGCTTCGCTCACGTCCAGGTGTAGCGCAGCACTTCCGGTGATCTGGTCGCCCACGGTGTGGATGGGGCTGAGCGACGTCATGGGCTTCCTGAAAAATCATGGCGATGTCTTTGCGGATGCTGCGAATCACATAGGCTGCGTGGGAGATAAAGGCGGCCAGATAGGCCACTTCGCGCTGGCCATTGCCGCTCGCGGTGATAAAGGATAGTCCCCTCGACGATGCGCCCCGGCGGGTCACAATCTGCAAAATCAGGCGGGCCATGACGCTTTTGCCGCAGCCGCTCTCGCCCACTACGCAGAGCGTCTTGTTGCGATAAATCTCCAAATCCACGCCATTCACCGCTTGGATCACGCCCTCATCGGTGAAAAAGTGGGTCCCGCAGATTCTTAATTTCAATCAGCAAATCATCTGGCATGAAGCAAAACTTTCAGGGTGTGATCAACAGATTTCAAAGATTCTAAAGATTTTTTAGGTTCAACCGGATCTCATGTGGTTGACACCGCCAGATTAAATTCGGCGTCTGCTAAAGCAAACCGGCTTAAGCCGGTTTTTGCCCCGTATCAGCCACCGGTTAAAACCGGTGGGGGATCATAGTGAAATCACACGAAAACCGTACTTTATCGAAATGGCTAGTGAACGCCGGTTGAGTAGGCTGCGGCAGTTGGCAGCCGTATCGAAACCAAGTGAACGGGTTACCCGTTCTGGTTAGTTACAAAGTATGGGTCTCAAATTGATTTTACTATAGTTAATCTTTAAAATCTGCGTAATCTGTTGATCCATTACAGTTTTTATCGATAGGGATCGGCGGCGTCGCGCAGGCCGTCGCCCAGGAAGTTGAGCGCCAGCACGGTGACGACGACGGCCAGACCGGGGATGAGCAGCCAGGGGGCGGTGGCCACCGAGCGGATATTTTGCGCTTCTTGCAGCAGCACGCCCCAGCTTACCACCGGTGGGCGCAGACCCAGCCCCAAAAAGCTGAGCGCGGTCTCGGCAATAATCATGCCGGGGATGGCCAGCGTCAGCGAGGCGATAATGTGGCTGAAAAAGGAGGGCACCATGTGCTTCCAAATGGTACGAATCTCGTTGGAGCCATCCAGCCGGGCCGCCATCACAAAGTCCTCGGTGCGCATGGCTAGGAAGCGACCGCGCACCACGCGCGCCAGCCCGGTCCAGCCGATAAACGAAAGGATGATGGTGATCATAAAATAGATGCGCAGCGGCGACCAGTCCGACGGCACGGCGGCGGCCAGCGCCATCCAAAGCGGCACGCTGGGGATCGAGCGGATAAACTCGATGATGCGCTGGATCAAGTTGTCGATGGCCCCGCCATAAAAGCCGGAGATGCCGCCCAGCAGGATGCCCAGGACAAAGCTCAGCGCCACGCCCACCAGGCCGATGGTCATGGAGATGCGCGTGCCGTAGATCAGGCGGCTGAGCAGGTCGCGGCCCAGCCGGTCCGCGCCCAGCAGATACATGGGCGCTTCCGGGTCTGCGGGGCCGAGCAGGTGAATGTTGGTCTCATAAAAGCCGAGCAGCTTGTACGGCTCGCCCTCGACCAAAAAGTTGATGTAGTGCTTGGTCTCTTCATCCACCACAAAAGTGCGCCGCAGCGCCACCTGATCGATCTCGACTTTGTAGCCGTTGACGTATGGGTTAAAGGTGCGTCCGTCCGCCGTGGTTTCAAACAGATGGATGGGCTGGGGCGGGGCATAGGTGTGCTGCGCGCTAAAGCGCTCCGTATCAAAGGGCGCCAAAAACTCGGCAAATATGGCGATCAAGTAGATCAGAATCGTGATCACGCCGCCGGCCATGGCCGCTTTATGCTTGCGAAACTTCCACCACATGAGCTGCCACTGCGAGGCAACCTGCACGCGGCTTTCGGTCTCTTCGGGCAACAGATCCTGCGCCACCCGCTCCTGAACTGCCGGTCGAACGTCCGTTGTCATGCCATCATTCCTCAAAGATTAAAACAGGGGAGGATCAACAGATTTAAAGATTATAAAGATTTTTGGATGTGTGATGCAGCCATCCAATTTGCTACAAAATATAAGGGCTCACCCTAAATATTTCGTGAAACGGGATGGTTCATATCAGCCAGAAAGATAGGTTTCAAATCGGGCTAGTGAGTGCTGATTGAGTAGGCTGCGGCAGTATGCAGCCGTATCGAAATCAAGCGAACGGGTCAACCCGCGTTTCGATACGGCCCAAACTGCCGGGCCTACCCAACCGCCGCTAGCACCCAAAAAAGTGTAAACTAATCCTGAACTATCCCCATGAAACTTGTGCTTTTGTGGTCAAGCAACGATTTTGTCATCGAATAAATTCAAATCTTTTCAATCTGTGAAATCTGTTGATCCCCTATTCATACCGAATGCGCGGATCGAGCCAGGCCAGCAGCAGGTCCGAGAGCAGCGTGCCGATGACGGTGAGCACGCTCAACATGAGCAGGAAGCTGCCGGCCAGATACATATCCTGCGAGAGCAGCGCCCGCAGCAGCAGCGGCCCGGTGGTGGGCAGGCTCAGTACAATGGCCACAATGGCCGAGCCGGAGACCAGCCCCGGCAGCACCCAGCCCACCGTGCTAATAAAGGGGTTCAGCGCCACGCGCACCGGGTACTTGAGCAGCAGCTTCCACTCGGGCAGTCCCTTGGCGCGCGCCGTCACCACATAGGGTTTGCGCAGTTCATCCAGCAGATTGGCGCGCATAATGCGGATCAGCCCGGCGGTGCCGTCGGTGCCGATGATGATGATGGGAATCCACAAATGGCTGAACAGATCGCCCAGCTTGCCCCAACTCCACGGCGCCTCCTGATAGTCAGGCGAAAAGAGCCCGCCCACGCTCTGGTTGAAATACTTAAAGGCAATATACATAAGCACCAGCGCCAGCAGGAAGTTGGGCGTGGCTACCCCCAAGAAGCCAAAGAAGGTGGCCACATAATCGCCCACCGAATATTGGCGCACGGCGGAATAGACCCCAATGGGAAAAGCAATGGCCCAGATGACCAGCAGCGTGCTGAGCGAAAGCACAAAAGTCAGCGCCAGCCGCTCCCAGATCAGGTCCGCCACCGGCATGTTCCAGGCGAAAGAGCGGCCAAAATCGCCGCGCAGCACAATGCCCGAGATCCACTTCCAATACTGCACGTAGATGGGCTGGCCCAGGCCATAGCGCTCTTTGAGCGCGGCCAGCGCCGCCGGGTCCACATCCTCCCCCTGCGACGCCATCGCCGCCACCAGCGTAGTCAGATAGTCGCCAGGCGGCAACTGAATAATGATAAACATAACCAGCGAAATGGCGATCAGTGTCGGCACAAGAAAGACCAATCGCCGGAGAATGAATTGGAGCATTGTTCCTCCGTGGTGAATGGGAGTGGGAATTAGGAAGTAGGGAGTAGGGAGTAGGCAGGTCGCGCCACTCCGCTCCCTAATCCCTACTTCTTACTCCCTACTCCCAGCTAATCTACCAACTCTTTTCAAGGAGGTAATTGTATGAAGAAGATTGTAAAACGAGGTCAGGTTTCACGGCGCGAGTTTATGCGTCTGTCGGCCCTGGCCGGTGCAGGTGCGTTTGTGGCGGCCTGTGGCGGCGCCGGACCGGCAGCCCCGGCGGAAGCGCCAGCGGCAGATGCTCCCGCGGCCGCCGCGCCGGCGGCGGATGCCCCAGCGGCCGCACCTGGGCAGTATAACGAAGCACCCATGCTGGCCGACCTGGTCTCCGCAGGCAGTTTGCCGCCCGTCGATGAGCGCCTGCCGTCCAACCCCATGGTCATGCCCGTGGCTGAGATGACCGGCAGCTACGGCGGCACCTTCCGCCGCGGCTTCAAAGGCGTCTCTGACCGCTGGGGACCCACCAAGCTGCAGGATCGCGGCTTTGCCTGGTATGACCAGGACCTGAACATGCAGGCGCGCATTGCCGAATCGTGGGAGATCAACGAGGATGCCAGTGCGTGGACCTTCCACATGCGCGAAGGCATGAAGTGGTCGGATGGCTCACCGTTCACCACCGAGTCCATTCAGTGGTGGTATGACAATGAGCTGAAGAATGAGACGATCACACCGGCCCCCAGCAGTTCATGGACGACTGGCGCCGATGCCACGCTCATGGAATTGGAAGTGGCCGATGATTACACCTTCACGCTCAAGTTTGCCGATCCCAACCCGCTTTTCATCTTCAAGCTGGGCCGTTTGACCAATGCGCTCTATGCACCGGGCCACTACATGGCGCAATTCCACCTGGACCTGACTAGCGACCAGGCGGCTCTGGAAGCGGCAACCAAGGAGGCTGGTTTCGAGAGCTGGGATCAATACTACGCCGATCGCAACTATTGGTACCTGAATCCCGAGAAGCCAAGCGTTGGCCCGTGGCTCTCCAAGAACGAACTCTCCAACGAGCTGTTCCTCATGGAGCGCAATCCCTACTTCTTCGCCGTAGACGCCGATGGCAACCAGTTGCCCTATGTGGATAATGTGGAACATCGCCTCTTTGAGACCAACGATGTCTTCAACCTCTGGATTATCAATGGCGAAATTGACTTCCAGAACCGCCACGTGGGTCTGGACAGCTTTACGCTCTTTAAAGAGAATGAAGAAAATGGCGACTATCAGGTAATGATCGGCTCCAGCGCTGGCCATGTGGCCATTCAGCTGAACCTGACCACCAAGAATGAGCCGCTGCGCGAGTTCTTCAACAATCGCGACGTGCGCATTGCACTGTCGCTGGCAGTCGACCGTGTGGCGTTGAATGAATTGATCTTCGACGGCTTACTGACGCCGCGCCAGTACAGCCCGTTGAGCAAATCGCCACAGTTTTATGAAAAACTCTCCAATGCCTACATTGAATATGATGTAGATCAGGCCAATGCGCTGCTGGACGGCGCTGGCTATGAGCGCGGTTCTGACGGCACGCGCGTCTACCCCGGCACCAGCGACCCGATTAGCTTTGTGATTGAGGGAACTGATCAGCCCGGTTCACAGGGTGAACAGGCCATATTGCAGGTCATCAAGTATTATGAAGATGTGGGCGTTAAGGCTTCGTACAAAGGCTTCGAGCGCTCGCTTTATGAAGAGCACTGGGGCGCCAACGAGATCGAGGCGGCCTGGTGGGGTGGTGACCGCACCGTGCTGCCCATTGTGGCGCCGTGGATCTTCCTGGGCACCATGATCGACCGCCCGTGGGCCGACGCCTGGGGCAAGTGGCGCAACAGCGGCGATTCCGATCCCAATGCCGAGGAGCCGCCGGCCGATCACTGGATCCGCAACATCTGGGCCATTTGGGACAAGATCGAAGTCGAGCCGGATTCGGCCAAGCGCAATGAACTCTTCTTCCAGATCCTGGACATCTGGGCCGAAGAGCTGCCTATGGTCGGCTACCTGGGTGAATCGCCGGCGCTGATCATTGTGAAGAACGGTATTCACAACTATCTGCCCGGCTTCCCGATTGACGACACCACCGGTGACGAGCATTTGCTCAACACCGAGACCTATTTCTGGGAAAGCGCGTAATAAGGAGTAGGAAGTAGGGATTAGGGATTAGGGAGTGGGTACGTGAGTACTCCGGTCCCCATTCCCTGATCCCCATTCCCCTTGTTTTTGGAGACACTGCCATATGGCCGTATTTATTCTGCGTCGCGTACTGTACATGATACCAACGCTCTTGGTGATTTCGCTGCTTTCGTTTGTGATCATTCAGGCGCCGCCGGGTGATTTTTTGAATTCTTATGCCGCGCAACTTCGGGCTCAGGGTGATCAAGTGGACGAAGCAGCTTTAGAAGCGTTGCGCGTGCGCTACGGGCTGGGTGAACCTTTTTATAAGCAATATTATAAGTGGATTACCGGCATTCTGCTGCGCAACGATTGGGGTCAATCTTTTGAATGGCAAAAGCCGGTGAAAGATCTGATTTGGGAGCGGCTGGCGCTAACCGCTACCCTTGCACTCTCTTCCCTATTGGTAAGCTGGTTTGTGGCTATCCCCATTGGTGTCTATTCAGCCACCCACCAATATTCGTGGCTCGATTATTTGATGACCTTTTTTAGCTTTGTAGGATTAGGCACTCCAGGCTTCTTACTAGCGCTCGTGATTATGTATTTTGCCCAATCACAGCTCGGGCTCAACGTGGGCGGGCTCTGTTCCAACGAATATATGTTGGCGCCCTGGAGCTGGGGCAAGTTTGTGGATATGGCCAAACATATCTGGATTCCAATGATCATTTTGGCCTTTGGCAGCACGGCGGGCAACATCCGCATTACGCGCGCCAACCTGCTGGATGAGCTGAACAAACCCTATGTGGAAACCGCGCGCGCCAAGGGGCTAACAGAGCTGCATCTGATCTGGAAATATCCGGTGCGCGTGGCGCTGAACCCGTTTTTTAGCACCGTGGGCTGGTCGCTGGCCAGCTTGATCTCGGGCACCACGCTAGTGGCGCTGGTGCTCAGCTTGCAGACCACGGGGCCTATGTTGCTGCGGGCGCTCACGTCGCAAGATATGTATTTGGCGGGCAGCTTTATTTTGCTCCTCAGCACATTGACCGTCATCGGCACCTTAATATCTGACATTGCTTTAGCAATTGCCGATCCGCGCATCCGCGTCGATCGTTAATCTTGTAGGACAACGTTCCAAGTTGTCCTTAGGCAAGTTCGAAAACTTGCCTTACTATTCTGACAAAATAAAAATGGCATCTATTACCGAAAAAACCTGGTTTGATCAAATCGAAGAGCAAGGCGACTGGCAGGACGACGAGCACTTTGATGAAGGTGGTCTGAAATCTGCTGATGAAAAGATCTTCGTCGCCTCCTATTGGCAGCTCATGTGGTGGAAGTTTCGCAAGCACCGCATGGCCATGGTCAGCGCCGTGGTGATTGTGCTGCTCTATATGGTAGCCGCGTTCGCCGAGTTTGTGGCGCCCTATCACCCCGACCCGCATCCTTCAGAACTCTTTGTATCATTTAAGTTGGCGCCGCCTTCGCGCATCCACTTTATTGATGAAAGCGGCGCCTTTCAGCGCCCCTTTGTCTACAAAATGGCGCAAGATCGCGACCCCGAAACGTTACGGCGCATCTATACGGAAGACACCAGCGAAAAATACCCTATCCGCTTTTTTGTGGATGGGCCAGACTACGAAATGTGGGGACTCTTCTCTGGGACTAAACACCTCTTTGGCCTGGGGCCGGAGGCGGGCGAACAAGGACTCTTCTTATTGGGTGTGGATGAAAGCGCGCGTGACCTCTTTACCCGAGTTTGTTACGGCGCTCGCATTTCGCTGACCATTGGCCTGGTGGCTGTGGTCATCAGCCTGATATTGGGTATTATCTTGGGCGGCATTTCGGGCTATTACGGCGGTACGGCCGACAATGTCATCCAGCGCATTATTGAATTCATCCGCTCTGTGCCGGAAATTCCGCTGATCATGGCGCTTGCCGCGGCGCTGCCTGCGGACTGGCCGGTGGTGCGTCTCTACTTTGGCATTACGATTTTGCTCTCATTTGTGGGGTGGACGGGGCTGGCGCGCGTGGTGCGCGGCCGTTTTCTCAGCTTGCGCGAGGAAGATTTTGTCATGGCGGCGCGGCTTTCCGGTTCCAGCGAAATGCGCGTGATTTTGCGTCACATGTTGCCCTCCTTTTTGAGTCACATCATCGCTTCGCTGACGCTGTCGATTCCGGGCATTATCTTGTCGGAAACCGGCTTGAGCTTTATCGGCCTGGGGCTGCGTCCGCCGGCTATCAGTTGGGGCGTGCTGCTGCAAGATGCACAAAAAGTGAAGACGGTGGCGTTGGCCCCCTGGCTGCTGATCCCGGCGCTGGCCGTGGTGCTCACCGTGCTGGCGTTCAACTTCCTGGGTGATGGCATTCGCGATGCCGCGGATCCGTATGCGAAGTAGAAAATAAAACGCTCTTGACTATCCTTTAAGGCAAGCAACCTCAAGTGGTCACCTTATCGTCAAGAGCGGGTAAACCAGACGAACTGGTTTATTGATTGATGAAATTATATACTGAGACATGACGATTGTCAATACAATTGTCAATACTACTTTCACCCAAGAATAAAAACTTTATGGCCATGAACTCATCCGATTCTACTTTACTCGAAGTCCGCAATCTGAAAACCTACTTTTTCCTGGAGCAGGGGACGGTGCGCGCCGTGGATGGCGTAGACTTTACCGTGGCGCGCGGTCAAACCGTGGGGCTGGTAGGCGAGAGCGGCTGCGGCAAGTCGATCACGGCGCGCTCGGTGCTGCGCATTGAGCCGCCCCCCGGCAAAATTGTGGAAGGGCAAATTCTCTACCGAAGGCGTCAGAACGGGACGAGCATGGGCGAGGAAGTAGTCGATCTGGTCTCGCTCGATCACCGTAGCGCCGAGATTCGCAACATTCGCGGCGGCGAAATCTCTATGGTCTTTCAGGAGCCCATGACATCGCTGAGCCCGGTCCACACCATTGGCAACCAGATCATGGAGGCCATCCGGCTGCACCGCAACGTGAGCGAAGAAGAGGCGCGCGAGCAGACGCTCGACATTCTCACCAAAGTGAATATGCCGCAGCCGGCGCGCATTATCGACCGCTATCCGCACCAGCTCTCCGGCGGTATGCGCCAGCGCGCCATGATCGCCATGGCGCTCTCTTGCCATCCGGCGCTGCTCATTGCTGATGAGCCCACCACGGCGCTGGACGTGACCACGCAGGCCCAAATCCTCACGCTCATGCGCAGCTTGCAGGAAGAGCTGGGCATGGCCATCATCTTCATCACCCACGACCTGGGCGTGATTGCGCAGATGGTGGACTATGTGATTGTCATGTATCTGGGGCAGGCCGTGGAAATGGCCGATGTGGATACGATATTCTATAACCCCAAGCATCCCTATACGCAAGCGCTCTTGCGCTCGATTCCGCGTTTGGGGGCCAAATCGCTGCAGGAACGAAGTGGTCCGCTGGCCGCGATTCGCGGCTCGGTGCCGGACCCCTACTCGATTCCTAAGGGCTGCCCATTCCATCCGCGCTGCCGCCACGCCATCAAAGGCGTTTGTGATGAAAAAGACCCGCCCTTCCTGGAAGTTGAGTCTGGGCATAAGGTGCGCTGCGTTTTGTACGAGTAAAAACGGTAACCGGCATTTTGAGGTTAGAAATCGCAGGAGTAATAGAGGGCGACATTTTGTGACTGTGCGTACTCCTCCACATCTGGCTCGCTGATCATATAAGTGACAAGCACGAAACAGTCGCTCATAGATGCCGTCATGTCTACTTGGCGACGGAGAAAGCGGTTGATATCGTTTTTCGAGAGTTGGGCCTTGCTTTTACCCACAATGGTAAGTTCATCGCCATTGCGTTGCTGTACCCAAAATTTGATTTGCTGCGCCTGCGCGATTGTCATTCACATAGCCGCGTTAAGGCGGCCTTGAACGGTTAAATTGTAATCACGCTGCAATAGAGCTGGGAGCGCTTTATAGGCGAAGTCTTCCAGTTGGTAGCCAACAGTCAGTCAGGCCTCCTAGTTGACGGCGTGTCTCTTGATGCTCATCAATCAACTGAGAAAGGCTCTGCTCAGTTTGTATTTGGGCCTCGGCCAGTTCAGCCAACCGTCGCTCAGTTTCTCTTGCTTCGGCAAGTGCGTCCAGGCGTTGCTCGGTCTTCATTTGTGCTTGGGCCAGCCGCTCTAAAGCAGCTTCAAGACCGCTTACATGTTGCTCGGTGCGTTCTTGAGCCGTGATCAATCTGTCAGTCTTCACAACGGACCGCCATTTGGCGCATATTTGCTCAAGCGCTTCGCCAAACTTAAGCATGGCAAGTGAAGTTCATGCGGGAATTCTTCAGCGACCAATGCGCGTAGCTCATAATCTGCTCCTAGACGTTGTATTAATTTGCTGATCATTATACAATTGAAATACAGTCTAAAGAGCGATTTTATGAATGCCGACCAGAAACAGTTCTTTGCTGACAACGGCTACATCATGATTGAAAACGCCTTGGCGCGGATACATTGACCGCGCCGCACCGCCTATGCAAAAGGCAATCCGCCACCGAACAGGCCTGGCGCGACATGGTGCAGAGCGGCGTCTACAAGGGCGGCTATGGTCACGGCCCCGACGCTCACACCATGAGCAATCCATACGAGCACGATACGGTTTTTCTGGACATTGCCGACAATCCGCGCATCATGCCGATGGTGGAGGCCGTGGTTGGTCCCACAGTGCAAACTATGGAGATTGTGGCCCACTGTCACCACGCCGGGACGAACGCCCACACGGCCTGGCATCGCGATTGGCCGCCCTATCGCCATCCCCAATATGTGCTCAAAGCCAAGGTTTTCTATTTTCTGGACGATCAGGATGAGAGTATGGGCTGCTTCAGCTTGGTGCCGGGCAGCCAAAAATGGGATGAGGACCCGCCGCGCGAGGAGTATCGCGATGACAAGCTGGAGCAGATGCCCGGCATGAAGAAGATTGTGGGAGCAGCGGGCAGCGCCATCCTGTGGGACGTCACGCTTTGGCACACCGGCACAGCCAACGTGAGCACCCGCGACCGTCGCATTTTGATCTATGGCTATCAGCCCTTCTGGGTGAAAAAGTGGGTCAACGGTCTGCCGCCGCAGGTGGTGGTAGATTGGGCCAACACGCCGCGCCGCCGCCAGCTCATGGGGATTCACGCCGTGCTAGGCCGCGCGGCCTGGGATATTAAGGGCATTCCCTATCTGCCTGAGCACGAAGAGATGGTCAAGGCAAAGCGATTTTAATGGAACACAGATTGCACAGATTTTTTGGATTTGCACAGATTTTGTATTGGTGAGCGAGAACAATAATCGTAGGTGCGACATCCTTGCCGCACGTTCTTCTTGTTAGATCAAGCTTCTGAATTGAAAATAATGCCCCAAGAAATAATCTATCCTCTTGCAAACGGCTTCATTCACAACTGGCTCGTGGCCGGTCCATTGGCGCAGTCAGTCGAACAGTTAGAACGCTTTAACGGCGAAGGCGCCGTTCTCAAGACCAACATTGCCCAACATTACCATCGCACTGAGGCTGGCGTTGCCGATCTGCCGGTTGAGCTGGAAAAGGTGACCGTCACCGGAACCGGCGGTGAAACGCCAGAGTTGACCTGGCGCGCCTATATCTGCAACGACGACCATTTTGTCGATCTGAGTACGTTCTACCACACCTGTCATCATGTGACGGTGTGGGCGGCGGCCCAGATCGAATGTCCCGCGGCGGCGGATGTGGCATTGCGGCTCACCACCAATGGCCCGGCGGATGTGTGGCTCAACGGTCAGCACGTGCAGCGTTGTGAACATTTTCATCACCAGATTCCACACACCGTTTCCTTCCCCGCTCATTTGCAGACCGGTCGCAACCAGCTTCTGGTGCGCTTTGAAACAGTGGCCATCCGCGAAAATCCCAACGCTATGGCGCTGCAAATTGTCGACTGCCCCGCCGAGTGGCGCGTGGTTCTGGCTACCTCTATTGAACGGGTGAAATTGCGCCAGCATTTGGAGGAACTCTTTGCGCAGGCCTATTTGGATCGCGACATTTTCACCCACGATGAAGATGTGACGATCCACTGGCCGGTTGAGGTAAAGGACAATATTTGCATCCGTGTGCAGAGCCCAACGGGGCGCATCTATTCCGAGCGCCATACGGAAGGCAAACCGCTCGCCAGCGCCCGTTTAGGCAAAGCCTATCAGTTTCCCGAAGGGCCGTATCACATTGTGCTTATGCCCGACCCGGAAACGTACTATGTGCATAATTTGCGCGTGCAGCGCGTGCTCGAATGCCGCGTTGTGCATAACCAATATGCCGCGCAACCGGCGGCAGCCAACACGCCGGAAACCTATGCCGCCCGCCGCATCGAAGCATTGCGCGATGCCGCTCGCCGCGAAAGCAGCCTCTTTAGCCAGATTGCCAAAATGGCATTGGGCTGGTGGGATTTGGTCAAAACCGAACCCATTTTGGCGCAGATTGCGTCGATCAACGCCCGCAGCGATTGCAGCGATTTTTATATGGTGGGGCTGCTGGGTATGATCTACCGCTTTTGGGATGAGCCCCATTTCCCCGATGAACTGCGCCAGCCGCTCCAGGGGTGTATCCTCAATTTTAAATATTGGATGGACGAGCTGGGCAATGACGCCATGTGTTATTGGTCGGAGAATCACCAAATTCTCTTCCATACTTGCGAAATTCTGGCCGGCCAGCTTTTTGAGGATGATATGTTTAGCAACGTCAATCAGCTTGGCGCCTGGCACAAAGACAAGGGTGAACGCATGGCGCTCTCCTGGCTGCGCAAGCGGGCGGCGGGCGGCTTCCGCGAGTGGGATTCCAACACCTATTTTGAGGAAGATATTCTGGCGCTGACGCATCTGGTCGATTTGGCCGAGAGCGATGAAGTGGCCGAAATGGCCGCCATTGTGCTGGACAAGCTGCTGCTGATTCTGGCGGTCAACTCGTATGGCGGTGTCTTTGGCTCCACGCATGGACGCACCTATTCGCCATACATTAAAAGCGGCTATTTGGAGCCGACCTCCGGCGTTTCCCGGCTGCTGTGGGGCATGGGCGTCTACAATGAACGCATTCTGGGCGTGGTGAGCATTGCCTGCGCCGATAATTACACCTTCCCGCTGATTATTGCCGATGTTGCGTCCGATCGTCCGGCTGAAATGTGGAGCCGCGAGCGCCACGCCGGTACGCTGGAGCCGTGGTGCGATCTGGCCGCGGGCGCGTGGGAAGTCAACAAAGTGACCTACAAAACGCCCGACTACATGCTCTGCTCGGCGCAGGATTATCAGCCCGGTGCGGCAGGCTATCAGCAGCACATCTGGCAGGCCACCTTGGGGCCGGATGCGGTTGTGTTTGTCAATCATCCTCCCTGTCTCAGCGAGGACGGGGCACATCGTCCCAATGCCTGGCACGGCAACGCCATTTTGCCGCGCGTAGCGCAATGGAAAGATGTCTTGGTGGCCGTGCATCAGCTCCCTGCTGACGATTGGCTGGGCTTCACCCACGCCTATTTTCCGACCTACGCCTTTGATGAATCCACGCTGCGCGGCGGTTGGGCCTTTGCCCGTGTGGGTGAAGGCTATATGGCCTTAACCGCGTCCCAGGGCGTGGAGGAGGTGACGCACGGCCGCAATGCCTATCGCGAATTGCGTTCGCACGGCGCCCACAATGTGTGGCTCTGTATGATGGGGCGAGCGGCGCAAGATGGCGACTTTGCCGAATTTCAAGCCAAGATTCTGGCGCTTGATATTTCGCTGGAGGCGGCTGCGGTTCATGCTGACACGCTGCGCGGCGAAACCATTGATTTTGGCTGGGAAGGACCGCTGCTGATCAACGAGCGCGCGACGCCGATTTCTAATTTCAAGCATATGGAAAATCTATATTGCACAGTGGAGATCGGCAGCAGCCAAATGGAAATTCGGCAGGGCGGCCAGCTTATGCGGCTGGATTTTTCAGCGTAAATCGCCGCAACAACACATAAAATCCACAAAGGGATTGGCATGAAGGTGGGAGTCCTTTGTGTGTTTGTGGCGATTTTCGTACCTATTCAGCCGTCCCCTGCGCTTGTCGAAGGGGACACGGGCTTCGACAAGCGTTCGACTGAGCTCACGCCGAAGTCTCAGCCATCGAGAGCCTGAATAGATATCTATCTTCAATCCTCGACAACGTGAATTCATCCACAGGAGCAGCAGATGATCGACCGTGAGCGGCTGAATGAAAAGTGCCGCCAGACTATGGACTTTGCCGCGCGGCAGTTGACGCATTTGACGGAAACTCATCCCGACTATTTCCCCATGTATACCGTGGGCGGCAAATGGAAGCACGATGGCGAGGCGTGGACCAACTGGTGCGAAGGCTTTTTGGGCGGCCAACTCTGGCTGCTCTATCAGCACACCGGCGATGCGCAGTGGCGCGTCCGCGCCGAACACTACTCGCGTCTCGTGGAAGATCGCCAATATGACCGCAACGTGCATGATCTGGGTTTTGTCTTTTGGTCCACCTGGCGACGCTGGCTGGCCATGCCCGACCTGGGCGCCGAACAGATGCAAGCCATTCACGCCGTGCTGATCCAGGCTGGTCAGACCATGGGGCTACGCTTCAAGGAAAAGGGCCAATACATGCGCTCTTTTGTGGCCGATGAGAGCCTCTTCATCGACATCATGATGAATGTGGGCATCGTCTTTTACGCCGCCCAGCAGACCAACGACGCCAACCTGTTGCGCATTGCCAATCAGCACTGCCTGACCACCCGCCGCTATCTGGTGCGCGGCGACGGCAGCACGTCGCACGAGGGCATCTTTGATTTGGAAACGGGCGTCTTCTTGCGCCAGAGCACGCACCAGGGCTGGCGCGACGATTCAGCTTGGGCGCGCGGTTTGACCTGGGCGCTCTACGGCTTTGGCACGGCCTATGCCTTCACCAACGATGTGCGCTATTTGCAGACCGCCGAAGATTGCGCCCGTTTTTACATTGAAAACACGCCGGAGCATGGCGTGCCGCCCAACGACTGGGACGAACCCAACCCGGCCGATCCCTATGAAAGCTCGGCGGCGGCCATTGCGGCCAGCGGCCTTTTCAATCTGGCCAAACTGAGCGGCGACGCCGTGCGGGCGCGTCTTTATCAAGATTACGCGCTGCAAATTATGGACACGCTAACCGAGCCCGAATTTCTGGCCATCGATACGCCGGGCTGGGAAGGTATTTTGAAGCACGGTATGTACCACCAAATGCGCGGGCTGGGCGTTAACGAGAGCGTTATGTGGGGCGAATATTTCTTCCTGGAAGCCGTCAGCAAGGTGCTGGGCCATGAGTGAGTTGCCAACGCGTGGCGCTGGTGACCGGAGCCGGCCGCGCAGGCCGCTGCATTGCCCTGAGCCTGGCCGCCAAGGGCTGGGCATTGGTGATCAACTATCGGGGCAATGCGGCAGCCGCTGCCGAAACGGCCAGCCTGGTCGAACAGCAGGGCGCGCAGGCGCTCACCGTGCAGGCCGATATTGGCGCAGCGGCGGATCGGGAAATGTTGGTCGCACGCTGTTTGGAACATTTTGGCCGCGGATCTGCTGGTCAACAATGCCGGCATGGAGCGCCGCGCCAGCGCACGGACATTCTGAGCGTGGGCGAAGCGAGCTATGACGAAGTGATGAGCGTCAATCTCAAAGGCCCCTTTTTTCTGACCCAAAAGGTGGCCAACACCATGATCGAACTCTTGCAGCAGGGGCGCATTGAGCGCCCCCAGATCATCAACATCGGCTCGCCCAGCGCTTACGCCAGCAGCCCCAATCGCGGCGAATATTGCATTTCCAAAGCCGGCCTGAGCATGATGACAGCCTCTTCGCCGACCGGCTGTCTGAGTATGGCATCAACGTCTATGAAATTCGCCCGGCATTATCGAAACCGACATGACCAGCGTGGTCAAGCAAAAATATGACGATCTAATTGGCGATGGCCTGACCCCCATTCAGCGCTGGGGCCAACCCGACGACATCGGCCGGGCGGTTGTCGCCATTGCCGAGGGTTACTTCCCTTTCTCCACCGGCGAAGTGCTCAACGTGGACGGCGGCTTCCATTTGCGCCGACTGTAAAAAGGGGCAGAGTTGCAGGGTTGTAGAGTCGCATAGTGATCACCTAGCAACTTGCCACCCGCCACCCCAAACACCATTGAGGAATAACCATGCGAATCCGGCGCGTTGCCACCTTGCGGACGGCAACTTCTTTTCTGAAACATTTAGCTGACCTCAAGATTTCCATGCCATTTGATGCAGAGATGCAGGCGGGTCCATCGTCGCCGTTGGCGCAACCGTATGCGCGCAAAAATGGCGTCATCGGCAATCGACTGGCCGTGCTGCCCATGGAGGGATGGGATGGCGAAGTGAGCGGTCACCCCAACGAGCTGGTGCGGCGACGCTGGCAGCGTTTTGGCCAAAGCGGCGCTAAGCTCATCTGGGGTTGCGAAGCGGTGGCGGTGCGCCCGGATGGCCGCGCCAATCCACACCAGCTCATGATCAGCGCGGAGACGGTGGGCGGCCTGACCGATTTGCGTCAACATTTGGTGGCATCGCACGAAGAGCGCTATGGCCGCAGCGACGATCTGCTGATTGGCATGCAGTTGACCCACTCGGGGCGTTTCTGCCGACTCCACGGTGGGCCAGCCCATTGCGCCCAAAACGCTCTATCGCCACCCCTTTTGGACCCCAAGTTCAACATCAAAGACGATTCCGCGTTGATGAGCGATGACGACATCCGGCGGCTGATCGAGGATTTTGTCAAGGCGGCGGTGCTGGCCAAGCGGGCCGGCTTTGCCTTTGTGGACGTCAAACATTGCCACGGTTATTTGGGTCATGAGTTTTTGAGCGCCGTGGACCGACCCGGCCCCTATGGCGGCAGCTTTGAAAACCGCACGCGCTTTCTGCGCGAATCGTGGCTGGTATCCGTGCAGCGAGGCTACCGGTCTGGAAATCGGCGTGCGGCTGAGCATGTTTGACTGTTGCGCCCTTCCAGCCCGACCCTGCACAGGACGGTGAAGGCGTGATGGTCGATTTGCAGGGCGCCCAATATCCATACGCCTTTGGCGGCGACGGCAGCGGCAGGGGTATTAACCTGACCGAGCCGGTGGCCTTTATGGAGCAGCTCAAAGCGCTGGATATTGAGCTGGTCTGCATTACGGGCGGCAGCCCCTATTATAACCCGCACATCCAGCGGCCGGCGCTTTTCCCGCCCTCGGATGGTTATCAGCCGCCCGAGGATCCGCTGGCGGGCGTGGCGCGGCAGATCAACGCGGCGGCAGCGCTCAAGGCGCGTTGCCCCGGTTTTGTCTATGTGGGTTCGGGCTATTCGTATTTGCAGGATTGGTTCCCCAATGTGGCGCAGAGCGTGGTGCGTACCGGCCAAAGCGATTTTGTGGGCATCGGCCGCATGGTGCTCAGCTATCCCGACATCTGCGCCGACATTCTGGCCGGCAACCCCTTGCAGCGCAAACGCATCTGCCGCACCTTTAGCGACTGCACCACCGCCCCGCGCAACAACATGATCTCCGGCTGCTTCCCGCTGGATGAATTTTATAAATCTCGGCCCGAATATGAGAAGCTGCAAGCGATCAAGAAAGAGTTGGGGTAGATTGTAGATTTTGTAAACACGGATAGGGGGAACACAGATATGTCTCACTATTTTATCCGTGTTCCCCCATCCGTGTTTTTCTTACAACTTGCCGGTCCTTTACGTGCGATAACGTTGGCGGCGAAAAGCAAAATCGTTTTCCCAAAGACCTTGATGCATGAGTCGTATTCAGTAGCAATGGCTCGTGTATGCAAGGTCTTTATTTTTAAGAGATTAAGAGCCCAACTCGTTCTCATATATCGACTCTACTCAACAGAAGCGGGGTCGACGCCTTCGGCACATTTGACGAAGAGGCGCGGTTAACGGTTTAATGTATCGGGGATCTGTGGCATCACCCGCAAGATATCCCAAAGCACTTGGTATACGATAAATCAAGGAGAAAAAGATGGCTCAGTTAAACGTAAGCGATACGGCGCCGGATTTTGAAGCCACGACGGATCAAGGCGAAACGGTAAAATTGAGCGCGTATCGCGGCCAGCGCGTGGTGCTCTATTTTTACCCCAAAGACGACACCAGCGGTTGCACCACCCAGGCCTGTGAATTGCGCGACAGCTATCCGGCTATCCAGGAGCAGAATGCCGTCGTCCTCGGCGTGAGCCCGGACGGTGTGGCCTCGCATCAGAAGTTTAAGAGCAAGTATCATTTGCCCTTTACCCTACTGGTGGATGAAGATCATGCGATTGCAGAGGCCTACGGCGTGTGGGGCGAAAAGTCCATGTACGGCAAAAAGTATATGGGTATTATTCGTAGCCAGTTCGTCATTGATGAGACGGGCAAGCTAGTGGATGTGCAATATAAAATCAGTCCGAAAAAGAGCGCGCCGGCGGCTTTGCAGGCGCTTGGCTAAATCGGCGGCAATTCCGTAACTTTCCCCACTCTCTGGCGTATTCAATACAGTTGTGGAATCGGTCTCATGGAAGAGATTCAGCGCGGCGATCAAATTGATGAGCACGTTTTAGTCGATTTGTTGCAGCGCGCGCAGAAAAGCGGCGATCCGCAAGCCTTTGACGGACTCTACCTGCTCTATGCCGACCGCGTTTTTCGCTTTCTTATGGCGCGGCTGGAAGATTATCACGCCGCCGAAGAGATTATGGGGCAGGTGTTTCTGCGTCTGATTGAAAACATCAGCAAATATAATATTGCGCCCAAAGACAACGTGGCCATCTTTTCGGCCTGGCTCTATCGCATGGCCTACAACAAAATGGTCGATAATTTGCGCAAGCAGAAGCGCTCCACCGCGCTGCCCATTGAGCAGATGGAGACGATTGCCGACCGCAAATCGCTTACGCAAGAGGTAGAGGAGCAGGTCGATTTTGACCTGCTGCTGCAGAAGCTGAAACTTTTAAATGAGCAGCAGCGTCAGGTGATAGTCTTGCGTTTTATAGAAGAGTTTAGCATTGCCGAGACGGCCCAGATTATGCAGAAAAGCCAGGGGGCCATCAAAGCGCTCCAACATCGTTCTCTGGAAAGCCTGCGTCGGTATTTGGTTGAAGAATAGTAAACTATCCAGCGGTTGCTTTGAAAACGGAAGTTTCCGTTGCAGTGCTAAAAGACCAAACTTTTGTTTTCAAACAGAGCAGAGTGTAAATGAGCTTTGAAGAGCTGTTAGCCAATTGCATACAGGCCATCGAGCAGGGCCAGTCGATTGCGGACTGTCTGGCCAAGTATCCCGCCGATGCGGCCGAACTGGAGCCGCTTTTGCGCCTTTTGACCGTCGTGCGCGAAGCGCCGCCGATTCGACTCTCGGACGCGGCGTTTGCGCGCGGGCGGCAGGCAGTGGCCGCAATGGCGCAGGAACAACAGCTCAAGGACGCACGCACTAATCTGCACAGCCGCCCGCGCAATGGGCAACGCCCATTTGGGCTGCCCATCAATCCGGCGCCGCTGTTGCCGCCCGGTGCGGTCGCCAGCGGGTTGCCCAGCGGCCCCACGTCGGCCACTCCGGCCCCACGCCGCTTCTTTCTGCGGCGTCTGATTTCTGAAGACGCCATGCGCGTGTTGCGGCCGGCGGCAGGAATTGTTATTGCGGCCTGTTTGGTATTGGCCGTGGTGGCGCTGGTGCGCGGTCTGCGCACGCAGTTGGATAACAATACGGCGGCGCCGCCGGTCATTCCGGGCATTGTGTCGGAAGAGCGGACCGCCACGCCGCAGTCGCTCGCTTCGCCAACCGCGGTGGCGGCCACCGAGACGCCGCTGCCCACCGCCACGGAGCCGGCACAGCCCACGCCCACCAATACGCTCTATCCAACTTTTACGCCGGCGCCCACACAAACGCCGGCGCCGCCCACGGCCACGCCCATTGTGCAGCAACCGGTTATAGCCGCCACGGCCACCCCGACGACCGTTGTGGTCCAGCCCGCGCCCGCCCAACCAACCACGCCGCCGGAGCCAACACAGAGTACTTCAGGTCGGTCAAATTCAAACTCATCGAGTTCAAACTCTAGCGGCGGCTCCAGCCCACAGCCCACCAATACGCCGGTGGCCGCCCCTGCATCACCCACGCCGGCAGCGCCGGAAGATACGGCCACGCCGCAGAACCATGTATTGATACCGCCCACTGCTACCGCCACCGGTGAAACGGACGCGCCCGCCGCGGAAACGCCGGTGACGGGGACCATCGAAGCGCAAACGCCAGAGGCGGAAACCGGTACGCCCACCGATATCACCGAGACCGCAACTCCTGCCGACGGAACGCCGGCGGCAACCGATGAAGTTACGCCCACCGCGCCTGCCGAAGGCACGCCCGCCGAGAGCGCCACGCCCGAAGCTTCAGAAACGCCGGACAGTGAAGTGACCGACGAGCCAACCGCGGATCCAACGGACGCGCCGGAGGATACGCCGACGCCCGACGAGGATGAGCCAACGGCAGAGCCAACTGCCACCCCGGAGCCCACCCAATCTTCCGGCGAAGGCTGGCCGACGCCCACACCCACCGCCGATTCGGGTGAAATGGCGCCGCCGCATCCGGCGCCTAGCCTGGAACCGCCGACCACCTCGACTCCTGTAAGCGCCGAACCGACCGCCACAGATGATCCAGATGCGGGGGCAACGGCGACCAGCGAGCCGACAACTGAGCCGGCACCCACGGCAGAACCGGCACCCACGGAAGTGCCTGGCGGCAACCCGCCTCCGCCGCCCAACCCGGAGCCAGCCCCAACGGCCACCCCCGCGCCAGATGACGACGAAGCGCCGCCTGCCGCCGAAGAACCGACTGCGGAACCGACGCCATCCGAGCCAGACAGCAAGGCGACCGCCACGCCAGAGCCAGATTAGCGCGCCTCAACGAGTAATACAACAGTAGTATTTTACCGGATAAGAAACTGAGTTTTTGTCAAAAACTCAGTTTCTGCTTTCCAGTTTCTACTTTCCGTCAACAAGAACTAACTCTCCACCTCGCTTAAACGCACCGGCCGGTTTTCCCGATAAGATTTGCCCGCGGCCAGCCCCATGACCACCGGGATGCGGCCATCCATGCCGCTGACCGGCGGCGCTATGTCTTTCTCAATTGCCTCCACAAAGCCACGCATTTCATTGGCGTAGGAATCCATATAGCGCTCTAGGAAAAAGTGGAGTGGTTTGGGGGAATCCACGCTTTGGGCCGTGCTGTGCCGAGTGTTGTGCGGCAGATTGTTGCCCGCTTCAATGGCGCCCTTAGAGCCAAAAACCTCGGCCCGCTGATCGTAGCCATAGACGGCCTGCCGGCTGTTATTGATAACGCCGATGGCGCCCCCCTTAAAGCGCAGCGTAATCACCGCCGTATCAATATCGCCCGCCTCACCGATGGCGGGGTCGATGCGCACGCCGCCGGTGGCGTAAACCTCCTCCACCTCATCGCCCACCAGATAGCGCGCCATATCAAAATCGTGAATGGTCATGTCCAAAAAGATGCCGCCCGAGCCCTTAACATAGCTGATGGGCGGCGGCGCCGGGTCGCGGCTGGTGATTTGCAGCAAATGCACATCGCCGATGCCGCCCGCTTTGACGGTTTCGTGCAGGTGGCGGAAATTGGCGTCAAAGCGCCGGTTGAAGCCGATTTGCAGCTTGACGCCGGCCTTGTGCACGGCGGCCAGCGCCGCATCAATTTTGGCCAGATCCAGCGCAATGGGCTTTTCGCAAAAGATGTGTTTGCCGGCCTGGGCGGCTTCAATAATAAACTGGGTGTGCGTCTCGGTGGCCGAGCAGATCAGGACGGCGTCAATCTGCGGGTCGTCCAAAAGGGCGCGCTGATCGGCATAAACGTGTGGAATTTGGAAGTCGTTAGCACACGTTTGCGCGGCGGCCGGAAAAAGATCGGTGACGGCCCGCAGATGGACGTTGCTCAGGCGGCGGGTCAGGCTTTCGGCGTGTACGCGGCCAATGCGGCCAGCGCCGATCAGCCCGAAGTTGAGTTTGGTGGACATGGTGACTCCTGTGTTGATGAATTGAAAAGTTACATGTTGATTCATAAGTGAAGGGGGGAAGGGGAAAGGGAGCAGGCAGGGGGAGGCCCTAGCGACCGCGGGTTTCCCAGCCGTCTTCAAAGAGGCGCAGAAAGTTATTTTGGCCGTAGGGGTGTTTGGCCATTTCGGTTTCGTTTAGTTCGACGCCAATGCCGGGCGCATCGGACGGTGCAATATAACCATTTTGCACACGGGGCGATCCCTGCAAAATATCGAAGGCCCACGGCTCCAAAAAGTCGTCAAAGCATTCTTGAATCAAAAAGTTGGGCAGGCTGGCGTGGATGTGGGCGTTGACCGCGCTGTTAAAGGGGCTCTGCGCCTGGTGCAGCGCCACAAATGCCTCGGCAGACTCGGCCAATGCCGCGGCCTTGCGGGCGCCGGAGATGCCGCCAATTTTGAGCGTTTCCGGCTGCACAATGTCCACCACGCGGTGCGCCAGCAGATCCAGAAATTGGCCCAAGCGGCCAAAGCGTTCGCCGGTGGCCACCGGCACGTCGATGGCGCGCGCCACTTCGATGGTGGCGGCAATGTCGGTGGACATGACGGGCGTCTCGAACCACATGGGGCGAAACTCGGCCAACTGCCGCCCAATGCGGATGGCCGTGCTGACGCTAAAGCGGTCGTGGCCCTCAATGAGCAGATCGACCTCGTCGCCCACGGCTTCGCGCACGGCCTGCACCAGCCGCAAAGAGAGGCGCTCCTCGGCACCGTCCAGAAAACGATAGGCCGCGCCAAAGGGATCAAACTTGAGGGCGGTGTAGCCCATTTCCTTCAGGCGCAGGGCTGCCTCGGCAAAAAAGGTGGGTTCGCGCGGCCCCTTGTACCAGCCATTGGCGTAGACGCGCAGTTTGGGCCGCTGCTTGCCACCCAGCAATTGCCAAACGGGTGCATTTAAGCTCTTGCCCAAAATGTCCCAACAGGCAATCTCAATGGCGCTCATGGCCGACGAGCCGTTGAGGAAGACGCCTTTGTGCATGCGCTGCCAGATGCGCTCAGGTTGCCGCGGATCTTCACCCAGCACAAAGCGGCTCAATTCATGCACTTGGGCTTCGGCCGGCTTGGTCTCCAGCCCGGCGGTGGCTTCGCCAATGCCCACCACCCCTTCATCGGTGAAGACTTTGACGAAAATCCAGTTTTTCCAGGGGTTGCCCACTACATAGGTGCGGATGTCGGTGATTTTCATGCCGGATTTTCTTCGAGCAGATCGGCCAGGGTGCGCATGTAGAGCGTCACGTCCGCCACCTGGTTGCGCCGTATGCGGCGGGCGCGCCCGTTGAGCCGTTCCAGCACGCGCGGGTCCGACAGATTCTCCAGGCAGACCACATCGCGATAGCCAAAGCCGATCTCATTGAGCGCCAGAAACAGATCGTCTACTTTGTGACCGGTGCCTTCGCAATAGTCGTTGGCATACTCGCTCCACTCGTCAAGCTGATAGTCAACCGAGCGGGCGATTTCGCTGGCGGTCATGTTGGTGACGGTTTGCACCAGGTGACCACAGTTGCAGCGCGCCATGTGGCCCCATTCGTAATAGGCGCCTTCGTCCAGCCGCTGGGCGGTCTGGCGCAGGGCGTCGATCAACACGGGATTGCTTTTGGCCATGATAATTCCTTTGCCTCCTGAACGATTCGATCAACAGATTAGGAAGATTATACAGATTTTGGGAGTTTTGGTGAAGCTTTGCGATTGGCGAAAATTGATTGGTTGACCCTGCCGCAAAAGACTATTTAACCACAGATTTCGCAGATTGCGCGGATTTTTTCTGAGAAGATAATCTGCGTAATCTGCGGTTTTTGCAGTGCAGTCATTGGTCAAACTATAGAAACGACCGAGCTGCTTCATTACGCAATTGCTCGGCGCTGGCCAGCCGGGCTTGCGCCTGTTGCCGCCAGCTCTCAACTTGGGCGAGCTGGTCGGATTGGTTTTGCAGCAGTTGCCCGGTTGCCAGTGGAGAGACGCCGCCAATGCCCGTGCGGCTTTCCACAAAGCGGCGCGGGTCGAGCGCTTGCGCAAACTGTGCGGCCGACAGATTAACTTCATGGCCCAAAACCGCGCGCGCGGCAGTTTGCAGATGCGGCAGTTCAAGCGCGGCGGTTTGCAGACCGTCGCGCACGGCGTTTTGCACCAGGGCGGCGGTCACTTTGTGGGCCTGGCGGAAGGGCAGCCCGGATTGGCGCACCAGCGCATCCGCCAGTTCGGTGGCGGTGGTGAAGCCGTGGCCGGCGCGTGCGGCCAGGTGCTCGGCATTCAGCTCTAGCGTCTCAAAAACAGCCGTATAAAGCGTCAGGCATTCGCGCATGGAATTTAACGCAGCCAGCAGCGGCGGCAGGATCTCATCTTCGATGTCCTGCGTGTCGCCATAGGGGATGCTGTGGCACTGGGTGACCACGGTCTGTGCGTAGCCGAGGCTGCGGCTCAAGCGGGCGCGCAGATGTTCCAGCACCACCGGGTTGCGCTTTTGGGGCATGATCGAACTGATCTGAATAAAGCTGTCGTCTATGTGCAGGCGCCCGCTTCCTGGGTGGCCAGAAAGAGGAGGTCTTTGGTGAGGCGGCTCAGGCCGATGGCCAGTGACTGGATGGCAAACGCCACATCGGTCAGATGGTCGCCGGCGCCAATACTGTGATGGGTGCTTTCGATGACGCCATCGAAACCCAGCAGTTCGGCCCACGTTGCCGGTCAATGGGGAAGCCGGTGCCGGTGAAGGCGGCAGCGCCCGGCGGCGATTCATTGACATTGGCATAGGCGGCGGCAATGCGCGGCTGGTCTTTGGCCAGAAAAGTGAGCACGCCCGCCAGATAGTGCGCAAAGGTCACGGGTTGCGCCGGTTGCGTATGCGTGTAGCCGGGCATGAGCGTGTGCAGATGCTGCTGCGCCAGCTTTAGCACGGGTGACGCAGCGCCAGCAGATCGGCATAGAGCGCGTCCACCTCCGTGCGCAGCGCCATGCGCGCCAGCGCCTGCCCCAAATCATTGCGGCTGCGGGCAAGCTGCAAATTGCCGCCATAATCGGCGCCGGCTATTTCGATGATTTGCGCCTCGATACGGAAGAAAAGATCTTCGACGCCGGGCTGATAGGTGTAGGCCGCCACCCCGGCGGCGCGGATTTGCCGCACGGCGTCCAAAATGGCGGCGGCATTGGCCCGGCTGATAATGGCGCACTCGGCCAGCATAATGGCGTGCGCTTCGTGGGCGACCAGCATGGGGGCGAAGAGATAGGTTTGCGCATCAGCATAAGCTGGCGGAGGACGGTGCTACTATAAACGGGATGCGGAAAAGTCGTTTGCATGTTCATGGATGATCTTGTTAACAATTGCTGGCGGGCGAAATCGCTGATTGATTTTTGCGACAACTTGCGGTACAATCAATTGGTTGGAACACTTGTTCGTCATACGGCTAGGCTGGGCTCTGTCACAAAGTGGCGCTTTCGACGCCTGTAGTAAAGTGACTGCTAACCGATAACTAGTACTTGTTGCGAAACAGCTTTCCCACCGCAAGGGCGCAAGTGCCAGGAGATTCCTCTAAGCTTTCCTTGCGCTCTTCGCGGTCTTTGCGGTAAATCGCCTTTCGCAATGGAAACTAACTATTCATGCGTCCCCTGAGCTTGTCGAAGGGGACGCATGAATAGTCACGAAAACCGCAAGATATGTATCCGACTTTGGCATTATACTCGCGGTTGGCGTAGATGAAAAGGGTTTCGCCTGATTTTAGTCGAGCAGTCGATTTTCATCTATGACAGAGCCAAGTATATATGCCAATCGCGACGATAGACTCAAAAGGACTCATCCCCTATGGCTTTAGATAAGCTCATCATCCGCGGCGCCCGTGAACACAATTTAAAAAATATTGATCTGGAAATCCCGCGCGACCAGCTCGTGGTCATCACCGGCTTGAGCGGCAGCGGCAAGAGCAGCCTGGCTTTTGACACGATTTATGCCGAAGGCCAGCGCCGCTATGTAGAATCGCTATCGGCTTATGCGCGCCAGTTTTTGGGGCTGATGGAAAAGCCCGATGTGGATCAGATTGAGGGCCTTAGCCCAGCTATTTCCATTGACCAGAAGGGCGCCAGCCGCAACCCGCGCTCTACCGTGGGCACCGTCACCGAGGTGTACGACTATCTGCGCCTGCTCTATGCGCGCATTGGCCAGCCCCACTGTCCCGAATGCGGCGCACCGATCAGCCAGCAGACGGCCACCCAGATTGTGGATGGCATTATGGAGATGCCCGAGGGCAGCCGGCTCATGCTGTTGGCCCCCCTTATCAAAGACCGCAAGGGCAACCACAAAAGCGTCTTTGAAGATATGCAGAAGCAGGGCTACGTGCGCGCCCGCGTCAATGGCGAAATCTACGAGGTGACCGAGGTTCCCGATCTGGACCGCTACAAGATGCACAACATTGAGGCGGTCATCGACCGGCTAGTGGTGCGCCTGCCGCAGAGCGACCCGGACGACCCCGATGAAGAAATTCCCGGCACCGATATGACGCGGCTCAGCGACTCGGTGGAGACGGCGCTCAAGTTGGGCGAGGGCATTCTGATTGTGTCCGACGTGAGCGACGCGGACAACCCGCGCGACCGCACCTACAGCGAGTTTTTCGCCTGTTCCAAATGTGGCTTCAGCATGCCCGAAATTGAGCCGCGCACCTTCAGTTTTAACAGCCCGCACGGCGCCTGCCCCGAGTGCGACGGACTGGGCATGTTGCAGGAGTTTGACCCCGAGCTGATTCTGGACGAAACGCTAACGCTGGACACGGGCGGCGTCATCCCCTGGCAGCGGCAGAATGATGACAGCGGCGATGGCTACTATCGCCAGCTATTGCGCGCCGTGGGCAACCAGTACGCCATTCCGGTCCACGCCAAGGTGGGCGACCTGAGCCTAAAGCAGCGCGACATTATCTTATATGGCGCCGGGCGCAATAACAACACCGTGCGCATGGAGTACCGCTCGGGCAACAGCAAACAGGTGCGCTATTACGAGACCACTTTTGACGGCGTGATCAACAGCCTGCGCAAGCGCTACAATGAGAGCGGCAGCGACTACATTCGCAGCAAGCTGGAAGAATATATGAGCGTGCGCCCTTGCCCTACCTGCCAAGGCAAGCGGCTCAAACCGGTGGCGCTGGCCGTCACCGTGGTGGGCAAAAACATTGACGCGGTGACCAGCCTGCCGGTCAGCGAATCGCTGGCCTGGATCCAATATTTGCGCGGGCTGGCCACCGCACAGGATCTAAACGCCGATGTCTTTGCCGATTTGACGCCCATTCAGCCGGTGCTCAACGGCAAACACGCCGAGCAGATTGCGGCTTTACGGCAAGCCAACGGCCATAGCAACGGCAGCGCGGCCCTGAATGGCGCCGCGCCCCTGAATGGCTCCTATCATAACGGCGCCGGCACTCAGGCCAGCGCCATTGGTTCGCCCCTTTCCGAACGCGAAATGACTATTGCCACCCAGGTGCTTAAGGAGATTGGGGCGCGGCTGGAGTTTATGGTCAACGTAGGGCTGGACTATCTGACGCTGAGCCGCATGGCCTCCACGCTGTCCGGCGGTGAGGCGCAGCGCATCCGGCTGGCCACACAAATTGGCAGCCAGCTCATGGGTGTGCTCTACATTTTGGACGAGCCCAGCATTGGCCTGCACCAGCGCGACAACGCCCGCTTGATTCAAACGCTGCAAGGGATGCGCGATCTGGGCAACACAGTGCTGGTGGTTGAACACGATGAGGACACCATCCGCGTGGCCGATTGGGTGGTGGACATGGGGCCGGGCGCCGGCGAACATGGCGGTCACGTAGTTTGCTCGGCCGCGCACAAGGATTTCATCCATAATCCCGACAGCATGACGGCCCAATATCTGCGCGGCGAGCGGCGCATTCATGTGCCCGAGGAACGGCGCGAGGGCAACGGTGAATATTTATATGTCAAAGGCGCCACCGAAAATAACCTAAAAGATGTGGACGTGCGCTTTCCGCTGGGCAAATTTGTGGCGGTGACCGGCGTCAGCGGCAGCGGCAAGTCTACGCTGGTGGTGGAGGTGCTCTACAAACGGCTGGCGCAGATGATGTATCGCGCCAAAGCCCGCCCCGGCAAACATCATTCGCTGGAGGGCATTGAGCATCTGGACAAGGTCATCGAGATTGACCAGAGCCCCATTGGGCGCACGCCGCGTTCGAACCCGGCCACTTATGTGGGCGTCTTTACGGCCGTTCGCGAGCTCTTCGCCACCATTCCGGAGGCCAAGGCGCGCGGCTACAAAGCCGGCCGTTTTAGTTTTAACGTGAAAGGCGGCCGCTGCGAAACGTGCCAGGGCGACGGCATTATCCGCATTGAGATGCAGTTTTTGCCCGATATTTACGTGCCGTGCGAAGAGTGCAAGGGCAAGCGCTATAATCGCGAAACATTGGAGATCAAGTTCCGCGGCAAGTCCATTGCCGACGTGCTCAACATGACCGTGGAAGAGGCGCTGGAATTTTTCCAAAACGTGCCGCGCATCCGCAGCCGCATGGAGACGCTCAACGCCGTGGGCTTGAGCTACATCCGCTTGGGCCAGCCCGCCACTACGCTCTCCGGCGGCGAGGCGCAGCGCATTAAGCTGAGCAAAGAGCTGAGCCGCCGCGCCACCGGCAACACCTTTTACATTCTGGACGAGCCAACCACCGGGCTGCACTTTGAGGATGTGCGCAAGCTGCTGGAAGTGCTGCAAGAACTGGTCAACATGGGCAACACCGTGCTGGTCATCGAGCACAATCTGGACGTGATCAAGAGCTGCGACTGGCTTATCGACATGGGGCCGGAGGGCGGCGTCAAGGGCGGCTACGTGTTGGCCGAAGGCACGCCAGAGCAAATTGCGGCGCTGGAGAAGAGTTACACCGGCCAGTTTCTCAAGCCGATGTTGACTGAGGAAAATTACACGCCAGTGGCGGTGTAGCCAGGCGCTAATCTTACAGGAGATTTGACTCCAATGGTAGAGAACGTGAATGAAATAAAATTATCCTTACATGGTCTAATTGTCGAAATCCATGAGCTAGATCGCAAACTTCATGACCTGGAAGAAAAGTACAGTTTGCTCTCTGCCGATTTCTATCAGCTATATGAGGCCGGCCAACTGCGAGATGAGGACATTGAGGAAATCGATGAATTGGGGCGTTGGGCCGCATGGTATCGGATGCGCGCCCGCCGCATGGCCCAATATGAGGCGATGAAAGATAGCTATTTGGCAAAGAACAGGCGCGAGGACGGCATCGTCCTCACACCCCATCAAGCTTTGACCGAGGTAGCTTAAGTTGCTTATATCACTACAAGAGTATAGTCGCTTCATCTATACGCTTCCTGAACGCTACCTAAGCATACGTCGCTCGACTCTTGTTCTCGCACCTATAGGCTCCACCATTGCATCATTGCAGGGGGAAATCTATCTCAACAGCGCCGTTGTGCTGCGTGTGGTGGAAGAACTCGACTTTCTCACCCAACGCATCGACTATTACTCTTATAGCGTAAGTCAGAATGGAGAGCGGCTCTATTGGTATGATCCACAACCGCATCCCCATATTGCATCTCTGCAAAGCACACATCCGCATCATAAACACGTGCCGCCGGACATCAAACACAACCGCATTCCGGCACCGGGCCTCAGTTTTGTGCAGCCCAACTTACCGTTTCTAATTCAAGAGATTGAACAGACGTTGCTCGATATTGTGCCTTGAAGCTCCTGAACGCGCCAAAATGTGTGGAATCTGTGGGTTTCTGAGGTTGTTTGTGATTTGCGTGTAGAGTGCCAGATGCAGGGATTATCGCGCCGGCGGCACCTGAATGGTTCCACCCAGCGGCAGCGATTGCGGATTGGGAATAATGGCCTGATTGTAGCTCACGATTTCCGGCCAGCGCGCGGCGTCATCATAAAGGCGATAGGCGATGATCCAGAGGGTATCGCCAGCCTGGATAGTGTAAGTAGCGGGGACGCGCACGCGCAGATCCACGCTGTTGACGCGTTCGACACCCGGCACGTTTTGGGTCACTTCCAAAATGTCGCGGCGATGTTCGGCCCACGGCACCACCCCGTAGATGATCAGCTCGCCATCGCGGACTTGTGCATCCACAGAGAGCTGCGCCAAATCGGGTCGTCCTACCTCTTTGAAATAGGCCAAAATATCAAACGGTTTCAGATCTTGATCCAGCAGCGCGCCGGCCGGCGTACTGTCCACAATGGGTTCGGGGGTACTGGTGGGCGGCGGCTCCACGGCTGGGAGAGCATCTTTCGCCACATCATCCACGCCAACGACATCCTGATTGTGTACTTCGCCTGCACCAGATTCAACGCTGGCCGCATCGTTTGCAGTTATTACGGGGCTGGCGTCAATCTCAACCTGCGGCTCACCGGAGGATAGCGGCGCGTCCACATTGGCGGCTGGCGCCGCGACCGCTGGCGTTGGCGCCGCGGCGGGGGCGCTGATCGCCGCGCCATTGGCCGCGCCCCCATTGTCATCTGCCGCTGGCTCCGGCTCTTCAGATTGGGCGAGCGGCGGGACGGCGGTGGAATCCAGAATGGGATTGAGCGCGCGCCAACCAGTCCACAGCACGGCCAGCAGCATAATCAGCACAATCGTCGTGGGCCACAGGCGTTGGCGCGATCGGGAAGGGGCGGGTATCAGCGGGACAAGCGCAGATTCACGCGCTTCCCGAAAGGAGCGGACGGGGACAATCCCATCCATGGCAGTTTCGCCATTTGCATGAGGCGTGGGGAGAGAATTGCCCTGGCGCAGCGCCCGCTGGCGCATTTGGTGTGACCGCAGCAGCCACTCAGCCTCTCCGCGCAGACTATCCTCCAGCGGAATCTCAGCCACAAAGCCGCGCATCAAATCATACGCGCCCTGCTGCTCTGATAGAATCGCGCCCAGCAGCAGCAGATCCGAAGTGGGTGCATAAGCCAGCCCGCGGCGCACCTCGGCCAGCGCTGCTTGCCCTCCCTGTTCGACCACGAGCGCCTCGGCGCGTTCGTAAAAATAGCGCGCGGCAACTTCGCGCGGCAAGGCGCGCCGTAAGCTTTGGCTACAGCCTGGGCAGCGATCTGCATCCGGTGTAACTTGCGCAATTGTCCCGCAGCGGGGACAAATCATTTCATGCATGGAGCGCTCAGCGGTTGGTTGTGGAAAGAGGTATTTATTGAACCATCCATCAGTGTAGCACGGAAGCGCTGGACGCGCAAAGGATGGCTCAGAGGGGGGGCAAATCACAGATCTTCTTCCGGCGCACTGGGCAGATTGATATTGGTCACGTTGCCGTCAAAGTCAATTTCGATGTGAAAGCCCAACATGCCCAGCCACTGGCGCGCCTGTTCGGGGATGGGCTGGCCAATGGCCTCTTCCATGTTGTTGATCGAATTTTCCAGCGCGGCTTTGGTAAAAATGTCGTCTTTGCCCATCATGTCCAGCATGGCGTCCACGGCCAATTCTCGGTTGTCCTCCACCTGGCCGCGCATAAAGCGCATGACCTGGCGATCCACCTTTTCGGCATCAATGTGGCGCAAAAAGCCATCATCATCCACCACGTAGCAGGCGTTTTGCCCCACCATTTTCACATCGGCCGCCTTGCCGTTTTCATCCACCACCAGCCCAGCAAACATTGCAGTTTGTGCCATCATTTACTCCTTGGGAAAAGGGAACTACAGATTACACAGATTATTTCTATTTCTTTGGGGGATTCAAAAATCTGCGTAATCTGCGGTTAAAAACCTCTATCTTCATGTTCCAGCAGCCGCGCGCGCAGCCCGGTAAAGCGTTCCGTCACTTTGTTGTTGCGCACGGCCAGGGCGATGGCGCGCGGCTGCCCCACCAGCACCACCAGCCGCTTGGCGCGGGTGACGGCGGTGTAGAGCAGGTTGCGTTGCAACATCATGTAGTGGGTGGTCAGCACCGGGATGACCACCGCCGGGAACTCGCTGCCCTGGCTTTTGTGGACGCTGACCGCATAGGCATGGGTCAGTTCGTCCAGTTCCAAAAAATCATAGGGAACCAGCCGCCCGTCAAAGGCGACGGTTAGCTTTTGCATCTCCAGGTCGATCTTGGCAATGGTCCCCATATCTCCATTGTACGTATCTTTGTCATAATTGTTGCGGATCTGCATGACGCGGTCGCCGGGACGATAGATGCGGTTGCCCAGACGGCGCTCCGGTTTGCTTGCCGCCGGTGGGTTGAGCGCGGCCTGCAACGCTTCGTTGAGCGCACCCACCCCCACTTTGCCGCGGTGCATGGGGCTCAACAACTGAATATCCGCCGCTGGAATGGCAAAGCGCCGCGGAATGCGCGCCTGCACCAGCTCCACGCAGAGCTGGGCCGCCCGCTCCACATCCTCAGTCTTAAACACAAAAAAGTCAGTCGCCTTGTCATTGTCCAGCACCGGCATCTGCCCCTCATTAATGCGATGCGCATTCGTAATAATATAGCTACCCTCCGCCTGCCGAAAAATCGTCTGCAGCCGAATTACTTTTGCTCGCGGCAGCGGCAACCCCCTTTCCCCCTTTCCCCCCTTCTCCCCTTCGTTTTCAACAGAAGGCGCCACCGCATTAATCACATCCTTCAACACATTGCCCGCGCCCACGCTGGGCAGCTGATCCACATCGCCCACCAGCAGCAGATGCATGCCGGGCGGGATGGCTTTGAGCAGGTGATTGGTCAACAGCAGGTCGAGCATGGAGGCTTCATCCACAATGAGCAGTTCGCCTTCCAGCGGCTGTTCATCATTGCGTTTAAAGGCCATCATGCCCTCAGCCGGCTGAAATTCGAGCAGCCGGTGCAACGTTTTGGCTTCTTGCCCTGTAGTTTCAGAGAGGCGCTTGGCCGCGCGGCCTGTGGGCGCGGCCAGCAAAACGCGGCAATTGGCTTGCTGGCACAGCTCGATAATCGTGCGCACTGTGGTGGTTTTGCCGGTGCCTGGACCGCCGGTCAGCAGGGTGAGGCGATGGCTCAGGGCGGCCTGCACGGCGGCGGCCTGCTGTGGCGCCAAGCGGAAACCGGTGCGCTGAGCAAGCTGCTCCAGCCGCCCTTGCCAATCAAACCCGCTGGCAAACACTTGCTCCAACCGGCTGTGGCCGTCGCGGCAGATGCGCCACAACCGGTTGGAAACGCCCACCTCGCTATAATAGAGCGGCGTGAGATAGACTGCCTTTTCTTCCGCCAGTAGCGCCCTAGCCTGCGCCGTGGTGGCGGCGGCATAAAATTGGCCTGCTTCGGCCAGCAGTTGCGGGATCTCCGGCTGTGCGGTGGACGCCGAGGGAGCGGAGAGTTCGCTGACGTGCAGTTCCTGCCCGCCAGCCGCGTTGGCCACCTTGATCTGATCGCGCCCCCAAAGCTGGATCACGCCCAGGCTGGCCTGCTGCGGTTCGACGCCAAGCAGCTCCGTGGCCTG
This sequence comes from Caldilineaceae bacterium, assembly GCA_041391125.1. Taxonomy (GTDB): domain Bacteria; phylum Chloroflexota; class Anaerolineae; order Caldilineales; family Caldilineaceae; genus JACKBC01. The sequence goes on from JAWKON010000034.1 coordinate 52,362, forward strand.
TTTAATTAGTGCGGGCGTGGGCAAATAAACGTGGCCTTCATCGGCGGCCTGGTTGAGCGCATAGGCAATGCCGGCGGCCACCCGCTGCGGCGAATCGGGCGCCATGCCCAGCCCTTGGGCAATTTTGTCGGCAGTCAAAAAGCCGATGCCATAAATGTCCTGCGCTAGCCGATAGGGATCCTGCTTGACCACGCCAATGGCCTCATCGCCATAGGTTTTATAGATTTTGGTGGCCAGCCCGGTGGTGACGCCGTGGCTCTGCAAAAAGAGCATCACATCTTTGATGGCGCGCTGTTCGGCCCAGGCGCGCATGATCAGTTGCACGCGCTTGCGGCCAATGCCCGGCGTTTCCTGCAAGCGTTCGGGATCATGCTCGATGATTTCCAGCGTCTCCATGCCAAAATGTTTGACAATGCGCCGCGCCATCACGGGACCCACCCCCTTGATCAGCCCGCTGCCCAAATACTTTTCCAGACCGGCCACGGTGGCGGGCAGCACCATGCGCACGGTCTGCACAGAAAACTGTTTGCCATAGTCGCCGTGTACGGTCCAGCGCCCGGTCAGCTCCACACTTTCGCCCACGTTAATGCCCACCATGTTGCCCACAATGGCCACTTCGCGTTCATGGCCAAAGGTGTGGCGCGGGCGTCTTTCCGGCAGCAGCTTGGCCACCGTGTAGCCATTCTCTTCGTTGTGATAGGTGATGCGCTCGACCACGCCGCGCAGAGTCTCTGGGCCGTGCGGTGCATTGGGCTCACCGACAGCAGCGGCGGGGGCGCCAGATTGCGTTTGCATATTGGCAAGATTAGCAGATCGGTGGAACCTGGGCAAGTCAGGCGGCGTTTATCCAACGAGTATGGCGGTGGCGAGTGGCGGGTGGCGAGTCGCTGGTCGGCAAAGTATTCAGAAAAACAATCTTTTCAGTTTGGAAAAAATGAGAATGTAAGGTATAATAATCGAGTTATTAGTTTTGGTAGAACAGTTGTGCTAAGTCATCCGCCTGGTACAGCGATGGCTTGGCAGTGTAAAGGTATTATACACGTTTGACTATTTTGTCATAGCTTATCTATGGCCCACGAAGTTTGGTTTTGTGTATATGTTGATAGCGGTATTATTTGCAATATACACGTGTTTTAATTAACCAGTTGTTAAAGACTTGTATCTATTTTCATGACATCTTTCGATTATAGTTATTGATAGTCATATTGATACATGATGACTATGAAAGATGGCTGGTGATGTACCTGTCTTTACGCAAGTTCCTTCCTAGAATAGGAGTACCGAATGAGTATTACCAAGGCGAAAAAAGCCGAATTGATTGAGGAATTCCGGGTCAACAATAATGACACGGGTTCACCAGAAGTACAGGTTGCGCTCCTGACTACGCGCATTAATGCCTTGACGGAGCATTTGCAGAAGCACAAGCATGATGAAGGCTCGCGGCTTGGGCTGCTCAAACTGGTTGGCCAGCGGCGGCGACATCTGGCCTATCTCAAACGCAAAGACAGCGGACGTTACCAGCAGTTGATTCAGCGGCTCGGCTTGCGCCGATAGTTTGAGCGCAAATAGCCAGGAGCGAATTGTTGAAACCGATTTTTCAGGGTTTACTCCGGGCGTGTATTGGTCCCGGCAATTTATGATGTAAAGATGAAGGGGGCGAAAAAGCCGCGCCAAGCGCGAGCTTCGCTCCCTTTTTTCTTCATATAGCGTGACGATGCACCTCTCCCTAGCTCTCCCCTAGCCGCTACGTATTCTACGCGCCGCTGGGGGCGACTTAATCTCCTCCCCCTCACGGGGGAGGCTGGGAGGGGGTCCAAACGGCGGCATTGTCACCACGTTACTTTGAATCCGGTCTGATGGAGTAGACAAGATTCACTTCTATCCGGTATCGTCGAGGTTCGGCATTGGAGCGTGGGGGCCCAGTTAACCCCAAGGACCGCACGCTCCAGTCCCGCACCTTTCGACACTATACTTGGCTCTGACATAGATGAAAATTGACCACTCGCATAAAATTAGGCGCAATCATTTTCATCCATGCCAACCGTGAGTATAACTGGAAGATCAGAATTTTGTCGCGCCGTCAGCCTGGAAATGATTTTGGCGGTCTATTTGCCCATAGTCCTATTGACGTTGAAAATAGACCCTAGGTTGAAGGAGCAAATCTTATGCAACTTTTTGATGGCGCGCGCGTCTATTCTACCCAGATAGCGGGACGCGAGCTAAGTATTGAAACCGGCGTACTGGCTGCGCAAGCTGGCGGCGCCGTGACCGTGCGTTATGGGGATACGGTGCTCTTTGCCACCGCCACCATGAGCAAAGAAGTGCGACCGGGCATCAACTTTTTCCCGATGACGGTCGAGTTTGAAGAGCGGCTGTATGCCGGTGGACGTATCCCCGGCAACTATCCGCGTCGTGAAGGTCGCCCGTCGGACCAGGCCATTTTGCTGGCCCGGCTGGTTGACCGCCCCCTCCGTCCCCTCTTCCCCAAAGGTTTCCGCAACGAAGTGCAGATTATTATCAGCACCCTCAGTTCCGACGGTGAAAATCTGTTTGACCCGCTGGTGATCATTGCCGCCTCGGCCGCCCTTTCCATCAGCGATATTCCGTGGGGCGGTCCCATTGCGGCCTCGGCCATTGGCTATGTGGATGGCGAATTGGTGGTGAACCCCACCGCTTCGCAATTGGCCAATAGCACGTTGGACTTGTGTGCCGCCGGCACCTCGGACAATATTTTGATGGTGGAAGCGGGCGCGCACGAACTGCCCGAAGACATGGTGCTGGATGCGCTGAAGCTGGCTTATGAATCCATGCAGCCGGTGGTGGAGCTAATCCAGCAGATGCAGGCGGAAGTGGGCAAGGAAAAATATAGCGATTATCAAGTCTTCCTGCCCGGCGAAGAGACCAAGCAGCGCGTGGCGGACATGATGCAAGAGCGCGTCCATGCCTTGCTGGCCGGTGGACCGGGCAAGCGGGAGACCAATGAGGGCCTCAGCGCCATTCGCCAGGATATTGCCGAATCGCTGGCGGGAGCGGTCGAAGATGAGGAGATGACCGGCGAAGACCTGAGCGACTCCATGGATGCGGTGGTGAAACAAGCTGTACGCAAACGCATTCTGGAGCAGGGCATACGGCCGGATGGACGCAAACCCACGGAAATTCGCCCTATCAGTTCGCAGGTGGGCCGCCTGCCGCGCACGCACGGCTCTGGCCTCTTTATGCGCGGCGAGACACATGTGCTTTCGATTGCCACGCTTGGCACATTGGGCGACGTACAGCGGCTTGATACGTTGCAGCCCGCCACCGAAAAGCGCTATATGCATCATTACAACTTCCCGCCCTTCAGCACAGGGGAAGCGTACCCCATGCGCGGCCCCAAGCGTCGCGAAATTGGACATGGCGCCCTGGCAGAACGGGCGCTGGTCCCCGTGATTCCCGATGACTTTCCCTACACGCTACGCGTGGTCAGCGAGGCGGTTAGCTCCAATGGCTCCACGAGCATGGGCTCGGTCTGCGGCAGCACGCTGGCGCTGATGGATGCCGGCGTGCCGATTCTGGCGCCGGTCTCCGGCATTGCTATGGGCCTGATTCAGGATCAGGAAACGGGCGCCTACGTGGTGCTCAGTGACATCCAGGGCATGGAAGATGCGCTGGGCGATATGGACTTCAAGGTGGCGGGTACGGCCCACGGCATTACGGCCCTGCAGATGGACCTGAAAATTAAGGGGCTCGACTTTGAGATTCTGCGCCAGGCACTGGCGCAGGCCCGTGAAGGCCGCATGCACATTATGGAAAAAATGTTGGAGCCGCTGCCCGAACCGCGCAAGGAACTGAGTCCCTATGCGCCGCGCATTCTCTCTGTGCAGATCGATCCCGAACAGATCGGCAAGGTTATCGGCCCGGGCGGCAAAACTGTACGCGCCATTCAGGACAAATACAAGGTCAAGGTCGACATCGAAGAAGACGGCACCGTGTACATTGCGGGCAGCGACGGCTTCCTGGCCGAACAGGCGCTGGAAGAAGTGCGCAACATGACTGAAGAGGTAGAAGTGGGCAAGATCTACACGGGTACAGTTGTGCGTGTGGAGCCATACGGCGCCTTTGTCAACATTCTGCCCGGTCAGGACGGCATGGTCCACATTAGCCAACTGGCCGATTATCGCGTGGACAAAGTCGAGGATGTGGCCAACCTGGGCGATGAGTTGACCGTTATGGTCATTGATGTGGATCCGGGCGGCAAGGTGCGCCTGAGCCGCCAAGCCGTGCTGGAAGGCTGGACCGCCGAGGAAGCCCGCGAGCGCGACCGCGGCGGCTCACGTGGTGGTGGCGGCGGCGGTGGCCGCGGCGACCGGGGCGGACGCGACCGCGGCGGTGACCGCGGTGGCGATCGTGGTGGTGATCGCAACGGGCGCGGCCCACGCCGTGACCGTGATCGCGACCGCCCGCGCGGCGACCGGCGCGAACGATATTAAGTGAGCGGCCATGCTCTTCGGCCCATTCATCAATGAAAGCATTGAAAAAGCAGCCCATTTGGGCTGCTTTTTTGGTTTTGTAGCGCATGTTTGTGACTACTCAATGTCATTAAGTTAAGCATCAGGGCAACCGCTCCAACTGCAATGCACGGCGGACAGGCTCTGCGCGAGTGCATAGATTGGGGACGCCGTGCATCGCAGTCTTCGCTAACTTAATGGCATTGTGTGACTACTCAGCCGCCTGTTCGCTAACGCCACAAATATTCGTTCCTGCACCGGCAAATATTTGTCGATGCCGCAGCGAAAACACGTTTATTTGGGGCGGAAATCGCGGTCAGAATGTAGTACAATAGTTTCTATGAAATCTCAAACTTCTGAACCAATGATGGAGCATCAACATATGGCCGATCAGCTTTATAAGCTGGCCGCGGCTGGCTATTTAAACCGCCAAGCGCTGGCCCACGGTTTGCGACTGGTGGAGCACGTCCCAGGTCGGCAGGCGTGGCGGCGTTTTTTGGACCGTCTGCTGCTCATCGTGGGTGTACTTTTGCTGGTAAGCGGCGTCTTCTTTTTCTTTGCCTATAACTGGGACGCGCTGCACCGCTTTGTGCGGCTGGGGCTGGTGGAAGCGGCGATTTTGGCAGCGGCAGCTTTGGCGCACTTTCTGGGATTACGGAAACTCTCCGGTAAAGTTGCGCTGTTGGCGGCGGCGCTGCTGGGGGGTGCGCTGCTGGCGGTCTTCGGGCAAGAATATCAGACCGGGGCGGATTCATACACGCTCTTCCTGACCTGGATGCTGCTGATTGCGGGGTGGGTGGCGATTAGCGCCTTTGCACCGCTATGGCTGCTCTGGCTGGCGCTGGCCAATATCGCGCTGGTGCTCTACTGGAGCCAGGTGCTGACCCAAGATTATACATTGCAGCTCGAAGCCCTGTTTTTGCTCGACGCCGTGGCGCTGGCCCTTTGGGAGGCTGCGCGGCTGCGCGGCGTATCCTGGCTGCAGCCGCGCTGGTATGCGCGGGTGGTGGCGGTGGCGGCTTTGGGTTGGAGTACGGCGGCGGTGCTCAAATTGATTGTCGATTGGTCGTCATTCGCCGCTGATATCGGGCGCACAGATTGGACGGCGCCCGTACTATACGCGCTCTTTTTGGCCGGAATGCTCTTTGTATATCAGCGCTACATCCGCGATCTTTTTGTGCTCACCGGCGCCGCGGTCAGCGTCATCGCCGTCATCACCACCTTTGTGGCGCAGCAGGCCGACCTGTCTGACGTAACGCTCTACTTTGTGCTGGGGGCGCTGTTGATTGGGCAGGCCGCGCTGGCTGTGACCTGGCTGCTGCGCGTGCAGCGTGGGTGGGAACAGGTGGGAGAGGTATAATGGATATTGAAAGTCAACAAGAGGCCAATTCTTTACAACGATTGTTGGCCCAACTGACCCAGAACGAACAGCTTGACACAGATGCGCAGGCCAAGGCTGCGGCGTGGATCGGCCAGCAGCTCAGTGAACCGAATCCGCCTTGGTATATCAAGACCTTCGTGGGCGTTAGCGCGTGGCTGGCCGCCTTTTTTATCATTCTGTTTTTGAGCCTGGGCGGGGTCATTGACCGCGCCGGCCCCATGATGCTGATTGGCGGTCTGTTTTGCGCCGCCGCTTTGGCGCTCAAATGGATGGCGCGGCGCTCGATTTTTGCCGGGCAGCTCGCTTTTGCCGTGAGTTTGGCCGGACAGGGGTTGTTGATTGCAGGAACCGGCATGTGGACCGAGAGCACCACGGCCGCCGCGCTGGCGGCCTTAGCGCTGGAAGCGGTGCTCTTTGTGGCCTACCCGGACACCATGCACCGGCTGATTTCGGTGGCGGCGATGGGCGCTGCACTGCTGGTACTGTTGGTGGAGCATGAACTGCCCGATGGCATTCATCTCATGATTGCGCTGTTTGCGGCCTGCGCCCTCTTCGTGTGGCGCAACGAACCGTCCCTGCGCGGCTCGCCCAGGCTGGCCGCCTATTGGCCGGCCGCGGCCTATGGAACGCTGCTGGTGCTGGCGGCGCTTTGCGTGCTGCCGCTGGTGGGCTTTCTCGATACAACAAAATGGTGGATTTCTGTCGCTGCTTTGGGGCTGGGGCTGCTTTATTTGTGGGACCAGATTTTGGGCGAGCTGGAGATTCCCCGCCAAAGTGCGGCGGCGCTGTGGCTGCTGGCAGGGGTCGGGCTGCTGTTGGCGCCCACTTATCAAACGCCCGGCATCTTGGCCGCGCTGATGGGGCTGCTGCTGGCCTTTTGGCGCAGCAACAATTTACAAATGGGACTTTCCAGCGCGTTTCTGCTCTTTTTCATCGGCGCCTATTACTACAATTTGGATTTTACGCTACTGGAAAAGTCATACATTCTCATGGGGACAGGGGCGGCGCTGCTGGTTGTGCGCCTGGGGCTGATCCGCTTGGGGCAAGGGGAGGATGCACGATGAGACGCCAAATTGGGCTGTGGCTGGTGGTGCTGGTTGTGTTGGGTTTTGTCAATTATGCCGTCGTACAAAAAGAGTTGTTGATTCGCAACGGCACACTGCTATTGCTAGAAATCGGTCCCCGCGACCCGCGTTCGCTGATCCAAGGGGACTACATGGCCATCCGCTATCGCATGCCGGCGCAGATCCGGCTGGATGAGCTGCCGCACAGTGGGCAATTGGTTGTGCAGCGCAGTGCGAACGGTGCGGGCGAAGTGCTGGGCGTTTATGATGGCCAGACGCCGTTGGCGGCTGATGAGCTGCTGGTCAACTTTTACCAACGCGCCGGCGACATTGAAATTGGCGCCACTTCTTTCTTCTTTCAGGAAGGCCAAGCCGAAACCTATCAAGCTGCGCGCTATGGGGAATTGCGCGTGGCGGCATCAGGAGAAGCCATTCTGGTCGGCTTGGCCGACCAGAATTTCAAAACGCTGGGCGCGGCTTATGTAGATGTGAATCCATAATAGCAACTAAAGCCATGTGAACGAAATAACCACGCCATAACGAACAATCTTCTCGACCGGTCCACGCAACACGCATGGCCGGCATAATCATGTTTCTACAAAGATCTAATAGCCCATACTCTCCTCATTGGCATCCACCCGATACGAGATGCCCGCCTCTTTAAAGGTGGCCATTTCGTTGAGCGTGGAAATGGCAGTTTCCAGAACCGGAATGGCCAGCACAGCGCCCACCCCTTCACCCAGCCGGATGCCCAAATCCAGAAGCGGGGTCAACTCCAGAAAGCTGAGCAGGGCCCGGTGTCCGGGCTCTGTGGTGCAGGTGTGGCCGGCAATCATCACATGTTTGGACTGCGGCGCCAACACACAGGCAATGGCGGCCCCTGCCGTCGAAACAATGCTATCGATGACCACCGGAATGTGAGCGGCGGCGGCCGCCAGCACAACACCGGCAATGGCGCCAATTTCCAATCCGCCCACTTTGCTCAGAATATCGAGTGCATCATGGGGGTCTGGCTTGTGCAAATCAATGCCTTCTTCAATAACCTGGCATTTACGCCGCCATCCCATGAGGCCCAAACCGGTGCCGGGGCCGGTCACCTCCTGCGCGCTCAACCCGGTCAGCACCGAAGCAATGGCCGCGCTGGGGGTTGTGCCGCCAATCCCAATTTCACCCGCCACCAACAGCCGCGCGCCGGATTCAATTTCGGCGCGCGCCACTTGAATGCCCGCTTCGACGGCCGCAATGGCTTCGTTGCGGCTCATGGCCGGTTCATGTAAAAAGTTCCGCGTCCCCGGGCGCACTTTCAGGCTGCGGAGCTGCATGTGCATGGGCAGGTCTGCCGCCACGCCCACATCCGCAATGATCATCTTGAGACCAAATTGCCGCGCCAACACGTTGATGGCGCCGCCGCCCGCCAAGAAGTTATGCACCATTTGATGCGTGACTTCTTGCGGGTAGACGCTAACGCCTTCCACTGTGACGCCGTGATCGGCTGCGCACACAATGACGGTGCGCGGCGATAGAGCGGGTCGCAGCGTACCGGTAATGCCCGCCAATTGGGCGCTCAATGTTTCCAACCGACCTAGCGAATCTTCGGGTTTGGCCAGTTTCCGCTGGCGCACGCGCACAGACTCCATAATGGCGCCATTTAGGTCGGAAATCTGTTCCAATGTGTCGAAGAGCAAACCTTGCGACATGACTTTCTCCTGTTTTGCTGGGGGGTCCAGCGCTCTGGGATGGAAAAGAGCGGTGCAGAAATCTTATTAGGAATAATGATAACTATTCAGTCACTCGAGGCCTGAGCTTGTCGAAGGCCGGTGTCCCCTTTGACAAGCTCAGGGGACGCCTGAATAGTTACGAATAATGGATTGTACACCCATAATGTCGAGCGGCAATTGGCACTGGATCAATGGTAGCTTCAGAATCAACTATGAAACCATCGACTACCGGCAGCCAAATTGCATCTCCTGCGCCCAATTGTTCTAAATGGATATAGCATGGGGTCGTGAACATGGCGGCAGCAACCGTTCGGGTCCGATCCAAATCGATCACACTGATACCGTCCGCCGCCGGTTGCGGATTCCGGGCAGATGTGGCTGCGGCATCGCCCACCAGCAGTGGAGCCGCCGTTACCCCACCCCACGCCTGATACTGGGTCTGGCGTTCGGCCGCCGTGGCGTGTATTTCCGCCAGCGAGCTGATATTCCACTCGCCCGTCATCATCTGCTTGATCTCTTCCAACTCAAAAGAGAAAACCTGCTCCTTATCGGTCAATCGGCCATCGCTCATGGCCTCTTTGGCGGCGGCCAGCGCCCAGGTGCGCGTGCCCGCTTGGATGTAGCTAAAGGCGTTCAGCGCGCGGCTTTGCAGTGTGTGCAGCGCGGCGGCTTCCTGGCGCCACTGCGCAAGCTGTTTTTGCACCGCCGCGGACAATTGATTCTGCGGCGACCCTGACAGCGCGGCGGTCTTCTCTATTGCGGCAGCATCGCGCCTGGCACAGGCGCAGACGGCCTGCATCACCGGCGCCGGCGCTTCTTGCCAGCGCGGCAGCGCCAGTTCGCCCTCTAATGCACAGCGCCGCTCGTGTTGCTCGAAAAAGGCCGTGAGCGCCGATTTCAGCGCACCGTCCGGCAAAGTCTGCCGCCAGCTTGTCCATTGCCCGGCCTGAAACCAATCATCCAATGCGGGCTCTGTGGCGCGCGCTGACCGCAGAAGCGCCCCCATCTCGGCAATCTGTCTGGCCATGTCCAACTCATGCAGAGAATCGGCCTGCCCAAGCAGCGCGCTGACCTGCACCCATGCCGACATATCATCACTATCGGCGCGCACAAGCTGATATGCACGATTGTAGAGCAACAGCAAATTGTGGCGCGCCGCCAGAAAAACCATCAAACTGTCGGCGCCGACGCGCTCGATCTCTTCCATCACCTGCAATATTTCGGCCTGGGTCCAACGCAACTCCTGCGTCTTTACATACCAGGCGCGCGCCCGCTGCTCAATCTGCGCCAACTCGGTGGCGAATTCATGCAACTGGTGGGCAATCCGTTTTTGGTTGCGCCCGGTTTTGAAAGAGGCCAACAATCCGCTCTTTTGTTTGACAACCAGCGGCGTGGGCTGGCCATTGAGCCAAAAGAGAAGCGGCTCCACGCCGGCGCGTTCGGCCTCGAGCTGTGCAGAGAGAGACAAATTCAAGTACGCGCGTCCGTTATATTGACGCAATAAGCGGCGTCTGGGGTACGGTTCAAATCCCAGTCGATCATAATAATTGTACCAACTGCGCCGCGCAATTTCAGCCAAGACGCTAAAGCTAAACGGAGTCAGGGTACCGGGCGCCACAGCCGAAAGCGCATCCTGGCTCCAAAAAACAGCATCCTGCGTCAAGGTATCATTTTCAACAGAATAAGCAAACAAAAAAAGACCTCATGTCTGTCAGCACACCGCAGCGGTGTTGGCGATATGGGCGTCGATCTCACTTGATGAATCCAGCCCTTGTGCTTGCCGTTGCGATCTGCTTTGTATCAGTGGGTGTTGACTACTCGTATTATTACGCGAAAAGCATTTTCTGTAAAATAAAGTTATATGTTAACTGATTCTTTCTGTATAATAAAGTACAAATCACTCTTGCCGCCCAAAATGTTTCCAATCATGCCCATAAAACCACTATTCACCTTTATCCTGTCACAATTCTACATAAAACTTGCCGGGTCTGTTGTATTAGTCCTATGCGTAATGCTATTGGTTGGGTGCGCCGAGCGCTCTTTGACTTTCTTGCCAGCACCGACAGCCGGCGCGGCGGCAATTGATCCGTTGCTAGGGCTGACTTTGGTCAATGCGGCGCCGATCGTCCAATATGATTTGGTGGAATTTGCGGTCACCGGCCCCCAGGTCGACAATCCATACGACCCGGCGCAGGCCGATTTACGCGCCTATTTTCAATCCCCTGCGGGCGCGGTGCAAATGGCGCCCGCCTTTTGGAGCCAGCCCTTTGACCGCCAGACGCGGCGCGCCGGTTCGCCGGGCTGGTTGTTGCGCTTTACGCCGCATGAAGCGGGTGAATGGCATGTTTATTTGGAAGATGCGCTGACTGGCCATCGCAGCGAAACTGTGGCATTTACGGTGGCGCCGGCGGCGGCCCGCGGCTTTGTGCGCATTGACCCGCAGAACCCCCGCTACTTTGCCTATGACAATGGCGAGCCCATGCTGGTCATCGGTCTCAACCTGGGCTGGTCTAACGGGGACGTGCTGGCCGATTATGCACGCTGGTTCGATGCGCTGAGCCAAAATGGCGGCAATCTGGCGCGGGTCTGGATGGCGTCGTGGGCCTTTGGTATTGAGTGGCGCGATACCGGGCTAGGCGACTATCGCCAGCGCATGTACGAAGCGTGGCTGCTGGACCAGGTTTTCCAAATGGCCGAGGAGCGCGGCATCACCATTATGCTCACGCTGATCAATCACGGCGCCTTTAGCACCTCTGTCAACCCGGAGTGGGACGCCAATCCGTACAACGCGGCCAATGGCGGTTCGCTCTCCAATCCGGCGGCCTTTGTGGAAGATGCGCAAGCCAAAGCGCTTTTTAAACGGCGGCTGCGCTACATGGCGGCGCGCTGGGGCTATTCAACCAGCCTCTTTGCCTGGGAGTGGTGGAATGAAGTGAATTGGACGGGCATTGACGACCGTACACTAACGCCCTGGATTCAGGAGATGACGCCGGTTTTGCAGGAATTCGACCCATATGACCATCTGATCACCAATAGCTTTTCCAACGGCGCCGGCAGCAGCACCTGGGCGCTGCCCGAAATCGACGTGAGCCAGCAGCACGACTACACCGGCGGCGACCTGATTGAGACGCTGACCACCGATCGGCGGCGCATTACCAATACCGCGCCCGACAAGCCGCTGCTCATGGGCGAATTGGGCTATTCGGCAGGCGCGCAGATAGATTTAGACGCCATGCATCTCCACACAGGCTTGTGGGCCGCGCCCTTTGTGGGCTATGCCGGCGGCAGCATGTATTGGTGGTGGGACACGTTCGTGGATCCGCAGAACCAGTGGCATCAATTTGGCGCGCTGGCCCGCTTTTTTGCCGACGAGGACATCGGCGCCTTGACGCCCACGACGGCGGATATATTGCCCCAGGGAGCGCAGGCATTGGCGCTGCAAAAGGCGGATCGGGCGCTGGTCTGGGTGCGCAGCGATGCCTACAGCGTGCCGGCTGCTCAGGCCATCTATGATAAGGCTATTCGCGAAGCCATCAAAACCAAGCAGAAGCTGACCGACTGGCAGTATGAACCGGCGGAATTGACCGGACTGTCGCTATCCGTGCAGGGGTTGGACGACGGCGATTATCTGCTGCGATGGTACGATCCGGGGACCGGTGAATGGGGCGCTGAGGAGGAACTCAGGATAGAGGGCGGAACGGCTACAGTTGCGATTCCAACATTTCGCACCGATCAGGCGCTCAAAATTGTGAAACGGTGAGAAGTGGCAAGGTTGCAAAGTTGCAGGGGCATTTTGCAATCTTGCCCCCTGCAACTTTGCAATGTTGTCTAATAATGCACGTATACTTCGGTGCCGGGTGGCGCCCAGTTATAGAGAAAAGCCGCTTCGTCGGTGCGCATGTTGACGCAGCCGTGGCTCATGGGCGTGCCAAAATTGTTGTGCCAATAGGTGCCGTGGATGGCATAGCCGCCGTAGAAATACATCACCCACGGCACGCCGGGCAGATCGTAACCGGGGCCAGTCATGCGTTGGGCCGTGTATTTGGTGCCTACGGAGAAGCGCCCGGTGACCGTGGGGGTAGCCCATGTGCCGGTGCTCACGCTGGTGTATAATACGGCGGTGTCGCCTTGCCAGGCCGTGAGTGTTTGGTCGCTCAGATTGACTTCAATGTAGCGATAACCGCCAGCAGGCGCCGCCACAATGGGATTGGCTTGGGGGGCGGGGGCAGGGACCGCTTCTGGTGCGTAAATGCGCAGCCGCTGACCCACCCACATAAAATTGGCATTGGGCAACCCGTTGGCCACCAACAGCTCCTGCTCGGTGACTTTAAACTGGCTGGCAATATCGGCCAATGTGTCGTCAGCTGTGACTACGTAAATGGTATCCGCCAACTTGGGTTTGGCGGCTTTTTCCGGGTCCCATTGGGCCGGCGACACGCGCGCGGACACCCGTAGCTTTTGACCGGTCCAAATAAAATTGGGGTCGCTCAGCCCGTTAAGGCGCAACAGGTCCGGCAAGGTCATCGCGTGATTGCGCGCAATTTGAGAGAGCGAATCGCCGCGGCCCACGGTAAAATAGCCTTGATCGCCCGGCAGCGCGGCGCTGGCAATGGGGACGCCGTAACGGGCGGCCGCTGAACTGCCCGGAATGACCAGCCGCTGGCCCACATAGACCACATTGGGATTCACAATCCCATTGTTGGAAGCCAGCTCGTTCAGCGCCACGTTATATTGCTGCGCAATGCGCGACAGCGTTTCGCCGCTTTGCACCACATGCACGCCGTCGTCAGCCTGCACCGTGTGCGAAGTAACCAGGAACGGCAGCACCATGGCGGCGATCAAAAGCGCGCGCAGAGAACCGAGCCGTCGCCAAAACGAGCGTCTCAAAAGGGTGGGTTTCAGTGCAGGAGTACGCAACAGGGGAGCTTCGGTTTGGGCGGCCGAATCATCATTAAATAAGGGATTTTTCATGATTGAGCCTTTCGGTTGATGAGGAAAACGCGGGTGATCAACGAATTTCACGGACGTAAAAGATTTCTGATTGTAGGTCATTGCTGCATTCTGCCGAGAAATCGTCTGGAAAGTGAGACGTGCGAGGAGCACTATGCAGATATTCTCAGGGAAGAATCAAATCTTTTTAATCTGTGGAATCTGTTGATCGCTCAAAAAAGTAGGTCGGGTGGGATTCGAACCCACACAGGTGTTAACCCGGCGGATTTTAAGTCCGCTGCGTCTGCCATTCCGCCACCGACCCACATTTGAAGAATGAATTCTATAATTTTTCGTATAGCATTGCATCATTCTATTCGTAACCAACGGAGTTGTCAACTTTATTATGCACTTTGATGCTATCACTCTGGCCTGTGTAAATGCTGAACTGAATCAAAAACTGCTGCCTGGGCGTGTGCAGCAGGTGCTGCTGGTGGATGAACAGAGCATCGGCCTGGAAATCTACGCCAGCCAGCAGCGCCAATATTTATTGCTGACCGCCGACCCGGCGGCGGCGCGGGTTCACCTGGTCCCCGAAAAATTGCGCCGCGGACCGGATAGCCAGCCGCCGCTGCTGCTGTTGCTGCGCAAATATGTGCGCAACGCCATTCTGGACACAATCACCCAGCCCGACCCCAGCGAGCGCGTGCTGCGGCTCGGCTTTGAACACGCCGAACACGGCTCCACCACGCTCATTATCGAATTGATTGGCCGCACGAGCAATCTGATTTTGACCGGGCCGGGCGCTAAAATTTTGGATTGCTTACGCCGGGTGCGCGGCGGGGACGCAGATTCGCGCTCACTCTGGCCGGGCGCGATTTATTCGCCACCCCCCAAACCAGATAAAATTGAGTGGCGCGCCGCCAATGACGCCGCCCTTTATGCTCAATTCGAAAAATTGTTGCGGCAGGAAGGCAGATTATGGCGCGCATTGGTAGATGGCGTAGCCGGCGTCAGCCCCACTTTGGCCCGCGAAATTGCCTGGCGCGCAACCGGGGATAGCCAGGCCGCGGTCACGGATGCTAACATTGGCCAATTGGTTCAAGCTTTCCGTGAGCTGTGGCAGCCAGTGCAGAACGGCGATTGGCAGCCCGGTCTTGTGTGGGAAGATGGGCAGTTGGTTGGCTTTACGCCCTATCCCATTCACTTTCGCGGCCAGTTTGAATCCACGCCGTCCATAAGTCAGGCCGTGGCGCGCTTGTATGGCGCGCAAAGGCACACTGCCGCCGATGCTGTGCTGCCGCGGCAGACCGCTGATGCCTACGCCGCGCAACGCGGTGCGGTCAAGGCCGCCATCCGCAAAGTGCGCAACCGGTTGGCGCGCAACCTGGATGCGCTGACCGGTGAAGAGCCGGCGCCAGGGGCGGTAGAGCAATTGCGCACCCAGGCCGAATGGCTGTTAGCGTTGAGCAGCCAGATTGCTGAAGGTCAGGCGCAGCTTGAAATTGCGCTGGATGAACAGCCGCTCACCATTGCGCTTGATCCACACAAAACGCCGGTGGAGCAGGCCGAAGCCATGTTCAAACGGGCCGCCAAATTGGCGCGGGCGGCCGAGTTTATCCCCCAGCGCCGGGCGACTTTGCAGGCGGATATGGAATTCCTGGCCCAATTGGAGATGGATCTGCAATTTGCCGAAAATCAGCCGGAAATTCAAGCCGTAGAAAATGAGCTGCGCAAAACGGGTTTAATTGCGCAACGTAAACGCGCCAAAGTGATCGATGCGCCAACCAGTGCGCAGCCATTGCGCTACCTGAGCCCGGATGGGCTGGCCATTCTGGTGGGGCGCAACGCCCGCCAGAACGAGCAGGTCACCTTTAAGCTGGCGGGCGCGGATGATTTATGGCTGCATGCCCACGGCGCACCGGGCGCCCACGTGGTGGTGCGCAACGGCGGGCAGCCGGTCAGCGAGGAAACGCTGCACATGGCGGCCCAATTGGCCGGTCACTATTCGGGGCTGCGCGGTGAAAAGGCCGCCCCCATCGCCGTCACCACGCGCCGCTTTGTGACGCGTGTCCCTGGCGGGCGCACCGGGCAGGTACACGTGCGCAACGCCGACACCATCACCGTGGCCGCAGAAGTGCCGGACGACGCCATTCTGAGCCCGGAGCGCTCCAAATCTCGATCAAAATAGTATACAGGATGAGCCGCTCCTCCCCCTGGCCCCCTCCTCTCCAATTTTGGAGAGGAGGGGGAAAGACGCACAAAGTGCGTCAAGGGGGAGGAGCGGCCATCCCCAAAGGAGAACATCACCCATGCATGTCGAACAACGTCAACGAACTCACGAACTGCTCAAATCCGCCGATATTTCCCATGCGCTGTTTGCCGATGAACGCAGCGTGCGCTGGCTGACCGGTTTTGCCCCGCCGATTCAGCTTGGCGCCAATCTTTTTGCGGGCGGACCGGCGCTGGTCTGGTATGAAGACGGCCATTTTACGCTCATTGTGCTGGATGGGCTGGCCGGCCACGCCGCCGGGTTTGACCAGCAGCCCAACTGCGCGCTGGTCACCTATCCCGGCTATACCATCCAGCGGCCCATTGCCGGCGCCGACCGGCTGAGTGAAGCGCTGCAGCAGGTATTGCCGAAAAGTGGGGTGAAGCGAATTGGCGTGGAGCAGGACGCGCTGCCCATGCGCGTCATGCGCGAGCTGCACCAGGCTTTGGGCTCGGTGCTGGACATCCCGGTCATCGACGGCTGGCTGGAGCCGCTGCGCATGGTCAAGACCGCCGAGGAGATTGCCAAACTGCGCGCCAATTTTGCGCTGACCGATATTGGTCATGCCGCTGCCCGCGCCGCGGCGCAGGTGGGGCAACGCGAGATTGACGTGTGGACCGCCATTCACGCCGCCATTCAGCAATCCGCTGGGCAACGCGTACCGCTGGGCAACGATTGCGTGGTGGGCTATCGCGAGAACAATATTGGCGGCTGGCCGCTGGAACTGGAGATTCGCGCCGGCGATTCGCTCATTGTTGATCTGAGCACCATTTTGCACGGGTATTGGAGCGACAGTTGCGCTACCCATTATGTCAGCGAGCCGACGGCTGCCCAGGTTAAGCGCCACAAGATGTTGGAAGAGGCGCTCGATTTCGCCATTTCATTAGTCAAGCCAGGGGCCGTGGCGCGCGAAATTGACCAGAAGGTGCGCAACTTTATCAGCGACCGCGGCTATCCGGTCTACCCGCACCACACGGGCCACGGCGTGGGCGTCACCGGCCACGAAGCGCCGCGCATTGTACCCTATTGTGAGGATGTGCTGGAAGCGGGCATGGTAATTATGCTGGAGCCCGGCACCTATGAACCCGGCGTGGGCGGCGCCCGTCTGGAAGACGCCATGCTAGTCACAGCGGACGGCGCCGAGATTCTGACCAAGCACGACAAGAGCCTGCCGTAAATTATTGGCCACAATATAAGACGCTCCTCCCCCTTGACGCACTGCGTACGTCAAGGGGGAGGAGCGTCCACAAATTCAAACTATCTGACGATTTCATATTGTTCTGTAACGACGGCTTCGCCCAGAGGCAGTTCCAGCACCGCCGGGCTATAGCCGCTGATCAGATCATGCGTGCGGATGAAGGCGCTGGCCGCACCAGCCGGAAGGGCAACGCCGCCGAGGCTGCGGGTAAAGGGCATTTCGGTGTCGTGCGGATGCAGCAGGATGCGCGTCCCCAGGATTTCACCATCGGCGCTCTCCACGTGCCAGCCGTCCACATAGTCATCCCAACCCGTGTCTGGGTGGTCCAATCTCACGTCAAAACTCCACATATTGTCGCCGCTGAGTCGGGCGCGCACAAAGAGGATCTCCACATCGGGCGCGCCTGTTTTCGCAGCGGACGGCTGCGAAGCAGCCTCGAGCGCCGCCAGCAGATCGGGGCTGCTCAAATCGGGGTCGGCGGCGTCAATCTCCACCTGCACGGCCTGCGCGCTGCCGCGCTGCATCGGCTGCAAAAAGAGCGTTGTCTTTGCTGTATTATGCAGCGCTTCCCCTTGCCACAGCCCCTCCGCTTCATTGCCCACTTCCAGATAGCGATGCGAAATGGGTGCATCGGCTTCGCGCAGCGCGCGGCCAATGGCTTCTAGAAAGGTGTCGCCCTGCCCCGCAAAGGTGAGTGGGGTGATTTCAAAGGTTGCGGCGCCGTGTGTTTTGTCCCGTTGAGGCGACTCAGTTTTAGAAGATTCATTCTGTTCAAAAAGGTCAGCACCCTCTTGCGTAATTGACTGAGGCATAGTGCAACCGGCCACCATCATGAAAAATAAACTGTATGCGAGTAGATTTTGTATCATGAGAATCTCCAAACTATCGCTATACAAAGCACGATGCCCAGCAGCAGCCCGCCCAGCCCCCAGCGCCAGCTCACGGGCGCAAACCAGAGCTGCACCGTCGAGGCGCCGGCGGGAATGGCAATGCCGCGCAGGGCGCCATCCACGCGCAACACATCCACCGGCGCGTCGTTGATTGTGGCGCGCCAGCCCGGATACCAAACTTCGCTCAGGAGCAGCACACCGGGCGCTTCCGTGGCAACTTGCAGCGTGATGGCGTTGGCGCTGTACTGTTCAATGGTCACCACATCGGTATCGGCCGCGGGAGCTACCGGCGGCAGCGCATCCGCCGTTTCGATGATGGCCTGGCGAGTCGGGTCAAAGCCTTCGGCGCGCAATTGGGCAAAGGCAGCATCGGCATTGGGTGCGGCCTGGACATCATGCACCACCCAGGCGCGCGACAGAAAATCGCGGTTGCGATAGACCGCTAGCTCGCCAGGGGCATCCAGCGCCAGCTCAAATTTGCCCTCGGGCAGCGGTACGCCATCCTGCACCAATACATATTTGACGTTGAGCAGATCGTAGAGCCGCGTCTGCCGTCCGCCGGTGGCTTCCCACAGCCGCGCCCAATGCTGCAACAATAGCGGATTGGCCACGCCCCACACATCCTGCAAACCCAGCAGCGCGGCGGCATCCGGCTGCCAGAAGGCGCCGATGGCGGTGCGCGTGTCAATGCGGAAGAGGTCGGGGTCGTTCTCGAGAAATTCGACAATGGCGGGATGTTGAAAACCGCGCGTCGGGTCCGCTTCACTCACATCTTGATAGGCGCCGCCGTTGGCCGAAAGCTCCAAAAAGAGCAGCCCAATCAGCAGCGCGGGAAAAAGTGGCGGACGCATCCAGCCGGCGCGATAGGCGGCAATGACGCCCCAGGCCGCCAGCCAGAAAAAGGCGGCAATTGTCACCGCCAACGCGGCGACTGATGCGTGCAAAAACGCGGCTTCATTCTCCTGCGTCAACAGCAGCGTCACATAGATCAGCGGTACGGCGATCCCCGCCAGCACAAAGGCGATCCAGCGCACCAGTTTGTCGAAAATGGGCAGCCCGGCGTGGCCAATCACGCGTCCGGCTGCACCACGGGCAAAGGCGTGCAGGCCATCCAGCCCCACTGCCGCCAGCACGGCCAGCCCCAATGTCCAGAGCACCAGCGCCCGCGCCGGCGCCCGAAATTGGGCAAAGCCGGGCAGCAGCGCATAGAGCCAGCCGTGCAGGATGGCGTAAACCCCCAGCGCAATGGTAAAGCCAACCAGCCCTAATCCCAACCACGGCCACAGTTGCCGGCGCTGTTCGCGCGGCGCCAGTAGCAGCCCAGCCATGCCCAGCAGCAGCGTCACAATGCCCGCATAGGGCGTCTCCACGCGGTCCCACAAGCTCCAGTGCAGGGCCGGGCCGCGGCCAAAAAAGTTGGGCGTCAGCAGCCCAATGGCCTGCGTGGGCGCCAGCGAATAAGCCACCGTTTCCTGATACGACAGGTCAGCGCGCTCAGTAAACTGGGTCATCTCCAGCACAGGCAGCAGCATGGGGGCGGAGAGGAGGAAGGTGAGGAGGGCGACTAAGGGCAAGTAGAGGAGTAGAGGGGTAGAGGAGTGGAGGAGTAGCTTGCGACCCGCCACTCGCCACTCGCTACTCGCCACCCGCCACTCGTTACTCGCTACGCCCCAGAACAGGGTGTAAATTCCCAGCGCCAACCCAATATAATAGCTGCTTTGGGCGTGGCCGGCGTAATTGGCGATGGCGAAGAGGAGGGCGCTGAGGGCGCACCAGCGCAGGTCGCGGCGGTCCAGCGCGGTGATGTAGGCGGCCAGCACCCAGGGCAGCCAGCTCAACACGGCGATCAGGTTGAGGTTGCCCAGGTGGGTCAGCAGCGGGTCGCTGAGGGCAAAGGCCAGCGCGCCCAGAAAGGCGGCCGGGCGCGACGGTTGCCACGTTCCCCAGGGCAGCGCCCGCAGCATGACGTACATGCCCAGCGCGGTCCAATAGATGTGCCATTGGGCCAGTGTTTGCATCCATTTGTAATCAAAATAGGGATTTTGCAAAAAGAGCAGCAGGTTGGGCGGATAGAGAAAGCCGGCCTGCACATCGCTGATAAAGGGGGCGCCGCCGTACAAATACGGATTCCACAGCGGCAAAACGCCCTGTTGGAGCTGGGCGGCGGCAAAACGATAGGTGGGAAAGAGAAAGCTGACCAGATCGCCGCCGTCGGCCGGCTGGAAGACATCCCCGCTGAGCGTGCGCCAAAAGAAGCCGCAGAGCAGCCCAAAAAGCAGACCGCCCGCCGCCAGATCTTGGGGCGCCAGCCACACCGCGCGCCCCCCAGCCGCGCGTCGGTACAGTATCCAGAGGCAGAGCAGCCAAATGAGACCAATCAGCAGAATAACCAAGGCAAACATGGCGCCCGTCTTATACGGTTTTCAAATATTCGCGCACCAGCAGGGCCGCCGTGGCGCCTTCACCGGCCGCGCTGGCCACCTGTTTGGTGCTGCCGGAACGCACGTCGCCAGCGGCGAAAATGCCGGGGATGCTGGTCTCCAGAAATTCGGGTTCGCGCTCCTCGTACCCGGCCGGTATATCGCCATCGTGCACCAGATCATGACCGGTGACAATAAAGCCCCACGGGTTGCGTCGAATGGTGGTTCCTTCCAGAAAGCCCACATTGGGGTCCAGGCCGATAAAGATAAAAGCGCCGTCCACGTCCAGCGTGCTGGTTTCGCCGCTCTGGTTGTTGCGCAGCTTTAACCGGTTGAGCTTGGAATGGGCGCCCACAAACTCCTCCACTTCGGTGTGCCATTGCACGTCGATATTCTTGTCCTCGGCCACTTTTTCCTGAATCACCTGGCTGGCCTTGAACGAATCGCCGCGCACCAGAATGGTGACGTGGTCGGCAAATTTGGTCAGCAGCAGGCTCTCTTCGGCGGCGCTGTTGCCGCCGCCCACCACGGCTACTTTTTTGCCTTTGTAAAATGGGCCGTCGCAGGTGGCGCAAAAGTGGACGCCGGCGCCAATATAGTCGCTTTCGCCCGGCGCGCCCAGCCGTCGGTAGCGGCTGCCGGTGGTGATGAGCAGCGCGCAGGCGCTGTATTCGGTTCCATCGCTGGTGGTGACCACATGATAGTTGTCGTGGCTATGAACTTTGACCACATCCTGGGCTTGCAGCAGCTCCACGCCAAAGCGCTCGGCCTGCTGGCGCAAACGATTGGCGAATTCGATGCCCGGCACGCCGTCGGGGAAACCGGGCATGTTGTCCAGCTTTTCGGTGGCGGCGGCCTGTCCACCCAGGGCCGCGCGCTCAATCACCAGCGTGTCGATGCCTTCGCGGGCGGTGTAAAGCGCGGCGGTCAGCCCGGCCGGGCCACCGCCCACGACGATGAGCGGATAGTGGGTGTGGCGCGCCTTGGTTTTGAGGCCCAGCTTTTGGGCCAATTGGGCGTTGCTGGGCTCGGTCAGAAATGAACCATCGTCAAATACAATGGTAGGAATAATGCGCTTGCCGTCATTCTTGGCAATGACAAGCTGTTCAGCTTCGGGGTCCTGCTCGATGTCAACCCAGTTGTAGGGGATCTGGTGCTCGCCGAGGAACTGCTTGCTGCGGCGGCAGTCGGGACACCAGTAGGCGCCATAAAGGGTGATTTGCGGTTCGGACATGATTGGTTCCTTTTTAGGCCATTGTGGGAAAATAGTTACACGGGCTATACGTATTGCATGTTGCGTGTACCGGTCGAGAAGCTTGTTCGTTATGGCGTAGTTATTTCGTTCACATGGCCTTCGTGTACAGGTGATGCATTCAATTAATTATAGATCAATCGTGTCAAATTCTACGCATACGGCGCGGTGGGGTATGTGAGGAGGATTTCAACTCGTAATAATGGTGTTGTAATGAGGATTTTGGGCTAAAGTGGTAGATAGCACCGTGGACATTTTCATCCATGTAAAGTGCGATCATAGAATCAATTTTGCAATCGTTTTTCCAGCTCGGATCGTGTCAGTAAATGGGGAGTTACGCGTTGTAAACGTTCTACTTTTTGATTGGATTGTTCAATCTCGGCGTCAACTAGAGCCTTGTTTTCATAATAATATGACAACGCAGCATAAATCTGCGCCAATGATAGATGTTCATGTCCTTCCTGAATTTCCTCGGGTGTCAGACCCCAAACATTTTTTTCGATAACAATTTGGCGGACTTTCATCTTGGTGTCGGCAATGTACGCCACGCCACGTTCATCAGTATTAATAAGGTTAATTGGCGCCAGTATCATAATCATCCGCCTATATTATATAAAAAACCTCAGACGAGTAGTTGTCTACGATTATCGTACAACTATCTGGGGGATAAAGTCAATACTGCTTCTCGTGGAACTTTGGCCTATATTATTCGTTGAGTTCAACTTGATATGTAAGTATAACATTAGATTCAGCGGCATCGCTATTGGCAGCGGCCACCACCAGCGGCTGTGCCAAACGCGTCTGGTCAATCAGGCAGAGGCTCTCAGTCTCCGCCTCACAATAAATAATGGTCAGGTCGGCAGTCAGCGTGCCCTGCCCCGGCTGAAACGTGGCGTCCAGCGTGAGCGGAAATTCGGGGCCGGCAATGGAGCGGTTGGCGTCCGGCGCCAGCACGACCAGGTCGCCGGCGCCCTCGTTTTGCACATGCCACTCCATGCTATAGGGCGCCAGATCGTTAATCTTGTACCCCGCGGGCAGCTTGACGTCCAGCGCTACCGTACCGGGGCCAGCCATCACCTGCACCGGCTCCAGCACGATCTGGCGGTCGCCAAAGGGTTTATCGTCAGACTGCGCCGAAAATTGCTGGATGTCTTTGAGCACCAGCGTGCGTGTTTCCAATGTGGTCAGATCGACAATGCGGATGGCGTGGTTATTGGTGTCGGCCACGTAGAGTTTGCCGTTGGCGGCATTGATGCCGCCCGGTTCGTAAAAGAGCGGATCGGCGCCGTCGCGCCAGCCGTGTGCATTGCCCAATATGGTGGTCACCTCTCGAGTCGCCGGGTCTA
Source organism: Caldilineaceae bacterium (assembly GCA_041391125.1). Lineage (GTDB taxonomy): Bacteria > Chloroflexota > Anaerolineae > Caldilineales > Caldilineaceae > JACKBC01. The sequence goes on from JAWKON010000034.1 coordinate 75,319, forward strand.
GCCGTTTGATTTTATTGTTATAGGTGTCGGCAATGTAGAGGCTGCCGTCGACTAGCGTCAGCCCCTGTGGATGCTGCAAGCGCACGTCGCGGCCCACGCCGTCCGCATCGCCGAAATCGAAGAGCGAAATGCCCAGCCCGGTCAACGTTTCCACCGTGCCGGCATTGAGGTCTGGCGCCAAATGGGCCACGCGCATGGTGCTGGCTTCGGTATCGGCAAAGTAGAGCGCACCATTCTGGCCCAAGGCGAGCGCATTGGGTTGCGCCAGTTGCGCCGCGGCAAAGGGACCGTTGGCATAGCCCTCCAGGCCATTGCCCACCAGCGGCGTGACCTCTTCCGACGCCAGATCGAGGGTCCAAATCTGATGCACGCCGGCCATGGCGATATATAGCGTGTCGCCATCCAAGACCAAGTCCCAAGGCGAACTCAATGTCGTTTCCAGCGCCGGGCCGCCTTTAGAGGGTGGCCCCACAATTTTTGTGCCCGTGCCCGCCACGGTCTCGACGCTCTGGTTGGCCAGGTCCACGCCGCGCACGGTGTGGTTGCCCGCATCGGCCACGTAGAGCGTCTGTTCGTCGGGCGCGAGGGCCATGCCTTGGGGCTGCATACAGAGCGCATTCAGAAAATCGCCGTCTTTCAAACCGGGTGCGCCGCCGCCAATAATGCCTAGCACCTGGCCGCTGTCGGGATCGGCCATGACAATGCGATTATGATTGGTGTCGGCAATAAAAATGCGTTCGCCAGAGGGCGCGGCCAACACTTTGCCGGGGAAGGAGAGCACGCTTTCCGGCAGCCCCTCCCGCTCCAGCTTGAGGCGCAGCGGCGTCGTGTCCAGCTTGTCGCGCGTGGCAAAAGCGTCGCGCACCTGGCGGATCAGCGGGTTAAAAGCGTGGTAAACGCCTTCGCCCAGGTGCAAACCGGCAATGTTGCCCACGGGATCAATGAGCACCAGTGTGGGCCAAGCGCGGGCGTTCCAATCGTACCAGAGGTTCAAATCTTTGTCGTTGATCACCGGATAATCCAGGTCATAGCGCAGGATCATCTGGCGGATGTTGTCGGTTTGGCTTTCGTTGGTGAATTTAGCCGAGTGGATGCCGATGACCACCAGTTCATTGGGATAGTTGGCCTCCAGTTGCTTGAGTTCGGGAAAGTTATGCACGCAATTGATGCAGCCATAAGTCCAGAAGTCGAGCAGCACAATTTTGCCGGTCAACTGGGCCAGGCTCAGCGGGCGGTCGGTGTTGAGCCATTCCAGGTCGCTGGGAAATTCGGGTGCTTTGTCGGCGTAGAGGTCCGGTTCGGATGAGCCACCCGGTTGATTGCCGCCAAAAAAGGCGTCGGAGGCGTTGGCTTGGCCGCCGGGACTCGCCGCGGTGGGCGCCGGCGATATTGGAGTGCTTGTCGCGGTGGGCGCCGCGGGCGCGGTGGCAGTGGGAATGAGGGTGGGAACCGAGAGTGCGGCGGGGGCGGCGCTGCGATTGCAAGCGGCCAGGCCGAGGCCGATCAACAGCAACAGCCCGAGCCGGCACAGAAAGGGGAGCGATAGCGGTTTTGACATTTAAATGGTCCATTCCTCGCGAGTCTGTATTTGTCAACAGGGGGGTGAAACGTGGGTGCGGCAGGGATGCCACCCGTTCCCTCGAATACGTGGGCGGCAGGGATCCCGCATCTACAATTTCACAATAGCGTTGACTATTATACGATCTCGTTGACGCGTGCAGATTTGTCCCAGGAGGCAACAAAAATTCATCTGCGCGCAGATTCTGTATACAAAAATAGTGGCATCGCTGCATAAATTCATTGTACAACGATGCCACTATATTTTCCAGACGTCGAAAATAGTGGATTTATCCGTATGGATCGGCCGCATCGCGCAGGCCATCGCCCAGGAAATTAAAGGCCATAATGGCCGCTAACACAAAAAGGCCTGGAATTAGCAACCAGGGGGCGCCAGCCACCGCTTGCAGATTTTGCGCTTCAAAAAGGAGGATGCCCCAGCTAATGGCCGGCGCCCGCAGGCCAAGCCCCAAAAAGCTAAGAGCGGTTTCGGAGAGAATCATGGTGGGGACAGCGAGCGTAATGGCCGCAATGATATGACTGATGAAGGAGGGAATCATGTGCCTAAAGATCAGCCGAAGCTGGCCTGCCCCGGCCAAGCGGGCGGCCAACACAAAGTCTTCTTCGCGCAGCGCCAGAAAGCGGCCGCGTACCTCTCTGGCCAGCCCCGTCCACCCAATCAGGGACAGGATAACCGTAATGGCAAAGTAGACCTGCAGGACTGACCAATCCATGGGTACGGCGGCGCTGAGCGCCAACCAGAGGGGAATGGTGGGCATAGAGCGGATAAATTCGATCACGCGTTGGATCACGGTATCCACTATGCCGCCATATAGGCCGGACAAACCGCCCAGCAGCACCCCAAAAAAGAGGCTGAGCGCCACCCCAACCAGCCCAATGGAAAGCGAAATGCGCGTCCCATACATGAGGCGCGACCACATATCACGCCCCATGCGGTCTGTGCCGAGGGGATAAAAAGGCGCTTCCAGGCCGCCGGGCGCCTCCTCGGCGTCTGTCTGCCAGCTTTCCAGCCCCTTAAAGTGGCGATCGCTGTTAAAGAGCCCCAGAAGCTATATTCATAGCCGCGCACAAAAAACTGGATATAGTGCTTTTGGGAGGTGTCTTCCACGTACTCCTTGGCCAGGGTTTCTGGATTGCGCTGGCCGGTCAAACCGTAGACATAAGGACGGATTCCGTCAAAATGGATGCGCTGTGGCGTCAAAAAAATCAGCGTCGCATCTTGCAGTTGCGGATCGTGGAGAGCCATAAACTCGGCAAAGAGCGCAATCAGGTAAAACAGAAAGACGACCACTGCGCTTATTATGGCCACGCGATGTTTGCGGAAACGCCACCACATGAGTTTCCACTGTGAGGCAACTAGTATCTTTTCCTCGGCCACCGGGGTCAATTCGGTTGTTTCAACATCTAGCACCTCATCGGCCGTATCAACTCGATTAAAGAATAGTTCTTCCATAAGCCAGATCTGTTCATTTCACCCAAAATATTGATCCGTCGTCAGCCTTCCATGCGGATACGCGGGTCGGTGATTGCAAGCAAAATATCCGAAACAAGTGTTCCGATCAGCGTTAGCACCGAAAGAATCAGCACAATGGAACCGGCCAGGTACATATCCTGGCTCAAGAGCGCCCGCAGCAACATGGGGCCGACCGTAGGCAAACTCAATACGGTGGCCACAATTAGGCTGCCCGAGAAAAGCTGCGGCAGCGCCCAACCAACCGTGCTGATAAAGGGATTGAGGGCAATGCGGGTGGGATATTTGAGGATCAGTTGCCACTCGGTTAGGCCTTTGGCGCGGGCGGTTTCTACATAGGGTTTGTTGAGTTCATCGAGCAGGTTGGCGCATAATGCGCGTAAAGCGGGCGGTGCCGTCCGTGCCCAAGATAAGCATGGGGATCCACATGTGCTTAAGCATATCCCACACTTTGCCCAAACTCCACGGCGCCATAATATATTCTTCCGAAAAAAGCCCAGTGATTTTGAGCCCATAAACGCTAAAAGCCAGCCACATGAGCACCAATGCCAGCAGGAAATTCGGCGTGCCAACGCCCAGATAAGAGAGAAACGTAAACGTATAGTCAATGAAGGTATACTTTTTAACGGCCGACAAAATGCCGATGGGAATGGCCAGCGTCCAGGTGAAGAGAATGGTAAACAAGCCCAAAATCAACGTCATGGCCAGCCGCTCGTTGATCAGTTCTGTAATGGGGCGTTGCCACTCAATGGAGATGCCCAAATCCCAATGCAGCACGCCCCAAATCCACTTGCCATACTGCACATAAATTGGCTGATCCAGCCCATACCATCGCGTCCAACGCCTCAATTTCGCCCTGGTCCACCAGTTCGCCCTTAGGGCGCAAGCGCGCCACATAATCGGTGAGAAAATCCCCGGCGGCGCCTGGATGAGCACAAACGCCGTCACCGACATAAGGAGCGCCATGGGAAAAAACAAAAGCAACCGCCGCATAATAAACATCAACATAATCAGTTTCCTTCAAACCGTCCGCCCGTTCGCAGCGTCGCCTCTCCCTGATAGTGCGCTGAAGCGCAACATCTGTCCCTCTCCACCTTGTGGAGAGGAGGTTCCGTGCGACCATCTTTGCCCCTCCTCTCCACTTGTGGAGAGGAGGGGGCCAGGGGTGGTGAGGCTACTCCCCGTAATACAACTGCTCGGGGAAGGCGGTGGCCGGCGTCCGCAATGGCCAGTCATTGCCGCCCTTTTCCGGCACATTGTGCAATTTAGCGTTGGTCACCAAGACGCCCTGCACCATGGGGCTGAGACCCACAATACCAATATTGTACATATTCTCTACAATGGTGCGATAGATCTCTTTCCCCAACTCGTTGCGTTCTGCTTCGGGCAGCGTAGTACCTCTGCGATGCATCTCCAGCAGATCCTTGAATTCCTGGGGTGGCTCGATACCTTGTTCGCCACCGCTCTGCTCCCATAAACCAAAGCCGGGGCCAATGAAGTTGTCGGGCTGATGAGGCGCGCGCTTGTCGATGTAGGAAAAGGTAAAGCCAGTTGAATCCTCATTCCAGACGCGCACAGCGATTTCATTATTCGGGCCGCGCGTGTCGAGCAAACTGCGCGTCATCTCTTCCACTTCGGTCTTCACGCCGACGGCTTCCCAGAAGGCCGCCACCTGGTGCGCCACATCCGGCCAGGCGCCGAAAGCGGCGGTCACGCCCACCGGCAACACCAGGCGCTCGCCATTGGACATCACGCGGAAGCCTTCATCATCCTTTTCGGGCAAGATCTCATCCAACATGCTGTTGGCCAAATCGGGATCATATTCAGTGTACATGAACTCCCATTCTTCGCCGGGATAGTGCGGATGGCCGGGCGCCGGTACATTCTGGCGCGGAACGCCCAAACCCAACATGCTGATTTCGCGGATCGACTCGCGGTCGATGGCCACGGAGAGGGCCTGGCGAAACGTTTTTTCACGCAGGAGGTCGCCCACCGGGCCTTCGTAGCTCATGTTGGGAAAGAAGGCTACATCGGTGCCGCCAAAAGTGGGCCACATGACGATGCGATAGCCGCCCGCCTCTTCGCCCGCTTTGAGCGTGGGGAAGTTCTCCATTTTGATGTGACGGCCCTGGAAGTCAATTTCACCCTCGACGGCCTTCAGATTCAATACCTCAATATCTTCTACCAGCGTAAAGGTGACTTTATCGATATAGGGAAGCTGATTGCCGGCTGTATCCACGGCATAGAAATAGGGATTGCGCGTAGCGGTGACGACCTGTTCGCCCAGCGTTTGCTCAAACTTCCAGGGGCGCGTGGTGGGGCGCTCGGCATTGGTGTTATGGGCGACTTTATTGTCGTAAAGCTGGGCCCAGTTTTCAAAACCAGCCTCTTCCACCATTTGGTCAATATCGGGATTAAAATCCGCGTGGAATTGCTGCATATAGTGGGAGGGCGTGTACGGAACGTTGCGCCCAGGGCCGCCACAAGCCTGATCGGCCTGGGCCATGATTTCCAAGAAGAGGAAGTTAGGATTGGGATAGACGAATTTGATCGTATAGTCGTCCACCTTTTCCATGGTGCCATAGCCATCGCCGGAGCGCAGGAAAACAGGCAGGCTGGGCGTCAACTCCTCATTGAGCAGCACATTTTCATAGTGCCACATAAAGTCATCGGCGTTGAAATCGTCGCCATCCGACCACTTTGTACCCTCGCGCAAGAAGACGGTCCACTCGGTGCCGTCCTCATTAGACTCCCATCCTTTGGCCAACGCGGGGATAACGGTGAAGCCATCCACCGAGAAGCGGAAGAGGCCGCCGCGCGAGATGCGCCAGTAGTTACAACCATCGGCCGGTCCCAAATAGGCGCGGCGCAGCGTGCCGCCGTAGGCGCCAATGTTCTCGATGGGTTCAATCACCATGGGTTCCAGCGGCAACCGCTCATCCACCGGTGGGAGTTCACCCGCCGCCACCATCTCCGCCAGCATGGGGGCTTCGTGATAGCCGCCCTCTGTGTCTGCGGCAGGGGCAGCATCGCCGCTGTCAGCCGCCGCGGCCGGCGCAGCTTCTGCGGCGGGAGCCGCTTCTTCACCACCTGTAGTGGGCGATCCTCCCCCCCCGCAGGCCGCTAAGATCATCGAAAGAATCACGAATAGACTGAGCCAGCTAAACCTCTTATGCATTGCATATCCTCCTTGGTTAAATCGTTTCGGGCATCATCCGTCTCTATCTGCAAGCTGCGGAATGGCAAAGATGCGCCAGTAAACTCTTGTTCTGGAAATGGGGAACGCCAAACAAGAACTCGGTAATACCTGCCGAATCTACGAAAAGCTTGCCAAACAGCCAGAAGGAAGCGAATGACCGCCCTTCTTTCGTTATCGAAACTGCGATTGTATAAGAACCTATGATTTTGATGACGAAAAATCGTAGGTTATCAACGACGCCAAGTGCAAGTGATATGTGATCTGCGGTTGCGATGGGAACGTTGCGTTCCGGTTGGGAGCGCAAATGTATGTTTTCGTGGTCAAACCTGTTGGGGGAGGAGTGTTCCGACAGGCTCAAATTGCGGTTGCCGTGAAAACGCAGATGGAGTTCCGCTTAAATCTGCCAAAAACCCGCGTTTCCAAACAGAGCAACATACGAATCGTGATGGTACTTTTGGGCAATAACTTAACGTAAGTATGTCCAGGGGAAGCAAGTAGCGCAATAGTAAGCGACATGCCAAAATTTGTCAAAATTATATGGCTCTACAGTCAAACCATAGATAGCCACAAAAATCACAGAAGCACAGCGCCTCTGTTCGATTTTGTGTATTTTAGGCGTCTTTTGTGATTACTTCTGAAGTATTATTTGTCGAATCGTAACTACCAAGCCCCTGTCCCCTGAGCTTGCCGAAGGGGATGAGGGCTTCGAAGGGACAGGGGCTGGAGTTACGCCGAATCCAGATATTTTAAATAAGAAGCCAATGCCTGCCGATTGTGCTCCTGAATTACCTGCGCCACGTGATCGGGATCGCCGGTGCGCAGCGCATCGAGCAGCCGCCAATGCTCTTGCTGGGCAAAGTGAATGCGCGTGCTAAAAACGTCATCCAGATAGTAGCGGCGCAAGCGGTTCCAGTGCTCCACCACCAGCGTCAATTGGGCTTTGATCAGCTGCATATTGGCGCACTCGCAAATAAATTGGTGCAGCTCAATATTGCTTTGCGACCAGAGTTCAGGGTCGCCCACCTCATCATCCATGCGGCGCACCAGTAGCTCTAATTGGGTAAATTGCTCCGGGGTCATGCGCGCGGCGGCCGCCCGCCCGCTCACCACTTCAAACGCTTCCAGCAGGCCGAAGATCTCTTCGATCAGCCCTTGGTGAATGTCCGCCACGCGCGCGCCCACGTAGGGCTCGATCTGCACCAGCCCTTCGGATTGAAGCTGCTGCAGCGCCTCGCGCACCGGGATGGCGCTCACGTTCATGGCGCGCGAAATCTCGTCGATGATCAGGCGCGTATTGGGCGCCAGTTCACCAGCGAGAATCTGTTCGCGCAGCGCGCCGTAGACAAATTCTTTTTTGCTACGAAAAGTGACAGAGGGCGGCATAGGGAATCCAGGGAACTTGAGTAGGGATATGGTGCATCATATATGATATACGAGAATATGCAAAGTTTGCTGCCATATTGAACAATATTCATTTATATTTCGTGTTCGTTGCCACAGGCAGTATACTGTGATCTATGAATCCATATCACTGGGCATTGGATAAACTCTATCCGGCCATTCGCTTTTACCACGAGCGGATCAGCGGCCATCGTTGGTTCGACCAGATTACGCCGCAGCTCTGGCTGGGGGGCGCGCCGACACATGCCGCAGATTATGCATTTTTGCTACACAATAGCATCAATGCGGTCGTGAATATCCGCGCGGAGCGGGAGGATGATCTGGAGTTCTATGCGCAGCATGACATCGCGCACATTCAGCTCAAAGTGCTGGATATGATGACGCCCCCTCCGCCAATTTTGACGGAAGGGGTGGCCTGGATGCGCCATCAGATTGCGGAGGGGCGCACGGTATTGGTGCATTGCGCCAAGGGCCGCGGCCGCTCGGCCACCCTGCTGGCCGCCTATCTCATGGCCGAAGAAGCGATGACGTTTGAGGAAGCCAATGCGTTGATGAAGGAAAAACGCCCGCTCACCAAATTGGAAGCGCGCCATCAGCGGCGGTTAGCCGAGTGGATGGTGCAAAGAAAATAGATGGACTAACCTGAACTTAAACCCAAGACTGTTCAAATAAGGCCGCTACAACTGCAACGCACGGCTGATTCCGCGGCTGAAAGGTCAGAAGTTTTCGCCGCCGTGCATCGCAGTCTCCGCTATTTGAATGGTCTTGAACTTAAACCGGCACAATTTCCAGTCGCACCACCCCGCGTTGCCTATCTTCTATGGGCCAAAACACAATCCGGTTCACCGCCCGCGGCCCGTTTTCGAATTCCACATCTTCATGCCGCTCCAACCGTGCGGCCACCGCTTCCGGATCAAAGCCCACCCGCAGTTCGCCGCGCAAGCCATTGATCAGCACCGCATTTTCGCCCACGGTAACGTTGTCAAATGTGGTCAGTGCGCTTTCAAATGGGGCCGGACCCTCGGCAAATTCGAACGCGTCCGCCACCTCCACCCATCCGTGCGGCGCCGCGGCTGCTTCGGCGGCCGCACCGGGTCGGTGCAGCGTCAGGCGGCGGCGCAGCGACTGCAAACCGGTTGCCGCCGGATAGGCATCTTTCATTTCCAGTAGCAGCGTGTCGCGTTCGCCATTGGCGTCATGCTCGATCAACTGCGCGGCATACGCGGCGCCGGCCACCTGCAACTGGCCATTGACCACCGGCGCCGAATGGCCAAATGACGAGTTGACAAAAAAATCATAGCGCTGCTCGCTGAAATACTCCTTGGTATAGCGCTTTACGTCGACGTCATGATTATGCGCCAGTGGATAATGAAATTGCCCACGTCGTTCTGGTTGTGCATTTCGTCATTGTGGCGCCCAGCAGCGCCAGCAGCCCGTCTGCAGCGTTCGGATTATGCGCCAGCATCCACTGCGACCGCTGAACCAGTCGTGTGGGGCCGGCATAGATAACCGGCGCATCCGCGGGCGGCCGCCAAAAGGCGCTCGCGAAATCTGATCAAAATAGGCGCGATGGGGCGATTGTCCCTGCGCCGCGGCTGATCCGTGCAGATCGGGCAGATCCAGCCGGTTGACCAGATAGTGCGGCAGCGCCGGTTCCAGCGCCACGTCAGGGTCACAATCGGCAAAGTTGACGTAGATGCCGTGGCTCAACAACGTGCGCAGCGGAAGGCAATCTGGCGCAGCCGCTCGCGCAACAGGTTGATCTGGCCGTCGGTGCGCTGTAACAGATGCGCCAGCATAACGTGTGGCAAAGCCGTAGCCCCAATAGCCCGGCCCCTCGCTGGAGCCGCCGTCGGGGTCGAACGTATCCACGTAATCAGCCAGCGATGGCAGCGCCCAGCATGATTACATTGGCCAGCAGCGTCGGGTCGGCTCCAAATAGAGCGCCGCCCCCACAATGCCGCTGTTGCAGACCGCCGTCAGTTTGCCGCATTGCGCTCGCGCGCCTGAAACAGCCACCAGTGGTCGTGCCGCCCCAAATAGGGCGTAATGCAGCGCCGGTCCACTTCGGCGCGAATACGCTCAGCCCAGCGCCGGATCGCGCGGCCCACCAGGCTGTCCATCTCCGCCAGCGTCAGCGCCGTACCCGCCACGCCCAAATCCAGATAGGGATAGGTGACGTCGGTCAGCCCAGCTTCGTGGGCCGGATAGACAACGCTCTCCTCGCAGACGGCCCAGGCCATATTGAGTAGCGGGTCCAAAAAGCGCCCGCGGTTTCAAACACTCGGCCAGCGTCAAATTCCACAGCAGGCGGCAGCGCAGGAAGGCCTGGCCGGCTCCTCATCGTTCTCCGCCACGCCCGGTGCGCGCAAAATCCAGCCAGAGCGTGGCGGGCAGCGGCGGGATAGGCGTCTGCGCCGCGTGTTCCGCACCGCCAGAATGGCCGCTACTGCACGTCGGCCCCCAGCAACGTGCGTACGCCGTCCGAGCGGCGATTACTCTATGGAGTCAGAATGAGTGGCGCTGGCTCAACAGCACCCAGCGCAGCTTCGATGGCGATAAGGTTTGATTTCATATAGTCACTCAGTGCAAAAATGCACGCTACCGGCAAATGGTACACAACTGCTCTTGCCCTGTACGCCAAATCTGTCGTGTCATGGGCGACAAATCGAAACTTAGGCAGAGGAGCAAACCACTTAAATCTAAACTGATATTGTATATGATTGTCGTCATTTCCACCTTCGTGTCAAGCATCCCGGCCCGTGCGGTGATGCTGGGCAGCAACTCTTCCTGCCGCTGGCTCAAACGGCTGGTTCAGCGTTTCGCGGGCTGCCGCTGGGCGAGGTGGGCGTCAGCGATCCGACCAGAAATCTATTTACCATCGATGCCAATCCCACGGTCACGCGGCTGCGCACGCTGGGCGAAGCGGGCGAACGTTTCAATGTGACGCCAACGGTACATTAGAAATACACGTGTTTGGAGCGGGTGGCGATAGCAACGCTGGTTCAACGTGCTGGTTGCAGGTGACGCCGCTGGAAACCGCGCCGGACTCCGCGCGCGCAATACGCCATACACCGGCCAGGAAGGAACCGAAACGGCGCGTGGCCCGCTTTGATCTGGCAAACAGAGCGGAGGTACGCGTGCTGGCTGATGTCAACGGCCAAACCGTCCATAGCGACGCCCGTGCTCATCAGCACCATGCCGAGCGACTTGCGGTCACAACGTCTCATTGATGGCGGATGTCCCAGCGAACAGCGAAAGGTTGCGTGCGCGTTGCAAGCAGAATGATCGCTGCGCGACGTTGCTGGAGATGTGGTTTTTAAGAAGCGTGAGGGATAACGTATGCGCCGAGTCGCGTTCTCGTACCCAAAACCCGTGCTTGCAAACCCAATCCGCCACGCTACGCCCCGTGCTCTGTGTGGATACGTTTCAGAATCACCAGCCGGATCTCGGCTGGCGCAGTGCTGGTACTCTGGCAAATATGGAACCATAACGGCGCAGCCTGTGCGTTGTAAGAGGCGCTCGCGGCGCTCTTCCCCAGTAAGCATTTGGCCCCGCGCGGCAAAGCGCTCCGTCCCCACCTCAACAATCACCTCGGGATGGGCAACCAAGTTATGATACCAATCGGGATGTGTGGGCGCGCCCCCTTTGGAAGCGATTACAATAATGCGGTCGCCATCGGTCGAGTAGTTCAATGGGTTCACGCGCGTCAGCCCACTCTTGGCTCCGGTAGTGGTCAGCAAAACATGCGGAATCCGCCCGTCACCCACTTTACCCCCATTGGCGCGAAATTCCTCAATCACCTTGCGGTTGTGTTCATTCCAATCACGAGTGCTAGACATGTTTCTCCTTTTGCTGCTGTACAGGGCCGAATATCGGCCATTTCAATGACCAATCGTGCGGTGGTTCGAAAAGCAGATTGGTCTATTGTACGCTAAATTGACGCGCAAATCAATCTGTATTTCGGCAACCGGACTAGTTTTAGAAAGTGGATGATAGTAAGAATACCGCCGTTGCATCAATGCCGCCGCCGCCAACATTGGCGCAACCGGAAGCCACAGTGTATCCTAAGCAGATGGCGCTTTCTGCAACTATCTACAATTTTCTCATCGACCTGTCTGATGTTGACCGTGGCGTGTACGAAACGCTGGATCTGCGCGTGGCGCGCGAGCCGTCCGAGGCGGTCGAGTATATGCTGCTGCGCGTGCTGGCCTATTGTTTGGAATATGGCGAGGGCATCGAGCTGACGCGCGGGGTGGCCGCCGGCAATGAACCGGCCATCTACCTGCGCGACCGCACCGGCCAGATTACGGCCTGGATCGAAGTGGGGCTGCCCGATGCGGCGCGGCTACACCGCGGCAGCAAACTGGCGGGCCGGGCCGCGGTCTACACCCACCGCGATGTGACCCAGCTATTGGCCCAATACGCGGGCAAAAAGATCCATCGCGCCGCCGAAATTCCCATCTACGCCATTGAGCGGCGTCTGCTTGAACAAGCCGCCCAGTGGCTTGAGCGACGCACGTCGCTGGTCATCTCCGTCACCGAGCGGCAACTCTATCTATCGATAGGCGAGCACACCCTCTCGACTCAGGTGGTCGAATATGAGATTGCGTGAATGTTGAAGCTCGTTGTTCAATGGCGCGGTTGAAACGGGGCTGTTCATGGTCATCTCGGAATATGGTATAATGAGAGCAGATGTTGCGTGTTGCGTGAACAAGTAGAGCTTCTGACCTCGAAGCGAGATTCTAAATCGGTACACGCAATATG
>JAWKON010000035.1:0-85967 GCA_041391125.1 Caldilineaceae bacterium
TTTCTTTTTGTCGCGCTGGTTCCCGTACCCGCCTAGCAACGGCTCCAAACTGCGCATTTTTAACCTGCTGACCGGGCTGGCGCAGCAGCACACCATAGACCTGATCGCCTTTGCTGAAGAGCCGGCCGCAACGCTTGCGCTGGAGCCATTGCAGCAAATTTGCGACCGTGTGCAGGTGGTTCCGTGGCATGAATTCAAGAACGGCAGCCAGGCGGCGCGCCTAGGTTATTTCAAAGCTACCCCGCGCTACTATTTGGATACCTATTCGCCCGCAATGCAGGCGCAGATCCAGAATGCAATGGCCGAAAACGCCTACGATCTGGTCATCGCCTCGCAGATCGATATGGCGGTGTATGGCCATTGTTTCGGCAACGTACCGGCGATCTTTGAAGAGGCCGAGGTAGGTACGCTGTATGAACAGTATGTCAATGCCCCTTCATGGGCGCAGCGGCTGCGCTTTGGCTTGACTTGGCGCAAACATCGCCGTTATCTGCAATCGCTGATGCCCCATTATGCTGCTTGCACTGTGGTTTCAGCGCCGGAACAGAAAATATTGCACGACGCGCTGGGCGAGCAGATGGCGGATGCCGGCCCGGAAATCGTGGTGATTCCCAACGGGGTCGATGCGGCCAGCTATGCGGCGCACTTTGCCATGCCGAAGGTAGACACGCTGATTTTTACCGGCTCGTTTACGTACGCGCCCAATTATGAGGCCATGTGTTGGTTTGTAGCCAAAGTATTGCCGCTGATCCACGCCGTGCGGCCCGCCGTGCGGCTGGTCATCACCGGGCGGCATGGGCAGCATCTCCTGCCGGCGGCGGACAATGTGTGGCTGACCGGCTTCGTGGAAGACGTGCGCCCGCTGGTGGCGGAAGCATGGGTCAGCCTGGCGCCGCTGCACACGGGCGGCGGCACGCGGCTGAAAATCTTGGAGGCTATGGCGCTGCGCACGCCGGTGGTGGCCACCACCAAAGGGGCCGAAGGGCTGGACGCCGCAGCGGGCCAACATCTGCTCATCGCCGATTCGCCTGCCGACTTTGCGCAGGCGGTGCTCAGCCTGTTGCAGAGTGAATCGCTGCGGCAGGAGCTGGCGCAAAATGCGCATGAGCTTGTGTATGAAAAATATGATTGGGGCGTGATCATGCCCCGCTTTAGCGAATTAGTGGAGAAAGTTGCCGGCCATGAATAGCAGCTTGAGTTCAAACCGAGCTATCGAAGAGTGGGTTTGGGAGCACGAAGCGCTCTGGCGCCCGCTGCTGGTGATCTTGGCGGTCTTTGGCGTCTGCATTGTGGGGCCATTTGTGCTGCCGCCCAAATTGCTCATGCTGCTGCCGGCGCTGCCCTTTGGGGTTGCCGCCATCCTGTTGCTGCTGCGTAAGCCGCTGTGGGGGCTGGTGGCGCTGGTGGCCACCATTATTGTGCCGCTTGACGGACCGAGCGGCGTGAATGCCTCTATGGGTTTGACCGCGCTGCTGTTGGGTCTGTGGCTGCTCAGAATGGTGGCGGAGACGCGGCGTTTTGCCCTATTGCAGTCGCCCACGGTGATGCCCCTGGTTATCTTTACGCTGGTGCAGGTGCTCGCGTTTCTGGTGGGCCAATTGCCTTGGTACAGCCTGGCGCCGCACGCCCCCATGGGCGCGCAACTGGGCAGCCTGACGCTTTACATTTTGTCGTTTGGCCTGTTTTTATATGCGGCCAATCAGATCGACGATGTGGTGTGGCTCAAACGGCTGACCTTCTTGTATATCGGCGTGGCTTTTCTGTACATATTCAAATGGGTGCTGCCGCCCTGGGGACCGGTGGCCGATGCGCTCTTTACGCGCGGCGCCTTTGGCAGCCTGCTGTGGATGTGGCTGGTGATCTTGAGCTTTAGCCAGGCGGTCTACAATCGCGATCTGCCGCCGCTGCGACGGCTGGCGCTGGTGGGCGTGCTGCTGGCTACGCTCTTTGTGTGCGTGTTCAAGCTGTGGGATTGGAATTCGGGCTGGATGCCGGCGTGTGTGGCCATTGGGGTGATTTTGCTGGCCAGTATGCCGCGGTTGGGCATCTTTGTTTCAGCGCTGGCCGTGATTGGCATTGTCTATAAATTGCAGGATGTGTTCCAATCTATGATGGGCGGGGACAATGCGTATAGCCTGTCTACGCGGCTGGAAGCATGGGGCATTGTATGGGAAATTTCCACCCCCAATCTGGTGTTGGGGCTGGGGCCGGCCAACTATTATTGGTACACGCCGCTCTTCCCCATTCGCGGTTGGAGCGTCAGCTTTAATTCGCACAGCCAATATATTGATCTAATCGCGCAGAGCGGCTTTTTGGGGCTTTTCTGCTTTATCTGGTTTTTCGGCGTGTTGGGTGTGCTGGCGTGGCGGCTGCGCACTCGGGTGGATGATGGCTTTTCATACGCGTTTACGCTGGGGGCTATCGGCGGCGTGGCCGGCACCTTTACCGCGGCGGCGCTGGGCGACTGGGTGCTGCCCTTCTTTTACAACATCGGCATGACCGGCTTTCGCACCAGCATGTTGAGCTGGCTCTTTCTGGGCGGCTTTGTGGCGCTGTATCACATGGTGGAACAGCGCGAGAAGCAGAAATTGGCGCAGGAAAAATTCGCCCGCGTGGTGGCGGCGCTGCCCGGCGGTCAAACGATGCTGGGGGGAAAGGCAGCGGGAGCAAGTTGAGCGGCCCCTTTTGGATTGAAGGCATTTTGTTAGCATGAAATTATCGATTGTAACGACGTTATATTATTCGGCTCCTTATTTAGAGGAATTTTATACGCATCAGGCCGAGGCGACCAAAATTACGGATGATTATGAGATTGTGCTGGTCAACGATGGTTCGCCGGATGAGGTGCTGGAGGTGGCGCTGGGGCTGCGGCAGCTGATGCGCGGGTAGTGGTGGTGGACCTTTCGCGCAATTTTGGTCATCACAAGGCCATTATGACCGGTCTGGCCTTTGCCCAGGGTGATCTGGTCTATTTGACCGATTGCGATCTGGAGGAAGAGCCAGAATTACTCGGACTATTTTATACTGTGATGGGGCGCACCAAGGCCGAGATGGTTTTGGGCGTGCAGAAGGTGCGTAAAGGCGACTGGTGGGAGCGCGCAAGCAGGCGCTCTTTTGGCGGCTCTTTAACCTGCTCTCCAGCCACCCGGCCACGCCAAACCAGCTTACATCGCGCCTGATGGTGCGCAATTTTGTGACCAATTTTTCTCCAACATACGGAACAGACAATTTTTCTGGGCGGGCTGTGGTCGCTGACGGGTTTAAACAGGTTCCGGTGGAGGTGACTAAACGTTCGAAAGGGAGTTCCACCTATACCATTGGCAAAAAGGTCACCCAGCTAATCGATGCCGTCACCGCCTTTAGCGCCCGACCGCTGACGCTGATATTATGGATGGGTGGGCTGATCACCCTTGGAGCAATGGCGGGCGCCGGCGTGTTGGCGGCGCGGGGCTTCTTGGGTTTGCCCCAGCCTGTATGGGGCTGGCTGCTGGTTTCGCTCTGGCTGCTGGGTGGATTGGTGCTTGCGAGCGTGGGGCTGGTCGGGGTCTATTTGGCGCGCGTCTTCACCGAGGTCAAGCAGCGCCCGCGCACCATTGTGCGCGCCGTGTATGAAGGGGAGGCGGCGCACGATAGAATTGTCGCCGCCGGGTTTCCGATGAAAGCAAATTTGGACATCAATTCTCGGCTAATTTTTTAGCCCAAAGTCATAGTGCGCCGTAGAGCATCAAATGAAGAATATGGCCACATGACGATCCCTAATCCCGTATCCCTAATCCCTCTTATGAAAACAGGCAAACGCGTCGCCATCCTGCAATCCAACTATATTCCGTGGAAAGGCTATTTTGACCTGATCAATCAGGTGGATGAGTTTATTTGCTGGATACGGTGCAATATACCCGCCGCGATTGGCGCAATCGTAACAAGATCAAGTCGCCGGACGGTCTGCTGTGGCTGACCATTCCGATCAAGTCAAGGGGCGCTTTGCGCAGCGCATTGGCGAGGCCATCATTCAAGACCCGACGTGGGCTGAACGGCATTGGAAAACGCTGCAACACTGTTACGCGCGGGCGCCCTATTTTGATCTGTACGCCGAGTGCATTCAAGAACTCTATCTCACCGCCACCAGCCGCTCGTTGAGTCAGGTCAACTATCGCTTTATCACCGCCCTGTGCGACCTGCTTAATATTCACACGCCCATCACCTGGGCCCAGGCCGACCCCGGTCTGGAAAAGAGTGAACGGCTGGTCTATTTGTGCCAACAGGCGGGCGCGACCGCCTATCTGTCCGGCCCGGCGGCCAAAGCCTATATCGATGAACGTTGCTTTGCCGATGCGGGCATTGCGCTGTCCTACATGGATTACGCCGGCTATCCCCCCTATGAGCAGCTATATCCTCCCTTCGAAGCGGGCGTCAGCGTGCTGGACCTGCTTTTTCACACAGGGCCCGAAGCCCATCGCTACATGAAAAGTTTTCAGCAAGTCGAGATGGCGGTGGCGGCATAAACGAGGGGCGGTTCAACGGGATCTCGTGTGGTCCCCTTCCTGGAAGAGGCACAGACGGCTTTGGTTCGCGCCAACGCGGCGGCTGCCTCTTCCAGGAAGGGGACAAGCCAGCGTGTCAATCACATAAGATCCGAAAGAGCCCGAGGGGTAATGCACGGCGGTTCACACAATGGTGACAAACTCATCGAACGTCTTTTTCTCGGTAGCGTGGATGGGAACTTGCGCATTCGCGGCCGGATAGCCAACCACCAGGTTGAGAAAAGCGCGCTCGTTGGCGGGGCGATTGAGGATTTGGGCCAGGAAATTCATGGGGCTGGGCGTGTGGGTCAAGCAGGCCAGCCCGGCGTTGTGCAGCGCGGCGATCAGAAAGCCGGCGGCAATGCCCACCGATTCCTGCACATAATAGTGCTTGACGCGGTTGTCTTCGGCGTCTAAGCCATACGCCTGGGCAAAGATGACTATGAGGCAGCCGGCGCGGTCAATAAAAGATTTGTCGGCGTCGGTACCCAGCGGCGTCAGCGCGTTGAGCCATTCTTCGGACGCGCGCGCGGTGTAAAAAGCGCGCTCTTCCTCTTCCGCCGCCAGCCGGATCTGATGCTTCACATCCGGATCGGTGACCACCACAAAATGCCAAGGCTGCTGGTTGGCCCCGCTGGGCGCCCGGCCCGCCGTCTCCAGGCAGCGCCGAATCACCTCCATGGGTACGGGCCGGTCGGCAAAATCACGCGTCGAGTGGCGTTTTTTCATCATATCGAAAAAGGCCAAGGCCCGCTGCGCCATCTCCGGTTCAGGATAGAAATCGAAATCTAATGGGATTGAAGGGACTTCTGGCATAGATGTCTCTCGCTGGAAAAACACACCACCGGTTGTAGGTGATAAAAAAGTTGGGTAACGGAGGCTGAGCTTGTCGAAGCCGCAGCGGATCCGGCTTCGACAAGCTCAGCCTCCGCTCACTTCCCTGTTTTATTGCTTAACTCGCTAGAAACCGGCGTCTGCCAAATTCATTCGGCAGTGTCTTCTGCTGCCGCCGTACTGCCCCGCTTGACAAACTTCTTGGCCCCGCGGGCAAATTTGCGCCGCGGCAGCAGTACGCGCCGGCCGCAGGTGCAGCAGCTCAGCCCAATATCGGCGCCCACACGCACCACTTCCCACTCCCAACCGCCGCAGGGGTGCTGCTTGCGCATCTCCACTATGTCGCCAATGTAGAGCTTTTCGTGGATTTCGAGCATTGAATTGGCTCCGGTTGAAGAATTCGGGATTAGGAAGTAGGGATACGCGCGACGACCCCAATCCCTAATCCCCAACCCCCGATCCCTAATCCCCAATCCCCTCCAACAGATCATACTCAAGCTCATTGGGGGTGGGGAAGGCGCGCGTAAAGCTTTCGGTGCTCAGAAAGCGGCGGCGCAAAAAGGGCGGCAGAATGCGCATAAAGGCGGGGCCGCCGCCATATTGGCTGGCGTGGGCGCGGCTGGCCGCATTTTTGCGCTCCACATAGCCGCTCACGTCGATTTTGGCGTGGACGGGCGTCTCCCAGCGGCTGATCTCCAGCAAATTGATATCTTTGTTGCGCCCAATGGCCGCCGGATCCTGCCCCATCAGCGGCATGATGCGCACCATGATCTTGAGCATTCGCTTGTCGAAGGCGGTGTAATAAAGTTTTTGCGGTTGATAAGAATTTGCCGCAATAGTATCGCGGCTTGCTGCATTTTGGCGCAAAGTGTGAAATGCTGCGGTGGCAGCCTGACAACAACGTATGTGATCCGGGTGTCCGTAGCCGCCAAAGGGATCGTGCGTGAGCACAACCTGCGGTTGCAGGCGCATCATGTACTCCTGCACTTCAGCGGTCAGCCGCGCAATGGGCTGCTGGATCAGCGCCTCGGGATGCGCATTGTCGGGCGAGCCGCGCATGCCGCTGTCGCGATAGGGTAGCGACCAGATGGCAGAAACGCCCAGTTCGACAGCCGCATTGGATAGTTCTGCGGCGCGCACCTGGGCCAGCGTGTCGTGGCTCTGGCGATAGCTTTCATCCTCCACCGAACCGGCAATCCCATCGGTGGCGATGATGACATGCACATTGGCGCCTTCAGCGGCATAGCGGGCCAATGTGCCGCCGGGACCAAAACTTTCATCGTCAGGGTGGGCAAATAGTGCTAATATTGTAGGAATCATTTTGCTTGTCATGGGCGTTACAATAGAATACGTATAATAGAAGCTATGGCAGACAATGTGGCTTTGTATTGACCATCATGGTTGCTCATGTGGCTAATATCGTGTATTATGCATCATTATTTTTTTATTTGCACTTATTGCGCGGCGCGGTGACGGACAGTCGAGTAACTCACTTATTCGTGCTCACGGTCTTGCATCTGCTCCGCGTCAAAGTGGAGGAGATTTTTTATGCAGTTGGGTCCCTTGTTTCGCTTATTTGGGACGCTTATTTACGGATTTATTGGCTGGGAATTGGGTGTGGCGTTGGCGCAGACCCGCGAGATCACACCCGAGTCGGCAATGATTATTTTGACCAGCGCCGGCGTCTGTGCGCTGATCGGCTATATCCTCTCTCCGTGGTTGCTCATTGCGCCGGCGCGCGCTGCCAGAAACAATTTGCGGCAAGTGCCCATCGAAGATCTGCTGACCGGCATTTTCGGTTTGACCTTGGGGCTGATCGTTGCCGCGTTGCTGGCTTATCCTGTATCTAAGCTGCCCACCCCTTTTGGCACCATTTTGCCTTTTGTGATCGCCGTCGTCTTCGGCTATCTGGGCGCCACGGTCATGGTGTTGCGCAAGCAAGACATCTTCGCGCTGTGGCGCATACCCACGTCCGTGGTGGAAACGTCGACCAATGGCGCCGTTACGGCGCCCCATCAAAACGTGCTGCTGCTGGATACGAGCGTGATCATCGATGGGCGTATTGCCGATATTGCCGGCACCGGTTTTATTTTGGGCAAAATGACCGTGCCGCGCTTTGTGCTCAATGAGCTGCAATATATTGCGGATTCGTCTGAGGTACTGCGGCGCAACCGCGGCCGGCGCGGCCTGGAAATGCTGGACCGGCTGCAGAACAACCCAGATGTTGAGATCGAATTTGTCGATATGGACCCCGAGGATGCCCACCAAGTGGACGACAAGCTGATCAGCCTGGCCATGGAGATGGACGCCGCCGTGGTCACCAACGATTACAATTTGAACCGGGTGGCGCGTTTGCAGGGTGTGAAAATTCTCAACATCAACGAGCTGGCCAATGCGGTCAAGTCCATCTTGTTGCCCGGCGAAGAACTTTCGCTTAAAATTATTCAGGAAGGCAAAGAGTCCGGCCAGGGCGTTGGCTACCTGGAAGACGGCACTATGGTAGTGGTGGAAAATGGTCGCCAATACGTTAACCAGGAGGTTTTGGTCCACGTGACCAAAATTTTGCAAACCAACGCTGGCCGTTTGATCTTTGCCACGCCGGAGGCCTTTTAAAACTAAACCGGTTCAGGCAACACGCAACACGTCCTAATCACCTCACAAACCCTGATATAAACTTGACTCGGAGCACCCCATGTCCCTACGGATATTCGACACATTGACACGCCAGAAAAAGGATTTCCAGCCTATTGAAGAAGGCAAAGTGCGCATGTACGTCTGCGGACCCACCGTCTACGCCGACGCCCACATTGGCCACGCCATGAGCGCCATTGTGTTCGACATGGTCCACCGCTATCTTGAATACCGTGGCTATGAAGTGCGCTACGCCACCAACTTTACCGATGTGGATGACAAAATCATCCGCCGCGCCAACGAAACCGGGCAGGATCCTTTTAAGCTGGCCAACCACTTTTCAGAAAAGTATCTCCAGCATCTGGCCGATCTGAATGTGGCGCCCGCCGATGTGTATCCGCGCGTCTCCAGCGAAATGGAGCAGATCATCCATCTCATTCAAGACCTGGGCGAGCGCGACTACGCCTATGAACTGGAGGGCGATGTCTATTTTCGCGTACAGCACGATGCGGACTATGGCAAATTGAGCCACCGTAGCCTAGACGACGCCCTGAGCGGCACCCGCGTGGAAGAAGATATGCGCAAAGAGCATCCCGGCGACTTTGCGCTCTGGAAGTCGGCCAAGCCGGGCGAACCTTCGTGGGGCAGCCCGTGGGGGCCGGGGCGACCGGGCTGGCACATTGAATGCTCGGCCATGTGTCTGCACCATTTGGGCGAATCGATTGACATTCACGGCGGCGGCAACGATCTGGTCTTCCCGCACCATGAAAATGAGATCGCGCAGAGCGAAAGTTGCACGGGCAAGACCTTCGCCAATTTTTGGATGCACAATGGCATGTTGCAGCTTGCCGGCGAAAAGATGAGCAAATCGCTGGGCAACTTGATCACCATCGACGAATTTTTAACCGATCACAGCGCCGACGCCCTACGCCTGCTAATCTATTCTGGCCATTATCGCAAACCGGTCATGTTTAACGCCGAAAGCATCAGCGGCGCTGAGCGCAGTCTGGCCCGCCTAGTCGGTGGGTTGCGCCCGGCCACCGGCCATGCCAGCGTGGGCGAAGCCGCCGATGCTCTGCGCGAAGCCACCGAAAATGCCCGCGCTAATTTCATTGCCGCCATGGACGATGACTTCAACACCAGCAGCGCGCTGGCCGCCATCTTTGAGCTGGTGCGCGCCATTAATACGGCCCGCAGCGGCGGCGTAAGCGGCCCCTTCTATCTGACCGCACAGGAAACTTTGCGCGAACTGGGTGATGTGCTGGGGCTGCGGCTGGACGCCCCCGCTGAGCCCGATGCCGCCAGCACGGCCGTGGGCGCCAAGCCCTTTATCGACCTGCTGGTGGAGGTGCGCGCCGGGCTGCGCGAAGCCAAACAGTGGGCCCTGGCCGACAAAGTGCGCGACCGGCTGGGCGCCATGAACGTGGTGCTGGAAGATGGCCCCACCGGCACCACTTGGCGCTTTGAGGAGCGCGAATGAGCGAGTTGATCTATGGGCGCCGCGCCGTATTGGAAACATTGCGCGCCAACCGGCGCCGCCTCTTTC
The DNA here is from genome assembly GCA_041391125.1 of Caldilineaceae bacterium. GTDB lineage: Bacteria > Chloroflexota > Anaerolineae > Caldilineales > Caldilineaceae > JACKBC01. The sequence continues at coordinate 9,532 of JAWKON010000035.1, forward strand.
GGTTGTGGTTGGAAGGTGATAAAGAGCCCAAAGAGCAAGGCATCATTGGCGAAATTTGCGCGGCTGCGGCGGCGCTCAGCCTGCCTATGCGCGTAATCAAAGGCGGCCTCTTTGAAAAGCTGGCGCAAGAGAACAGCAATGCCCAAGGCGTTGCATTGGAAGCTGGCGACTACCCCTACGTTGACTTAAACGACTGCCTCGATCTGGCGGCACGGCGCAATGAGCCGCCCCTCTTTTTGCTCCTCGACCATCTGCAAGACCCGCAAAATTTGGGTACACTGATCCGCACGGCCGACGCCATGGGCGTCCACGGCGTAATTTTACCCGACCGCCGTTCCGCCCGCATTACGCCCGCCGTGACCAATGCCAGCGCCGGCGCTGTAGAGCATCTGCGCGTGGTGCAGGTCACCAACATCAACCATACTATTGCCGAGCTAAAAAAGCTGGGCGTTTGGGTGGCTGGCCTGGATGGTGGTGATGACGCCACTGCGCTGGCCGCGGCCAATCTGACCGGTGCGTTGGCGCTCGTCGTCGGCAGCGAAGGCAGTGGCCTCAGCCGGTTGACGCGCGAGCGCTGCGATTTTTTGGTGCGCCTGCCCATGTTTGGCCAGGTGGAAAGCTTAAACGCCGCCGTGGCGGGCAGCATTGCGCTCTATGCGGCGCGGCAAGCGCGGGAAGCATAGACAGATTTTAGCCCTCAACAGCGTCTATAGTCTATGATTTTATGTTGCGTTGCTGTATAATGTTGGCCAAATCAAAGAACGCGCAAGGCTTTTGCGCGTTTTTCCCACGCCACCTCATTTTTATCCGCCATGTCACTCGAACCAGGTTACCAGTTACAACAGGGTCGCTACACGATTAAGGAGCGTCTAAATCAGGGCGGCATGGGGACGATCTATCTGGCTGAAGATCGTAATTTGACCGGGCGCGAAGTGGCCATCAAAGAAAATACCGAAACAACCGCTACAACGCAGCAGCAATTTCAGCATGAAGCGGTCATGCTCTCCCGCCTCACCCATCCCAACCTCCCGCGCGTGACCGACCACTTTGTCGAAGCGTCCGGCGCCCAATATCTGGTGATGGACTATGTGCCGGGCGATGATCTGAGCGCGCTGTTGCGCTCTCGCAACGAACCTCTGCCCGAGAAGCAAGTCTTAGAATGGCTCGATCAGGTGATGGATGCCCTGATCTATATGCATGGTTGGATCGATACCACCACCCGCAAGCCCACGCCCATCATCCACCGCGACATCAAGCCCGGCAATATCAAACTGACCCCCAATGGCCGCGTGGTGCTGGTCGATTTTGGCATTGCCAAATATGAAGAGCCTACCGAAGGCACCATGTTGGGCGCCAAAGGACGTACGCCGGGCTATTCACCGCTGGAGCAATACACGGGCCGCACCACGGTCCGCTCCGACATTTATGCGTTGGGCGCCACCTATTACACATTGCTCACGCGCCAGCGCCCGCCCGATTCCACCGCCATTGCTTCCGGTACGCCGCTGCGCCCGCTGCGCTATTACAATGCGCAGATCAGCCGCACCACCGAACGGGTGGTCATGCGCGCCATGGCGCTGCAAGCGGCGCAACGCTATGCCAGCGTGGCGGAGATGCGGGCGGCATTGACGCAAAAGGATGACACTGAGCGCGAGGCGGCGCCACCCTCTGTGACCACCAACCCCTATCTGGTTTTAGAAGAAACAAAACCGCTGCCGCCGCGCGCGGCAACTGGCGGCTGATCGGCGGCATTTCGATCCTGGCCATCCTGGCGCTGCTCATTTTGTTCATCATCTCGATCCCCAACTCGTGGATCGAAACCCCTGCGGCGTCAAACAGCACACCATCACCCACAGCCCAGGATGACCCTGCCACCCTCAAGGGAGCAATTGCCGCCGGGCCGGTGATTTCGGCCACCCTTTTGGCGGATGCGGCTACATCCACTCCGGCGCCGACAATTTCTTCATTACCGCAAGACACCGCAACGCTCACCGGCACACTCGCGTCGACAGTTGCGATTGAGGACTCGCCGACGCCGACAGCCACGAACAGCCCTACCGTTGCCCCTAGCGCCACGCCGACCGCACCGGCCACGGCCACGCCCTCCGCCACTCCCACGGTTGTTGAAACCGCTACCGCGCCGCCAACCTCTACGGCCACGCCCAGTTCTACCGCCACCATCGTCGCTACGCCGTCTCCCACTGAAGCAACTTCAATCCCTTCCGCGACGACCACCCCACCTGTCGCCACCACTGGTTCGGCATCTGAGCCTCCCGCGTCGGCGTCGGCGGGCGATTTGTGGATCAACGAACGTGACGGTGCGGCCTATCGCTTTGTGCCAGAGGGCGTCTTTACCATGGGCAGCGATCTGGAAAAAGATGAGTCGCCCGTCCACGAGGTGTATCTTGACGCCTTTTGGGTCATGGAAACCGAGGTGACCAATGCGCTCTACGCGGAGTGCGTGGCGGCAGACGCCTGTAGGTCACCCAACAGTAGTTCCTGGCAAGATCCAGCGCTGGCCAACCATCCGGTGGCGGAAGTAACCTGGGCGCAAGCCAATGAGTATGCCCAGTGGGCCGGCGGCCGCTTGCCCACCGAGGCCGAATGGGAAAAAGCCGCCCGCGGCGCGGATCAGCGCGACTTCCCCTGGCCCAATGACGAGCCGGGCGACCACGGCGCCAATCTAAACTCCAATACCACCGTTGCCGTGGGCGCATTTCCCGAAAGCGCCAGCCCATTTGGCGCATTAGATATGTCTGGCAACGTGGAGGAATGGGTGGCGGATTGGTATAGCCCCACCTATTATGCGGTATCCCCGCCAGAAAATCCGCCCGGTCCGGCGGAGGGGCGCTTTCGCATTGTGCGCGGCGGCTCGTTTTACAGCAACCGCGCCGCTACGCGCACGGCCAAGCGCGACCGCGCTCTGCCCAATTCTTCCTTCGAGAATGTCGGTTTCCGCGTTGTAATTCCGATGCCAAAATAACTTGCGTTTTCCCGAAGGCGACAGGGGCGCGTTCCCAATTGGGAGAGGCGGCGCGACCTGCTATAGTGCCCCCCAATTGGGGATACACCCAGGGGATCGGAGGTTCGTGCAAATTCGACATTTTTATGATACACTCATTTGGCCTCATCATACGTTAAATAATCGTAACTGTTCAGCCGCCCCCTGAGACTTCGGCGTGAGCTCAGTCGAACGCTTGTCGAAGGGGAAACGGGCTTCGACAAGCTCAGCCCTCGAGTGCCTGAATAGTTACAAATAATCTTCATTTGTATCACTATGCAAAAGGTGCAATCGGCTGTTCCCCAAACGGCTCTGCAAAGCGCTTGACAAAGCACGCGGAAATTGCCTAATGCATCAACACCAGCGCAACTCAGTTCTATAGGAGTAAAGTATCATGCGTCGAAACGTGTTACCACTATTTATCGCACTGATTTTGGCGACTTTGTTCGCCATAACTTTCACCGCGCTTAGCTGGGCCGCTCCCAACCCGGAAAGCCACGCCCAAGCGGCCGATGATGGGCAAGAGTATGTTGTTCAACAGGGCGATTCGCTCTACCAAATAAGCGGTCGCTTTTTGGGTGATCCAGAGGCATATCCGGCCATCGTTGCCGCCACCAATGCCAAAGCCGCCACCGACAATCGCTTTAGCCAAATTACCAACCCTGGGTTTATCCGCCGCGGCCAGCTGATCTGGATTCCCAATAGCCCTGACCAGCCCATTGTAACCGAAACAGAGCCTGCTGACACATCAGCTTCGGCTGACCAATCTTCTGCAGATGGCCCCAATGTGGCCTTTGCCGCGCCGCTGGATGGCGCGACCGTGCCGCCCAAATTCGAGGTGGACATGTTGGCCAACGGCCTGACCGTCGAGCCAGCGGGCGACATCCACGAGGGCGCCGGCCACTTCCACATTCTGGTCGACACCGATTTTGTGCCGGCCGGCGATGTGATCATCACCGATGATCAGCATCTGCATTACGGCAAGGGCCAAATCACCACCACGCTGGAGCTGGCGCCGGGCGAGCATGTGCTGCGGCTGCAATTTGCCAACGGCGCTCACATTGCGCTGGAGGGTGATCAGTATCGTGACGAGATCACCGTCAATGTGCAGGCCGATGCGCGCACACTGGATGGACCGGGCGTGGCCTTTGCGGCGCCGCTGGATGGCGCGACCGTGCCGCCTAAATTCGAGGTGGACATGTTGGCCAACGGCCTGACCGTCGAGCCAGCGGGCGACATCCATGCGGGCGCCGGCCACTTCCACATTCTGGTCGACACCGATTTTGTGCCGGCCGGCGATGTGATCATCACCGATGATCAGCATCTGCACTATGGCAAGGGCCAGATCACCACCACGCTGGAGTTGGCGCCGGGCGAGCATGTGCTGCGCCTCCAGTTTGCCAACGGCGCTCACATTGCGCTGGAGGGTGATCAGTATCGTGACGAGATCACCGTCAATGTGCAGGCCGATGCGCGCACACTGGATGGACTGGGCGTGGCCTTTGCGGCGCCGCTGGATGGGGCGACCGTGCCGCCCAAATTCGAGGTGGACATGTTGGCCAACGGCCTGACCGTCGAGCCAGCGGGCGACATCCATGCGGGCGCCGGCCACTTCCACATTCTGGTCGACACCGATTTTGTGCCGGCCGGCGATGTGATCATCACTGATGATCAGCATCTGCATTACGGCAAGGGCCAGATCACCACTACGCTGGAGTTGGCGCCGGGCGAGCACGTGCTGCGGCTGCAATTCGCCAACGGCGCCCACATTGCCCTGGATGGCGACCAGTATCGCGACGAGATCACGGTCAATGTGCAGGCAAATGCGCGCACATTGGATGGACTGGGCGTGGCCTTTGCGGCGCCGCTGGATGGGGCGACCGTGCCGCCCAAATTCGAGGTGGACATGTTGGCCAACGGCCTGACCGTCGAGCCAGCGGGCGACATCCATGCGGGCGCCGGCCACTTCCACATTCTGGTCGACACCGATTTTGTGCCGGCCGGCGATGTGATCATCACTGATGATCAGCATCTGCACTATGGCAAGGGCCAGATCACCACCACGCTGGAGTTGGCGCCGGGCGAGCATGTGCTGCGCCTCCAGTTTGCCAACGGCGCTCACATTGCGCTGGAGGGTGATCAGTATCGTGACGAGATCACCGTCAATGTGCAGGCCGATGCCAGTGATGGGAGCGGCCCCCATGTGGCCTTTGCGGCGCCGTTGGATGGCGCTAACGTAAAATCGGGCTTCAACGTGATTATGGTCGCCGAGGGGCTGACGATAGAACCGGCCGGCGATATTCACGCAGGCGCCGGCCATTTCCACATTCTGGTCGATACTGACTTTGTACCGGCAGGCGATGTGATCATCACCGACGACCAGCATCTGCACTTTGGCAAAGGGCAAATCACCACCACGCTGGAGTTAACGCCGGGCAAACATGTGTTGCGCTTGCAGTTTGCCAACGGCGCCCACATTGCCCTGGACGGCGACCAATATCGCGATGAAATCACTGTAAATGTGACGGAATAAATATGATGGAAACCCATAAGATGAAATCTCATATTTGGCGGTTTATGGCCGTCATCGGTGCGCCATTTCTGCTGTTGGTGCTTCTCTGTCTATTGCTGAGCACGCCCGCCGTGGTGTTCGCCCAACGCTCTATCGCCACGCCCACACCGGCTGCGGAAGCCCCGACGGCCGCGCCAACCAGCACCCCATCAGCCCCGGCCAGCACGTCTACGCCGACAACATCCGTAGAGACGGTTGCGCCTTTGGGCTATCTTAGGTTTTCACACAACGCGTCTAGCGGCAGCGGTGATTTTCACCTGGTGCTCGATAGTTTGCCGCCGGCGGCGGAGGGCTCTTTCTATGTGCTGTGGCTGCTTTCCCCGCAGACCGACACGCTGGCATTGGGCGCGTTTACGGCGCCCGCTGGCAGCGTTGACCTGACCGGCACCACGGCGCTTAACCTGGCTGGGCGCTACAACGAGGCGCGTATTACATTAGAAGTAGCCGCGCGCGAAAATAGCGATCTGGACACAGCGTTGTCCATGTCGGACCGGGCAGTTTTGAGCGCTTCCCGTTCACCAGACGCTATCGATCTCCTCAATCCAATCTTGCTCTTTGAACTGAATGGCGGCGCCGCGACTTCGGCCGGTAGCACGGAGGGAGAGGAAGATGCTGACGCCGCTATTGTGGGCGCTTTGACGGGCGCCGAGACCCAAATGCAGATTGCCGTGCGTCATACCGGCTTTCTGCGTGACGCCCTGTCCGAAACGGATCTGCCCGGCGCGCGGCGCCATTCTGAGCACATCAACAACATTTTAGACGGCGAAAGTGGCTTTAGTTTCGCCGATTTGGATCGCAATGGTCTGGCTGAAAACCCCGGAGATGGGGTTGGCGTACGCGTCTATTTGGCGGCGGTGCGCCAATCTTTAGAGGAACTGGCCGAATTGCCCGATGGGCCGGAGCGTTTCCGCGCACTCGCCCCCAATGCTGAAGACATCAGCCTGGACACCATGTTACAAAAAATTGACGAAGATCAGGTGTTGGTGGATGACATTTTTAACAAGATTATCCAGATCTTCTCTTCCGATACGGTGACCGAGGCCAATGGGTTCGCCCTTGAATTGCGGGTGCTGGTGGACACGCTTAACGCCAACGTGAACCAGGCCAACGATGATATGTTGCAACTGGCCTCCTATACCTTCTATGGTCCACCGGCGACGTTCGATTTGCCGCCGCAAGTGATTCAACGGGCGACTGCCATCACACCCACCGCCGGCATCACGGCAACGGCAACGAACACAACCGCTGTGGCTGTGGCCACCACACCCACGGCTACGGCGCGGTCGCTGGCCACCCCTGCCCGCCGCACTACGGCCACACGTGCAGCCACGGCTACATCCAATCCTACCGCCACAGCGACGCGTCGTTCGGTTGCCATCGCCACCGCGACGGCTTCTCCTACTGCGCAAGCGTTGCCCACGGTCGAGAGCAGTGCATTCCAAAATCCGCAGCCGGGTGACCGCTGGCTGAACCCTGCTGATGGGGCCGTCTATATATATGTGCCAGGCGGCACTTTCCAGATGGGGTCAACGGCGGCGGAGGCGGTATCGCCGCGCGAGGAGCCACAGCATGAAGTGACAGTGGACGGTTTCTGGATGCAGCAGACAGAAGTGACCAATGCCCAATATGGGCGCTGTGTGGCGGCGGGGGCATGTGAAGCGCCCACCAATGCGCGCTGGAATGACCCGGCCTATGCCAATCATCCGGCGACCGACGTGACGTGGGCGCAGGCCGTTGCCTATGCCCAGTGGGCGGGCGGCCGCTTGCCCTCCGAAGCCGAATGGGAGCGCGCCTGCCGCGGCAACGATGGGCGCACCTACCCCTGGGGCAACGATGCGGCCAGCTCTGCGCTGGCCAACTTCGACAGCAACATAGGCGACACCACCCCTGTGGGCAGCTACCCCGCCGGGCAGAGCGCCTATGGGCTGCTCGACTTGGGCGGCAACGTGTGGGAATGGACCAACAGTCTGACCGCGGCCTATCCATACGTGGCCGATGATGGCCGCGAGGCGCCCCCGGATGTGCGCAACGCCAAGGGCGAACGGACGGCGCGTGGCGGCTCCATCTACTATACCCATCATCACATTCGCTGCGCCGCCCGGTCCGGTTTTGCGCCGACCACAGCCTCCCAGTACATCGGCCTGCGCATTGTGCTGTAATAGCTTCAGTTTTTGGTAACTATTCAGCCACTCGAGGGCTGAGCTTGCCGTAGCCCGGTGTCCCCTTCGGCGTCCCCAGTCGTGCTTGGGCGCTCAGGGGACGGCTGAATAGTTACAGTTTTTGTTTGTTTGCCCTATAGGTACAGAGGAAGAAAAACCATGTTTGATCGCGATCCACTCGAAGTTTGCATTACGTATCTGGCTCCCGATGTGGCCATTGGGGTGCGCCCAAGCAGCATCCAATTTGTGGGTCAAGCGCCGCCCAATGCTGCAGATGCCGCAGGGGGTCATATCAAACTCGAACCCAACGCCCGTTTTTATGTGAATACGCAGGAATTTGGCGTGGGGCGCAGCATCACCAATGACCTGGTGGTCGACAACCCTAAGATCTCGCGTAGCCATCTCAAAATTTTGATCGGTCAGGACAACTCGTATCACGTGCAGGATTTGGGCAGCGCCAATGGCACCATGCTGGACGGCAAACAGTTGGAGAAATATCAGGAATATCATTTGCGCTCCACCGGCGAAATTCAGCTGGCGGGCATTTTGCACATGACCTTTACCGACTTTGGGGCCACCTATGTGACCCCGGAAGTGCTCACCGTGTATGGGCTCAGCCTTTCGCACAGCGACCGTTCGGTCTGGATGCAGGGACGGGAGGACGATGCCTTTAAGCTGTCCAGCAGCGAGTACAAATTTCTCAGCATGTTAATGGAGAGCTATCCCAATCACGTCACCCACGGCATGTTGACGCAGGCGCTTTGGGACTACAATACCGATGATCCCGATGATGAGAAGCGCTCGCGCGATGCGCTTTTCAACATTGCCAAGCGGCTGCGCGACCGGCTCCAAATTGTCGATCCGGACTACGAATATATTGAGACCGTGCGCAAATGGGGGAACCGTGAGGGGGGATATAAGTTTAATAAACATTAAAATCCCTCTCTGACCCTCCCGTGGGAGGGAAGATAATCTCCTCCCCCGTGAGGGGGAGGCCGGGAGGGGGTCTCGGGGCTTAGTAGTTACCCTAAATTGATAGATAAATCCGCCAAATTGATAGATAAAATTGGAGATTGGCTAGCTATTTTGATGTAAACTATGAGCAGCAATACCTGATGCTGACTGTCAGTTTGGGAAGGTTTTCTATGAACAACCATCGTGGTGGTTGTGGTCATTGGCGTTATTTCATTTTGATATTGTTGGGGCTTGCGTTGCAGGCCTTGCCGTCTCTGGTGCGGGCTGCGCCCAGGGCTAAACTGTTGATCCTGCAGGAAGCACTTGCCGAGGATGCCCCTCCCACGCTCCAAATCACCCATATCGACAACAGCCGTTTTCCTGAATTGAAGATCGCCGTGAGCGGCGCCAATTTGCCCGCGCAACTCCAGGCCCTGCCGGCACACATCACGCTGGATGGCTCCGAATCACCCATTTTGGATGATCAGGTAGCGTCGCAAGGCATTCAACTGGCCCTGGCTATAGACACCAATAATCTGTCTGTGCGCAGCCTAACCGGGCAGACGCACTATGCCCGCTTGGCCAATGTGTTGAATCGCCTGTTAAATAGTGATTCCATTGTGGCCGATCAGGATTGGGTGGCGGGCTATTGGCTCACGGGTGCTGAGCCGCTGCAGGAATTACAGGCATGGACGCAGCAAGCCAACCAGGTTTTTAATGAATTTGTGGCCAATCGCCCGCCTGAAATAAGCGCGACGCCGCTGGCCGCTGCGCCTCTCCGCGAGCTGATCGACGAGTTTGCCAACAGTGAGGCAGACGCACAAATGGCCAACCATGTGCGAGCTATTCTGCTCTTTTCCACAGGTCAGACTGTCTCTGAAATGCCGGATGTGATCGCAGCCGCCCAGGCCCAGTCGATCCGGATTTACGTGGTTGAGCTGCATGATGCCGATTCACCCGCCGCACCGGTTGCGATGGTCAGCGTATTGCAGCAATTGGCCCTGCAAACCGGCGGCCACTACATTTCCCTGACCGACCCTGAATCGGTGGCGCCTTTGGCCCGCCGTTTGATGGCTGCCCACGACAGCCGCATTTTTACCGTGCGCGCAGAGGCGACGCAACCTCAAAAACTGGATGTCTCTTTGATGCTGCCCGACGGCGCAAAACTGGCGGCCAGCGCAGATGCATCCACGTTTGAAGCGACCAACATTACGGCGGCCCAGACCAATACTCCCTCCGCTGCCGCCCCGCCGACCCCATTGCCAGCCACGGCAATGTCCGAGCCCACCGCCTTGCCCCCAACGACATCCCCCCCCCAGAGTCCACCGACCGCCGTCGCCAATGCAGAAGCACCGATTGCGCCAGATCGTCAAATTCCTGGTGGTTTGGTGGGATGGGGCCTTTTCATATTATTGCTATTGGGGGCATTGGCTATCTTTCTTTGGTTACGCGGGCGACGCAGGCAACGCCAACTGGTCGGGTTCATGGTGGAGGGCGCTGAGATCGTCCCGGCCGCAGGGTATTTGCTGGCCGATAAGACGCAACCCACCCGCTTCCAAATAGAATTGCCTGCGACCCCTTTGAGCAGCGTAGCGCGCGCTCCCCAGCACAGGCCATACCGCAGCCCGCTCGTCAAGCCACGCGCGCAGCAGCATCAACCAGCTGGCTTCAACAGCCCGCCCATATCCACGGACCCCCCTTCGACCAAGCCGCGCCCGGAAGAATATTACAAGGATTTTGAGGATCAACTAACGGTTTTGCACTCGCAACGGGGAGAAAACGCCGTCACCTCGCGGACCGATAAAACAGACCCACCCATCATTGGGCGCCTAGTGCGCGTGGTCAGCGATCCGCGCCTGCCGCCAGAGCTGCCTATTTATGGCGAACTGAGCGAATCGACGCCCGAATATTGGATCCGCATTGGGCGCCACAGCAAGCACAACACCATTGTGATCAACGACATCAGCATTTCGCGTCAGCACGCCGCCATTATTGTGCGCAACGGCCAGCTCTATTTGAGCGACAGCGCCAGCGCATCCGGCACTTTTCTCACTGGAAACAGTTGACCCCCGGCGATGAACTCTTGCTACGACACAAAGATCTGGTCAGCTTTCGGGCAGATTGCCTATGAATACCATGCACAAAGTCAAGAAACAGAACCTGGGGTCAAATGAGTATATTAAATAGCCAAATGGACATTACTATGATGCGGCCCAATGCAGCGCCGCAAGCAGCCATCAAAAGTCAACAGGGCAAGCGCGGCCATGAAAATGACGATCACGCGTCCTGGTTTGCCGTAGACCGCCCGGACCGCCAATTTGTGGTACATGTGGGCGTGGTGGCCGATGGCGTCACCTCGACGGCTGGTGGGGCCAAGGCCAGCGCCATCGCCGTCGGGGCGATTGAAGCCGCCCTGCGCGAAGCGCCCGATCCGCAAGAGACGCTCTCCGAGTGGTTTGCCGGCGCCATTGTCCACGCCAACGAGGAAATTCTATTTGAGGCCCGGCGCAACCCCGAGTGGCAAGGCATGAGTTCCACCGTGGTCATGGCGGCGCTGGCTGGAGCCAAGCTCTACGTCATGTACATGGGTGATAGCCGCGCCTACCTGCTGCGCAGCGGCCAATTGTACCAATTGACCACCGATCACACCTGGGCGCAGGCCGCGGTGACCGCCGGCGCCATCACCGCCAGCGAGGCGGCCACGCACCCTGGCCGCAACCAGTTGCAGCGCTATTTGGGCGCCCAGCACACCATCAACGTGGCGCGCGGCGTCCTTAACCCACAATCGGGCCAGGTCGAGGAATATTTGACCATTGAGCCTGGCGACCACTTGCTGCTCTGCACCGATGGTGTCTATCATCGCCTGCCCGACCCCTCCATTCGCAAAATTCTCCTTGCCCACGCCGAGGATACGCAAGCCGCCACAGATGCCCTGGTTGCCGCCGCCATTGCCAACGGCGAAACGGACGATGTGACGGCGCTCCTTTTTACGATTCCCGATTGAGAGCTGAAACAGCGGCAAAAATAATCCCGGAATCTCCAAAGATTCCGGGATTATTTTGGGGCGAGTGGCGGGTGGCTTCTGACCCTGCATGTGTCATCTACACATTACTCATTTCAAATAACGGTGCGGCGCAGTTGTGGACGGCGGCGGCTGTACGGGCGGCCCACTGCGCATCGAAGATGCGCACACGGTGGGCTGTCATTTTGATGCCAATCAGCGCTTGCCAGATGCGCGCCCGCTGCCAGCGGGGCTCGTGTGCCGAGAGGCCGTAGCCATCCAGAAATGCATCGACAGCCCGTTCACACGCCGCCGAGCGCACGTCGCCATCCCACCAGACCAGGTCGGCTATAAATTTGCCAATATCATAGGCCGGGTCGGCCAGCGCACAGGAATCGAAGTCGATCAGCGTGAGTCGGTCACCCGCCGCCAACACATGGTCGGCTTTAAAGTCGCCATGGACAAAAGTGGGCGCTTCTTGCGGCAGCGTCGCATACATGGCCGCCGCCTGCGCCAATATGGATTGGATCTGCCGCCACACATCCGGCAACAGCGCCGCAATATGCTCGCACGTGCGCTTGATGGCTTTTAGCTCCGCATCCATGGGGAGGGGGGGCAGGCCGTTGGTCAAGCTGGCCGGCGCGCGGTGCAGCGTGTGCAGCGCGGCGCCGGTCTGCGCCAGGTTGTGGTAAGGGGCGTCAGCGCCGGTTTCACCAACGTTCTCCAATTTGGCGGACAGCGGCTGCCCATCGACCTGGGCGTACAAAATGGTGAAATCGGCGGGCAGATAGGCCAGCGGACGCAGCGCGCTCACCGTCGAGGAGGCCGCAGCCAGCCAATCGGCAATTTGATGGTTGCGTGCGCAGAATGCTTGGCGGCTGTCATCGGCATACACCTTGGCGAAGAGCGTTTGCGGTGGGGTCGAAGTCAAGGCCGCGTCTCCCTGCACATCGTAGCGCAAAACGTGCCGCTGCCGCGGGCGATAGCGGATCGGCGTTACCGTCCAATGGCTATCGGGGGCTGCGCAATCGTGCAATGCTTCGCGGGCATAGTGGGGATCCATTAGCCGGGCCAAATGCGGAAAAACTGGGTCGAACGGCGCAACCTGCACATGCAGATTGGCGTCCGGTCGATCACAAATAAGCTGGGCGAACGGCTCGGCCAATCCGCGCTGCTGGATTTCCGCACCCAGCGCACCTGCCGCCGTGGCCAATTTGTGCGGCGTCCCCGGCGGCGTCCACGTGACCGTCATTGGACGCGTTATGAGGCGCACGGTAGTGCCATCCGCCTGCCGTGGGTCATCAATTGCCACATCATAATAGGCCGTCAACTTGCGGCCCGGCTTGAATTTGGCGCGTCGCAAATGGCAAGCAGCCAGCGCAGCGCTTGGCTGCAACATGCTCTGCACAACGCCCCCAATGGCATCTTCGGCCATCAGCCGCTGCACACCCTCAATTCCGCACGCACCGGACATAATTTCGGCAATGGTTGACATGATGTGTTCTCCAAGGGGTAACAAAAGACCTGAAAGGGAGCAGGGGGGAAAGGGGGAAGGATTAGCCCCCTTTCCCCCCTGCTCCCTTTCTCCCCTGCTCATTTACGCCAGCTCGTGCCGCTCCAAATGGCGCTCCAGCATGAACTGGCAGTAGACCAGGCGGTCCAGCTTGAGTTTTTTCCAGGAGCCGAGCAGCAGCGACAGCAGTTGCAGTGATTCCCACAACATAATGCGGGTGCGGGAGGCGGTGGCGTGCTTGGCGTATTCGGTCAGGAAGAATTCGCAGATGGCTTCGGCTTTTGCCAGGCGCTCGATCTGCGCAGCCGACATGGTGGACGCCTCGGCGGCAGCGGCGTCATCCTCTTTGTGCTTAATGCGCGCCATGTTTTTGACGGTGGTCATAAAGAGGGCGATGTCCATGGCGGGCTCGGCCTGGCAGAAGCCATCGAAATCGATAAAGCCGATGTCGCCTTTGTGCAGCAGCACCTGCGCCGGGCGGAAGCTGCGGTGCGCCGGCGCCAGCCCGTCCGCCGGGTTCACCTGGGCGAGCTGCTGCAAGCGCTCGATCAGCTCGTCGGCGAAGATGGTCAGGTGGGGCAGCACGGTGTCCAGCGTCTCGCGGCCTTCCTGCACTTCGGCCAGCTCATCTTCCCAGGTCACAACCTCACCACAGTATGCCCCACAGCGGTGCAATTCGGCCAAACCGCGTGCCGTCTTGCGCAGGTAGTCGTGCAGCAGCTCCATTTGATCGGCATCGGCGCCGTCATCGGCCAGCACGTTTTGGATCAGCTCTTTGAGCGTCATTTCTTCGTGAATCGGCCCCTGCACCAGCACGCGGGATTCGGGGAAGTAGGCCAGCGGCTCGGCAATGGTGACGGTTCCGCTGGTGCGCAGCGGTGACTCCCAGAGCGCCACCATGCCGTCGTAAGCGATTTTACCTTTGTCGCCGTGGTGCGTTTTAGCCACCACGACTTTGGGCCAGTTGTTTGCAGTGGCCATTGTGGAGGCATAGTCCAGATGATACAGAATGGTGCAGCGGCTGCCCGGCTTGTAACGCATGATCTGAGGCTCGCAGGCGTCGATGTGCAGGTTGCGATAGGCCGGATTGCCGCTAGCCCGAATGCTGGTTTCCAGCAGGCGACGAGCTGCTTCAGGGTCGGTCAAATCGTCTAGCGCATCCAGTTTGGCGCCCTGCGGCTGCACGGAGAGTTCCAGGCGCAATTCGGGCAAATAGCAGCGCCAATTCTCGGCGCCAAAGGGGGCGTTCGCGGCTGGAGCCTCTGGGGCGGGCTGGCCTTCGGGAATCAACACGCAGAAGAGTGACTCAACGCGTGGCTCGGTGCTGGCGACGTCGGCCAGGGTCAACCGGCAAATGCCGCTCCAGAAGGTCTCGCCGTCGCGCAAGCGCAGGCGGTCAATTTCGCAGTCGATCAGGGTCAATTGCCCAGAAGCAAATTCAGGTATGTGCTGCGAAAGGCCATTAACGATGGTCGCGGAAGACGTAGCGTTGGTGAGCCATTCGGGAGCGGCGATTAGGTCTTGGTTCATAATGTCGGTATTGGCGGATTCTTTTTGGGCTTCATTCTGGATAATGGCTGTTGCGTTCATGGTTGTGTTTCCTCATTGGTAGGTGCGATATACTTGTTGCACAGGTGTTTGGTTGAAGAGACTCCCTCCCAGCCTCTCCCTCAAGGGGAGGGCCGGGGAGGGGTTATTATTTCGTCGTCGGCAGCGCAGCCACGCGCTCTTCCAGCAATTCGGCGGCAATTTCCAGGCGGCCGGCCTTCATCTTCTGCCAACTGTGCAGCGTAATGCGCATCAAGCTGATGATTTCGTAGGCGGCGACGCGGGCCTGCAGTTGCTCGGCCTGTTGAGCATTCAGACCGGCGGTGCGGATGTAGGTCTCGACAAATTGGGCGCCCAGGGCGTCCACGTCCAGCTCGATGGGCTCGCCGCCCTTTTCGCGCAGGCCGAACTCGGCTTTGCGCGCGGCCAGCCGCATGTAGGCCAGGAATTGGCCCAGGTCCAGCGCCGGTTCCGCCTGGCAGACCGTGTCGAAGTCGACCAGGCCACAGGTGCGCTCGTCGAAGATGAGCTGCGTGTAGGTGTAGTCGCCGTGGCTGAAGCAGACGGGCAGCTCGGTGGTCGTTTCGGCGTAGCTCTGCAAGCGGCGCATGGCGTGCTGCATCTGCATCCCCAGCGCCAGCGAAAACTGCTGGACCGACGGCATGTAGGTTTCCAGGTCGTCCAGTTCGGATTGGAAAGAGCGGGTCTCGCTGAACTGAATGTTGACCTTGTGCAGCGCACCGGCCACGCGGGCGCAATCGCGCAGTGCTTCTTCCAGCATGATGGACGGTAACGCAGCGTCCTCTTCACCGGTGATGCGCGCTTGCAGCATCTCAGAAATCTGCGGCTTGCCCGGCAGCGATTCCAGCAGAATCAGACCGGTGTCGGGCCAGTAGCCCCGAATGCGCGGGATGCGGAAGTGGCGCTGGGTCTGCACTTCGCGCAGCCGCCATTGCAGCGACGAGAGCACGGCGCCCACGACTTTGCAGCGATCATCCGCCGCAATTTTGCCGTAGACCACCTGCTGCATCTGCGGCGCGTCGCTGGCGGCATTCAGCGGTCGGCCTTTGACTTCGTAGCGCAGCACGCAACGGTGCTGGCGGCCATAGTGACCGGCTTCGATGGTGCAATCTTCCACCACCATGGGCGTGTCGCCATCATCGGCCAGGGTCTTTTGGAAGAAGGCCGTCATCTGCTTGTGGTCGGTCGATGCAATCAGGGCGGGCAGTTCGCCGTCAATCGGGAAGACGCTCAGCGCCATATTCAGGTCGTCGATAAAGGCGACCGGATGGGTAAACGGCGCAATCTCGGGGCGGCCACGCATCTGGGCCACCAGCGGGACCAACCGTTGCCGCACATAGATTTCGGCTTCTTCGGCGGCATCAAAGATGCGAGCCAACACCAGCGCCTCTTGGCGCTCTTTGCTGGCCACGTGCTCCAGTTGCAGACTGTAGCGCAGTACACAACCCTCGGCGGCCAGGAAGCTGGCTTTGCCGGGCTTGCAGCGCACAATTCTGTACTGGTTGCTCTCGGCGTCCACCATCACATTTTGCAGGTACGATTGCATCACGTCGCCATCAAAGGCCGTGCCCACGGTGGACCAGCGGTGGCGGAATTCCGGGCTTTGCAGCAGGTCGTAGAGCGAATTGTCGCCCTCTTCCTCGGCGGACTTGATCTCGCCAAACTGTTTGATATAGAGATTGGCGTAGATGCCGTCCTGGTCCAGCAATTGGCGATGTGTACCCATCTGCTTGATCTTGCCTTCTTTCAGCACCACAATGTTGTCGGCGTGGCGCACCAGTTTAAAGTCGTGCGAAATGATAATGGTCGTCTTGCCGCGCATGAGCAGGCGCAGGGCCAGCAACACCAGCTCAGCAGATTCGGCGTCCAGACCGGTGGTCGGCTCGTCCAAAATCAGAATGGGCGTGTTGCGGATGAACGCTCGGGCAATGGCGATGCGCTGCTTCTGTCCACCGGAGAGCGAAGAGCCGCGTTCGCCCAACACCGTGTCGTACCCATCGGGCAGCTTTTCGATAAAGCCGTGCGCATTGGCCTGAATGGCGGCCTGGATAATCTCTTCACGGGTGGCGTCGGAGCGGCCGTAGGCAATGTTGTCGGCCACGGAGCCGGTGAAGAGCGTCGTCTCTTGCAGCACCACGCTGATCTGGTCGCGCAGCGATTCGAGCGTAAAGTCGCGAATGTCGGCGCCGTCGATCAGCACGCGTCCGCTGGTCGGGTCGTAGAGCCGCGGCAGCAACTGAATAATCGTGCTCTTGCCGGCGCCCGTGTGGCCCACCAGCGCCATCACGCCGCCGGGGGCGATTTCAAAGTTCACGTCGGTCAAGGCCTGGCGTTCCTGGTGGCGGACGGTTTTGTCGCTGGACAGGTCGCTGTTGGCCGGGTAGAAGAAATCGACCTTGTGGAACTGAATGTGACCGCGGAAGGCCGGCGCCGGCAGGGCGTGCGCGCCATTGCTCACTGACGGTTTGCGATCCAGCAGCTCACCGATGCGCTCGACGCTGGCGTACACTTTGGCAATGGTGTTCCACTCTTTGATGATCTTGCGCGTCGGCTTGAACATCTTTTCGATCAGCCGGGTGAAGAAGACCAGGGTGCCGATGGTGATGGCGCCATAGTTGAGCAGCCACAGGCACAACCAGATGGTGCCGGCAATGGCCAGCGACTGTGAGACGCTTACCACCCAGCTAAAACGGGCTTGCAGCAGCGCCAGTTGAAACGCGGCGGCCATGTTTTTCTGGTTGTGTTCGGCAAAGCGGTTCAGTTCATAATCACCGCGGCTGTAGGTCTGGATGACGCGGATGGAAGCCAACATCTCCTGGCTGGCCGAAGCCAACTCACCTTCACAAGCGCGCTGGGCCTTGGCGGCCTTCTTGATGCGCTTGGAAAAGTAGTTGGAGACCAGCGCCATCACCGGAATAATAAAGAGCGCCAGCAGGGCGATTTGCCACGATGTGTAAAAGAGGACGCCCAGCGTGCCCACCAAGATGAGCAAGCTGCCCGCGATGTCGGACAGCGAACCGATGACAAAATCCTCAACTTCCTTGACATCCCCGGTAATGCGGGTCAGGATGTCGCCTGTGCGCCGCTGGTCGTGGAAGGCCAGCGAAAGCCGCTGCAAATGTTTGTACAGCGCCGTGCGCAAGTTGTAGCTCAACATCTGGCCGCCTCTGGCCAGGAAGATTTCAGCCAACGAGTCGCCCAAACTGTTGATCATAGCCATGACCACAATCGTGACGGTCAGGATAGCCACCGTTAGGTAACGCGCCGAGATAAAGGCGGGCAGCGCGGCGGTGGTCAGCAGTTCGGAGCGATTTCCCGACAGATAGTCGATCAGGTAGGCCAGCGGATATTCCTCAAAGATGGACATGGACGCTTCGGCCACCAACATGAGCAGCGCCAGCAGAAAGAGCTTGCGCTGGCCATTCAGGTGGCGGATGAGCAAGCGCATGACGTAGCCCAGCGTGTCGCGTTGCGGCTGCGGGTTGTGCGAATTGGCCGCCACGGTACGCAGCGTGTGCTGATCCGGCAATGCCTTCACGTCATAAGCAGGTTGTGGGTTGCGTTGAAATAGCGGTTTGAGTGCGATGCGCATGATTTGGTTCCCCCAGTGCTCAATAGATTGATACGTTGTGTGTTGTGTGTGTATCGCTATTGTAAACACTTAGGAAACCCAAATACAGGGGAAATTCTATCGATTTGGCGGAATTTGTTATCAAAATGGGAGATTTGTTAACAGAATGTACGGGGAAGAGGGGCAGGGCGAAGGGGAGAAAGGGAGAAGGGGAGCAGGGGACAGCAGCTCCCTTTCTCCCTTTTCCCCTTCTCCCCTTCAGCTCTTCGCGTACGGTTTGGTTTTATGATAGAGCAGCGGGTTTTGGGCGTCATCGTCCAGCACGTCGCCGACAGAGAGTTTGGCGATCTGCTCTTTGGTCAGGATATTCTGTTGACCGTTGAAGGTGCTGCCATCGGGCATGTAGCCGCAGGTCATGGCGCGGCGCCAGCCGGGGGTCATGTTGGGGCCGGCGCCGTGGCCGATGAGCCCGTTGTGGAACGAGCAGGCGCCGGCCCGCATTTCGGCCGCTATGGGCATAATCTCTTTCCATTGGGGATAGATGCGGAAGATGTCGCCAATGTTTTCGCCGATGTTGGCGTTGTCAAAGGTGGCGCTTTTGTGGGTGCCGGGCAAAAAATAGAGACAGCCGTTTTGCATGGTGGCGTCGTCCAGCGCCACCCACAGGCTGATAGCGTCGCGCGATGAATAGGACCAATAGGGATTGTCCAGATGCCAGCCGGTGGGGTTGGCCCACGGCTGCTTGATCAGCGCCTGATCGTGCCAGATGCGCATACCGTCCACGCCGGCCAGTTCGGTCGCCATTTTGCCCAGCCGCCAATCCAGCATGAGTTCGCGCATTTGGGCGTGGCTCTGCCACAAGTTCACGCGCTGCACAAAAGCGCGATTGTAGTACGCGTCTTCGTCCTTTACATCGGCATCGGGCCGGTTGGGGATGCGGCGCTGGCCGCGCTCGGCTACCGCTTCGTCCACGGCGGCGCGCCATGTGGCCAACTCGTCCGGCGTCAGAAAGTCGTGGATAACGATAAAGCCGTTTTCTTGGTAGAAATTGATTTGATCGTGGGTAAGTTCATGTTTCATTGGGATAGCTCCTGTTGGTTCGATCTCGAACGATTTGACATCAAGATGCGTCTCAAGTAAACTGATATTATTCCTTCAGCTACGACACTTTGAATTTTACACCAATCTATACTCTGCTCTGAATGAAACCGCAGTATATCAGGCAATTTGCGCGTTTTGGCGCAATTGCAAGTTAGACTCACCCCAAGTCTGGAGCCATCTACCATGCCAGAGCCGTCCGATTTCCCCCAACCGCGGTTGAGTTACGTCATTGCGCGCCTGGAACGAATTCTGCGCCAACGCATTGCCAAAGGCGTGGAGCCATATGGACTCAATGTATCCCAATATACGGCGCTCAGCATATTGGGGCGGCGCAGCGGTCTTTCCAATGCCCAATTAGCCCGGCGAACCTATATTTCGCCCCAAGCCATGAATCAAGTGTTGGATCAGCTCACGCAAGCCGGTCTCGTAGAGCGTCAACCCCACGCCACCCATGGCCGCATTCTCAAAACTGAATTGACTGCCGAAGGTCGCACCGTTCTTAAGCGTTGTGATGCCGCCATAGACGCCGTGGAAGCTGAAATGCTGCAGAACATGTCCAAAGAAGAAAGTCAAGCGCTGTTACAATCATTGCTCAAAAGCGTGCGTTCGCTGCACGGTGGTTTTGAACGCGTAGAAAGTTGAAGGTGGCAGGTTGAAAGTGGCAACTACTTACCACCTTCAACTTTCCACTTGCCACCTATCACCTTTGCCACTTTTTCAAGGAGACTCCACATGTCCAAAGTAAACCCTCCCTTTCGCGCCGACCAGGTTGGCAGCTTGATGCGGCCGCGGGCTGTGCTGCAAGCCCGCCAAGACGCGGCCACGGGGCAGATCAGCGCCGCCGAATTGCGCCAGATCGAAGATGAACATATTGCCGTCGCCGTTAAAAAACAGGAAGCGGTGGGGCTGCACGGCATTACCGACGGCGAGTTCCGCCGCGCCTTTTTTCACCTGGATTTCCTGGAGCAATTGGCCGGCGTCACCGTTACCGGGACTATTGCGGCCAGCTCGGACGCCCAAGAGACCGTGGGCTTTACGCCGCCCAAGCTCAGCGTGACGGGCAAGCTGCACCACGTGAAGAACATCCAGGTGGACGACTTCAACTTCCTCAAATCGCAGGTGACGCAGACGCCCAAAGTGGCCATTCCCTCCCCAACTATGGTTCATTTCCGCGGCGGACGCGCAGCCATCGATATCGAGTCTTACCCCGATATGGATCAGTTTTTCGAAGACTTAGCCCAATGTTATCGGGATGAGATCGGCGCGCTCTATGCCGCCGGCTGCCGCTACATTCAGATGGACGACACCAATCTGGCCTATTTGTGCGACCCCAAGATGCGTCAGGGCGCCATTGAACGCGGCGATGATCCCAACGAATTGCCGCGCACCTACGCCGAGCTGATCAACGCCGTCATCGACAATCGCCCCGATGATCTGACCGTTTGCGTGCATCTCTGCCGCGGCAACTTCCGCAGCACCTGGTTTGCCGAGGGCAGCTACGAACCGGTGGCCGAAGTGCTCTTTAACGAACTCAATGTCGACGGCTACTTCCTCGAATATGATGATGCTCGCTCGGGCGGCTTTGAGCCGCTGCGCTTTGTGCCCGATAACAAAACGGTGGTATTGGGGCTCGTTTCCACCAAAATTCCCCAATTGGAAGCCCAGAGCGAATTGATCGCCCGTATCGAAGACGCCGCCCAATACGTGCCGCTGGATCATCTCTGCCTCAGCCCGCAGTGCGGCTTCTCCAGCACGCTGCACGGCAACGAGATCACCGAAGACGATCAGTGGCGCAAGCTGGAGCTGGTGGTCAACACGGCGCAGCAGGTGTGGGGAGCGTCGTAAAGCTAATCTTGATCTGTTCTCGTTATTTTGACAAGATGACCGGATGACAAGATGAGGGGGAGAATGTCACCTTGTCATCCGGTCATCTTGTCACCCTGTCATCTCGTCACTCTTCACAGGAGGAAACCATGAAAACAGTTCGTACGTTTGGCGCACTTTTGTTTGTGTTCGTGCTGTTGCTCTCGGCATGTGCCGCGCCGGCGGCGCCGGGCGCGGCCCCCGCCGCTGGTGATTCTGGTGCGGCATCCGCCGACAGCGCCGCCCTGCCCGAAAGTATTAAGATTGGCGCCGTCATCCCTTTGACCGGTCGCTTCGGCGCCGGTGGCGCGCAGATCCAGCGCGGCTATGAATTGGCGGTTGAGGCCATCAATGCGGAGGGCGGCGTCGACTTCCAGGGGACAAAAATCCCGCTGGAGATGATCGTGGTCGATGATGAATCGGACCCGGCCAAAACGGTGCAGCGGCTGGAAGATCTGAATTCCAATGACCAGGTGCTGGTCTATTTGGGCGGCTTTGGCAGCCCGCTGCACGCCGCCGCCGGTATTGCTGAAAAGAATAAGATCCCCTATTTGGGCGTCGCCTTTGCCTTCCAGGGGGTCCACGCCAACGGCTTCAAATATCTCTTTTCGCCCTTCCCCAAATCGCCCGAACTGGCCAAAGCTACGCTTGATCTCTTCGATAGTCTTGACCCCAAACCGACCAATCTCTTTGGCTTTATTGAGAAGACCGATTGGGGCGCCGAAATGAATACCGAATGGCAAACCCAGGCCGAGGCGCGCGGCTACAGCTATACCATGGAAGAATATGCCCCTGGCGACCAGGATTATTCCGCTATGATTCTGCGCGCCAAAGAGGCCGGCGCCGACGCCGTCCTTTCACTGCCCACGCCGCCCGATGGTCTGGCCATTGCCAAACAGATGAAAGAGCTGGACTTTAACCCGGCGGCCAGCGTGGTCATCCGCGCCGCCGATGGCCCCAACTGGCCGGAAAATCTGGGCAAAGATGGCGACTACGTGCTGCTCATGACCGGCTGGAGCAACGACATCAACCTGCCCGGCGTCAAAGAGATGAACGAGGCGCACCTGGCCAAGTACGATTCACCGGCCACGCCCATCACCGGCCCGGCCTACAATTTGCCTTTCGTCGTCGCCGACGCCATTAGCCGCGCCACCACGCTGGATCGCGACGGCATTCGCGATGCCCTGGCGGCCACCGATATGAAAGAATCGATCATCGGCCCGGTCAAATTCCGCGAGGATGGCTCCGCCGAAGTGCTCACCGTGGTCAGCCAGTACCAGGACGGCAAGACCGTCTCCGTCTGGCCGCCCGATGTAGCCGCCACACAGGTGATCTATCCGGCGCCGCCGTATAGCGAACGGTAATTTGTGACAAGGTGACAAGGTGAGGGGGTGACAAGGTGACTGGGCATGTCGAAGTCACCCTGTCATCTTGTCATCTTGTCATCCCCTCACTCTTCCCATGCTCACTATCACCAATCTCTCCAAAGCCTTTGGCGGTCTGTTGGCCGTTAACAGCGTGGATTTACGAGTCGGCGCTGAAGAAATTGTGGGGCTGATCGGCCCCAATGGCGCGGGCAAGACTACGTTGTTTAATTTGATTTCGGGAACTTACGCTGCCGATGCGGGGGCCATCACCTTTGACGGCGCGGACATTACGCGCTTGAGCCCGGATCGGCGCTGCAAGCTGGGCATTGCGCGCACGTTTCAGCTCGTGCGCATCTTTCCCGATCTGACGGCGCTGCAAAATGTATGCGTGGGGCAGATTTATGGCCGCACAGGCGCTAAATCGCTGCACAGCGCGGAGGCAGCGGCGCACGAATTGCTGACCCTGGTGGGTCTGGCCGACCGGGCCAAGCTGGAAGCCAAACACCTGACATTGGTGGATCGCAAGCGGCTCGAACTGGCCCGTGCGCTGGCCACGCAGCCCAAGCTGCTGCTGCTGGATGAACTGCTGGCCGGGCTGAATCCGTCCGAAGTAGTGGCGGCCACCGATCTCATTCGCAACATCCGGGCCCAGGGCATTGCCATTCTGGTAGTGGAGCATCTCGTCTCGGCAGTGCTGAGCGTGGCCGACCGCGTCATCTGCATGGCCGTGGGCTCCAAAATCGGCGAAGGCGCGCCGGCGGAAATCGTCAATAACCGGGCGGTGATCGAAGCCTATTTGGGCGATGAACCGGTTATGTAATTTTGACAAGATGACAAGATGACAAGGTGACTTCGACAGGGGCAGCCACCTTGTCATCCTATCATCTTGTCATCCTATCATCTTGTCATCCTATCATCTTGTCATCTTGTCATCCTGTCATTCTTACTTATGACCACTCCTTTACTCGAAGTCCAACAGCTCGGCGTGGCGTATGGCGATGTGCGCGCCGTGTGGGATGTGTCGTTTACGATCCAGCCGGGCGAGATCGTCGTGTTGATTGGCCCCAACGGCGCCGGCAAGACGACGATCATGCGCACGCTGGCTGGATTGCAGCAGCCGGTGGCGGGTACGATACGCTATGATGACAGCGTCATCCACGGCGGCACGCAAAAAACGGCGGCCCACACGTTGGTGGAACAGGGCATCATTTTGGTGCACGAGGGGCGGCGGCTCTTTGGCGGGCTAAGCGTGCTGGATAATTTGGAGATGGGCGCTTTTACACCCAAGGCGCGCGCCGTACGCGCACAAACGCGCCAGCAAGTTTTTGACCTATTCCCGCGCCTAGCCGAGCGCAAAGATCAGCGGGCGGCCACTATGAGCGGCGGCGAGCAGCAGATGCTGGCCATCGGCCGCGCCATGATGGGGCTGCCGCGCCTGCTGCTGCTGGATGAGCCTTCGCTGGGGCTGGCGCCGCTGGTGGTGAAGAATATTTTCGAGGTGATTGCGCTGCTCAACCAGCAGGGGATCACCGTGCTGCTGGTCGAACAAAACGCCAGGCGGGCGCTGGGCTTGGCCGACCGCGCCTACGTGATTGAACAGGGGCGGGTGGCCAGCAGCGGGACCGGTGAGCAATTGCTGAGTTCACCGGTGGTGCAGCAAGCCTATTTGGGGGGCATTTAGTGGTTACCTGGAACACTCTCATCCAAACCCTGCTCTTCGGCCTCTTTGTGGGCAGCCTATATGGCGTGGCCGCGGTGGGGCTGGCGCTGGTTTTCGGCGTGATGAACATCCTGAATGTGGCTCACGGGGAACTGCTGGTGGTGGCGGGCTATATTAGCTTTTGGCTCTTTGTGGGCGTGGGGCTGGACCCCTTCCTCTCGGTGATCCTCAACATGCCCATGCTCTTTGTCATCGGCGTGATTCTGGATCGGTTGATCTATCGCCACATCCACCGGCTGCACGGTGAGACCAAGATCAAGAATTCGCTGCTGGTTTCGTTTGGGCTGGTGCTGATTTTTCAGGCGCTCTTTGTGCAGCTCTTCACCGCGGACGAGCGTTCCATCCAAACCGCATATGCCGGGCTGGGCTTTAACGTGGCGGGCATTGTGCTACCCTATACGCGGTTGATCAGCCTGGGCTTTGCGCTGGCGGCTATTGGCGGGCTGCATCTTTTTTTACAGCGCACCTTTATGGGCAAGGCCATCCGGGCGGCGGCGGAAGATGCCGAAGCGGCCGAGCTGGCGGGCATCAACGTGGCGCGTTATTACATGGGCACCGCTGGCGCTGAAGCGGCGCTGGGCGGGCTGGCCGGCACGCTGGTCATCATCGGCTACGGCATTACGCCCACCATTGGGCTGACCTGGCTGCTGCGTTCGCTGATTGTGGTGGTGCTGGCGGGAACGGGCAGCATCTTTGGCGTCTTTTAGCGCGGGGATTCTGCTGGGGCTGGTGGAGGCGGCCACCGGTCTTTTCTTCAGCTCGGCGCTGCGTGAGATTGTGGGGTTGATCATGTTTCTGGTGGTGCTGATTGTGCGCCCGCAAGGTCTGTTTTCAAGGAGATAGCGGCGATGACCACGGCCACCATCGGCAAGCGCAACGGTAATCTGATACAATGGATCGAGTACGCCCTGCTGGGCATTTTGGTATTGGCGGAAGCGGCGCTGCCTTTTGACCGACCGCGACAACATGCTCAACCTGGGCTATCTGGTGCTGCTCAACATTTGCCTGAGCCAGAGCTGGAACATTTTGGGCGGCTTTACCGGCCAAACCAGCCTGGGCCACGCCGCCTTCTTTGGCATCGGCGCTGACTGCACGCTTTCTCTGGCTTTCGTGGCAATTGCCGATTGTGGCGGCCATGATCGCCGGGGGCGCCGCCGCCACGCTCTTCGCCATGATCATCGGGCGCCGACTTTTCGGCTGCGCGGGCCTATTTTGCCATTGGCACGCTGGCGCTGGGGCAGATGCTCTTTGCCTTTGTGGCGCAGACGCTGCCCTTTATCGACACTATGCCGGGCGCCCAAATTGGCATGTACAGCCTGGCCAATCGTTATTATCTGGCCTTTGCGCTGGCGCTGACCGTAATGGGCGTCACCCTGTGGCTGTTGCGCCAGCCGATCAGCCTGGGGCTGCTGGCCGTGCGCGAAGATGAAGAGGCAGCGCGCGCCACCGGCGTCGATCCGCTACTGCACAAGCTTTTTGCCCTGGCCCTCAGCGCGCTCTTTACCGGCATGACGGGCGGGCTCTTTGCCTATCATCAGATTAGCTACTATCCCGACGCTACCTTTAGCATCCAGTGGACCTTTGACGCCGTGGTGATCACCTATATCGGCGGGCTGGGCAGTTGGATCGGGCCGGTGATTGGCGCGCTCTTTTTTGTGGCGCTGCGCGAGTGGCTGGCTTCGGCCTTTGCATCGCTAAATTTGATTATTTTTGGGGCGCTCTTTATTGTAGTGGTGCTGGTTTTGCCGGGGGGATTGGTGGAAATCTGGCACCGGCTGCGGCAGGTGATGAGTAGATCATGAAGGTCGAAAATAGCTTGCCTTGAAGAACGAAAACTTGGCATTATAGGCATCAGGATCCGCGCTTAAAAGATCTTCATAACGCGGCAAGATTTCTTGAAAGTACTGTTCAAGCTGCGCAAATTCGATAATTTTTTGGTTCAGCATGTTTGTCACATCGTTGAAGTCTTTCTCATTGCCCCGGTGCAATTTACTGAGAGCGACCGAATAGAAATCAAAGTGAAATACATCAAGCATACCGAAGCGCCCAATGAATGCACAGCGCTCTAGATAGCCGGCTGGAAGGGGGATGAATTGATCCGGCGAAGCCTGTTCCACGGCGTACTGCAATTCCCGGCTCACCTGGCGCAAACAGCGCACAAATTCACTATGATGTTCTGGCGCAATTTCAGCTTTCAGATCAATATCAAAGGTGCTTTCTTTAGCAGCTACAAGCAACAAAGATGAGCCACCAACAAGATAGACAGCACCAGCATATCGGTAGCAACGCCCCAACCGTTGCAAGAAGCGAGTGATACCTTGTTCGTTAACCAGGATCGTTGACATGGACATGGTTTTCCAGCGAGAGCTGTTTTAAGAGCAAATCGATTGCTGAATCATAGGTTGATAACCAGTCAAAACCGGTTATTCGTTGGAAATATATTGCCAATGCGCGTAAGCCAGATTCACCAAATTTTTCATCGGCGGGCGGCAATTGATAAACAGCTTGCCCAAAAAAATTTTTCAAAAGGGGAAAGTCACCCAAGTAGATGCGCAAAGTGGAATACCAAAATCGTTGTAAATACACCGCGGCCGTGTAATAATGTTGCAAACGTTCGGCAGCAGCAGAATCAAGGAATGGCAGAATAGTGGGGACGAAGTCAGCATATTCGGGATGCCGTAAGAATAGCGCAATGAGGGCTGCGCGCAGTCTCGGCTCCGCACATTGCGCTAATTCGGCGATCAGCAAACGTATATCAGAAGGCGCGATCTCGGGAATCTCATCTGCACTGCGCAAATACGTAACTCCATGTTGCGCCAATTGGGCAATTAACGCACCCGACGTTATCGGAGATTTAGTTTGCGCTGGCTGAGTGTGTAGCACCGTATTCATTTTACCATTATAGCATACCGATACGCTGCGCACTCAAGCCTATTCAGTCGGCGGCGTACACTGTCACATTGTAGGGAAACATGACATCTCTAACTCCACCCACACCCGATCTGCAACACCTCATGCGCATCACCGTCCACGTGGATCCGCCGCTGCTCGTCGGCCACACGCCGCTGGGTGAACGGCGCATCATCAATATCACCGGCGGCCACTTCACCGGTGAAAAGCTGCGCGGTGAGGTGCTACGGGGCGGCGCCGATTGGCAACTGGTGCGGCCCGATGGCGCCGCGCTGCTGGAAGCCAAATATACGCTGCGCACCGACGACGGCGCGCTGATTTACGTGACCAATCGCGGCATCCGCCACGGACCGCCGGAAGTGCTGGCGCGCATTGCGCAGGGCGAACTGGTGGACCCGGCGCTCTACTATTTCCGCGCCGCGCCCAGCTTTGAAACCGGCGCCCCCCAATACGCCTGGCTCAACGACATCATCATGGTCTGCTCCGGCGTGCGCACGGCGGATGCGGTTTTGCTCGATTTTTATGCAGTGACGTGATAGCCGCGAATCTCCCGGTGACTTCGACAAGCTCAGTCACCGGGAGATCGCCTACGACAGAGATAAATCACATGCAAATCATTATTGACAAAAATATCATGGTTCCCATGCGTGATGGCATCCGGCTGGCCACCGACATCTATCGCCTGGCGGATAGCGCCGCGTCGCCGGCCATCGTCCAGCGCCTGCCCTATGACAAAGAGAGCCGCGTCTCACCTGAGATCATGGCTTTTGTCAAGGCGGGCTATGTGGTGGTGATGCAGGATACGCGCGGCCGATTTGCATCGGAAGGCGAATTCGACGCCAACTTTCAGGAGATCAACGACGGCGCCGATTGTACCCAGTGGGTGGCGCAACAGCCCTGGTGCGACGGGCGCATCGGCACGCTGGGCGGCTCCTATCTTGGTCAATCGCAGTGGCTGGCCGCGCCCCACATGCCGGAGGCGGTCAAAGCCATGTGCGTGTTGATTGCGCCGGTGGATCACTATTCAGACATTGCCTATCGCGGCGGCGTGCTCAACCTGGGCAGCATGTTGTATTGGGCCAGCATGATGGCCATTGGCGAGCAAGGGCGGCGGGTGACACAGGGCCAAGCTACGTCAGCCGATGTGCAGCGCCAGGCCGGCGCGCTGGCCAACCTGCTGGCACTTTACGAGTCGACGCCGTTGGCCGCCATGCCGCACCTGCAAGGCGTCTCGCCTCACTATTTCAACTGGGTGACCCATCCGGCTTATGATGATTATTGGCGCGGCATTGACGCCCGCCATTATGACCAGCTCGACAAGCCGGTGCTCCACATCGGCGGCTGGTTTGACATCTTCCTCAACGGCACGCTGCAAACGTACATTGGCATGAGAAACCAGGCCCAAAGCGAGATAGCGCGGCAACACCAAAAGCTTGTCATCGGTCCCTGGTCCCACGGCACCAACTGGACCTCCAGCTATCACGAACAGGAGTTTGGCCTGCACGCCAGCGGCATGGCTGCCGATTGACTGGCCTACAACTGCGCTGGATGGACCGTTGGGTCAAGGGCATCGACAACGGCATCGAAAATGAAAAGCCGGTGCGCATCTTTGTCATGGGCATCAACCAGTGGCGCGATGAGGACGATTGGCCGCTGCCCGATACGCAATTCACGCCTTATTATCTGCACAGCCACGGCCGCGCCAACAGCCTTTCTGGTGACGGCAGCCTCTCAACGGAAGCGCCCACTCACGCAGCCCCCGACAGCTTCACTTATGATCCGCACAACCCGGTTCCCTCGGTGGGCGGCGCTAATTGACACCCTTTGCCAGCTCCATCGGCCCGCGATCAGCAGCCGGTTGAACTGCGCGAAGACGTGCTGGTCTACACAACGGAGGTGTTGGAAAGCGCCATCGAAGTGACCGGCCCGGTCGAGGCCATCCTCTACGTTGCCTCTTCGGCGCCCGATACGGACATTACCTGCAAGCTGGTCGATGTGCATCCCGACGGCCGCGCCATGCTGCTGACCGACGGCATTACGCGGCTGCGCTATCGCCACTCATTTGAGCAGCCCATGCTCATGACGCCGGGCGATGTAGTCGAAGCGCACGTGGATTTGTGGAGTACGGCCAACGTTTTCCTCCCGGGCCACCGCATCCGCATTGAGGTGAGCAGCAGTTGCTTCCCCAAATTCGCCCGCAACAGCAACACCGGCGGCGATGTGGCCAGCGAGGGGATCGACGATTATCAGGCGGCAGTGAATACGGTTTATCATGATGAGGTTTATCCGTCGCGGATTGTGCTGCCGATTATTGAGCGTAAGTAACAGAGCCTCTCCCCCTGGCCCCTCCTCTCCGCCTAAGCTGCGCTTGGGGTCCGTGGAGAGGAGGGAGGAACCTATAAAGTACGTTAAGGAGTGGCGACTGATTCGTCATTTTGGACAGATGTCAAAAGAGGAGATGATCCAACCATGTCAATGGGCGGCGCGCAGAGCGCTACATCTTCATTTCCGGAACTCGTAGCTGAAGAGTTGCGCCAGGCCAGAGCCGCCAATCCGCCGTTCCACAATCTGCACGAAGGATATGCCGTGATTTTGGAAGAGGTGGATGAGCTTATGGGACGAGATCAAGAAAAAGCGTGCTGTGCGCAGTCGTTTTAACTTAATGGAAGAAGTGGTCCAAATCGCAGCCATGTGCCAGCGCCTGTATGAAGATGTGATTCAACATGAGCCATAATTTTGCATTTCAGTTCATCCTGATTGACTGACAAATCTATTTTACCGCCAAGATCGCAAAGAAATGCGAAGAATCTATTCGGGTACCCTTTGCGCATCTTCGCGCCCTTCGCGGCGGAAAGATTAAATGTGTCAGTCAATCAGTCAGTTCATCTCGAAAGTGAGAACCCAATGACTACCCAATCATCCACATTACCGTTGCGCCCTTTCGGTTCAACCAGCTTCCAGTGACACCCATTTGCGTGGGCGGCGCGCCTGCAGCGATATGCCGGAGACCTTTGATTATAGCGTCCCCACCGAGCGCGCATTGGCAACGATTCGCGCCGCCTTTGCCAGCTCGATTAACTTTATGGATACAGCCGCGGCCTATGGCGACGGCGAAAGTGAGCGCCGCATCGGCACGGTGATCCGCGAAATGGGCGGCTTGCCCGCCGGCTATGTGCTGGCCACCAAGGGCGACCGCGACCTGCACACCGGCGATTTTAGCGGCGAGCAGTTCAAGCGCTCGGTGGAAGGCAGCCTGCAGCGGCGGGCTGGACCATCTCCAATATGTCTACATCCACGACCCCGAACACTCGACCTATGAAAACGTGATGGGGCCGGGCGGGCCGCTGGAGGTGCTGCAAAGCTACAAAGAGCAGGGCGTCATCGGCCACATCGGCATGTCCGGCGGACCCATCGACATGCTGATCCGCTACATCGAGACCGGCCTCTTCAGCGCCGTGGAGACGCACAACCGCTACACGCTGATCAACCGCTCGGCCGACCCGCTGCTCGATCTGTGCGCGGATGGGCGTGGCCGTAGTCAACGCGGCGCCGTACGGCAGCGGCATTTTGGCCAAGGGGCCGGACGCCTACGCCCGCTATGCCTATCAAGACGCACCGGCTGAAATCATCGAGCGCACGCGCAAGCTGGCCGCCGTCTGCCAGGAATTTGACGTGCCGCTGATCGCCGCCGCACTTCAGTTTTCCCTGCGCGACCCGCGTCACCACCACCGTGGTCGGCATGACGCGGCCGGGCACGTGCAGCAAACGCTGGAGCTGGCCGCCGTCGACATTCCCGATGAGCTGTGGGCGCAGTTGGATGCGGTGGGATACGATGAGGAGGATCCGGAGGCGCATCGCTTTAAGTAAACCCGGTCATGTGGTATGATTAAGATAGCCCAAACTATGCTAGTTTAGACTATCTTATGGAGAGTGTATGTTTGTCAACCGAGTACGCGAGCTGGCGTTTTTAGAAAAGCGATACGCCTCTGAACAAGCGGAACTGATCGTTCTATACGGACGACGGCGTGTTGGCAAAACCGAGTTGCTACGTCGGTTTTGTGAGGGGAAGCCGCACTTTTTTTATGTGGCGGATTTGGGTACGACAGAAAGTACGTTAAATGAGGCTGCCAGACGTTTTGGGGAAACCTTTTTCAACGATCCAGACACCATCCATTTTGCCTCGTGGGATCAATTTTTTAAAGCATTGGTGCGGCAGGCTGATGATAAACGGCTCGTTGTGGTGCTTGATGAATTTACCTATCTTTTGCAAACTGATCAGGCATTCCCCTCTATTTTACAGCGACTGTGGGATGAGACTTTGCAGCATAGCCGCTTGCTGCTTGTATTGAGCGGCAGTTACGTTGGCATTATGGAGCGTGAGGTACTTGCTTATCAAGCCCCGCTCTATGGTCGACGGACCGGGCAATGGCATTTGCAACCGCTAACATTTAACGACACCAGACTTTTTTTGCCGGGGTATAGCGTGCAGGACCAAGTGCGCGCTTATGCTGTCGTTGGCGGCATACCGGCCTACTTACGCCAATTGATGGACCACAAGCCTCTCTTGGACAATATTGAAGAAGAAATTTTAAGCCAGGGCTCTTTTTTATATGACGAGCCGCGTTTTTTGCTACAGATGGAGTTGCGCGAACCGCGTATCTACTTTGCTATTCTGGAAGCCATTGCCAATGGGCAAGTCCGTCAGGATGCCATCAGTCGCGCCGTGGGTGTGAAGGGGGCGTCACTCGGCTATTATCTAAATACCTTGCGCGATTTGGGGCTTCTCGAGCGGATCGTGCCTGTGACTGAATCTAACACAGCCCGCTCGCGGCAGGGGCGCCACCAGCTTTTGGATCCTTTTTTTCGTTTCTGGTTCCGCTTTGTCTATCGTGAACGGGCGCATCTTGAACGCGGCGACACAACGACCGTACGGCGACTCATCGAGACGCAACTCGATGCGCTGGCTGGCTTTGCTTTTGAGGAAATTTGCCGTTCGTTGGTATGGGATCTGGCGGCACAAGGTCGCATACCCTTTCGCCCGCAGCGGGTTGGCATGTGGTGGAATGCCCAAACACAGGTGGATGTGGCGGCTCTGAACGATGAGTATCTGCTTGTTGGGGTATGCAAGTGGCGCTCTCGTCCACTGGGCAGTGATGTGCTCATAGAATTACAGCGCAAAGCCGTACAGATACCCGGTGTTCGACACCAGCTATTCGCACTTTTTTCACGCGCCGGCTTTACCGATACTTTGCAAAACGAAGCGGCCGACCAAGGCATATTGCTATTCGGCATGGATGACATTTTCAACACCGTAAATTGACGCGAAATCTTATTTGTTATTCGAGAGGATGCATTATGTTCGACCCAGCAGCCGCGGTGCAATTGCCCTTTTTAAAGAATGGCGTTTGGCAGATTGGCGTCATTGTCGAGAATCTCGAGCGCAGCGTCGAGGAATATTTGCAGGCGTACGGGGTGGGTCCGTGGAATTTTTACACCTATCAGAAACCCTTTGTGCGCTGGATGACCTATTATGGCGAGCCGGTCGATGCGGCTTTCCGCATTGCGCTGGCGCGCATGGGTCCGCAGCAGATTGAATTGATCGAGCCAATCAGCGGTCCGACGATTTACCACGATTTCATTGCCCAGCATGGCTACGGTTTTCATCACATTGGCCTGCTGGTCGATGATTGGGATGCAGCAATGAAGCAAGCGGCGGCAGCCGGGCTGGCCGTTATTCAAGCGGGCGGTGGTCATGGCTTGGACGGCGATGGCGGTTTTGCCTATCTTGATACAACGGCGCGCTTCAACTGCTTGATGGAGTTGATGATTCCGCCACAGCGGCGTCAGCCGCCGGAAAAGATATATCCGTCAGCAGCTTGAAGAACAGGCTCTACCAGGAAGCTAATCAACAATTTCAACTGTGCTGGCCAACCCGTTGAGCGTAACGATCAGCGAATTCAGGATGTCCCGTCCAATGACTGCTTCAGTGGTTTGCGTGACGCCGACAACCCGTAGCTCTGTACGTGCAAAATGTGCCAATTGGAACGAAATAATATATTGGTCGGCGCGCTCGCGTGTCCCGAGATAGCTGCGAATAATGACTTGCTTTCCCCGGCGGGCGCCGATTTGTTTGAGGTATTGAACGGGAATCATGGTGGCGTCAGCGCCCGAATCTACAATGGCATGCACGGCGAGTGCAGGTGAGCCGCGGGCGCGCCCAATCATGATTTCGCTCATGGGCATTGACGGAGAGTAATCTGCGCTATAATCGTATGAATAGAGCATGAAGGGTCAATCTTCTAGGGAGAGGGGAGAACGAAGCGTAAGAGTTTCCATGGCTTCTTCGCCTACCGTATCAAGCCAAACAAATATATCGGGATATTGTTGGTCAATCCGGTCGTAAAGCGCGCCATAGTCTTCGTCAAAATCGACAAGCTTACCCTGATAAATTGCCACATGTTTGCCAAGATAATGTTGCCTTAAATAAGGATGCATGGCAATGTAGGCTTGCCGTTCGCGCTCAACACTCTCGTCAGGTTCATATGAAAGCTCTGCACCGGTCTCCGCTTCGAAAACAGTCTTGGTGATTTCATTGACCAACATCTCATCAAGCGCTTTGTGCTGCAATTGCGCCCGACGTTTGGCTATTTCATATACCTGATCGGGTAAGATGAGTGTGATTGTAGTTGCCATAAGTTGTAACACACCGCATAAAAGATGGACTTTACTGAAGCTACTAACATTCATTTTACCACAATTGACGCTCCATCCGTGAACAGACCGAGAACAGATTTTTCGTTTGGCATGGGTTGAGTTATCGAAGAGGATTCATATCGGATAATACACAATATTTGTGTATTATCCGATATGAATCATGTTTTTCAGTCTGAACAGGACATACTCTGGAAATTCAACATGATGCAGATCAATAAACAAATTGGTGCTAAATTGACATTTGCCACCCCATCCACAAGATAACTATGAGCGAAAAAGGGTACAGCAACCTGCCAGACAGCCTATGTGTGCAGCAAGATGGCGAAATCCTGCACGTGTATCTTGCGCGCCCAGCGAAACGCAATGCGCTCAACGACGAAACGTTGTTGGGCCTGGAGCAAATTTTTACGCACATTCCTGACGATGTGCGCGTTGCCATCTTGAGCGGCCAGGGCGATCACTTTTGCGCCGGGCTGGATTTGAGCGAACTGGAAGATCACGATGCGGTTGAGGGCATACATCATTCGCGCACCTGGCATCGGGTCTTCGAACGCATCCAATTTGGACCGGCGCCGGTGGTGGCGGTGTTGCGCGGCGCGGTCGTCGGCGGTGGGCTGGAACTGGCCTGCGCCGCCCACGTGCGCGTGGCCGAACCATCCGCCTTTTATGCGCTGCCCGAAAGTCAGCACGGCATCTTCCCCGGCGGCGGCGCTTCGGTGCAGGTACCGCGGCTCATTGGGCTGTCGCGCACGATGGAGATGATGCTGACTGGGCGCATGGTTTCGGCTGAAGAAGGCGCGGCCTGGGGCTTTTCGCACTATCTGGCGGAGGAAGGCGCCGGGCTGGATAAAGCATTGGAACTGGCGCGTAAAATTGCCGGCAACACGCCGCTGACCAATTACGCCATTTTGCAGGTGCTGCCGCGTATTGCCGAAGCTGGTCAAGAATCCGGTTTGCTGCTGGAGAGCATGATCGCATCGATCACCCAAAGCACGCCGGAAGCCAAAACGCGCGTACAGAACTTTTTGAACCGCAAACGCGGAGCATAAATTCATCATGAGCAATAATGCACCTTTCCGCCAAACCCGTTTTGGCCCCATTGCCGCCCGCAAAACCGTGCGCGCCGACGGTTCCATTCTCGTCCACGCCGAACATCGGCTGGATGCATACCCGGATCGGCTGACCGACTGGCTACTGCATTGGGCCGCGGTGGCGCCCGACCGCACTTTATTGCCCGCCGCGATGAACATAACCAATGGGTGCGCCTGAGCTATGCTGAAACGTTGCGCCGCGTGCGCAATTGGCGCAGGCGCTGCTCGACCGGGGTTGTCCACCGAACGCACGGTGGCGATTCTCTCCGGCAACAGCCTGGAGCATCAGCTTCTCTCGCTGGCCGCCATGCACGTGGGCATCCCCTGCGCCCATCTCGCCGCCCTATTCGCTGCTCTCCAAAGATTTTGGCAAATTGCGCCGCACGCTGGAACTGATGACGCCGGGGCTGATCTTTGTGCAGGATGGCGCGCAGTACGAGCGGGCGCTGACTGCGGTGCTGCCGACTGATAGCGATATCGAATTAGTGGTTGTCGATAACCCGGTGGCCGCGCCCCGGCACCGCTTTTCCGATCTGCTGGCAATGCCCGCCACCCCCGCCGTAGATGCCGCCGCAGCCGCCGTCGGGCCGGACACGGTGGCCAAAGTGCTCTTCACCTCCGGCTCCACCAGCCTGCCCAAGGGCGTCATCAACACCAACCGCATGATCTGCGCCAATCTTCCAGCAGATCTATCAGACGCTCCCTTTTATTGGCGAAGAGCCGCCGGTGATTGTGGACTGGCTGCCCTGGAACCACACCTTTGGCGGCAACCACAACATCGGGCTGATTCTGGCCAACGGCGGTACGTTTTACATGGATGAAGGCAAGCCCACGCCCGACGGCATTGGGCCTACCGTGGCCAATTTGCGCGAGATCGCGCCCACTATGTATTTCAACGTGCCGCGCGGCCTGGAGGAATTGCTGCCCTATTTGCAGCGCGAACCAGCGCTGCGCGAAAAATTCTTCAGCCGCCTAAAAATGCTCTTTTACGCCGGCGCCGCCCTGCCCCAACACGTGTGGGACGGGCTGGAGCAGATCGCGGCCCAAACCTGCGGCGAGCGCATCCCCATTATCACCGGCCTGGGCATGACCGAGTCGGGGCCGTCGGCCATGTTTGCGCACTGGCCGGGCAGCTATTCAGGGCTGCTGGGCGTGCCCGTGCCGGGGCTGGAGCTAAAATTGACGCCGGTGGAAGACAAGCTGGAGGCGCGCTATCGCGGCCCCAATGTGACGCCCGGCTATTGGCGGCAGCCGGAGCTGAACGCTGCCTGTTTTGATGAAGAGGGCTTTTTCCGCACGGGCGACGCCATTACGTTTGTCGATGAAAACGACCCCAATAAAGGGCTGCTCTTCAACGGGCGGCTGACCGAGGATTTTAAGCTGACCACCGGCACCTGGGTCAATGTGGGCGTGCTGCGGGCGCAGATCGTTAAGCTGGGTGCGCCCATTGTGCGCGAAGCCGTGATCACGGGCCACAATCGCGATTATGTGGGCGCGCTGCTCTTTTTGCACGTGGATGCTTGTCAAGCGCTGGCCGGGCTACCCACCGACGCGCCAGCCGCGGATGTGTATGCGCATCCCACTATCCACGACCGCCTTCAACAACTGCTGGCTGACATGGCGGCACAGGCCACCGGCATCTCCAATCGGCTGGAACGCGTCACGATTGCCGTCGAGCCGCCGTCGATTGACGTGGGCGAAATCACTGACAAAGGCTCATTCAACCAGCGGGCCATCTTGCAACACCGTGCGTCGCTGGTTGAGGAATTGTATGCGAATCCCAACCCACCCCCGGTATTTGTGGTTCAGACAAACTGAGGAGAAATAGCTATGAAATTAGCCGGACAAGCCGCCCTCGTCACCGGCGGGGCATCGGGATTGGGTGCTGAGACGGCGCGTCATTTGGCGCGGGCGGGGGCCAAAGTGGCCTTACTCGATTTGAACGCCTCGCTCGCCCAGGAAGTAGCCAGCGAAATTGGCGGGCTGGCAATTGCGTGCGATGTGGCTGACGCGGCCTCGGCCGAGGCCGCGGTGGCGCAGGCGCGCGATGCCCACGGACCGGCGCGCGTGCTGGTCAACTGTGCCGGGATTGGCGTGGCTCAGCGCATTGTGAGCCGCCGCGGCGCCATGCCGCTGGAGGATTTTGCCCGCGTCATCAATATCAACCTGATCGGCAGCTTCAACCTCCTGCGCCTGGCCGCGGCTGACATGATCAACCTGGAGCCGCTGGAGGACGGCGAGCGCGGTGTGATTATCTCCACGGCCTCGGTGGCGGCCTACGAGGGACAGATCGGTCAGGCCGCCTATGCTGCATCCAAGGGTGGTATCGTCAGCCTGACGCTGCCGGCGGCGCGCGAATTTGCCCAATTTGGCGTGCGTGTTAACGCCATTGCGCCCGGGCTTTTTCACACGCCGCTGCTCAGCGCGCTGCCGCAAGCCGCGCAGGACAGTTTGGCCGCGTCGATTCCGTTTCCGCAGCGGTTGGGGCAACCCAAGGAGTACGCCCAACTGGTGCTGCACATTATTGAAAATGTGATGCTTAATGGTGAGGTTATCCGACTGGATGGTGCGCTGCGCATGGCGCCGCGCTGAGCCAAAAATCGGAGTCTAGGTGCATTTTCATTTTTACAGATTTCCGTCCAGGAAATTACAAAATCTGCGCACATCTGTGAAATCTGCGGTTCATAAAAAATCATGAACATTCAAGACCTGATCGCTATTGACGTCCATACCCACGCTGAAGTTTCATGTTGCCAACCGTACGATGAGTTTGGGCGGGCATTTGATGAGGCGGCCTCTAAATATTTTAAGTTCGACAAGAGGCCCACGATTGATGAGACCATCGCCTATTATCGCGAGCGCAAGATTGGGCTGGTCATGTTTACGGTGGATGCCGAGCATGAGATTGGGCGCAAGCGCATCCCCAACGAGGAAGTGGCCGAAGCGGCGCAGAAAAACGCCGACATCATGCTCGCCTTTGCCAGCATTGACCCGCACAAAGGCGTCATGGGCGTGCGCGAGGCGCGGCGGCTGATTGAGGAGTATGGGGTCAAGGGCTTCAAGTTTCACCCGACGGTACAGGGCTTTCAGCCCAATGACCGCATGGCCTACAAGCTTTACGAAGTGATTGCCGAGCACAAGCTGCCGGCGCTCTTTCACAGCGGTCATTCGGGCATCGGCACGGGGATGCCGGGCGGCGGTGGGCTGCGGCTGCGCTATTCCAATCCCATCTATCTGGACGATGTGGCCGTCGATTTCCCCGATATGCCTATCATCATCGCCCACCCGTCATGGCCGTGGCTGGATGAGGCGCTTTCGGTCTGCCTGCACAAACCCCAAGTCTATATCGATTTGTCGGGCTGGTCGCCCAAATATTTCCCGCCGCAGTTGGTGCAATACGCCAATACGCTGCTCAAAGACAAAATGCTCTTTGGCACCGATTTCCCGCTGATCACGCCCGAGCGCTGGCTCAAGGATTTTGAAACGGCCGGGTTTCGCGATGAGGTGAAGCCGCTGATTTTAAAGAAGAACGCGGTGCGGTTGTTGGGGTTGGCGAGAGAAACTGCGCTGGGGAATGGGGTGGCATAGTAAGGGGAGTGACCACAGGATGGCAACGATAATCTAATCCGAGCATGTATTTTACCAAATCGTAGACACACCCGATTGCTGAATACGATGATCTTTAGTAATCAATGGGAGCTGCAATGAAAATGCGGTTGCCGCAATAACACGATCTGGTAGCTCGGGAACATCAGCGCGCGAAATCTGTGGGACCACATTCACAACCGTTGCCGTGAGATCAGCAATAATAAAGATTGATTGACCGCTTGCCAGTTGTTGATCGAATTTGGTTTTCAAGGTAGCCGGTATACGTCCCTTTTCCTGTAGATAAATCAGCTCAACGAGGCAAATAGAGGGTATATATACGAATCCCTCTCCTTGCTCGCAAGCGTCATAGGCTTGTATAGCTAATGGCCCCAATCTCTTGTCATCTTCAAGGTACCAAACCAACGCGTGTGTATCTGTCACATAGTCGGCCATCAAATATCCTCACGCGGAAAATTTCGCCACATTTCAGTACGCACGCCTTGAATATCCTCATCGGTGATGTCGAGGCCGCGCCAAATACCCCGCAAGGATTGCGGTTTCCGAATTGCTTTTACTTCACGATCAATTTGGGGAACAATGCGTTCGATCAAGCGCAGCTTATCAGCAACTGAAAGCTGTGTTGTGAGTTCTAAAATCTTATCGACGGTAACTATATCTGAAGAATTGGCTAGGGTCATATCTCCTCCTAATCATTTCTGCTACTCTGAGCGGCCAGCATTCTCCCTGCCACGTACAATAGCGCCAGTATACGGTTACCTGACGCTGCTGTCAATATTTCTTCAAAGTAGCAAAAGTGGTGCAATTACTTTGAAAATTGATACATCATAGAACCATCCGCCTGCGGGCTGTAGTGGCCGAAAAGCATTGGTCCATCGGCCAGCGCCAGTGGAATCAGCTCATAGAGATCATCCACCAGCGCATAGTCGGCCAGTCGCGCCGTAGGAATCCACGCGGGCGTTCCTTCGGCGGAGGGTTTGACATGGCGGCTGTCGGTCTGGCCGCAGAAGACAAACATCATCACGCCTGGATTGTGAGTGCCTTCGGCATTTTGCCCCGTGTCAATATGTACGACGCCGCGCAACGCCAGTGATGCTGGCGTCAACCCCGTTTCTTCGCGCAATTCGCGCAAAGCAGCCTCATGCACATCTTCATGCGCCTCGATGTGACCGCCCAGTCCGTTATATTTATTGGCCCACAGCCGCTTGGTGGGTGCGCCTTTGAGCAGCAGCACTTCTTCCTCGCCGCTGGCTGGATTGGTGCTGGTCACCAAAATCAAGCTGCGCGGGATGACCTGGTGGCGGCGCCGCCCTTTTCCTGCACGCCCTGTTCAGAAACCTGCATGATTATTGGGGCCTGAACTCTAACTTATCCACCGTCACCTCTTCCAAAAACGCCTCGTCCACAATGGCGCCGCAGCCGGGCGCCGTGGGCACGGTCAGCGTGCTGCCTTCGTTCAGCGTAAAGGGATTGGTCACAATGTCGCGGTGGAAATAGCGGCTATTGGCACTGATGTCGCCCGGTATGCTAAAGTTGGGCAGGCTGGCCAGCGCCACATTGGACGCCCGCCCGATACCGGTCTCCAACATGCCGCCGTGCCAGACCGGCACGTTGTGCGCCTGGCACAGATCGTGGATGCGGATGGCGTCTACAAAGCCGCCAATGCGGCTGGGCTTGATGTTGATAATGCCGCAGGCGTGCATCTCCAGCGCCCAGCGGGCGTGGTCGGACGACACAATGCTTTCATCCAGACAGATCGGCGTGTTGACCTGCGGCACGAGCTTGGCGTGGTCAAAAATGTCGTCGTGGGGCAGCGGCTGTTCGATCAGCAACAGGTTGAACTCGTCCAGCTCGGCCAGATGGTCGGCATCGGCCAGCGTGTAGATGCTGTTGGCGTCCACCTGTAGCGCCAGATCGGGCCACTTTTCGCGCACGGCGCGCGTCGGCTCAATGTCCCAGCCCGGCTTGATCTTGAGCTTGATGCGCCGGTAGCCGTCGTCCAGATATTCGCCCACCACGTCGAGCAGGGTGGGGATATCTTTCTGGATGCCCACGCTGACGCCCACGGCCACCTCACTGCGCGTGCCGCCCAGCATGGAGGCCATGCTGCGCCCCTCTATGTGGCCAAAGAGGTCCCACACGGCAAATTCCAGCCCGGATTTGGCCATCCGATTGCCGCGAATTTTGGCGAACGCACCTGGTACATCGTATGGACTGCTCAGGTCGGTCTGCAACAGGCTGGGGATCAGATAGTCGCGCTGCAGAATCCAGCAGGTGTCGGTGTTCTCTTCGTTGTAAAACGGGTTGCGCCCAATGGGCGTCTCGCCCCAGCCCGTGGCCCCGTCCGCATCCAGGCGGATGATAATGTGATGGATGCCCTCTTCGCGCCAGCCGCTGGTTTCAAAGGGGGAGACGTAGGGCATATAGACCCGCCGAATCTCAACTCGTTCAATACGCATGGGTTTCTCCTTTAGTGGATCAACAGATTGTATTGATCAGCAGATTGCACAGATTGTACAGATTTTTTGACTGTCATTCTTCTCAAAAACGATGTATCTGCAAAAACGAAAATCTTACTAATCTGTGCAATCTGTTGATCATCCTTTTTGTTGTAATTTGCAATGATTTATTGAAGCGTCAAAATATAGTGCCAGCCCAGATTGGGCAGGTTCACGCAATCGACCATTCTGTATTGATTGGCAAAGGCTTCCTGTAAAACCTGGCGTGTGTAGAGCCGCCAGGCCAGGGACAGCGCGCCATCGACCCGCCGGATCGCGCCAATGTCGTCGGGGATGGGCATGGCGAGGGGCGCGCCCTCCAACTTGACAGGTTGATCCACCGGTTGCCGAAAATCGTGAGCGGCGGGGATGGTGGGCAACACATGTAGCGGCTGCGCCAGCCAATCAATCGCGGGTGGACGCG
The DNA here is from genome assembly GCA_041391125.1 of Caldilineaceae bacterium. GTDB lineage: Bacteria > Chloroflexota > Anaerolineae > Caldilineales > Caldilineaceae > JACKBC01. The sequence goes on from JAWKON010000035.1 coordinate 51,166, forward strand.
CCGTGGCGCACTGCACCACGCGCGCGCTGTTGAGCATCCAGTCCACCTGGCAGCGGTCACTGGGCACACCGCGGTTCAGCGCATCGGTCATGTCGCCATAGACGTTGGTAAAATAGCTGTTGCAAGTGGCGCCCAGCCGGTGGATGTTGAGCACGCCATTGGTGCGATAGAGCGGGTCGTAGGTCCAAGTAATGCGGTCGGTCAGCCCCTGTTGCCGCACCAGCTCGCGCTGCTTCAGCTTGAGCATGAGGCCGATGCCGCGGCCCTGCCATGCCGGCAAAACGCCGGCAATGTGGCTGCACACTTTGAGCGCGGCGGCAATGCGGGCGGGCGGCAGCAGCCCTTCATCCGCGGACGGCGGCTCATCTATGACAACCTGTCGCGTATCGGTACCCAACCACCAGAGCGCCGCCCCCACCATGCCGCCGGTCTCCGCTGGGCCATCATCGGCAAAGGCGCCCAGCAGCGCGCCGCCGTTTTTGGCCACAGTCACCCCCACGTGCGTTGGTATCAGATCATCATCGGGGCTGGCCCAAGTGCGTCGTTCCAGCTCCTGAAAATAGAGACAACCCTGTGCATCTTTGATGAGTTTTAGCGTAATGGTCATGGGGTGGATTATACCATTATAGGGGCGGTGGATTGAAAAGAGGTGGGGTTGGGGATTGGGGATTGGGAGTCAGCGACACGCCCGATCCCCGATCCCTAATCCCCGATCCCCAATCACCCGAACAATTTGGTGATCTCATCGACAGCAAAGCGGGGAAATGATACTGCAATGCTTGCGCGGTGGGCGTGGAGATGCGGCGGATTGGCGGTGGCGCGGCCGATGATGGCGCTGGGCCAGCCCAGCTCTTGCCACAATTGTTGCAAGGGTGCGGCCTGTTGGGGGGCAACGGCGGCTAGCAGCGCACCCGAGGCAATTGTCCCCAGCGGATCCAGTCCAAATTCAGCGCACAAATCGCGGGCCAGCGCAGGAACGGGGATGGCGTCCAAATCGATTTCCAGCCCCACATTGGCGGCCAGCGCCAGCTCCAGCAGACCGCTGGCAATGCCCCCCTCGGTGGGATCGTGCATGGCGTGGACCAACCCGGCGCGCGCGGCGGCCAGCGCCGGTTTCAGCACGCTGATGCCTGGTGCGTGCAGATAATTGGCGGCTTCATCCAGCCGTTCTGTGGGCCAGCCGCGTTTGATTAGTTCCGCCCGCATTTCGCGGGCAATAATGCTGGCTCCCTCCACTGGAATGCCACCGGCCAGCAGCAGCAGATCGCCGGCTCGACAGCCGTCGCTGCGCACGTATCCATCCGCCGGCACAATACCCAACATGGCGCCGCAGATCACCGGTTGCTGCACCGTGGGCGTAATTTCCGTGTGTCCGCCAGCCACCACAATGTGCAGCGCCCGGCACGCCTGCCCAATTTGCGCAAACAGGTCGCGCGCCAGCGCTTCCGTAGCAAGGGCGGCGGGCAGCAACAGCGTGGGCAAATAGAAGCGCGGCTGTGCGCCCATGACGGCCAGATCGTTGGCGCACACGTTGACCGCATAGTGGCCAATCTCGTCGGTGGCGAACGTAATGGGGTCGCTCTTGGCCACTAGCAGCGGCGCGGTGGGCTGTTCCGGCGCCAGTTGGATCACGGCGGCGTCTTCGCCCACGCTGGGGCCAACCAGCAGTTGCGGGTCAGCAGTAGGCAGCAGGTGGATCAATTCAGCGAGCAGAGAAGGGGGGAGTTTTCCGGCAGGTAGTAGTGAAGATGGCGTCATTAGTTTGGCATTTGGATGTAGGAAATCTGGCTCTGTGAAGGACTGTGGGGGGCAGGGAATGAATTCCCAGCCTGCTACAGAAAACGTGCTAAAGCACGTTCCAACCACGGCGGCTAACCGGTTTTAACCGGTTTCCCGTGGCAGACACAGAATTCATTCTGTGGTACACTCCCCATCCTTTTCACTTGTGAAAAGGATGGGGAGGAGGGTGCATTTAATTATTGATCACAATTGTCGTAAAGTATTCGTCGTAATTGGTGTCTTCATGCACAATACGCAGCCGCAGTTTGTGCGTGCCATTGGGATACTTGGTGGTGTCCACCGTCAGCAGGCGGCCCCAGGTGGCGGAGTTACGCACACCCAAGTACGTGGCCCGGTTCTCGTCACCGTCAATCAGCAGGTCCACCTGCCATTTGCGCAGACTGGCATCCTGCACCAGCCCCTCAATAGTCACAAAGCCGCGCACGGTGGCGCCATCAGCCGGCGTGGAGATGCCCACATTGATATTGGCAATGGCTTGCGCCTGGGCAAACTGATTGGTGGCCTGATAGACGCTCCACATGGAGCGCCGCGTATTGGTTTCGCTGGCGCCATCACCCAGGCTTTGCCACAGGTTGAGCGCTTGCTGATAGTAATTTAGGGCATTGTCAAACTGATTGGCATCGCGATAGATGCGGCCCACGCTATCCAGCAGTCCGGCGGTACCCGCCTGATCCTCCAGTTCGCGCGTGATGGCAATGGCCTGGTTGTACGATTGGATGGCCTGATCGACGGCGCCATTATTTTTCTGTTCGGTCCCGATATCGCGGTAGACGCGCACCAGATCACCCAGGGCGCGACGCTCGTTGTCCGTATCTTCCAGCGCTTGCAACAGTTTAATCGCCTCTTGGTAATTGGCCAGCGCACTGTCCAATTGTTTAGCATTGCGCTGCTGGCGGGCGATGTTGAGCAAGATATTGGCCGTGACTGCTTTGTCGTCCGCCGCCCGCGCAATGTCTAGCGCTTTTTGGAAGGCCGCCGCCGCTTGCGCCTCATTTGGGGCCAGCTGATAGTTGGACGCGATGGCCAAATACATGCGGGCCGCTTGACCGGGATCACCGGCGGCTTGCCAGGCCTCTACCGATTTCTGGAAGGCCGCGGTTGAATCGTCCAGACGTTGCAAGTCGCGATAGAGCCGGCCAATTGAGTCGTATATTCTGGCGATAGATGCTTGGTCGTCGGCCTCCTGAGCCGCGGCAATGGCCTGTTCATAAGTCTCCAACGCTTTGGTCGTATCACCGCTAGAGGCATAGTTGGAGGCCAAAGTCAACAAGGTTTTGATGGAAGGATTCAATTCCTCATCGGCAGCTTGCAGGGCGAGCGCCTGCTCGTATGCCGCCGTGGCTGCATCGGCATCGCCCAGATCGCTGTGCAGCTTGCCGATAGAATTGAGGACATCGACCATCGCGGCGGTATTTTCTTCGGCTTCGGCCAGGGCCAACGCTTTATCATACGTGTCGAAAGCCTGGGTATATTCTTCCTGGGCCACATAAAGCGACGCCACGGCCTGCAAGGCTTTGGCCGCGCTGGCGGTATCCCCCGTTTCATCCAAGATGGCCAGTTCGGCCTCAAAGGCTGCCAACGCTTCCGGATACTGGGCAGAGTCCCGATAGAGCCGCCCCATTGTGTCGTAAATCGCAGCGGTTTGCGCTTGATCATTGTCGGCCTGGGCCAGTTCGAGCGCCTGCTGGTATGCATTCACCGCCTCTTCGATTTGCCCCAGGTTTTGATAAAGCGAAGCCAGGCTGTTGAGCGCCCGCCCATATTGGGAATTGTCATTTTGGGCGTCCGCCATTGACATGGCTTGGCGATAGGTGGCAATGGCTTCTTCCGCTTGGTCCAGCGACTCATAGCTGGCGCCCACGGCCACCAGCATGCGCAGTACGCGATCCGGCCGACCAGCCTGATCCCACGCCTCTGCGCTGCTTTGATAGGCGATCAGCGACTCCTCAAATTGGCCTTCATTGCGCAACGCCCGCCCCAGCGAATCAAATATGCGGGCGGCAGTTTCAAAATCATCGGCGGCTTGAGCGGCGGCCGCCGCCTTTTCATAGGCCGCAATGGATTGGACTACATCCTCTTGATTGGCGTACAGATCGGCCAACGTATTCCAGATGCGCGCTTCGGTGGCTTTGTCTTTGTTGGCGACGGCCAGATCCAGCGCCTGCTGATACGTTTCCAGCGCCGCGTCGATTGTCTCTAGCGATTCCTGATTTGCCGCAATACCCAGCAGGCTGAGCACGGCGCGATCCCCTTTTTGGGCACTTTGCCAAATATCAAATGCCTGCTGATAGAGATCGGTCGAATCCGCATATTCACCCTCATCACGCAACATGCGGGCGGCGGTGTCCAAAATATCGGCCGCCTGCTCGTCTTGACCGCTGTTTTGGGCTGCTTCCACCGCATCCATATAAACGGTGATCGACTTATCATTATCGCCCTGGTTGCGATGGAGCCGGGCCACTGCTTCTAACACTTTGGTGATCTGCGTCTGATCGCCCGATTCTTCGGCCACGGTTCTGGCTTTTTCATATGCCGCCAGTGCGCCGGGGATATCCTCCTGCGCTTCATAATTGACGCCAATGGCGATCAGCAACCGCAGCGCTCGATCCACGCGATCCTGCTTTTGCCACAGATCTGCCGCCTGTTGGTATGCGGATGATGAATCGGCATATTGTTCGTTGTCTTTGTATAACCCGCCTAATCTTTCCAAAATATCAGCGGCCTGGGCCAGATCATTGGCGGCCTGGGCGGCATCCGCCGCCGCTTTGTAGGCGCTCAACGCCTGGTCAAAATCCCCCAGGGTTTGGTGAATATCGCCCGCCGCGGCCAACATGCGGGCGGCGTTGGCGTCATCCCCCTGTTTCTGGGCAATCACCAGCGCCCGCTCATAGGCGCCCAGCGCCTGCTCGGGATCTTCCAGGGCCACAAAATTGCCGGCAATAGCCGAAAGCGTGCGCATCTGCTGGTTAGTATCATTCAGCGCCAGCCAGAGGTCAAAAGCTTGTTGGTAGATCTTTTGCGACTCGTCATACTCTTTGTTGTCGCGATACATACGGCCCAGGCTGCCCAGTGTATCCGCGGCAAATTTCTGTTCATCGGCGGCCATGGCGGTCTCAATGGCCAGGTTGTAACTCTCGGCGGCCTTGTCATATTCCGCCAAGTCGCGGTGCAACGAAGCCACCGTTTCATGCACGCGCATGACTGAAGCCTGATCGTTGAGCGATTCGGCCAGATCCAACGCCTCCGTATACGAGGCAAAGGCGCTATCCTCATCGTGCTGGGCGGCATAGGTGGAGCCAATGGCCAACAGCGTGCGCACGGCGCGCCCACCATCTTCCAATTTATTCCAGAGCGTCAACGCCTGCTGGAAAGTGGCCTGCGCCTCTTCGTACTGTTCCGTATCGCGATAGAAGCGGGCAATGAGGTCCAAAATATCGGCAATGCGGGCCTCATCTTCCATATTTTGGGCCACGGTCAGCGCCCGTTCGTAGGCATCCAGCGCCAGCCGATCGCGGCCATTTTTGCGATAGGCGTCGGCGGTATCCAGCAGCGTGGTGATCTCCAGCCGCATTTCGCTGGCGGCATCGCCTCCAATCTGCTGTTGGGGAACAGGCGTGGCGCCGGCATCTGCGCCCAGTTCGTCTTGCACCCGCTTAATGTAGAGGCGCGCCATAGCCTGGCCCTGCGTATTGGATTGGCGCTCATAGAGTAGCTGCGCGGCCTCAAATTTGGTCAGCGCCTCTGCCAAATTGCCGGCGATAGAGCGCCAATGCCGCCCGAAAAGTGGAGCCTGCGAGCGAACTCAACGACTCGGCGGTCGGCGTCGTTTCCGGCTGCGCTGTCTCATCTGCCGCGCCGCCCTGGCCACTGCCGCCCTGAGCCACCGGCGCCGCCCACACGGGCCGCGCAAAAGTTGAGGCGCTGATCATCGGGGTCAAAATGAGGGCCAGGATCACGGCCGCGCTGAGACGAAGCTTTTGTATTTGTTCAATCATGAATATATTCTCTCCTGAAATGTCGAGCAAAAGGCATTTGGATTTAACTATACCGAAATTTAAGGCTGTGGGACATTTCAAGTTCCTGACAATTTGCCTTCGATTCGACAACGTACAGATCGCCGGGAATTTATGCCCCGGCTATGGGTGCGGAGAGAAATGGGGTAATGGGCAGTCGCGGGCCGTCAGGTTGGCCAATTGCTCGCGCTGCTGGATCACGTGCGCCTGCCCCGCGTGGAGCCAGAGCACAGCAGGTCGCCGCGCGCCATTGTAATTGCTGCCCATGCTGAGCTGGTAGGCGCCGCTCACCGGCACGGCCAGCGCTTCACCCGCTGCGATGGCGGGCAAGGGCAGCCCTTCGATCAGCACGTCGCCGCTTTCGCAAAAGGGGCCGGCCAGCCAGGATGCATGGGTAAATGGGCGCAGGGGCTGCGTAACGGGCAGCGCCGAATAGCGCGCCCCATAGAGCGCCGGCCGTGGATTATCGGCCAGCCCGCCGTCGATCAGCAGCCAGCGCCGCGCCGGCGTCTGCTTGACCGCACCCACGCTGTAGAGCGCTACGCCGGCCCGCGCCACCAGGCTGCGTCCCGGCTCCAGCACCAGGCGGGGCAGCGCCAATTGCCGCTCTTGGCAGCCGGCAGCCAATGTTTGCGCCACAAATTGCACGTACGATTCGATGGACGGGTGCGGCAGATCATCTTCGTGATAGGGAACGCCCCAGCCGCCGCCGGGACAAATGGCTTGCGGACGCCAGCCGCTCTGCATTTCAATTTCCAGCACCAGATCGAGCACCGTGTGCAGCGCCGGCCCCACCGGCGCCGGGTCGTGAAAATGGGAGCCCTGATGAAAATGGAGGCCGCTCAACGTCACCCCGGCCTGGCGACAGCGCCCAATGGCCTCGATGGCTTCGGGCAGCGCCATGCCAAACTTGCTGTCCGCCTGGCCCGTTTGCGTATAAGCGTGGGTCTCCACCGCCAGCCCCGGCCGGATGCGAATCCACAACTCCGGCATCCGATCCGCGTATTGAGGCGCCAGCTCCAAAATGCGCGCCAGCTCGCTCAAATTGTCCACCACAATGACGGCGGCTTGCGCCAGCGCGGCGCGCAAATCCGCATCGCTTTTGTTGACGCCATGCACCAAAATGCGCGATCGCGGCACTTGCGCGGCGGCCGCAATGGCCAGCTCTCCTTCACCCGTGCAGTCCAGCCACAGATCGCGCTGCTGCGTCCACTGGGCCAGGGCGGTGCAGAGAAAAGCTTTGCCCGCATAAGTGATGGCCGCTTCGCCGGGGTAATATTGGGCCAGCGCCCGCCGATAGGCCGCCACCGCATCATCTAGCGTGGCCTGGTCATAGAGATAGAGCGGCGCGCCATACTCGGCAACCAGGGCGGCTAAATCACACCCGCCAATGGTCAAGTGTTGTGCGTCGCCCTGTTGGACAACTTGGGTTGAAATGGGGAAAAGCGGGAGCCGCTGGTGGGCAGACAAGTGGGCGTCCTTTTAGCTCGGCGTTAGCACGACATAGATGAGACTCAAGAGCATGCTGAATACGATCAGCAGGCTTAAGATATAGAACACCTTTTCATTGCGCGTATATTTTCGATTATTGCGTTTGGCCATGTTTGCTCTTCCTTATCAAAATCAGCATAAAAATCAGCCTGAACTCTCAAGAATTTGGCATTATTATAACACACCCACCACGGCAATACCCACTAAGGCCTGGTCGTATTGATTTTGGGGACAAGGCGCGTCATTCTTTTCAAAGTGAGAATGGCTGCAATATAATATGGACCTTCATTCACCTTGAAGGGGAAAAACCACGCATGATCTATTGTCCAAGTAGAGACATCGACATTCATCAACATCCGCCTGGGAGCATAAAATGAACACACCCTTGTCTGAAGCTTCCCCTACAGGGGAAGCCGCTGAACATTCCTCCGCGCACCGTTTTCAAGTTTCCCTCAGCCGTAATCTGGGCCTGTTTGATATTACAATGATTGGGGTCGGCGCCATGATCGGCGCCGGCATCTTTGGCCTCACCGGCATTGCGGCCGGCGTGGCGGGGCCGGTGGGTTTGCTGCTGGCCTTTTTCCTCAACGGCGCGCTGACCAGCTTGACCGGGCTCAGCTATGCCGAGTTGGGCGCGGCTTTCCCGCAGGCAGGCGGCGGCTATGCGTGGGTCAAAGAGGGGCTGGCGCGCATCTATGGCTTCTATGCCGGCTGGATTTCGTGGTTTTCGCACTCGGTGGCGTGCAGTCTTTATGCGGTGCTCTTTGGCACATTTTTTGTCGAGCTGCTGGAATTGGGCGACCTGCATCCTGGTCACGATATACTCTTTTGGGGGTTTACGGCGACCCAGATTTGGGTCAAGATTTTTGCCGTGCTGGCCTCGCTGCTCTTCATTATGATCAACGTGCGCGGTTCGTCTGAAACTGGGCTCGTGGGCAACATCGTCACCATCTTCAAAGTCATCGTGCTGGGTGTGCTGGTCATCTTTGGCCTGCGCGCCCTGATGAACATGCCCAACTGGGCCGACAATTTCTGGCGCGACCCCAGCCCGATTCCCAATGGCATTGGCGGCGTCATCCTGGCTATGGGGCTCACCTTTGTGGCCTTTGAGGGCTACGAAATCATTGCCCAGAGCGGCGAAGAGGTTAAGGATCCGGGGCGCAACGTGCCGCGCGCTATCTTTCTGGCCATTGCCATTGTGGTGGTCATCTATCTGGCCGTGGCCTTTGTCTCCATCGGCGCCTTGCAGCAGGATTCTGGCCTGCCGAACTGGGTCTACATGGGCGAAAATGGCGAGCGCGCCATGATCGAAACCGCCCGCCGCATAATGCCCTACGGCGCGCTCATGATGATTCTGGGTGGGCTGGCCTCCACCATTTCAGCGCTCAACGCCACCATCTATTCCAGCAGCCGCGTCTCCTTTGCCATGGGGCGCGACCGCGACCTGCCGGCCGTCTTTGGGCGCATCCACCCGCGCAACAAAACGCCGCACTGGGCGGTCTGGCTCAGCGGTCTGCTCATCATCTTTATGGCCGTGGCCTTTCCCATTGAGGATGTGGCGTCCGGCGCCTCCATCACATTTTTACTGCTCTTCCTCATGGTCAACATTTCGCTGATCCGGCTGCGCACCACGCGCCCCGATCTGGTGCGGCCGTTTCGCGCACCCTTTGTGCCGTGGCTGCAAATCATTTCTATCGGTTTGCAGCTTGTGCTGGCCGTCGAGCTTTTTGAACTAAGCCCTACGGCCTGGATCACCACCGGCGTTTGGCTGCTGCTGGGGCTGCTGGTCTACAGCCGCTATGGCGGTATTGAGGAAGCTACCAAAATTGAAGACACCATTTTGCTGGAAGAGACGGTGGCCATGCGCGACTATTCGGTGCTGCTGCCGGTGGCCAACGAGGCCGTGGCGCGTCAATTGGCCAACTTTGGCGCGCTCTTTGCCCAAGCCAATCGCGGCGAACTCTTTGCGCTCAACGTCATCCGCGTGCCCGCCCAGCTCAGCGTGACCGATGGCCGCGCCTTTCTGCGCCGCGCGACCGCTGCTCGATGAAGTGGTGGATGTGGGGCGAATTCAACGTGCCGGTGCGCACCATGTTGCGGCTAGGGCGCGACATCTCCGACTCTATTTTGAGCGCCGCCCAGGAGCGGGAAACCAACCTGATGATATTGGGCTGGCCCGGCCAAACCAGCCACCGCGAGCAGGCCTTTGGCGCCATTATCGACTTGATGGCCCAAAACCCGCCGTGCGATCTGGCCGTGGTGCGCTTTCGGCGCAGCGGTGTGCCCGTGCGCCGCATCCTCGTGCCGGTAGCCGGTGGCCCGAATACGCGCATGGCGTTAGAGGTGGCCGTTATGCAGGCCGACGCGCTGGAGCAGATCAATGGCGAGCGGCCAGCGGTCGTCGCACTCAATTTAGCCCTGGGTGGGATTCCTTCTGCCGAACAGATGGAAAGTCAAAAGCAACAGCTCGTTGATCGATTTGAGCTGGCCGAGCTGCCCATTGAAATCGAAGTAGCCCATGCTGAAGATGTAGTGGAGGGGATATTGGCGGCGGCGGCCAATTGCGATCAGATTGTGATTGGGGCGTCCGAAGAGCGCTTGTTGGAGCAGTCGCTCTTCGGCTCCATTCCGCAGCGGGTGGCCGAAGAAGCACCCATTACGACCGTCATGGTCAAACGCCACGATCTGGTCAAGTTCGGGCTGCGGCGCTGGCTTTTTCCGCGCAAACGCTAAATTTCAGCAAGAGGGAGGAACCGCAGATGCCGCAGATTTCGTCTGGACAAAAAAGGGATGGTTCAGTATTTAGTTTACACTTTTTTGGGGGGTAGCGGCGGTTGAGTAGGCCCGGCAGTTTGGGCCGTATCGAAACCAGAGCGGGTCGCCCCGTTCATTTTGGTTTCGATACGGCTGCGAACTACAGCAGCCTACTCAACCGGCGTTCACTGATCTCATTTGCCAACCTATCTTCTTGCGCCAGTGAACCATCTCCACAAAATCCGTGAAATCTGCGGTTTAGTATATGACGTTCTCCGCCAAGCGCATGTCCTGCACGTTTAGCTGTAAGCGCTGGCGACCCTGCCACTCGTTGGCCTCCACGTGACAGACCACGTCGAGCGAACAGCCTTCATGCAAATGCGCCAGCCACGCGCCCTGCTGGAACGCAATGGCGTCCAGAGCAATCGTATTGGCGCCGCCATCCAAAATCAGGCGCAGATGTTTGCGATCTCCCACGGGCCGAGCTTCGCGCAGGCGGCAATTGGTGCAGAGCAACAGCGGGGCTGGGTTCTCCTGGCCGGTGGGCTCCAGCCGTTTAAATTGCTCCACCAGCGCCCAGTTGATTTGGCCGATCTCAATAGCGGCATCCACCAGTAATGTGGGGCGCAGATCCGTTTTGGCGGCCAATTCGCGATGCGCCACGTCCTGCAGCGCCTCTTTAAAAAGCGGCAGCTTGGCCGTCTCCACCGTGAAACCGGCGGCCCGGCTGTGGCCGCCGTGGCGCACCAGCAGATTGGTCACTTCGTCCAATGCCGCGCTGATGTCGAACTCTTCAATGCTGCGGGCGCTGCCGCGCGACTCATCGGCTTTTTCTTCGATGACCACGGCGGGCCGATAGTAGCGGTCGGTCAATTTGCCCGCCACCAGCCCCACCACGCCGGCCTGAAAATTGGGGCTGTGAACCACCAAAATCTGTTCATCACCAAACGCGCCATCGCCGTCGGCGCCCTCTTGAATCTGCGCCCGCCGCTCGGCAAATTGCAGCGCCAAAAGCTGCTCGGCCTCATCCTGTGCCGCCGCCGTCAGATCGCGGCGCTGCTTGTTGAGCGCCTCCAATTGCATGGCCAGGTTGTAGGCCTTGACCGGGTCGTTGGTGCGCAGCAATTCATAGGCCAGTTGCGTCTGCGAAAGGCGCCCGGCGGCGTTGATGCGCGGGGCCAGCCGGAACGAAATGGCCGTGGCGTCCACCGTGCCGGTGCGCTGATCGCTGGCGGCCAACAGCGCCTGCAAACCGGCGCGCTGCGTCTGGTTGAGCTGCTCCAGCCCCTTTTGCACCAGCAGCCGGTTTTCACCCAGCAGCGGCATAATGTCCGCCACGGTCCCAATGGCCACATAGTCGAGCAGCTCCTGCTCCAATTCCTGCGCCCGTTCGGCATCCAGCTTGGACCAGCGCTGATGAGCCACGCTGCGCAGCACGCCCTGCGCCAGCCGATAGGCCACGCCCACGCCGGCCAACTGCTTGGAGCCGCTGCGGCAGTCCGCCCGCCGCGGGTTGACCACGGCCAGCGCCGGCGGCAGCATCGGCCCCACCGAGTGGTGATCGGTCACAATCACGTCCAGCCCCAGCTTGACGGCGTGCGCCACTTCGGCCACGCTGCGGATGCCGCAGTCTACCGTCACCAGCAGCTTGGCCTTTTCGGCAATGCGCGTAATGGCGTCCACGTTCAGCCCGTATCCCTCGTCAACGCGGTCGGGAATGTACGGACCGACGCGCCCGCCCGCCGCCTGCAGCGCTGTCACCAGCAGCGCGGTGGAGGTCACGCCGTCGGCGTCAAAGTCGCCGTAGACACAGATCACCTCGTCGTTTTTGATGGCCTGCACAATGCGCGTCACCGCTGCCGGCATGTCCTGCAGCCGGTACGGGTCCACCACCACGGCATCGGTGTGTTTTAGGAATGCTTCCACCTCTTGGGGCGTGCGCAGACCGCGGTTATAGAGCACCTGGAGCAGCAGCGGCTCTTCGGGGATGCCGTTCAGAAATTCGGCGGGCGCTGCGTCGAACAGCTTCCACTTTTTGGCTTGTTGCATTGTCATACCTGCAAGTTTACCGCAAGAGACGGCACTTTTTCCAATATTCATTGGGGTCATAGTACATTGACTTCGCAAGGGTCGCGGCTTATACTGTAATGTAAGATGTGCTGTTTTGTATGGTGATATTGGAGGTACTCATGGCAATAGCGACAATTCAACCTATTCCTCAACTCGACAAATTACCCAAAACGCTCCCGTTGGAAAACGCGGTGCGGATTGAGTTGGTAGACGGTATTCCCATTTTTCGCGCGGCGTCGACAGTACAAGAGCGTATTCAGACCTTGCTGGATAAACAAAGTGAATCTAGTTTGAGCCCAAAAGAAATCTACGAACTTGATTTATATGAAGAAATTGATGACTATCTAAGTTTTGTAAATCGCACCATACGTAATCTGCAAATCTCTTCGCAAGCCCAATAAAGTAACTATGCCGTCGCGTCGTCGCATCCCTGAGTACATACAGCAACAAGTTCGTGAAAGAGCCGATGGATTGTGTGAATATTGTCATACCATTGAGAAGTGGCAGTATATACTGTTCACTATGGATCACGTTACACCATTGTCTCAAGGGGGAGATGATACATTTGAAAACCTTGCATTGGCCTGTTTACACTGCAATCGTCACAAATGGCATCACACATTGGGCATTGACCCAATAACCAATTTAACGCACGGCTTGTTCAATCCTCGCCGCGATATCTGGAGCACGCACTTCATTTGGTCAGCGGATGGTGCAACAATCATAGGAATGACGCCTATTGGACGCGCAACCATTGAACAGCTTGATCTCAACCGACTCAGGATTGTCAGCATTCGATTGACGGATGTAGCCATTGGGCGTCATCCGCCGCAGGCTGATCCCGTCATGCAAATTGAAGCGTAATTTGCAAATATATTCGTACAATTTATTCGCCTGGGAACCAACTCCCAGGCGCTCCCATTTTAGAAAGGCGAACCCACATGTCCACCATCTCCAGCCAGGAAATCCTGACCCGCGCTCAAGAGCTGCACGAAGAGATCCGCGCCTGGCGCCGCGACATTCACCGCCACCCGGAGCTGACCTTTACCGAGCACCGCACGGCCGGGCTGGTCAACAGCCGGTTGATCGATTTGGGCGTGGCGACCGAAACCGAAGTGGCCAAAACCGGCGTCATTGGACACATAAAAGGTAATGTCGGTCCGCTGGTGGGGCTGCGCGCCGATATGGATGCGCTGCCCATCACCGAGGTCAACGGCACGGAATTTGACAGTCTCAATGCGGGCATTATGCACGCCTGCGGCCACGATTCGCACACGGCCATGCTGCTGGGGGCGGCCACCATTCTCAAAGAGCTGGCCGATGCGGGGCGCTTGCCGGGCAGCGTGCGGCTGCTCTTCCAGCCCAGCGAAGAGGCGCAGGATGACGAGGGCAAATCCGGCGGGCTGCGCATGGTGGAGGAGGGCGCGCTCAATGGGCTGGACGCGGTTTTTGGCATTCATGTCAACCCGTTTTATGATACGGGCCACCTGGCCACGCGTCCTGGCCCCATGCTGGCCGCCGCCGACAAGTTCTTTCTAACCGTGCGCGGCTTTGGTGGACACGCCGCCGCACCCCACCGCGCCCTCGACCCCATTGTGCTGGCCGCCAATGTGATCAACGCCATCCACCAGATCGTCAGCCGCCGCCTGGACCCCATTGACTCCGGCGTCATCACCGTGGCCACCATCAGCGGCGGCACGGTCAACAACGTGATTCCCGACAAAGTGGAGATGAGCGGCACCATCCGCAGCATGACGCCGGCGGGCCGCGAATTGCTGCACAGCGAACTGCGCAAGGCGTGCAGCATTGTGGAACCACTGGGCGGCAGCTTTGATCTGGAGATTGTCTATGGTTATCCGCCCACGGTAAACGCAGTGGAGGCTACAGAAATCATGTTCCAAGCGGGTGCAGAATTGGTGGGCGCGGCGCAGATGCATGAAAAAGATCCGGTCATGGGCGCCGAGGATTTTAGCTACATGGCGCAGGTGACGACCGGCTGCATGTTTAACATAGGCGTCCACGACCCGGCTTGGGGCGACAACTATTACCCGCTCCACCGCGCCGATTTCCGGCTGGACGAAAACGCGCTGCCGTTAGGCGCCGCCGCCCTGGCCACCGCCGCTATCCGCTGGATGGAGAAGCATGGGTGAACGGATGACAGGGTGACCGGATGACAGGGTGACCAGATGACAGGGTGACCGGATGACAAGCTACTACTGAAACCGAGTGAAACGTGTTGCGAAACTGGATTCTGATTCCATCCATTATTTTGAGCATTGTGCTGACCGCTGGTTGCGGGAGCGCTGACTTTGGGCCGCTAAAATTTAATGACGCGCCCTGGCGCAGCGGCGAGGTAAGCGATTACGGCATGAGCAACAGCGCCGGTGAAGCGATTGGGACGGCGACCATTACCATTTTATCTGGCGTTGATGCGGCTGGCAATGCGATCTGGAGCCTGCGGCGCGAACTGCTTTCGGAGGGCGATCAGCAGATCTCGGTGGTGGAGATGCACGCCGACACGCTGCGCCCCTCGCACGCCGTGTGGGCGCACAGCCGGGCCGAGGGTTCTGAGCTTATCAAGACAATATATAATGGTCCCCAATGCCGATCTGGAATTGACCAGCATCCAGGCCGTGACGACCAATCAGCGTCTCTCCACCACCAGCGATGCGCGCGATGAGCAGACCATTTCCACGCTCGTGCGGGCGCTGCCATTGGCCAGCGGGTACGCCACGCGCATCAACCTCTTTTCAGCGCTGGCCGGCGCCACCGAGCGCGCCGAAATCGTGGTGGCGGGCGCTGAGCAGCTCGAAACCCCGGCCGGCGCCTTCGATGCCTGGCGCGCCAACATTAACACCGAAACGACCGCTTCCGTGGCCTGGGTCGGCAAAGATGCGCCCTATCCGCTGCTAAAATTTGACGACGACCGCAGCGGCGTCACCTATGAATTGACCAATTTTCAGCCGGGAGAATAATACTAACTGCGGTTGCGAAAGCCATGAATGATTTCCATATTCTCAGAGAAAAAGAGAGAATCATTCATGGTCTTTGCAGAGCCAAATGGTATAAGTTGGGGATCGGAGTGAATGGGCACGCCTACTCCCTACTCCCTACTCCCTACTCCCTACTCCCTAATCCCTACCAAGGAGACCACCATGCCAAACGCACAACCCATCACCCACGCCGAGCTGTTGCAGCGGGCGCATGAGCTGCACGAAAATATTCGCCACTGGCGGCGCACCATCCATCGCCACCCTGAATTGAGTTTTACCGAGCACCAAACGGCGGGGCTGGTCAACGCCACGCTGACCGATCTGGGCATTGAGACCGAAACCGAAGTGGCCAAAACCGGCGTGGTCGGCCACATCCAAGGCGGCGTCGGTCCAATTGTGGGGCTGCGCGCCGATATGGATGCGCTGCCCATTCACGAAGAAAATGGCACGGATTTTGACAGCGGGCGCCGGGGCTGATGCATGCCTGCGGTCACGATTCGCATACGGCTATGCTGCTGGGCGCGGCCACGATTCTCAAGGAGCTGTCGGTGCAGGGGCGGCTGCCGGGCAGCGTGCGATTGCTCTTTCAACCCAGCGAAGAGGCGCAGGACGACGAGGGCAAATCGGGCGGCATGCGCATGGTGGAAGAGGGCGCGCTGGATGGGCTAGATGCGGTCTTTGGCATTCATGTTGATGCCACCGCGCTTCCACCGGCCAGGTGGGCACCCGCTCCGGCCCCATGTTGGCGGCGGCGGATCGTTTCGCCATCGAGATTCGCGGCTTTGGCGGCCATGCCGCCGCACCACACCGCAGCGTGGACCCCATTGCGCTCTCCGCCCAGGTGATCAACGCCATCCACCAAGTCGTGAGCCGCCGCCTGGATCCCATTGACGCCGGTGTGATTACCATTGGCACGATTCAGGGCGGCACGGTGAACAATGTGATTCCCGAGAGCGTCTATATGACCGGCACCATCCGCAGCTACACGCCGGAGGCGCGGCAACTCTTGGACGACCAACTGCGTAATGCCTGTCGAATTGTGGAGCCGTTGGGCGGCCAGGCCATCGTAGAAGTATTCAAAGGCTACCCGGCCACCATCAACAGCCCCGAGGCCACCGATGTGGCCTTCCGTGCGCTCAACGGCTTGCTCAGCGAGCCCAATGTCTTTGAAGCGCCGCGCGTCATGGCCGGTGAAGATTTCAGCTATATGGCGCAAAAAGCGCCGGGCTGTTTCCTGCGCCTGGGCGTCCGCAATCCCAAGTGGGATCGCGTCTATCCAGTCCACACGTCTACCTTCCGTCTCGACGAAGACGCGCTGCCCATTGGCGCCGCCAGCCTGGCCGCCGCCGCTATCCAATGGATGCAGGAAAAAGGGTGAGCGCGCTCTATTTTACCACGTGATCACTTTCTGGTAATCGATCTGCACTTTTGACGGATTGCGTGGAATGCATTACAAATAAAAGGAAGAGTGTGTATTTGGTGTGGTTAACAGGCTTATTTTTGCATATTGCGTGTTGCGTGAACCGGTATTGGAGCTGATTGGGAGGCAAGATAATAAAGGGTTCAACTATGTAGAGCGGGTATCCTTATCCACCGCGTAAGCTTGCAGCCCCACAAGATACTCCACCAGTACACGCAACACGCAATACGCAACACGCAATTATTCCGAGTTCCGAGAAAGTTTCATGACAAAATTAGTAATCGTAGAATCCCCCACCAAGGCAAAGACCATTCGCGGTTTTTTGCCCAAAGAGTATCAAGTGAAAGCCAGCATGGGCCACATACGCGACCTGCCGGCTTCGGCCAGCGAAGTGCCCGCCAAGATCAAAGGCGAACCGTGGGCGCGGCTGGGCGTCAATGTGGAGAATGACTTTGAGCCGCACTATGTGGTTTCGCGCGGCAAAAAGAAGACGGTCGATGAGCTGAAAAAGCTGCTCAAAGACGCCGACGAACTGATTCTGGCCACCGATGAAGACCGCGAGG
Source organism: Caldilineaceae bacterium (assembly GCA_041391125.1). Classification (GTDB taxonomy): domain Bacteria; phylum Chloroflexota; class Anaerolineae; order Caldilineales; family Caldilineaceae; genus JACKBC01. The sequence goes on from JAWKON010000035.1 coordinate 68,270, forward strand.
GCGAAAGCATCGGCTGGCATCTTTCCGAAGTGCTCAACCCCAAGGTGCCCGTGCGCCGCATGGTCTTCCATGAGATCACGCGCGAGGCCATCCAGGAAGCACTCAACAACACGCGCAATTTAGATGAAAACCTGATCCGCGCCCAGGAGACGCGGCGCATTCTGGATCGGCTGGTGGGCTACACCGTGTCGCCGCTGCTCTGGAAAAAGATTGCGCCCAAGCTCTCAGCGGGCCGCGTGCAGAGTGTGGCCGTGCGTCTGCTGGTGCTGCGCGAACGCGAGCGCCGCGCCTTTAAATCGGGCGCCTATTGGGATCTAAAAGCCTTTTTGAACAAGCGACCCGATCGGCCGGACCATCGCTTTGAGGCGCAGCTTGTCTCGGTGGGCGGCGTTCGTGTAGCCACCGGGCGCGATTTCGACGAGAACACCGGCAAAGTGACCGAGGGCAAAGAGGTGCTGCTGCTGGATCAAACGCAGGCTGAGAAGCTGCGCAACCGGCTGCTCAACGGCGACTGGCGCGTGGCGGGCATCGAAAGCCGCGAGGCCACCCGCGCGCCCTATCCGCCCTTTACCACCAGCACGCTGCAACAGGAAGCCAACCGCAAGCTGGGCATGGGCGCCAAAGAGACCATGCGCGTGGCCCAAAAGCTCTATGAAAATGGCTACATCACCTATATGCGCACCGACTCGGTCAACCTGAGCGACCAGGCCATCAACGCCGCTCGCCGCCGGGTCACCGAAATGTATGGCGCCGAATATCTGCACAAAACGCCGCGCCGCTATGAAACCAAGTCGCAAAACGCGCAGGAGGCCCACGAAGCCATCCGCCCGGCCGGCGACCAAATGCTGCCCGCCGAGCAGTTGCCCATTACGGGCCCGGAGCAGCGGCTCTATGACCTGATCTGGAAACGCACGGTGGCCACGCAGATGGCCAACGCCAATCTGCGCTTTACCACCGTCACGTTGGAGGTGGCCGATGCGGTCTTCCGCGCCAGCGGGCGCGAAGTGCTCTTTGCCGGCTTCTTCCGCGCCTATGTGGAAGGCTCGGACGATCCCGAAGCGGCGTTGGAAAGCCAAGAAGCGCCGCTGCCCAAACTGAGCGTGGATGAAGTGGTGGACTGCCGCGATCTGGAAGCCGTGGGTCACGAAACCAAGCCGCCCGCCCGCTACACTGAGGCCACGCTGGTCAAAGCGCTGGAAGCCGAAGGCATTGGCCGTCCCAGCACCTACGCCGCCATTATCGATACCATTCAAGCGCGCGGCTACGTCTTTAAACAGCGCCGCGAATTGGTGCCTACCTTTACCGCCTTTGCCGTCACCCAGCTTTTGGAGGATCACTTTAACGATCTAGTCGATATGAGCTTTACGGCCAATATGGAGAACGATCTGGATGAGATCGCGCTGGGCAACCTGGCCTGGCTCACCTATTTGCGCCGCTTCTTTTTGGGGCAGGCCGGGCTGGAAAATCAGGTCAAGGAGAAGGAAGCGGGTATCGATCCGCGCATTGTGGGCGGGGTGGCACTGTCCGATTTTCCGTACGAAGTGCGCATCGGCCAGTTTGGCCCCTTCATTGCCAAAGAAGAAAATGGCGAGCGCGTCACCGCCGGTCTGCCCGCCGATCTGCCGCCCGCTGACCTTACCGTTGAGATGGCCGAGCAGTTACTGTCGCAAAAAGCCGATGCGCCGAAGCCATTGGGCAAGCATCCGGAAAGCGATTTGGATATATTCCTCAAGCAGGGGCCGTATGGTCCGTATGTGCAGATGGGCGATGATGAAGGCAACGGCAAAAAGCCCAAACGGGTCAGCCTGCTCAAGGGCATGGAGCCGGATGATGTGGACTTTGACCTGGCCTTGCGCCTGCTGAGCCTGCCGCGCAAGCTGGGCGCCCACCCCGAAACGGGCAAAAGCGTAAGCGCCAGCGTGGGCCGCTTCGGCCCCTATGTGACGCATGACGGCGTCTTCGCCAGCATCAAAGCGCCGGACAACGTGCTCGAAATTGAGCTGCCGGGCGCTGGAGCTGCTGGCCCAGAAGAAGGCCGGCGGCGGCAAAAGCAACAGCGTGCTCAAAGAGTTGGGTGAACATCCCGACGGCGGCGCGATACAAGTGTTGGAAGGGCGCTATGGCCCTTACGTCAAGCATGGACGCACCAATGCGACGCTGCCCAAAGGTACCGAGCCTCAGAGCGTCACCTTAGCGCAGGCGGTAGAGTGGATTGCCGAAAAAGCCAAGAGCAAGCCTAAAAGAAAGCCACGCCGCAAAAAGAAATCATAACAAAGAAGTTCAAAACCGGTGTTCGGGAATAGGGATTGGGCCGCCGCCACGCGTCCTGATCCCTATTCCCCAATCCCACAAAAACTCGGGTTTTCATTTTGAACGCACTATAGCGGGGAAATTCCACGTATGTCCACAGCGTTTAAACAACGGCTGGCCAGCGTTGTGACCACCGTGATCTTCGGCTATATCCTCTTCCGCGTCCTCGACCGGCTCTTCATTGTTGTTTGGGTACACATGCCCTGGTGGGGGCTGATTATTGCCGCCATTGCGCTGTATTTGGCGATTGATCATTTTGTAAACAAGATCTTTCGCTGACGCAGGGTGGTTGCCGCTCAATAGGGCCATGTTAACAAAATAACGATGCTATAACGAATAATCTTCTGGACCGGTATACGCAATACGCAATACGCATAATTTGGTGTAATTATTTTTCTACAATGGCCCAAGTGGGAACTTTATGACTTTCTGCCATATAAAAAAGATTCTACATGTGTGCGCGGATCTATGGCGGGCACGGGCATGGCCAGATTGGCGCTGCGGAACATCTGATTGATCATGATCGGACCGATCAGGGCGCTGATGGCCGCCAGTGGGGATTCGTGCTTGAGCAGCCCTTGCGTTTGATATTGCTGAATAATTTTGATGATGCCCTGCACGTTCCGCCAGGGGGTATCGAGCGCGCCCTGCAAATCTGGATTGCGTGGTAGCTCGATGAGGATAATAGCAATGATATCCCCATATGTTGCATTCGTTTCCACATAAGCTTCCACAATAGCCAACATATCGGCTTCGAGATTGCCCGTATAAACCAACCGGTTCAGCGGCGTATCCGCAAGCTGGTGTGCGATGGCTCTTTCGAACAAGCCAGCCTTGCTGCCAAACTTACGGAAGAGGGTGACTTCATTCACGCCCGCAATATCAGCGATCTCTTTAGTGGTGGCGCCATCATAGCCAAGCGACATAAAAATATTGATGGCGGCCGCATAAATTTGGGTCTCATCGATCATTTTGGGCATGATTGTCTCCTTGCGAGCTAATTATACCATAAGCAAGTGTTGACTTGCAATAAAAAGTGGTATATACTTATAGCAAGTAACCACTTGCTATAAATTGTCGAGGAGCTAAATTATGCCCAACCGCACCGGAACCCACGCTGATGGGGTTGCCGCCACTCATCAAGATCTCGGCCCCAATGAGAAAGCCATCCTGGACAGTCCCAAATCGGCCCTGCTGAAGGAGCTGTTTGCCTGGATTTGGCGCGTAAAGCTGCGTCTCCAGTTCACGGGCTGGCTGCAATACATACCCCTGGCGCTATTGGCGCTGGGATTCTTCATCATGGCGGGAGTTGTCCGCCTGCTTGGATTTAGGGCAGCGGCGGCTCCCTTTGCTTTGGGGGGCCTTCTCCTATCGGCCGTGCTCATTTTCGACCTGATTACGGTGAAGTTTCGCCTGCGTCCGCCCGAACATCTGCCCAAACGCAACGACGAACTGAATCTGTTTGACCTGATGCGGAGCAGGCGTTCGTGCCGTTCATTCCAAACACGCAAACTGACACCCGCCGACTACGCCGAACTGATGGCATCCGTGCGCTTACACAGTGCCGCACCGCGGATCGGCCAGGCGCCGATTCGCTTCGAATATATTGCGGCGCCGCTCACCGTGTGGCCAACCGTCAACGCCAGCGAGTTTCTGGTGGCCATTGCGCCGCGCCAATATGATCGGCTGGCCGTCATCGACGTAGGCCGCAGCTTGCAGAAGATTGTGATGGACGCCACGCGCATGGGGCTAGGCACCTGCTGGATCGGCCCCGGCGCCGACCATGCCAGCATTATGCAGCACCTGGGCGAGCGCTTCAATCCCGAGGAAGATCACATTATTTGCGTATGCGCCATTGGCTACAGGTCATCGTATATCCCTCTGTTTCTGCGCATTTTTAATGCCCAGTTCTACCGGCGCTTGCCGCTCTCTGCGCTCTTTTTCACCGATGCACAACTTGAAAAACCGTTGGATGTAGACGCGCCCCCGTTCAACCGCTTTGGACGCACCTACGAAATATGCCAGTGGGCGCCCTCCTCCTACAATGGACAGACGACGCGCTGCGTGGCGGTTATGGCCCAGCGTGGGGAAAGGAATGGGGGTGTGTCCCAATTAGAGCGCTTTGATTTCTACGCGGTGACGGAATCGCGTTACTATGCGCCGGTGGCGCTGGGCATTTGGTGCGCCAATTGGGAGTTGGGGTGTGCGGCGCTGGGGATTCAGGGGCATTTTGCTGTTCTGTCCGCGGCGGCGAGAGGGGGTCAGGATGGGCAAGTGCAACGGCCCAGGTATGATGTGAGTTGGGTGCTGGATCTGGAGATTTAGGGACGCACCCGAAGCCATCTACCCCACCACTTCCACCACCGTCGCCTCCCCCTGCCCAACGCCCACACAGAGCATAGCCAACCCATAGCGCATCGGCTGCCCCGCCGCCGCCCGCCGCTGCATCTCATAGATCAGCGTCGTCAAAATGCGCGCTCCGGAGCAGCCCAGCGGATGGCCCAGCGCAATGGCGCCGCCGTTGACGTTGGTGATCTCTTCGCTCAGGTTAAGCTCGCGCAGGACGGCCAGCGCCTGCACGGCAAAGGCTTCGTTGAGTTCGGCCAGGTCGATGTCGGCCATGGTGAGGCCGGCGCGCTGCAAAGCTTTGCGCACAGCGTTAACCGGCCCCAGCCCCATGACGCGCGGATCCACGCCCGCCGCCGCCGAGCAGACCCAGCGCGCCAGCGGCGGCACGCCCAGTTCGTCCGCTTTCTGCCGCGACATCAGCACCAATGCGCAGGCGCCGTCGTTGAGACCGCTGGCGTTGCCGGCCGTCACCGCGCCACCTTTGCGGAAGGCCGGGCGCAGGCGGGCCAGGTCCGCCAGGCTGGTGGCCAGTTCATAGCCGTTGGCGGTTTGGGTGTAGCGGGGGTGCTCATCGGTGTCCACAACAATGGGGTCGCCGCGGCGTTGGGGAATGGCGACCGGCATGAGTTCGCGGGCAAAGTAGCCCTGGTTCATGGCATGGATGGCGCGCGCTTGGCTTTGCAGCGCAAAGGCATCCTGCGCTTCCCGCGTGATCTCGCCGCCACTGATTTCACCGGCGCAGCTCATGGCGTAAATATTTTCGGCGGTTTCGCCCATGGCCTCCAGCGGAAAAATCGCTTCCATAGCCGGGTTGGGATAGCGCCAGCCCAGCGTGGTGTCATAGGCGGTCACGTTGCCGGAGGGGCCAAAGCCTTCCGCATTCTTGGGCAGCGAATAGGGGGCGCGGGTCATGCTCTCCACACCGCCGGCCACAAAGACATCGCCCTCGCCGCACATAATGGCGCGGGCGGCCTGGTTGACGGCGTTGAGCCCGCTGGCACAGAGCCGGTTAATGGTGACGCCGGCCACGCTTTGCGGCAGCCCGGCCAGCAGCAGCCCCATGCGCGCCACGTTGCGGTTGTCCTCACCGGCCTGGTTGGCGCAGCCCATGTAGACTTCCTCCACCAGCGCCGGGTCGATGCCGGCGCGCTGCACCGCCTCTTTGATCACCATGCCCGCCAGATCATCCGGGCGTACGGCTGAGAGCGCACCGCGGATGCGGCCAATGGGCGTGCGCACGGCGCTGACAATGACGACTTCATCATTCATAAATACCTCATTTAACGTTCACTATATCAGTCAAGCTGTTTCTGGCGCCACTCATCCACCTGGCGCGTGGTGCTGTTGAAGTTGGCGCCAATATAGGTCACAGGCTTCCCGCGTCGTCTATATTTCTGATAATACGCATGGTCTTCAACTTGCGCCATCGCCACATCAGCGCTTTTATCCAGCTTAAATTCAAAAAGATAGATGTGGCCAGTTAATTCGACGACGGCATCAATGCGCCCCTGATTGGTCTGTACTTCCGCCGCTACGCGGAACCCCATCAGCATAAAGATGAGATAGAAAATGGTCTGATAATATTTCTCATGCTTGACGTGTAGGTCATAAGGAATGTTGGCAAAGAAGACGCCCAATACGTCGAACATTTCAGCCAGATTTTGGGCCTCCAAGGCGTCCACAAACTCCCACAGATAGGCCTCACCAAAGCTGCGCTCCACATAGCTATAGGCGCTCATCAGCCAGAGCAGAAAGGATTCTTCAACTTCCTGGTTGGGATAGGCAAGCGTATAGCGCCGGCTGGCGGCATCATAATCCTTGATGGTGAGATAGCCAGTCTGGTAGAGCAAAGGCGTAATGGCCAGGTTCTCCACTTCATAGGTGCTGAAGGCGGCTTCGCGCACCTGCATATTCTGAAAGCGCAGCAAGTCATACTGCCGCTCTTTGATCAGGTTGATCAGAAATGTTGGCGTGCCGCTTTCAAACCAATAGTTGGCAAATTGCTGCGCATCAAAGAGCTGCATGAGAGAGAAGGGATTGTACACATTCTCACCAGCCGCCGCAAAGCGAAACCCATTGTACCACCGGCGAATCTTCTCCAATAACGCCGCTTCATGCATCCCACTAGTCTTGGCCAAAACGGAAATGTGCTCATCAAAATTCGTCCGCAGCTCTGTCTCAGTGATTCCCAACGCGGTTGCAAATGCATCGCGCATGGTTAAATCCGTGAGATGGTTCAGTTCCGAAAAGATGCTCACTTTACTAAACTTGCTCACGCCCGTAATAAAAACCAGGCGAATCCGCTGCTCCACCCCTTTGATTACGGCATAAAAGCCCTTAAGAATGTCGCGAATCTTTTGGGCTTCTGCCGGGTTGTCCAGATTATCCAGCAGCGGCTTGTCATATTCATCAATCAGGATGATGACCTGCTTGTCCTGAGACAACTGATAGATCAGCTCATCAAACATGGCGTAATAGGGACCATCCGCCAGGGCGACGCCATGCTCCTGGGCAACCCGCAACAGATAATACTTGATGTTGTCCTCCAAAGCCTCGGCCGACTTGGATGGAAAGAGGCTAAAGGTCAGATGGATAACGGGATACTCTTCCCACACATAATCACTCTGGTCAATCCACAAGCCTTGGAAAAGGTCTCGATTGTTACGGAATAATTCTGACAAGGTAGATAGGAATAAACTTTTGCCAAAGCGGCGTGGACGCGCAAAAAAATAGGCACCCTTGGTCTTGTGGGCAACCTCATAGATAAAACGCGTCTTATCGATATAAAGATAGCCGCCGCCGATAATATCGCGAAACGTGGCCGTACTGGTCGGTAATGGCTTGAGCATGAGTCCTCATCGTAAAGAGAATAGCTAGTTGCTATTGCGAAATGGCTCTACTACCGCAAAGGGCGCAAAGATTCGCGAAGACTTCTCTCGACATATTCTTTGCGAATCTTCGCGCCCTTTGCGGTAGAAATTGTCTTTCGCAACGGAAACTAGCTACTTCCCACCGCCAAGATTGGGCAAGGAATAAATTCCCAACCTGCTATGGCAAACGTGATAAATCACATTTTGGTCACGGCGTCTAACCGGTTTTAACCGGTTTCCCGTGCCAGACACAGAATTCATTCTGTGGGTGGGGGCATCAAAAATTCTGTCAAAGAGGATTATACCACATTCATTCTCTGTTTTGTCGCTGCGACCCCAGCCAAAACCCGGTCAATAAATTGCTGCGTGGCTCCCAAATAATTACCCTCCTCGCGCAGCGCATCCCACTGCACCGGCGCATCGGTCATCCCCTGCACCACGTCAACCAGATGGCGCTTCTCGGCCAGCGCGATCGGCACCGCCCGCGTAACCAGCTCTTTGGCCGCGCTGCGTTCCATGTGGGCGGCCAGGGCAAAGCTGACCGCCTCGGCCAGCATGAGCCCGTTGGAGGCGGCCACGTTTTGACGCATTTGCGCAACATCCACAGCCAGGTTCTGACTGAGGAAGTGCGCTTTGTTCAGCGCGGCGGCCGTGTGGGCAAACATCTGCGGCAGCGTGAGCCATTCGAGCTGCCAGCCGTGGGTGGCGCGCTCGTGCTCGTGGATCAGCGCCTGGTGCATGGCGGAGAGGTGGGCGGCATTGGCGCGGGCGGCGGCAATGATCAATTCACTGATAATGGGGTTGCTCTTCTGCGGCATGGTGCTGGAGCCGCCGCGCGAACGGTCGGCGGATTCCTGCACTTCGCCCACTTCGCTTTGGGCCAGCAGAATAATGTCCTGCGCCATTTTGGCCAGGCTGCCGCTGACCAGCGATAGCCACCCTGCCAGCTCGGCCAGATTATCGCGCTGCGTGTGCCAGGGCAGCAGCGGCGCTGAGATCCAGCTCTGTCGCCAGCGCTTCGACCACAGCCATGCCGTCAGCGCCCAGCGAGGCCAGCGTACCGGCGGCGCCGCCAAACTGTACGGTGAGCAGCCGCGGCTTCAACTCCGCCAGCCGCTGTTGATGGCGCAGCAGCGGGGCCAGCCAATTGGCCACCTTCAGCCCAAAGGTGATGGGCAGCGCCTGCTGCGAATGGGTGCGCCCGGCCATGAGCGCGTGGCGATGGCGCTCGGCGAGCCGGGCCAGGTTTTGGATAACCTGCTGCAATTTGGCCTCAAGAAGGGTGAGCGCCGCCCGCATCTGCAAGACCAGCGCTGTGTCCATAATATCCTGCGTAGTGGCGCCCCAGTGGACGTAGGAGGCGGCATCGGCGCCGGCGTTTTTGTGGACGGCGGCCCGCAATTGACGCACCAATTCGATCACCGGCAGGCCGGCTTTTTCAGTGCTGGCGTGCAGCAAGGCAAAGTCAATTTCAAGCGCGGCGGCGGCGGATGCAATGTGGGCGGCGGCAGCGGTGGGAATTACGCGCAGGCGGCCTTGGGCTTGGGCCAGCGCCGTCTCCACGTTGAGCATATGGCGGACAAATTGCGCATCGGAGAAGATGGCGGCCAGTTCGGCATCGCCAAAAAGTTGGGAAAAGATTGCGGAATCTGCGGGTGAGAAGGACATAATTTAATTTTGCAGAAATTGCCGTATTTGCGCACCGACAGCACTCATTTCATCCTCGCTCACGCGGTCGGCCTCGGGGACGCCCAAGCAGCTAAAAATGTTGACGCTGCGTTGCGCGGCGGGCTGATCCGCCATGCGCGGCACAATGTGAAAATGCACATGCGGATGCTCGGGATGTTCGGCAAATTGGATGATGTACGTTTTGGCGCAGCCGGTCACTTGGTGCAACGCCTGCGAAACGCGCCGCTGCAAGTTGCCCAGTTCGGCGGCTTCGGCGGCGGTTAATTCGGCCACGGCAGTAATATGGCGGCGCGCCACCAGCACTAGCCAGCCGGCCAGTGAAGTGTTGTAGGCATGCACCACGTCCCAATGGTCGGTGCGGTAGATGTTGTCCCAGAGCGGCGCAGTACCGGCGTCGCGGCGGTCGGTCAAGGTGCAGGTGTGGCAATCACTCATATTCGGCCACCTTTTCGATAAGGCTCACAATTTATAAACGCTTTGCAAAGTAGAGCGTAACCAAATAATCCACCTTGATCACACCCCCAAAACGCTCAATGGCCACATGGAGTTGGCCATAGAGCCATTCCGCTCGGCAGCGGGCATGATGCGATGGTCAGACATGGTCTGCATGAGCTTGATATATTCATCGGCGGAGTATTGGACGCTGTGCGGATATTGGGCGCTGAAAACGGTGCCAAAGCGTCCCGATGCGTTGAAGCGTGCGATGGTGCCGCCCGCGCCTTCGTAGAGGGCTTGGGGATGGGCTTTCTGGGATTGTTTTACATGCTTTACTTTGTCATAGGCCCGCCGAATTTCCTGGCGGAGCGCATCTTCACTCTCTTGTGGACGATTCCAGATGCAGGCCAGCACGCCGCCGGGAACCAGTGCATCCGCCGTTTTGGTAAAAGCGATTTCTGGGGCCACCCAATGCAGCGACATGGCTGCATAAATGAGTTTGAACGTCTCCGCCTCCAGCGGCCATTCTTCAAACACATCGTTGCGAAACGCCACATTGGAATAGGCCGCACACTTTTGCCGCGCAATGGCGCACATGGCTTCGCCCGGTTCCAGCGCCAGCAGCGGAAAGCCATACGGCGCAAAGTGGATGGTGGCCTTGCCCGTGCCGCAGCCAATCTCCAGCAGCCGATCACCGTCGGCCACGTTGGCCATTGACAGCAGATCGGCAGCCAGTTGTGGCGGATAGTTTGCGCGGTATTGATCGTATAAGTTGGCGGCTTCATCAAATACGAGCCGTTGTTCGCGCATTTCATGCATCAAAAAAGACGGTTTCGCCCTCGCCCTGCAGGCGGATATCAAAGCGATAGCAGGGCAGATCGCCGAAATCGGCGCGCTGCGCAATCAGCGTTGAGCGGCGCGCCGCATCTACCCCATTGAGCACCGAGTCGTTGGCATTGGCCGCTTCATCGCTAAAATAGACACGCGTCACCGCGTGAATCAACAGGCCGCGCGAAAAAATGCGCACATTAATATATGGCGCCGCGCCTGCGGCCAGCGCCCCCGGCTTGACCGTGCGAAACAGATATTGGCCGTTGTTCACCGTGTCCGCCCGCCCAAAGCCGCGAAATTCTTTATCCGCCTTGGCCTGATTCGGGTCCGCCGCATGGTTAAAGTAGCCCTGCGCATCGGGCTGCCAGATTTCGATCATGGCATCCGGCACCGGCTGCCCGTCGCCATCATAGACCGTGCCTTCCAACAAAATTCGCTGCCCTTGCGTCTTCTCATTCACCAAGACATTTTCGCCGCCAAAAAAGAGTCCATAATGAAAAAACGGCCCCACCGTCTGGCTACCCGTCTGGATTAATAATTCCTGTGTCATCTTGTCACCCTTTCACCTTGTCATCATTCAAACGGCGTCTGCCGCGCCCCGGCCAGCACAATATCAAACCGATACCCCAGCGCCCACACCGGCTGCGTCACGTCGTGCGCATAGGCCGCGATGAGCCGTTCGCGCCCCTTGGGATCGGGGACGCCGTTGTGGATCGGGTCCAGTGGCAGCAGCGGATCGCCGGGGAAGTACATCTGCGTGACCAGGCGCTGCAGAAAGCTTGCGCCAAAAACCGAAAAGTGAATGTGGGCCGGGCGCCAGGCGTTGCTGTGATTCCGCCACGGATAGGCGCCGGGCTTGATGGTGGTGAAAGTGTATTCGCCATTCTCATTGGTCTGGCAGCGGCCGGCGCCGGTAAAGTTGGGATCCAGCGGCGCGTCGTGCTGGTCCAGCTTGTGGATGTAGCGGCCGCAGGCGTTGGCCTGCCAGATCTCCAGCAGCGCATTGCGCACGGGGCGACCCCGTTCGTCCAGCACGCGGCCGGTGACGATGATGCGCTCGCCAATGGGTTCACCGTTGACCACGGCGTTGCGCGACAGGTCATTGTCCAGCGGTTTCAACATATCGTGACCATACACAGGACCGGTCAGCTCCGAGAGCGTGCTGGCCAGCGGGACCAGCGGTAGCTGCGGCGCCCGTTTGACGGTCGATGTATAGGCTGCGTGCAAATAGGGCGGCTGGACCGACCAATCCAGCGAGCCGAGCTGATTCGCATTTGTCATCTTTTTCTCCATTGATGTTTCTGTTTTTCGGGAGGGGATCAACCATCCTAATGTGGGCTACAGTATAACATATTGTGAGCAATTTGGCTGGCATTCAGAGTGGCATGGAGATTCTTGCATTTCGGGGCAATATTGTCAGCCATGTTGCCTCTCCCTGCTTTGGCGTTAAGGCGCCAAAGCTATCCCTCTCGATCCTGGGGAGAGGGACGCGGCGCATCCGGAGGATGTCGAACCGACTCCGCTGGCGCGCAATGCCGTAGACGCGGCCGCCAGCAGAACCTATGCTGCGATCAATGAAGCGCACCTCCGCGATCATCAGCGGCTCTTCCGTCACGTGGCGCTGGATATCGGGTTTACGGGCGCGGGGTGACTTTATTGTGGATATTGAGTGGCGCAACGGTCGACTTTATAGAGCAAACATTACATCAGATTCCGGCAATTCGTTGGCGCTGCATGAAGCAGAACGCTACCAGATTGTGCAAACTAATGATCGCTACGTGGTTGAGTTTGCCTAAAGTACAAGCTCTTTGACACCGGTGAGTCAGCATGCGTTATCTGACTCACCGGTGTTATCAGTCGGTTTACCGCACGATCAGCGGCAAGAAGAGTTCCGTCGTTAATTCTTCGACATTGAGATCAAAGCTATCTAATTCTTGATCGTCGGCATCGTGCTCGTCAATACCAACCTCATATTGTTCGATCTCGTCGCTCACTGCGAGCGAACTTGCCCCCAAGATGAGGCTTAGCCCAGGATTTGGTGCGAGCGCTAGGCCATCAATATCCTTATCGATATCGAGGCGATATTCAGCAAAGGGAAGGTCTAGCGCACAGCTACTGACGGGACCTGTCACAACGGGGTGACAGCGGAAAATATCGCTCGCCTTCCCCGACAGGCTATCGCCATTCATGTCGACAGCACTGAAGTCACCTTTGGTCGTGAGATAGAGCGCACCACTGCTAGCAACAAAAGCGCCATCGACATCTGCACTGCCGCGCCCCAGGTTGAGTTCAGAGCCATCGAAATAGAGCGACCATGTGCCACTTGTATTGGCCCCGAAGCCGGTTGCGGCAAACGCAAGAAGATCTTCATCCTTGACCTCCAGCCCAGAGACACGTGCGGTGCCATTGGTACTAATCAAGAGCTGCCCCTCGGGGCTAAAGTCGATGGCGTCAATATCTTCACCGCTGCTGGTAAGATCCACCATCGACCCATCGAAGAAGAGTTCAAAGGTCCCCGCGGTTGTGCCTTCCCCAAGGCTTGACGGGATGAACTTGACAATATCCGAGTCATCGACCCAACCGAGCGCCGGGATTCTGACTGGCTTGTCAAAGCTCATCAGAATGTCATTGCCCTCATACCAGAGATGGAAGGCATCGACATCGGTCTTGGCGACGCCCACGTTGGAACCATCAAAGAGAATGGTCCATGTTCCATTCTGCGCATCATAGCGGGCAATATCCTCATCGTTGATCTGTATTCCATTGACCTTATGGGGTGCTGACATGCTGATGTAAAGCTGCTCAGCGCCAGGCGTGGCCGTCGCAGTGGGCGGCACATCGGTGTTGGTCGGCGTGGCCGTCGCAGTGGGCGGCACATCGGTGTTGGTCGGCGTGGCCGTCGCAGTGGGCGGCACATCGGTGTTGGTCGGCGTGGCCGTCGCAGTGGGCGGCACGTCGGTGTTGGTCGGCGTGGCCGTCGCAGTTGGAGTTTCGCTCTGGATTGTCAATGAGCCGTTAACCGGTGTAACAGCTAGCGATTGTGCCAACGAATTGGTGAGAATCGCTTGTGTAAAGCGCAGGGCGGTGCTTCCGCTCGTGGTAGCTGTCGTTGTATAGGCAATGGTCAGAATCGCGCCCGAAGCAGGTGCAACTGTGAGGCTATTCAGATTGTAGAAGAGAATTTGATAGCCCAATAGATTTGCATCACCGGTGGCATAGGCGCTACCTGTGCTCGCAAAACCGGTGGTGCGATCGGTCACTTGTACACCGGTGATCGTGATGCCCAACGTTGCGTCATAGGTGAACCGCAACTGGCCAGAAGCTACAGCATCACTGTTATCAAGCAGAATCGCGAAGCTGCCACTGCTGCCGGCCACAACGGTGACTGTCTCAAGGGTGACGGTATTGCCGGATCCCTGTGCAAACACGCGAGACGCAGCCGCACGGTTGGTTATCGATAGGGGTGGAAGTAGGGAGACGAGTAGTATGATGATTAAACTCGCATTTCGCCAAAATTTCTGTTGGTTCATGAGTTTCTTTCTTTATGGTATCGGACAACTTCGCTATCTGTGAATGAGTGGTAAGTAGAGTTGATGCGACAGCGGTGTCACCGGTACTTCCGCAATAGTCAACGCACCATCGACTGCTGTAACGCCAAGTGACTCTGCCGCAGCACTGGCCAGAATCGACTGGGTGATGTGCAACGGGCTGCTGCCGGTGGCGGTAGCCGTCGTGCTGTAGGCAACGGTCAGAATTGGACCTGCGCCAGGGGAAATATCCAGTCTGTTCAGGTTATAAAACAGAATCTGATAGCCCAACAGCGCATCATCGCCGGTGGCATAGGCGCTGCCGATACTCTCAAAGCCGGTAGTGCGATCCGTGATCTGCACACCGGCAATTTCTACGCCCAATGTTGCGGCAAAAGTGAAGCGCAACTGACCGGAAGCCACGGCGTCGCTGTTATCGAGCAGGATCGCAAACGCGCCACTTGATCCTGCTGCGGCTGTGACCGTATCCAGCGTAACGGTATTGCCAGGCGCCCAAGAGGATGCGCCGGTTGAGTACGCGGCGTGGGCGCCCGCAAGCGGTAAGCTCAATGCAAGGAGCAGCGAGCTTATGAGAACAACGCTTCGCCATAGAGTTTGTTGATTCATACCGGTTTCCTCATTTAGTGAGACAGTAGATCTTTCGTTGGCGGTTGTGTGGAACACAGAGCCAACAAATTACAAGGGCAGTGAGGCAATAACGTAGTGGGGCAGTGGACAGGATAAGCCTAACCCACTGCCCCAACACCTATGGCGCCGCCTGGATCAGATTAATCAACAATTGCAAGTCGAGCACATTCCATGCCCCGTCATTGTTCAGGTCGGCGCGCTGCCACCAGTCAAGGGCAAAGAGTGTTGCATCGGGTTGCGTGTCGTGGAGAATCATGTTGATCGTTGCCTGTAGGTCGAGAATGTTGACCGCGGTATCCCCATTGACATCACCGGGCGGCAGCACCACATCGGCGATGAAAGTGGCGGTGATGATCTTGTTGCCATCGAGCGTGAGGCTCGTTGGGTTGGCATTACCACTCAAGTCGCCATCCCAGCCGCTGAAAGTCCAGCCCACAGCAGCGGTCGCTGTAATCGGCACCACCGCGCCGGAGATGTAACTGCCGCTCGTGGGGGTCACCACGCCATTGCCCGCCACATTCACCGTCAACGTATAGTAGGTAGTCACCGGAATTTCAGTGAAAGTGGCGGTGACCACGGTATTGGCGGCAACGGTAACGGTGACAGGATTGCTCACGCTGGTAACAGCTCCGCTCCAACTGTCAAAAGTCCAGCCGGGCGCAGACGTTGCTGTCAGCACCGCAGTGTCGCCCAGCGCATAGAAGGTATTGGTTGGCGTGACCATACCGCTACCCACAATGTTGACCGTTACGCGGTAGAGCTCGGGGCCGAAGATGGCGAGGATGTCCTTGTCTTCGGTCATGGTGACAGTGGTGGTGAGGCTCGTGCTCAGCAGCGCGTCGCTGGCAGCATCGCGCCAGCCGCCGAAGGTGTAGCCTTCGTCCACACTCGCGGTGACGGTGACCACCTCGCCCACCTCGAAGATGGTTCGATCCGACAGTTTCTGCGCCGTCCCCCCGCCGATCCAGCCGACGTTGAGACTGTACGTCCCCTTTTCGAAGACAGCTACCAACGTCGTGTTCTCGTTGACAGTGAGTTGCTCGGTTGCGTTGCTGCCGCTTAACCCCACCTGCCATTCCACAAATCGCCAGCCGGAATTAGCCGTCGCCGTGGCGCTGACGACGTTGCCGTAGTTGTAGGTGGCCTGGTTGGGGACGAGGGTGATGCTGCCGCCGCCCTGCACCTCCGTCGCCACGCTGTAGGTTGCCGTGGCAAAGAGCGCGGTGACGGACTTGTCGCCGTCGATGAGCAGGCTGCGTCCTGGGCCGTCGCCGCTTAGGTCGCCGCTCCAACTCTGGAACGCGCTACCTGGCGCAGGCACGGCCTCCACCCACACCACGTCACCGTACACATAGCTGTCCTGCTGCGGATTGAGAACGACGCTGCCGCTGCCGTTGACCGCGCTGTTCACGGTGTAGCTGTTCTGCGTAAAGGTGGCGGTGACCACCTTGTTGGCGTCGATGGTGATGTTTTCCACAGCGTTGCTGCCGCCTAGATTACCGCTCCAGCCGCTGAAACTCCAGCCCGCGGCCGGGGTCGCGGTCAACGCCACGCCGTCGCCGTAGAGATAGCTCCCCTGATTGGGCGTCGCGCTGATGCTGCCGCTGCCCACCACGCGCCGCGCCAGGCTATACTGCTCTCTGGTGAAGACAGCCACAACGGTCTTGTCTCCGTCCATGGTTAGCGCCTCGGTGAGCAGGTTGCCGCTCACCGCACCGCCCCACGCCGAGAAGACCCAACCGGGGTCCGCCGTAGCAGTAAAGGTGAGCACCGTGCCTTCCACAAACGTGCCGGCCGGCTGCGACACCGAACCGCCGCCCGAGACCGCCACGGTGAGATCATAGGACGGTCGCTCGTAGACGGGGCCGCCCGGATCGGTGACCACACCGTTGGCGCTGCCATCACTGTCGCCGCGGCCGCCGTCGACGAAGTAGAGCAGGATGCGGTTGCTCAGCAACTCCGCGCCGGTGCCGGTGGCGTCGTCATAGAGGAACTTATACCAGCCGTTGACGCTGTCGTACTTGCGATAGCCGTTGATGCCGCTGCTGTCGGTGACATAGAGCGTCACCACGGCGCTGCCGCCGGCGCCCATGCCGCTCACCGAGAAGCTGGGAAAGCCCAGCGAGAATTCGACGTCATCCGGCAGCCTGTCGCCCCCCACCGGCGGCGTAGCCGCAAAGCCGACGTTGGTCAGCGTCATGTTGGGGCTGGCCACCAGCGTGATGTACTGGCCGGTGATGGGGCTGGGCAGCGAGGCCACGTTCATCTGCGCCTTGTCGGGGATGCCGTCGTCGTTGCCGTCGCCGCCATTGGGCGCGCCGTCTTCGATGGCGCTGGGTGCGCCGTCGCCGTTGACGGTGATGGTGAAGCTCGTCTGCTGCCCGCCGCCGTTGATGGTTACCGTGCGGCTGCCCTCGGTGCTGCCCGCCGGCAAACTCCACGACCAGCGACCATTGCCTTCGTCGATGACCGCGCCTTCGGAGGCCGACCAACTCAGCACGGCATCAAGCGGGCTGTAGGTGCCGGTGTTAGTGAGCACATCGCTTTCGTAGCCGCTGACGCTGTTGTTGTCCGCTTGCAGCGCGGTGGTGACGCCGGTCACGGCGATGGTCTTGGAGCCCGCTACGTGGACGCCGTCCTCGTCGGTTACCTCAACGGTAAGGGTGGGATTGGTATAGCTTGCCCCATAGATGTGGCCCAAAATGCCGCCGCCCACCGCGCTAAAGCAATCATCGCTGGCGCCGTCACCCCAGAAGAGGTTGCAATCGACCATCGTATCCTGGCCGGGATCGATCAGATCACCCAGCGTCACGTCCAGGAGCGCGCCGGCGGCGACTGTATCCGGCCCGGTGATGCTCACAGTCGGCGGCACGTTGGTGATCGACATCACAAACGACGGCTTGAGCGTGAACGCCCCCTCGCCGACGGCCACGTTCCAGACCACAATCTGGGACTGGTCAGGGCCGTCTGTGCTGGTGTATGCCCAGGTCCAGGTCAAGTTCGTATCATCTCGGCCGGTATAGGTTCCCACGCTCGGCG
>JAWKON010000036.1:0-85323 GCA_041391125.1 Caldilineaceae bacterium
TCACAATCGACACAACACCGGTTTTGGGCTCATACTCCAATGTCTGGAAAGGACGTAGTTGGGCGCAGATCTGCGCCAGCGTGTCTGAAAGTAGCTCGGCGGCATCCATTTCGCGTGAATACATTGTTGTCGATGTGGTCATTGTAGCCCAATCCATCTATGAAGCTTGAATACGAATTTCTTTGATAACCACCAGCGCTTGAAGTTGGGCGCCGGTGGCTTGAATCATCTGCATAGCGGCGACTCTACCGGCTGGCGGAAGCCGCTCTTTCGTTAGCAGCCGCAGCATGTCGCGTAAGTGTCGGTTAAGCTCAATGACAGCCTCAGGCCGCAATTCTGGATCGTCGAGCATCTGGTTCAAAATGTCAAACTGCTCAATGATAAGCAACATTGCCTCTGAGACAATTTCAATAATGCCAGGAATGAGTTCACTTTGAATTTCATCAGAGAGCAAATTGTAAATGGTTGTTGCTTCATCAATCGCCATGCGAATATGTCTCAGATCCTTGTCCTTCCCCGGCAGCGCTTTGTCTGGCATTATCGAAACCTTTTCTGGCTTTTTGGGCTTTTACAAGAATTTCGGAAACCTCTTGTTTGTAACGCAGATAGCGATTCGTGTCGCCAAAGATCATGGGTAAACCAGAGAATGCAAAACCGGCGGCTAAGCGCAACGTATTTTCAGCCCCCACACGCAGACTCAAGATTGCCAATGTGACCGATACTCCAAAAGCAACCAAAATCGATGTATAGCCATGTTGTCCATATTTTTGATTAAGTTCGCCCACAATTCTATTATACACCAACCCAAACCCAAACAAACCTGCATATAATGCTAAATCCTGACTAAATTCTGCGATTTTTGAAGACTTTAAATCAGGTTTTGTCAGCTCCACGCTCTTTTCTACCTTAACACGCTCACTGCAAGCCCTCTCGCCATATGATTCTCGGCTATCCTGATTACATCGAGCATCATCATTATTTATATCACTTCCGTCACTGTTCATTATTTGTATTCCTTTTAATTCTGCATTGTCAGTACACCCCAACGGTGTTGACGATATAGGCATCGATCCCGATTGGTCAATCCGGCCCTATCTCGTACGCTTGCGATCTACTGATTATTTAACTACAATGTCAGACAAAACATAATGCACATTAATAGACATTTTCACCAGATATAGCAAATTAAATTGCAAAATGCGCAATCTTTATGTAATCTCTCCTACAAAAAAAGAAGAATAATGTCGATTACACGCTAAATACAAGCTATATTTTTACTTTTTAATGCGCATAAAATAGTGGACAAATGGAGCATAAAGCCCAAAATCCTCAAAAACAGCCTGACAAATCTCCTCTTCAACCAACAACACTGCAATTTTCGCCTTTTCACCGCTAAATAAAATCTAAATATACGCTTTTTCATAACTATATACTACACAAAGAAGAATTTGCCATTACGAGAACTCGACCAATATATTCACTTATTTTCTACGTACCGCGACCGTGATGGTAATACAGGCAGCCCCCGCGGTTTATGAATCTGGCAGCAACCAAGATTAATTTTTTGTAACTACCAAGCCGTTCCCTTCGACAGGCTCAGGGAACGGCTTGGTAGTTACAATTTTCTAAACCGTGCGTAACTTTTTACATATAAGTACGTCACCAACTATACCCAAATCACCATTCATGAAACCACAATCCTGCCCCAATAATTTAGTTTATTAGCCAGTACACATTCGATGCATTACTCATCACATTGGGGGTCACGCATGAACCACACAGAAAACCACAATCTGCTTCACCACAGCAATGTCAAAGTTTATCTCTTTCTAGGTCTGGCCACCTCGGTTTACGCCACGTTGTTAAACACCGAATCGGGCAAGCGGATTGCCGATGAAGAAACCTGGCTCACCGTATCGTTTGGCACGGCGCTTGTGTTGGGATTCTGTCGTCTCTTATTGCCCAGTGACGCGTGGAACAAGGTATTGCTCGCCTTCGTAATTGGCGGCAGCCCATTGATCTTCCGCAGCCTGCAAAATAAGATCTGATACAGCCCTCGCCCCAAATTACCTGCTCTCTCCAAAAAAGCGTATAATCATCCTATTGATTTGTTCACATACAATGATTGAGACACCGGAACGGGAGTGAAGGTATAGGCATGGGGTTCATTTGGTGAATCCGACCCTCCTGCGGCCCGTTGCAATAGTGACAACAGGATGACTTATGATTCCCCAGCAAAAACTGTATGCAGAGCTGCTTATCCGAATCGGCATCAACCTGCAACCGGGACAGGCCATGCGGCTCTCTGCCGAACTCGCGCATCGCGACTTTGCGCGGCAGGTGGTGGATGCAGCCTATCAAGCCGGCGCAAAATACGTACAGGTGGATTGGCTTGACGAACCGGTGAACCGCAGCCGCTATTTGCACAGCGCGCCAGACTATCTTGACTTCTATCCAGAATATGAGGTGGTGCGTCATCAACAGATGATCGACGAAGGCTGGTGTCGACTTTCACTGGTGGGTGATGAATTCCCCGACTTGATGGACGATGTGGAGCCCACTAATATTCGCCGCGCCGGCGCCGCCCGCATGAAAAAACTCAAATTTTACTCTCAAGCCGTCATGACAAACCGCTTGCAATGGTGCGTGGCAGCGGTTCCCACGCCCGCCTGGGCGCAAAAGGTGTTTCCGCAGATGGACGCAAACAGAGCCATATCCGAACTGTGGCGCGTCATTCTGCAAACCTGTCGCACCGATCAAACCGATCCTATTTTGGCTTGGCAAGAGCATGACAAGCGCTTGAAACAAGTGGTCGATTTTATGGCGCAAAATCAGGTACGCGCCGTCCGCTATTTTGATCCGACGCCAGCCGACGATGGGCAGCCATCCACCAATCTTACGGTGGGGCTTACCGATAGACCGGCTTGGGTGGCGGCTTCCGCAGAGACGCCATCGGGCGTAAACTTCTTCCCCAATATGCCAACCGAAGAGGTCTTTACGACCCCCCACTGTATGCGCACCCGCGGCTGGGTACGCACATCTAAGCCCGGTTTTCCCCTGGGGCGGACATTGGAAAATGCCTATTTCCGCTTTGAGCAGGGCAGCGTGGTTGAATATAGGGCCGATATTGGTCAGGATGTGTTGGAGCAATTCTTTGAAATCCCTGGCACGGCGCGGCTGGGCGAGGCGTCGTTGGTGGATGTGCGCTCGCCCGTCAACCAAAGCGGGGTGATTTTCCATGAAACGCTCTTTGATGAAAATGCCGTCTGCCATATTGCCTTTGGCAGCGCATACCCCGACGGCGTGGAGGGCGGTTCTAAAATGAGCAGTGCCGAATTGTCCGCGATGGGCGTCAATGAATCGGACGCCCATCTGGACTTGATGATCGGCACGCCCACGATGGATGTGATTGGACTCTGTGCCGACGGCAGTGAAGTCGCCATCATGCACAAAGGCCAATTTACAGACGCTGTTCTCCAAAGCTAAGCCATTGAAAGTGAGTCACCATGAGCAGCACCCAACCCCTTCGCACCCATATCATGGTCAATGGCGTCAACATTGCCGACCAATATGTCCACATGGTGCGGCCATCGCTGGCCAATTTGACCACCGCCGCCTTGGATGAGTTGACCCAAACCACCGGTCCACTGGCCAAAGGCCGTTTGCCGGCAGGCTACCATTTGCGCACCTATCAGCCAGGGGATGACGCGATTTGGATGGAACTCATGTATGCCGCCGAGCCATTTTTTGTGGTCAAGCAAGAGCTATTTGAAGAGCAATTTGGTGCGCAGCGCGATTCTCTGGCTGGTCGCATGTTCTTTGTGGATAGTGAGGATGGCGAAACGGTGGGCACCGCCAGCGCCTGGTGGCACTCGAATTGGCGGGAAAGCGGCGATTGGGGCATGGTGCATTGGGTGGCTGTGCATCCCAACCATCAGCGCCGCGGGCTGGCCAAACCGCTGGTGGCGCGCGTGCTCCATCGCATGGCGCAAGATCACCAGCGCGCCTTTTTGGGTACATCCACCGGACGCGTCTATGCCATCAAAACCTATCTTGACTACGGATTTGCCCCCGATCCCAACGAACTGCAAAGGCCCGAAATCTTAGCCGCCTGGCAGCAACTGGCACAGGCGCTCCCCCATCCGGTCCTGGTCGATTCGCTACACTAAAACTATTTTTAAGGTTCATTTATGCACACTGCTGACTCCAATCCCGAAACCACCATCTCCGACGCCGAAATACCCGCCAATGATGCGCCAAACGATCTTGTCGCTAAACTCAGCCGCAAGGTGGATCTGGAACGGCTGGCGCAGGCCGCCGAAGCACTGGATGCAGAGGAATTTGAAGCGCTGGTGCGGCAAGCCGTGCGGCGCAGTCGCCCGCATCAACCGCCGCCCGTCAACGGCGATTTTTACGACATCACCGCCGATCTGCCGCCGCAAGAGGCCGCCTATCAGAGGCAAATTCGGCGCTTTCTAGAGGAGGAGGCGCGGCCCATTATCAATGACTATTGGGAGCGCGGGGAGTTCCCCAAAGAGCTGATCCCCAAAGTGGGCAAGCTGCTTTGCGCAACATTGGATGCCGACGGCTACCAGTTTCCGCACCCATCGCCGCTGATGTCGGCCATTTTCTCGCTGGAATTGGGGCGCACCGAACCTTCCGTTTCCACATTTATTGGCGTGCATCGCAGCCTGTGCATGGGCACCATCTATTTGTATGGCTCGGATGAGCAGAAGACGCGCTGGTTGCCCGCCATGCGCCGCTTTGAAAAGATCGGCTCGTGGGCGCTTACCGAACCGCTGGTCGGCTCGGCGGCGGCCGCGGGGTTGCAGACCACGGCCCGCCGCGATGGCGCTGAATGGGTGCTCAATGGCGAGAAAAAATGGAGCGGCAACGCCACCTTCGCCGATGTCAACGTGATTTGGGCGCGCAACGAAGAGAGCGGTCAAGTCAACGGCTTTCTGGTTGAACGCGCTACGCCCGGTTACCATGTGGAAAAGCTCAAAGGCAAAATTGCCAAACGCGCCGTGGAAAATGTGCTAATCAAGCTCGACAATTGCCGCGTGCCGGCCGAGAACCGACTGCCCGGCGTGAATTCGTTCCGCGACGTGGGCAAGCAGCTGGCCGTGGGTCGGGCGGGCGTGGCGTGGGAAGCGACTGGCATTGCTCTCGGCGCCTACGAACGGTCGCTGGCCTATTGCAATCAGCGCCAGCAATTTGGCCGCCCCATCACCAGCTTTCAGCTTGTGCAGGCCAAGCTGGTGCAGATGCTGGGCAACGTCACCGCCATGTTGTCGATGATGCGGCAACTGACCCGGCTGCAGGAACGCGACGGCTTTATCTCGCACGAACGCGCTTCGCTGGCCAAGGCGTTCTGTTCGGAAAAGATGCGCGAAACGGTGGCGCTGGCCCGTGGCGTCATGGGCGGCAACGGCATCCTGCTGGAGCACGACGTGGCGCGCCTCTTTGCCGATGCCGAGGCGGTCTATTCGTACGAAGGCACATATGAAATGAATACGCTGATTGTGGGGCGCGCCATTACGGGCATTAGCGCCTTTGTATAGTCGACATTGTTGGAAATCATCAACTCGGTCTATTGCTGTATTGCTTATTGCTGATTCATAGAGCAATACAGCAATACAGCAATAAGCAATACAGCAATAAGCAATACAGCAATAGCTAGCCCCGCCATATCCCCTAACACAGCACATTATCCACAACTGTCAGCAAACCGTAACAGTCCAATTCTGCTGCAATTTGCCCAGATATCGCGCATTTTACTCTGAGAATTGCGCCAGAATTCAGAAAATGTGCGCGCAAGCCGCCACTGCGCGCGCCTATTGACAACAACCATATTCATCTCTAAAATATCATATACGCATTGCTATCGGCAGCCGTATGGTAATGCGGCGCTTTTAATACTAGATTTACACGCAACGCACAACAATCAAGGACCGAATTGAATGACGAACGCCCCGATTCACCGTCTCGCCTGGCTGGCGAGCGTGGCGCTAATTTTCATAGCAGCCATCACGTTGACCCCCACCCCCGCCCTGGCCACCAATCCCATTGTCGATGAAAACCAATTGCCCGGCTCCAGCGGCTGGCAGATCTTTACCGCAGCCGACGATGTCAACATGCAGATCAAAGGCTATGCATCGGCCACCAGCGTGGACCAGGGCGGCAGCATCACCTTTTACATCACGGTGACGCCGGCCCAAACCTTTAGCATTGACGTGTACCGCATGGGCTGGTACAACGGCGCCGGCGGCCGGCTCATGCAGCACATTGGCCCTTTGAGCGGCGTCCAGCAGCCGGCGGCTACGCTGGACCCCAGCACCGGCTTGATCAGCGCGCCGTGGGCGCCCAGCTATACGCTGGCCGTGCCGACCGACTGGACCAGCGGCGTCTATCTGGCCAAGCTGGTCAACGAAAACGGCTATGGCAACTATATTCCCTTTGTGGTGCGCGACGATGACCGCAGCGGCGGCTTTTTGTTCCAAAGCGGCGTCACCACCTATCAGGCCTACAACAATTTTCCCGACGATGGCTTTACGGGCAAGAGCTTGTACAACCTAAACAGCTATGGGGCCAACACGGTTTCCGGCGGCCCCAGCGCGGTCAAAGTCTCTTTCAATCGGCCCTACACCGGTGATGGCGCCGGTGACTTTTTCAAGTGGGAATACAACCTGCTGCGCTGGCTGGAAAAAGAGGGTTACGATCTGGTCTATTCCACCGATATCGATCTGCACAACAACCCTGCGCGACCGCGCGATTTCACGGCGTTTCTCTCCACCGGCCATGATGAGTATTGGACCAAAGCCATGTATGACGCAGCTGAAAACGCGCGCGATGCGGGCGTCCACCTAGCCTTCTTCGGCGCCAACCATCTCTACTGGCAGACGCGCTTGGAAGCGGACAGCAGCGGCAATCCAGACCGCACCATGGTGGTTTACAAGAATGGCGATATTGACCCGGTCAGCGATCCAGCGCTGGCGACCATAAAGTGGCGCGATTTGGGGCGCCCCGAGCAGGCATTAGTCGGCATTCAATACACTTCGTATAATGATTCCTCCAGCAATAACACGAATTATAATGTAACCAATAGCGGTCATTGGATTTACAGCGGTACGGGCTTTGCCGACGGGGATAGCGTCACCGGCATTGTGGGGTACGAAGTCGATTCATATCAACCCGTCTATCCGCTGCCCGCCAACATAAGCTACACCTTGCTCTCCAATTCCACCTTTGTGGATGCCGATGGCGCCACGGTTGTCACCAACTCGTCAATTTATCAGGCCCCCAGCGGCGCCTGGGTCTTTGCCGCCGGAACCATGTCGTGGAGTTGGGCGCTCGACCGGCTGGGCTACGTCGACGCCCGCATTCAGCAGACGACGCGCAATGTGCTCAACCAGTTTCTGTCCAGTCAAGGCACACCCACCCCTTCGCCCACCCCAGACGGCACGTTGACGCCCACGCCCACGCCCACACCCATCACCTGCAATGCGGGTCTGACCGCCGAAGCGGAAGGTGGCGTACTGCATGGCGCCTTTATCATTTTCCCTAATAGCGGGGCTAGCGGTGGACAGGCCGTCGTCGTACCCGAGGGTGCGGGCTCGCTTTATGAGCCAAACACCGTTCATCGGGTCGATATCTGTGTGACCGTTCCCAATGCGGGGCAATATCGTATAGTGGCGTGGGCGCTGGCGCCCGACGGCGGCAGCGATTCCTTCTATATTCAGATGGACGGGCTGCCTGCGGTCGCGCAGAAATGGACCGTAACCAGCAGCACGACGTACGTTGCCAACAACGCGCCATTGGAGCCATCGGTCGATGCCGGACAACACATCGTCTCAATTTTGCTACGCGAAGACGGCACACAATTAGACCGCATTGAACTCCAATATCTCGGCCCGCCCGTGGCGCCCACAGACACGCCCACCGCCACCACTACGCCGCCCACATCCACGCCCAGCTCCACCATCGCGCCCACCAATACACCGGCGCCGTGCAGCCCAAACCTGCAAATTGAAGCCGAAGCGGCGTCCCTCTTTGGCGCATTTACGCTTGTGCCCGATGCGGCGGCCACTGGCGGCCTGGCCGTCTATGTGCCCGAAACGTTTGGCGATACCAGCACGCCGCTGCCCACCGACCGCATTGACGCCTGCGTGACGGTCACGGAGGCCGGGCTGTATAACCTGACGGGCCGCTTCTTCGCCCCGGACGACGCCAGCAATTCCGTCTTTGTACAGGTGGACGGCAGCCCCGTCGATGCGACCACATGGCACATTCCAACCAATGCCGCCACCTATCAAGATGTGAATGCGCCCAATCCGGTTTTCTTGAATCCGGGGCAGCACATCGTTTCGATTTTGCATCGCGAAGCGGGCGCCCGCGTCGATGCCCTCACGCTCGCACTCATTCCGGCCACCGCCACGCCCACCGCTACATTCACGCCGGATGGAACCGCCACCTTCACGCCGACGCCGGTTCCATGCAATCCAGGCTTGCTTGGCGAAGCCGAAAATGGCGCGCGCTTCGGCGCGTTTGCGCTTGTATCCGATGCGGCGGCCAGCGGCGGCGCGGCCGTTGAAGCGCCCGAAACCTTTGGCGACTTTGGCGTGCCGGACTTGGCGCATCGGCTGGAGCTATGTTTCACGGTTGAACTTGCGGGTGTCTATCGCATTGTGGGATGGACATACGCGCCCGATGTGGCCAGCAACTCATATTACGTACAGGTGGACGGCAACCCAGTTGATCCCAACCAGGCCAAATGGCATCTGCCCGTGGATCCGTTGACCTATCAGCCGTCCGATGCTCCGCTCAGTCCATTCCTAAGCGCCGGGCAACACGTGGTGACCATCGTACATCGCGAAGACGGCGCCCGTCTCGACTATATTGAGCTGATTCCCACCTTTGCCACGCCCACGGCCACGGGTACGCCCACCAACACGCCGCTGCCCACCGAGACGCCCACGGCAACAGCCACGGATACGCCGCTTCCGCCAACCGACACACCAACGATGACAAACACACCCGGCGGACCGACCGACACGCCCACGGCCACAGGCACGCCGACCCCCTTGCCCACCGCGACGGAGACGCCTTTGCCGGCCACGGATACGCCCACACCCACCAACACGCCCGCGCCTTCGGCCTGCAATGGCGGCCTGACGGCAGAGTCGGAAAGTGGACTGCTCTTTGGCAATTACCAATTGCTGGCTGATCCAACGGCCAGCGGCGGGCAAGCTGTATATGCCCCCAACGGCAGCGGCACCTTTGGCACCGTCAACCTGAACCACCGCCTCGAAATCTGCGTCACCGTGGCCGCCACCGACCAATATCGCGTTGTGGGCTGGATGTTGGCGCCCGATCCGGGGAGCGACTCGCTCTTTATCCAAATTGATGGCCAGCCGTCTAACCCGACCAAATGGAACCTGGGCGCCAGCGCCAATTATGCGGCAAACCTGGCGCCCATCAGCCCACTTTTGACGCCCGGTGAACACAGCATTACGCTCTATGTGCGTGAAGACGGGGTGCAAATTGACCGCATCGAACTTCAGCCCATCAGCGCGCCGGTGACGCCCACCCCCACGCCGACCAACACATCGGCGCCGACGGACACACCCACCGCCACCATTCCGGCCCCCACCAACACGCCCACCAGCACACCGCTGGGTGGATTCTGCAACAGCGGCCTCTTGGCAGAGGCGGAAAGCGGCAGCCTGTTTGGCAACTTCCAGCTTTTGGCCGATCCAACCGCCAGCGGTGGACAAGCCGTGCAGGCCGCCAACGGCAGCGGCACCTTTGGCACGGTCAATCTGAGCCATCGCGTTGAGATCTGCGTCACCGTGCCGGCGGCGGATGAATATCGCATAGCAGGCTGGACATTGGCGCCCGATGATGGGAGCAATTCACTCTTCGTTCAAGTTGATGGCCAGCCAGCCAACCCGGCCAAATGGAATCTGGTCCTCTCGGCTGACTACGCGCAAAACTTGGCGCCGATTAACCCGCTGCTAAATCCGGGGCAGCACACCATTACAATTTATGTGCGCGAAGATGGCGTCCAGCTTGACCGCATTGAACTTCAGCCGCTCAACCCCACCGCACCGACCGCCACGCCGACGCCCACTGAGACGCCGCTTGTCCCGACCGATACACCGACACCGGCTGATGCGCCAACTGCAACACCCGTTCAGGCTGTCAGTTCAATGCGCCAGGGGGCATAACGTACAATAATCAAACAAAAGCATCGAGCGCTTTGCGCTCGATGCTTTTGTTTGATTATTTATACTCGACAACCACAAGTATGAAATTACTCTTGGCGGAAAAAACGATCCAGACGACGCTCACTCTGTACGCGTTGTATCATGCCTAAAATCGTCCACCCTAAGACGCCAATGACCAAACCACTGCTTGCCCCCAGAATTAGACCATCGATTCCGTGTGCAACCACGCCGGCAATGGCGCCAACCGACACACCAGACATTGTTAAAATCAGCAACATAATCATAGTAGAAAGCCTCCACTTCCCTTCCCAGGTGCGCTTCTCCCAAAAGCGCGTGCAGTCACGGGGTTCAACGTTATGGGCTAAGAAATTGAGCTGGAATCATCTATTTGAAGATGAATGAGGATAGTGTTTTAAATGTAAGCCCCAAGAATCGCAATTGTATTCTGGGAGACACCGACCTATTATTGCAGGTCAATTTAGAGACCTCTTTCCGGCGGAAACTATACGTATAGCCTTCGGTGAGTTATACTTCAAACTCGGTTTGAGGCATAGTAAAAGCCTCACATGCAGCACACAAGCCATCGTTTTTGAACGAAGCGACGATTCATGTTCCCGAACAAGTTTCAGCACAGTGCAGCCCTTTTAGCAGCCGGCGCCATGCTCATTGGCGGGTTGTGGATCGGCAGTTGGACGCTTGTACAATCCACTGTTGTACAGTCAACTCGGCCGCAATCAAACCTAGACAGTCCAGCCACCGCTGCCCCGCAGCCCACCTGGCCACACCAGGAAACGACGCCAAAATCGACAGCCACCCTCGCGTTGCCGGATGCAGATGCCACCGATGCGCCATCTCCTGTGCATCTTATGATAGGCGTGGAGGCCGCCGTTCCCACTTCGCTGCACATCTGGCTGCAAGATGCGTGGACGGACGAGCCTCCGCCGGTAATGATTGACGCCAATGACGCTCGCGCCACGCTGCGCATCAATACCGATCCGGCCAATGGCGTGCTGCTTTATCGTCACTTCTTTGCGGCCGCCACCCGCTTTGACACCGCTAATCCGGCCATTACCTGGGCGCAAATCCAACAGATGTGGCAAAATGCGGCGCCTAGTAATGATGCGCAACCGACAGATTCCCCTTTTGCCCAGACCGCAATCCTGTCCGACACGTTGCCAGCACTGACGCAGCTATTGGGCGCACCCGGCGCCAATGTGCAGCTTGCCGCCTCAGTCGAAGAGTTGCGTCTGCGCAGCCGCAGCGAGATTTCCACGCTGCTTCTGCTGCCGTTTGACCAATTGGAGCCGCGTCTCGCCGTATTGGCGATTGATGGACAGAATCCCGTTGAAAACGCCCATTACTTTGATCCAGCGCATTATCCGCTGGTTGTGGATTACTATTTGCATGGGCCAGCCCATGACGCTGATGCCCAACGCCATCTGGCTCAATTCACAAAAGAGCTGCCGCCCATCCCCACTTCTAACCGGGACCCCGCCCGCCTGACCGTAATTACCGTCACCGGCGTCACCGCTCTGACCCGCATGACCGCGCACCAAATGGATCAGTTTGGCAACGACTGGCCCGCCCGCATCATTGGCGCCGACCTGGCAGCGGCGGATATAACCCACGTCAGCAATGAGGTCTCCTTTGTCCCAGGCTGCCAAACCGACATCGCCCCCGACAATTTGCTCTTTTGCAGCAAACCGGAGTACATGGCGACGCTCACCGCCAGCGGGGTTGACATTATCAGCCTCACCGGCAACCATCAAAACGATTTTGGCTTGCCCGCTGCATTGACCTCGCTGGAACTACAATCCGCCGCCGGTTTTCGCCTCTTTGGGGGCGGCAAAAATATGGCTGAGGCCACTGCCCCTCTGTTTATGGAACACAACGGCAACCGGCTGGCCTTTTTGGGCGGCAACAGCTTTGGACCAATCCAGGCGTGGGCCACAGCGGATGCGCCGGGCGCTGCGCCGCTGGATTTGGATGCGCTCACGGCTTCCATCCGCACGATTCGCCAAACCGAGCCGGCCAGCGTCATCTTTGTGGATGTGCAGAACGAGGAGCGCTATGAGATCTCACCAATGCCCGGTCAGCGCGCCAACTTCAACGCCATTTCGCTGGCCGGGGCCGATGTGGTGACGGGCGTGCAGGCCCATTCACCGCAAGCATTGGAATTTACGGAAGGGCGACTGATCCTTTTTGGCCTGGGCAATCTCTATTTTGACCAAATGTGGAGCGAGCCGACGCGACAGGGCATTGTGGCCAAGCACACCATCTACGCCAATCGCCATATCAGCACGCAACTGCTGGTCACGATTATTGAGGATTATGGCCAGCCGCGTTGGGCTACGCCCGCCGAACGCGAGCAGATACTGACGCCCCTTTTCCGCGCCAGTTATTGGGAATAAGGCGAATCCAGAAAAATAATTACCCAAATTCAAATCGATTCTCTGAATTAGCTTGCAGGCCATGCTGGATATTTTATTTTTTGGAATGGACTAACCATCAAAAGCAGTCGCAATATCAGTTCGCCGTTCTTGCCCCCCAAATGCAAACAGCGTATACTGCTCTATCTGGGAACAATCGGACAGTAGACCACGTTTCGAGAGAGCAAAGTCTATCCAATTTATGCAAGGAGAATCAGCTATTTTTCCTCTATTACGCGTCCTGGTTTGGGTGTTATTACTGAGCAGCATTTTGGTTGAAGTGAACCTTGAACCAACGCAGGCGCAAACCCAGTCTGGCATCACATCGCCGGCCACCGGTTCATCGGCGGGCGGGGCTATCCCTATATTGGGCACCGCCGTTATCGAACCGTTTCAAAAATATGAGCTGCATTTTAAGCAGGAGCCCAGCTCCGATGACGCCTATATCTATTTTGCCGGCGGCACCGAACCGGTGAGCAACGGGCAACTTGGCGTACTCTATGCCGATAGTCTGCCCCCGGGTGTTTACAGCATTCGGCTGCGCGTGGTCAAAATTGATGGCAATTACGCCGAATTTTTTGCCAAAAACATCAACATCAGCCTGGAGCCGACGGCAACGCCTACCTCCACGGAGCCCACGGCGACGCCCATTCCCACGGCCACCTTTACACCGGCGCCGCAGCCCACAGCCGTGGTTGGACAAGTGGCGCAGCCGCAGGTGGGCGACGCCGCGCCGACCAATACACCGCCGCCCGCCGAAGCCGCTGTGTCAGCCGAGCCAGCGCAGAGCAATGAAATCGTCGCCGACGCTGCCCAAGAGGCAGCCGCCGATGCGTCTGCCGCGGATAATGCGGGGCCGCCCGCGGAGGTCAACAGTCTTACGCGCCAATTGGGGGAAGCACTTTCGATTGAGCGTCTGCGCGAGCAATTTTTCTATGGGGTGAGGCTCAGCGCGGCGCTCTTTACGCTCATTGCGCTGCTCTTTCTGGCCAAATGGATTTTGAGCTGGATGCGGGCGCAGATCTGAATACGGGCGCCGATTTGAGTGCAGGCGTTTCTTGGCAAAAAGGACTATATTGAGGGCAAGGGCCGCAAAAGGCTCATTGCCCCATTTTCGCGTATACAGCAACCTTGTTAGGACATCGCAAAGAAAGAACCGCGCCAGAAGAACACAAACCTCTTAACCGGTACACACAATACGCAACACGCATAGCTTGCGTCAGTATTTTTCTGCCAAGAACTTTGAACCGAAATTTCCAAAATATGTCTTCGCTAAAAATGATTGTCGGGCTGGGGAATCCCGGTCCCCGTTACGCAAATAACCGCCACAATATAGGCTTTCGCGCCGTTGAACTCTATGCCGAGCGTCACAATTTGTCCTTTTCGCGCATACAGCTAAAGGCCAGCGTGGCCGATGGCTGGGTTTCCGAGCCGCTTGCGCTCGCGTCCGCCAAAACCGCGCCAGCGCAAGCCGGTTCCGAAACCAAAGGGATACTCGGCGGTTTCTTTCAGCAAACGACGCAACGCCAAAAAGTGCTGCTCGTTAAGCCGCAAACTTATATGAACGCCAGTGGGGATGCCGTGGGGGCCTTGGCTTCGTATTACAGCGTAGAACCGGCGGACATTCTGGTCATTCACGACGACCTGGATTTGGCTCCCGGTCAGCTTCGGCTGCGGCCCGGTGGCGGCTCCGGCGGGCAAAACGGCGTCAAGTCGATCATCGCCCGGCTGGATACACCCGATTTTCCGCGTTTTCGCATCGGTATCGGTCGACCGCCGGGGCGTATGAAAGCGGCCGATTATGTGTTGCAGGATTTTCTGAAAGATGAAGCGGCGCTTTTTGCTCCGTTGAGAGACACCATTTGCACCGCCATTGACGTCTGGCTCTTTAACGGCATTGATACCGCCATGAATAGGTTTAACGTCAAAACATCATGAATTTATCTGGACTGCTCAATCTATTGCCCCAGCTGCCTGCCTATGAAGCCATGCGCACCGCGCCGCCCACTGAACCGCAGGCGTTGGTCCACTCGGCGCATCCATTTGTGCTGGCTGGGCTGGCGCTGCACCACCCAGGGCCAGTGATCATCTTAACGGCGCGCAGCGAAATGGCCCACCAATTGGCGCTCAATCTGGAAGCGTGGCTGCCGCCCAAGGAACAAAATGGGGCGCCCATTCATCTCTTTGCCGAACCCGATGCGCTGCCATTTGAACGCATTTCATGGAGCAGTGAAACGCGCCAGCGCCGCTTGACTGCGCTGGCCGCCTTGCAAAGCCGCGACAGCACTGGTCCCAAACCAGTAGTCATATCGAGCGCGCGTTAATGCAAAAAACGCTGCCCGCCCGCGAGCTGCGCCTGGCGTTGCGCCCGTTGCGCACCGGCAGCGTAGTGCGGCTGGAACAGATGACCATGAACTGGGTGCAGACCGGCTATCACGCCGTGGAGGTGGTGGAAGAGCCGGGAGCATTTGCGCGCCGCGGCGGCATTGTGGACATCTGGCCCCCCAATCTGGACCATCCAATACGCATCGACCTTTTTGGCGATGAGATCGAAAGTTTGCGCATTTTTGACCCAGCCAGCCAGCGCACTGAACGGCGCATCAATCAAGCAGAGATCGGTCCCGGTTGCGAAGCGCTGAGCAAATATGGCCCAGCCGTGCTCAAACGCCTCAACATTCGGGGCGACACGCTCAACGCACCGGAAAATCTGGCGCAAGATGAGCAGCTTTCGCCCCTTCAAGATCCTAATCTGCTGCTGGCCATCCGCGAAGAGCTGCGGCTGGAAGTGGAGCATTTGCACGACAGCCAAAGCTTCCGCGGCGTTGAGTGGTATCTGCCCTATTTTTATGAGCAACCGGCCAGCCTGCTCGACTATGCGGGCGCAGATGCACTGCTGATCATTGATGATGGCGCCGAATTGATGGACACGCTTCAGGAGTTGGAAAATCAGGCCGTCGGTCTGCGGCAGGAATTAGAACGCAGCGGCGAACTGCCCCACGGGTTTGCCAGCAGCTTTTTCGACGTGTCTGAAATCCGTAGCCAGCTCGCTGCTCGCAACCCGCTGATTCTGGGTTACGGCGGTCTCGATGGCAAAACGGCCAATAACAATACTGAACTGGCGCGCAGCTTTGCCCCCGGCCCCCGCTTCGGCGGCAAGACCAAGCAGATTGCCAACGACGTCCACAAATCCTTAACGGCTGGGCATCGCGCGGTGTTGGTTACGCGCCAGGCCGCGCGCATGCAGGAATTGCTGCGTGAGGCGGACATGGTGGTCCACGTACAGTCCGATTTGCCGCAGCCGCCGCCCCCGCGCGGCAATGCGCTGGTGCAGGGTGTATTGGGTGAAGGTTTTACCATGCGCGGCTTGCTGGAAGATGGCGATGTATCGACTTTGCACTTGTGGACCGATGCCGAGCTGTTTGGTTGGAGCAAGCCACAAGCGCGCCGTAAAACTGCCAAGCGCAGCAGCGTGGCGCCCGAAATCTTCTTTGCGGATGTCAAGGCTGGTGATTTTGTGGTCCATCTCGAACACGGCATTGGCCAGTATGACGGGCTGGTTATGTTGGAGGTAAGCGGCGTCACGCGCGAATACTTGCAGGTTTCCTACGCCAAAGGCGACAAACTCTATGTGCCCGTACACCAGGCCGACCGCTTAAGCCGCTATGTGGGCGCAGGTGAGGGGGCGCCGGGCGTCACGCGCCTGGGCACGGCGGATTGGCAGACCGTCAAAGAGCGTACCAAACGCGCCATCGCCGACATTGCCGACGATCTGCTCAAGCTCTACGCCGAGCGCGAGCTGATCACCGGTCATTCATATAGCCCGGATGGTCCCTGGCAGGAAGAATTGGAGGCCAGCTTCCCCTATGAAGAGACGCTGGATCAGCTAGAGGCCATAGATGCGGTCAAAATCGATATGGAGTCGGACCGCCCCATGGACCGGCTTATCTGTGGCGATGTGGGGTATGGCAAGACTGAAGTTGCCGTGCGCGCCGCCTTCAAGGCCATGACCGACGGCAAACAGGTGGCCATGCTGGTGCCGACTACGGTGCTGGCCCAGCAGCACTATCGCACCTTTAGCCGCCGCCTCAATCGCTTTCCCATTCGCGTCGAATCGTTGAGCCGTTTCCGCACTCCCGCCCAACAGGAGCGGGTGATCAAAGGGCTGGCCGATGGTACGGTAGACATGGTCATCGGCACCCATCGGCTATTGAGCAACGATGTGGAATTCAAAGATTTGGGGCTGATGATCAT
Source organism: Caldilineaceae bacterium (assembly GCA_041391125.1). Classification (GTDB taxonomy): domain Bacteria; phylum Chloroflexota; class Anaerolineae; order Caldilineales; family Caldilineaceae; genus JACKBC01. The sequence continues at coordinate 16,910 of JAWKON010000036.1, forward strand.
TGACGAAGAGCAGCGATTTGGCGTGGCCCAAAAGGAAAAACTCAAGCAGCTCCGCACGCTGGTAGATGTGCTGACGCTCAGCGCCACGCCCATCCCGCGCACGCTGCACATGAGCCTAAGCGGCGTGCGCGACATGAGCACCATCAACACACCGCCCAAGGAGCGCCAGCCCGTCCACACCATCCTGGCGGAATTTGACGATGTCATGGTGCGCCAGGCTATTCAGCGCGAATTGAACCGTAACGGGCAGGTCTTCTTTGTCCACAACCGCGTGCGCGGCATCAATGTGCTGGCGGACCGACTGCAGCGGCTAGTGCCCGAAGCAACCGTGCTGGTCGCGCACGGCCAAATGGCTGAGCGCCAGCTAGAGGACGCCATGATTCAGTTTTCAGACGGCGAGGCGGATATATTGGTTTGCACCACCATTATTGAAAATGGGCTGGACATTCCCAATGCCAACACAATCATTATTAATCGCGCCGATCACTTCGGCCTAGCGCAGCTCTACCAGTTACGCGGCCGCGTGGGGCGCAGCGCGCAACGCGGCCACTGCTATCTGCTCTACGACAAACACACCACGCTCAGTTATGACGCCCGCCGCAGACTCTCGGCCATTTTGGAAAGCAGCGAAGAACTGGGCGCCGGCTTCCGCATTGCCATGCGCGATCTGGAAATTCGCGGCGCCGGCGATCTGCTGGGCGCACGCCAGCACGGGCATATTGACAGCGTCGGCTTTGACCTGTACACCCGGCTGCTAGCACAAGCGATTAACGATGCGCGTGAAAAAGCCAAACGCTTTGAAAAAGCCATGCAACAAACGCAAAACGAAGATGGTGACGAAGACTCCGACGATCAGGCTGAAATGAGTACACCTTCTGTAGCTGCCAGAATCGCCCCGGAGCTAGTCAACAATGAGGACGAAGAAGAGCAAAGAGATGAAAAGGTGGGCCATTCATTTTCGTCAGCGGCAACGGGCGCGGTCGACGCGCCGTTCGATATTACGGATCCGCTGGCCCCACCGGTGACGCTGGATCTGCCCATTGATGCCAAAATCCCTGAATATTATGTGGAAGATGAAGGGTTACGGCTACAAATGTATCGCCGCATTGCCGGTCTCACCAATCCCGATTCAGTGGAAGAAATGCGCCGTGAACTGATCGACCGCTTTGGCGAAGTGGATGAAACCCGCTCTGTCCCCGAGGAAGTGGACAACTTGCTCTTTCAAATTTTGGTCAAGATTTTAGCCTTGCGCGCCGGCGTGCAGAACATAGGCCGCGAATTGGAGCAGCTTGTCATCCGTAGCGATGCGCTGGAAAATATGAACCGTCGCGTGCTGCAGCGCAGGCTCCAGCTAGGTTTGGGCCATTTGGAAGAGGAGCAGTTCGCAGCAGAAGAGGCGGCGCGCGTGGCCCGCCGCGCCATCTATTTGCCGGTTGACGAAGGGGGCAAATGGCGCACCGTCTTGCTACGCACACTAGAAATTATGGCGTATAGCTGACGTATACAGACAGATTAGTCCAAGGTTTGAAGGCGAACCTTGCTCAACACCTCTTCAAACTGCTCGCGCGTAAAGCGAGCCCCCCCCGCATTCAACGCATTGGCTGTACCGGCCGCTGCGCCGTGCATCAAAGCCACTTCAGGCACTTCTCCCTGGCAGACAGCCAAAATCATGCCGGCCAGAAAACAATCTCCACTGGCCACAGCGCTCACAGTTTGCATCTCCGGCGGCTGCGCCCACCAACCTCCGTTGGCAGATGTAGCCAGCACGGCGCCATCGCGCCCCAACGTGATAATCGCGTTCGCAATTCCTTGCGCGCAAAACTGGTTAGCGACAGCTACAGCCTCCTGCGGCGTTTGTATGTCAACGCCAGCAACCTCTCCGGCTTCCGCATGATTCACTTTGATGGCTGTGGGGCAGGCAGTCAATGCGATCTGAAGAGCAACTTTGCTTGTGTCTACCCAGATAGGTTTGTCAACGTCGCGCAGAGCGTTGATCAACATGGGCAAGCTGTCCGTTGACGAGCCGGCAGGCGTGCTACCGGAAATACACACAGCATCTGCCCTTTGTGCGGCTTTAACAACGTCATGGCGCAACGTAAGCCAATCCGCCGGCGTGACGGTTGGTCCATTTTCATTAAAGACTGTAGATTCCGCGCTATCTTCAGCCGAAATAATGAGACAGGTTCGCGTATCATTTCGAATCCAGCTCCATGCGGGCAGGAGCCCTCCAGCTTCTGCCAACTGCGCAACCAGTCTTCCACTGAACCCACCCAGAAATCCAGCACATATGGGCGTTCCTCCGAGCACCCGCACGGCGCGCGCCACATTGATGCCCTTGCCGCCAGCATCGACCACAACCTTATAGGCACGATGGATTGCGCCCGGAATCAAGTGAGGAATGATGTGAGTACGATCCACGGCGGGATTTGGTGTAACACATAGGATTCTGGGAGAAAGATTGGATTCGGTTGTCATATTCCGCAAAATTACCTCATGATTTTTTGTGTGTAGTGACGAAAACCCAAAGTCCTGATCTTATACCGCTTTGCGAAAAAGGGGTAAAATGAAACAGGGAACCCGCCATATGTAACGGATTCCCTGTCCCAAAAGGGAGAAAAGAAAGAGAAGGAGGCTACAGAAAGGTGAAGCAGGACGTCAATCGTTCACCCTCTACGTTATTTATCGTATTTGAACGGAAAATCCTTCGCGACAAATATATGAGTTCATTTTGGTATTTCATAATAATATAGAAGCCCCGATACAGTTGCATTTACGCTTTACCGTATTGGGGCTCCTTTAATCCAGCCCACCGAATCATCGCCGCATAGGCGATAGGCCAGACTCCGGGGAATTGTATTGAGTTACAGCCAATTGTTTTCAGTTTATACGCTCCTAGCTTACCAAGTTATCGAATTATGTGTTTGACTCCACGATGACTTGAGGGCTATTCCAGCAAAGTAGCTCCGCCTTGAGCCATATGTTACATCTTCAGATAGAGCCATGATTTCTTCTTTAAGCCAAGTTATTTTCACTCAAACAATATCATGGCCGCCGTAGCTCTTGTCGTGCGTCGGGAAGCGTTGCTTGGGCGTCTTCCTAGCAGGTGTATCTTGGACACCTGAAAATCTCATCCTTGTACTGCTTGCTAATCCTGCAGACTATCCGCTAAGCCGAGTTATTGTCGCTTGGGCAATATCCTAGCCGCCATAGCCCTTCTCATTCGCCGGGAAGCGTCGCCTGGGCGTCTTCCTAGCAGGTGTATCTTGTACACCTGAAAATCTTGTTCTTATACTGCTTGCTTATATTTGCAGACTATCCGCTAAGCCGAGTTATTGTCGCTTGGGCAATATCCTAGCCGCCATAGCCCTTCTCATTCGCCGGGAAGCGTCGCCTGGGCGTCTTCCTAGCAGGTGCATCTTAGACACCTGAAAAACTCAAACTTATACTGCTTGCTCATACTCGCAAACTATACGCTAAGCCGAGTTATTGTCGCTTGGGCAATATCTTAGCCGCCGTAGCCGTTTGCATGCGCCGGGAAGCGTCGCTTGGGCGTCTTCCTAGCAAGTGTATCTTGTACACCTGTTCTGTAATGCCGGTACTATATAGCTAGAATCGAACTTAACCTGGAAATTTGTGTGGGTATAAATTACCTAAGCCGGGTTATTGTCACTTGGGCAATATCCTAGCCAGATTTTTCATTACGCCGGGAAGCGTCACCTGGGCGTCTTCCTAGCCAACTAGCATTTACGCAATTTTTGTCTGGGAAACTTTCTACTACTAAGGACGCATGAACCTGAAAAAATCTTTCACATTAATTGCTATATGTTTTGATTTTTCAGATTCACCGTCCTATATATATCCTAAACCGGAAACTGAAAGTACTCAGTGGGGCGCCCAACATGAAAATGGTGATCTAGATCACATTATTACTACTCAACTTCTAACTTCTCATTACTGCGGTACTGCATAATACAAACTTCTTACATCTATACTACTAGAGACTTTTTACTGCTGACTACTGAAAACCACTCGCAAATGTACATCAGACTACTTAACTTCTAACTACTCATTGCTGCGTTACTGCATAATACAAACTTCTTACATCTACACTACTTGAGACTTCTTACTGCTGATTATTACGTAATATCTACAACTGTACTACCGAACACTAACTTCGGACCACACTTTCAACTTCTGTTTCGGAGGATTCTGTGTTTCTTACTTCTGTGTTTCTTACTTCTGTGTTTCTTACTTCTGTGTTTCTTACTTCTGTGTTTCTTACTTCTGTGTTTCTTACTTCTGTGTTTCTTACTTCTGTACTACAAACAACTTAACTAAACTACTAAACTTCGTACTGCTGTGTCTTGCTGCACTCTTTCAGAATTCTGTGTGCCTTCACTTTATTAATCGCAACCTATTTGCGAATCCTTCGCGCAATTTTGAAATTTGACTCAATTCTGTCGAAACACTTTCCATATTCTTCAGCATCACGCGCTAGTTTAGCGACAAATCACTCGAGAAACATCCACTAATTTATACTATGTCAAACTTCATTTGACCGAAAATATTCAGGATGATCTCGCTTGGCAGCCAACTGGCGCGCCTATGCTTTATCGATTATGATCGATAAGCTAAATCACTATACCTGACGTTTGACCGTGAACTCATACGGTTGCCTCTGCAGCCGACTTGCACAGAATAGACTGCTAATGAAGTGGAATCAACGTGATTGGTATTTATTACTTGCCATCACTCTAATAGGCGCCATACTGCGACTGTACAAACTAGGCGTTGTGCCGCCCGGATTGCAGTTTGATGAAGCATTTAATGCCATTGATGCGGAGCAGGTTCTTGCGGGAAACCGCCCACTGTTTTTGCCAGCCAATGCCGGGAGGGAAGTGCTTTACACATATTGGCAGGCTGCCATTGCCTGGCTGGCCGGCAATATTACACCCTACACGCTGCGTCTTGCATCGGCTCTCGCGGGAATTCTTTGTGTAGTGGCAGCATATTTACTAATCCGTAGTCTTTGTCATAGACACAGTCGCACTTTGGCCGCCTTTACCTCTCTTACTCTAGCGTTAAGTCTTTGGAACGTCCATTTCAGCCATTTTGGCATCCGCGTTATTATGATGCCAATGATTCTTAGCGCCGCATTCGGAACCTATTGGGCGGCGGGGCAGCAGATGCGACGGGCGCGCAGGGTTGGACTATTTTGCCTTAGCGGCGTACTTGTCGGGATTTCGGTATGGACGCACCCGACCGGCCGCCTCGTCCCCTTTGTGCTGATTGGTTTTGTGCTATGGCAGTTTGTCCACATGCAGGCTTCGCAACGGGTTGGTTGGAAGAATCCGCTTGCGCATCCTTTTGCCGGTCTGCTGATTGCTGGCGCAACGGCATTTTTGGTCTTTTTACCATTGGGGTTCGAATTTTATCGCCGCCCAGATTTCTTTTTTGAACATGCGGCAGAAGCCTTTGTTTTCAATGAACAGGTGGGAGCCTACTCACCATGGCGCGCCATTTTGCAGCAGACTATCCAGGTCATCGGCATGTTTAATGTGCGCGGTGACCTGGATTGGACGCACAATGTGCCGGGTCGCCCCGTTTTCGATCCGCTCATGTCCGTTCCTTTTGTTATTGGCCTGGTTATTTGGGTACAACGCATCCGCAATGTTGACGATCCAGATCGGAGTGCGTTGGTGCTGTTAGGAATGTGGAGTATGGTCATGCTCTTGCCGTCCATTTTGAGCAATGACGCGCCCGATTTTTCGCGCACGCTGCCCACTCACCCGGCACTTTTTGTATCTACCGGGCTTGGCCTTACCTGGATGTGGACGCGCGCACAGTTATTCAATACCCGCATGTATCAATGGCTGGGGGCAGCCGTGGTCAGCCTGGTCATCGTAGTCAGCGGCGGCTGGACTATGTATGACTATTTTGTAGAGTTTCCACAGCACCGAGAACTTTACTATATATATGATGTCGACAAACAAGACGCACTCAATTATTTGCACCCGCTGGCGGCGGATCATCAGGTCTATTTGTCACAGCTATGGGCCGGCCATGCATCGGTGGCATTTTTGCTGGGCGATTACGGTTTTAAGTCGCTAGACACAAGTGACACAATTGTGCTGCCGCCCTCCGGAGCGGGCGCAATTTATGCATTTCCAGCTGAGCAGCATGACCGGGCCGAATTTATGGCGACGGTGTTACATACTGGGCCTGTCCAGACCGAAGTCGATCCTTATGGCAAACAGTTGCTCAATGTTGTGCAGGCGGACGCGCCATTTTTGGATCATTGGCCAGCTGACTTGGCGCCACAGCAGATTAACCAGGCCAACTTTGAGGATGCCCCAACCTTGCTGGGGCTGAGTACCAACCGACTTGGCCAAAGCGATCCCTATGCGCTGACGATTTACTGGCGGGCAGATGTACCTACCACGCGCGACCTGACATCATTTGTCCACCTGATCGATGCTGATGGCAATCGGGTGGGCCAGATCGATAAAGCACCGGGCAATGGTTCGTATCGTACCCCCTATTGGGCAGTAGGAGAGCGTGTGCTCGATGTATATTATCCCGATGTGAGCGAGCCATGTGCTAGCGGGGAGACAGTGCGCGCGGTCGTGGGCTGGTATGAATTGGCCGCCAATGGATTGCGCCGCCCGCGGCTGGATACGTTTGGCGATACAGCGCTGGCTGGTGAAATGCCATTACCAGTGCGCGCCTATCCCCATGCAGAGTTGACGCCCGCAGTTCGCTTAGAAAGCCAGGAGCAGGCCAGCAGTGGCGTCGCCTTAAATCTGTGGGGCTACACACTTCATGGGTCAGAATTGCAGGCGGGCGCCCCGATGACGTTAGATCTGTTCTGGCACAAGAGCCTAACCGGAGCCAATGACAGGACCTCCCCTGCCATTGAGGCGCGGTTGTTGTTGCAGGGTAATGCAAATGAGACTAACATTTGGAACGGCGTTGTGAGTCAACCACCAGATTGGCGAATGGATGAGGCCTTTTGTCAACGGCTACGCTTGCGCCTGCCCAATGAAATCAGTGCTGGCCGATACGAACTCAACCTGACGACAACCGACGCGGTAAGCCACAGTGAGGCTGAAAGCGCGCTTGGTTCAATCGCGTTACAACCATCTCTACGCAATTTTTCGCTGCCTACGCCTCTCACACCAGCCAATGCGCTTTTTGGCTCGCTGGTGGGTAAATCTGAAATTGCCTTGGCTGGCGTACAGATTGGTGAACAGTCACCAACGGAATATACGTTGCCCGTTACATTGGTGTGGCAAGCACAGACTGCGCCCCTGGCCAGCTACACAACATTTGTCCATTTAGTCGATAGACAAGGCCAGATCGTCAGCCAATCCGACGCGTTGCCGGCGGGTGGTTATACCACCAATCAGTGGGCGCCTGGTGAAGTGGTGCTGGATCCTCATCAACTTAAATTACCCGATGATCTGGCAAGCGGCACTTATACATTGATAGTCGGTCTGTATGACGCCTTGAGCGGGCAGCGGCTATGGGCCATTGATGACGCTGGCCAAGCGCTGCAGGACAATGCCGCGCAGGTGACAAAAGTAGAGTTGCATTGAGATTTACAGATGTAGCTGGAATGGTTTCCCAAGATAGAGAGTTGCGGAGAGTTATGGTGGTTCGTGTTGGCCGCGCCGTGTGGACGCTGGCGTGTATGTTGTTCTGTGTGGCGTATGTAGCCTGGCAGCTTCTATTGCGCAGCCCGCTACATGAGGAACTGTGGGAGCTTCAGCTTAGTGAGGTCTTTGCGGTCTGGTTCTATTTGCCGCTGGCGCCACTGCTAGTAGGCGCGCTGCTGTTGCGGAGCCGAACAGCGTTGCTGGCCTTGATGGCGCCACTGATTGTGTTTTTGGGTCAATATGGCGTCCAGTATTTGCCCAATTGGCAACTGGCGTTTGCGAATTTGGAGAACGCACCACGCCTGCGCGTGATGACGTGGAACATGCTATACGCCAGCCCACTCGAAGATGAATTTTACACGGAGATCCAAAAATTACAGCCCGACATAATTGCGCTGCAAGAAGTACCCTTTGATATTGAAAAGGCGATGGTGGCCCTATTGGGCGATGAATATCCGTATCATCGGGTGCAATCTGTCGGCAGCTCTAGTGGGATTGCCCTGTGGAGCAAATTGCCCATTATCGAAGCTGCGCAAGCCAATGCGCGCTTGCTGGGTTGCATTTGCCTGAAAATCGTGGTCGAACTGAACGAACGCCCCATTACGGTGATGACGACGCACATTCGCAGCCCGGAGATTTACTACCGGTTTCGACGCAGCATAATCCCGCGCATCACCTATTTCTCCAGCCGCGATCAAGATTTGATCTTCCGCGCATTGTTCAAACAATTGGCAGAAGCAAATCGGCCTTTAATTCTTATGGGCGATTTTAATACAACCGAACAGCAGCCCAATTTTGCGCTGCTGCGACGGCAAGGGCTCACGGATGCCCATGAAGCAGCCGGTTGGGGCATGGGTTTCACATACCCCAATCCCAATCTGCGCTACAGTTGGCGCCGCCGTCTCCCGCCGTTCATTCGCATTGATCATGTGCTATTTAGCTCGGAATGGCGATCATTGGCCGCCTGGACCGGTTCAATCTCGGCCTCAGACCATCTCTATGTAGTGGCCGATCTAGTGCTGGCAGAATGAAGGGTTGATGCTCGGCAGATTTTACACATTTGACAGATTTTTGGTCAGCTCTTGGGATGGCCCAGCAGATGGCAAAGACTGTACAGGTTGATCCAAGAAGCGCCACAGCCATGCGCCCGTTAGAGCGCCCAACCCAGCCAGCGCCAGCATGATAAGCAGAGCATCGGTCACAGCATAAGTACGCGCCACTGCAAAGACCAGCCCTTGAAACGCAAAAATCAACGCCCCGTTGATTGTCCACTTATGCATGATTACCTCTTTCTTTGGAGTGATTCGTGGCCGGCTATACCTGCGGTTGTCATAAATTAACCCTTTCTACCCGAGGAAAATGTCAATTTATGACAAATCTAAGTATAACTGTCGCGAAAATAGTGTGTCTCAAATTGTCACATCACTGTACGCCAAAGAAAGCAGCGATTCAATAGGACAATAGTACCAATCGGCGGGATCGTCTCGGTTATAAACCGAAACGTCGCCAATTTTCCGTCCCCCCAAAAAAATCGCGCCAATCTGCTCAACAAACTTGAACCCACTGGCGCGAGCCTATATAGAAACAGCTTGTTTGACCGCATAACCTACATCACGGTCCCCAACTCACCATCTGCTCCATGTTGTGCTGGTAGACAAATTCCAGATCAATTGGCAGCGGGCGCTTATTTTCACCGCCGGCATCCATCACCCACAGCCGCCAGGGTCCCTCGCTCTCCTCCGGTCCGCGGCTGCTCAAATAGACAATGTGCTGCCCGTCTGGACTCCACGCCGGCGACACATTGGAGGGCAGTTGATCCACCAGCGTGGTCAGCGGGCCGGTCAGCGGGCGGTTGCCGCTGCCGTCGGGATGCACCGACCAGATCTCGGTGTGATCCGGCCCTTTGTCCTGATAAAGCACCCGATCTCCATTGGGTTGCCAAGCCGGATCCTGATAGCCCACAATTTCATTAAAGATATGTGTACCCTCATAATCGGGCGTATCGTATGTAATTTCAATGCTCGTGGTGGCTTGATACACAATGCCGTTGGCTGTCCAGTCTGGCGCCTGCGCTGTATTGAGTGCTGGAATGTCGCGAAAATTCTCGCCATTCAAATCTATGCGGCTGAGACCACGTTCGTCTTTCCTAATTAACGGAAATATTCTGGTGAACGGCGTATTGGCTACACAAATGCTAAAACCTACGTATCGACACGGATATTCGCCGGTCAATCGGCTAAACAGCACATATTTGCCGTCCGGGCTCCACTTGGGTGAACGGGGGCCTTCGGCGCTGGCCCAAAGGCGCCGCTCGCCCGTGCCGTCAATGTTGATCACATAGACGCCGCCATCACCGCCAAAGCGGCCAAAGGCCACCATATTGCCATCGGGGCTAATGGCCGGATCGCCGCCGCCCGTTAAATGGCGCAGCTCGCCGGTGGCCAGATTATAAACGTAAATGCTGCCGCCAAGGGAGGTTTGAAAAACCAGACGCCCGGATAAACCGGGCGCTGCTGATGCTTTTCCTGCTACTTGTGACCCATTGGGCTGTGCTGCATCCGGCTGACTTGACGGTGCCGCTTCTTCTTGGGGTGCTGCTGGCGGCGCTTCGTCCGGCGTTTCGTCCGATACAGGCAAGTCAGCAATCGGCTCGTTCAACTCCACAAATTGGGATGCCACCCATCCCATGCCCGCCGGCAGATCGGGGATTTCAATCTGCACCCAGGCCGAATCAGCCGTACGCGCCAGGGCGATAAACTGCTCATCGGGCAGCGCTTTGCCGATAATTTGGCTGTTGGTGCCGGGGTTGGAACGGATATTGAGGCGCGAACCGTTCATAGCCACCGTGGCTACAAATTTGCCCTCCGTGTCTGCAGGCGCCGGGCGCCGAATCTGCGTGTCGATCTCCGGCAAAACGGCCGAACCACCTGAGGAAGCAGCAGAGCTTGCCGTAGCGCCGCCCGCTTCTTCCTCGGCTGAGGGTGTAGCTGTAACCCCAGCTCCACTTTCGGCTGATTCCGCGGCAGATTCTTCCGGCTGCGCAACCTCGACGGCTACCCGCGGCAAACTATCCAGGCGAAAGGCAATAACCCGTTTGCTTTCAACCCAGCCGGTGGCGCCAGCAGCCGTGCGCGCCTGAATCCAGTCGCCGTCATTGCTGACGGCCAGGGCGGTCAATGTCGAACCGACGCGCACATCCTCAATCGGCGCGCCGCCGGGATTTTCCAACAATGCGGCCCCGCCACCGCGCACAACCGCCATGACCGTAGACGAATTGGCGCGCGTCTGCGGTACCGGTGTCGGGGTCACCGTGGGCGGCGGCGTGGGGGAGGGTGTAAATGTTGGCGATGGGGTTGGCGACGGTGTGGCCGTGGGCGTCGGCGGTGCGGTGGGCGTGCTGGTGGGGGCGGCCTCTTCCTGCGCTGCTGCCGTTGGCCCCTCGGCCGCGGTTTCACCAAATTCGACGGGCAAATTGCTCAACCCAAAGAGCACGACCTTGTCTACGGCTACCCAGCCCGCTTCATCGTCGGTCGTTGTCACCAGCACCCAGCCATTATCAGCCGAGCGCCCCGTCGCGTTGAGCGCCGTGCCGGGCGAAAGCGCATGCATCTCGGCGCCGTTTGGCGTTTCATAGAGCGTGGCCCCGTCGGCGCCCACAACAGATAGGATTCCCAATTGGTTATCTGCTTGCGCCAACACCGGTTGTAAATCCATCGTGGCAGCCATAAATCCAACAGATGTAAACACGAATAGAATAGCCGCGATGAAAAGTGCTGCCCGCGGTTTCATAGATGAATGGGTCATACCAATTTCGCCTCTCTAGCGCTTATGGTTTTCTTCAATATCCGTAGATCGCAACGGCGTTGGGAATACAAATAGTGGTCTGATTATGGCAACCCAGCCCTAATATGGCGCCCTTGCGATCTACTTAAACTGGCAATTAATTAGTCTTAGTTAGTCAATGTGATCAAGTTAGGTGATTTTAGGTCAAAGTAACCAGTTTTCAGTACTCAGTTTTCAGTGTGCATTGCGAGGCTGACCACTGATGACTTAACGACATTGATTAATTAGTACGTGCCTTATGGATAAAAGTTGTAGCGGTATCATACCATAACTTTTGACAGATTACCGCAACACGCTATACAATTGTTGGAATATCGGACGCTCGTCCGATGGTGAATATTATGTGTGATTCGCTCTTCTCTGTCAAATTTATTTCGCCTAACCGATGAGATTAATTGCGCCAATGGCAGAAATAGATAGCATCATTTTCCCCCAGAAAGCCACCCCCCAAAGCATCATCCTGGACGCCGCCCAGCGTTTAATTTTGCAGCATGGCTACGCCGGTCTTTCCATGCGCGATCTGGCGCGCGATAGCGGATTGGCCAAAGGCACCATCTATTACTATTTTGAAGATAAAGAAGCGATCTATTTGAGCGTAGTCGAACGCGATCTGCTCAATATGCAGGCGCGCATTCAGGAGGCCGCGCAAACAGCCGGCGATTGCGCCGCGCGTCTACAAGCCGTAATCAACGCTTATTTCGAGCTGGCCCAGGCCAATCGTTCCATTTTTATTGCCCGCCTGCGGGAAATTAGCGGCATGGAAAACGCCTTGCGCAGCTTGCTGCAGCGCCACCGCCATGCACTCATGCAGCCGATTGCCGACATTATTGAAGAGGGTCAAGCCAGTGGCGCATTTCGCCCGGTCAACTCCGAAATGGTGATTATCAGTTTGTTCGGCATGATGAACAGTTTTGTCACCCATCGTTTTCTGATTGAACAGAACGACATCACGCCCGAGGTTGTGGAGCACACGCTGGACTTGGTGCTGCACGGCATCGCGCGCCCAGACGATGAATCATAGATGAGCAGCGATGTTGAGCCAAACCTGCGCACTCATTCTTTTTCTTTTGCCGCAACCGCGGGTATACTCTAAGTAGATCAGCTCACCGAATCTTCCCAATCCCCACACAAGTTGAAAAGAGGACCAGATGATTGCTCCAAATGCACCACACGACCACTCGACACGACTCCCCGGCGTGTTTTCCCTTGTAATTTCGCTTGTGCTTGTTGCGGCCATGAGCCTGTTGACCGGTTGCGCCGTCCAAATGCTGCCCGAGGAAGGCCAAACCGCCGCTGCCGCCGACGCCGCTCAACCCGAAGCGACCACCGCGCCCGCCGAAGAAGCAGAAAGCAACGCAGCATTACAGGACGACGTCAACGATGCCATTCGTCTGGCCGAGCTGCTGCAAGTGCAAGAAGCGCGCCTGGCCTACAATGGAGAAATTCTGGCCGAAAAGCGCATTGAAGTGGCGCCCGAAGTAGGCGGCATGGCTATTGTCGTCAATGTGCAAATTGGCGATGAGGTAAAAGCAGGCGACGTGCTGGTTGAAGTTGACGACACCACGCTGGAAGCTGCCCGCGAGCAAGCCATGGCCGGCCTGGTTTCCGCCCAATCGCAACTGGAGCTGCTGCAAATTCAAGTGAGTGAAGAAGATCTGGAAGCGGCCCGCGCCAACGTGGCTGCCGCCGAAGCCTCCTATCAGCAAACCCTGGCTGGCCCCACCGATGAAGATTTGCGCATTGCCAAAGCGCAACTTCAACAAGCCGAAGCCGGCGTAACCGTAGCCCGCGCGGCCTATAACCAGGTGCGCGGCAACCCGTCCATTGCGGCTTTGCCCCAAAGCCTACAGCTTCAACAAGCCACGCTGCAACTGGAAGCCGCCCAGGCCCAATATGACACAACGGTCAAAGGACCAACGCAAGAAGAGGTCTCTAGCTCCTATGCCCAAATGATGCAGGCGCGCGCCAACCTGGCGCGGCTGGAAGAAGGTGTGCAGGGCGCCCAAATTCGGGCGGCGGAAGCCAATGTGCGCCAGGCCGAAACCTCGCTCTATCTGGCCCAACGGCAGCTAGAAAAGGCCATGGTGCGCGCGCCAATTGATGGCGTGGTCGCCAGCGTAGACGCCGTGGTGGGCACCATGGTCGGCAGCGGTTCATCGGTGGTCACCATCCTCTCCCATGAAGTCAAAGTCGTTATCCCCGTCGAAGAATACCGGCTGAGCGAACTGTCCATCGATCAACACGCCATCATCCGCGTGGATGCCTATCCCGACCGCCTCTTTGAAGGCGTCGTCACCATGATCGCCCCCGAACTAGACTCGGCCACCCGTTCCGTACAGGTCACTCTCAAACCCGTGTCCGAAGGCTCCAATGATTTGCGCCCCGGCATGTTTGCCACCGTGGATCTTTTTGGGGCGCAAGAATAGCCATTGGGTAGCCGCTCCTCCCCTTGGCGTACTTCTTACGCCGTTCCTCCTCTCCACATGTGGAGAGGAGGGGGCCAGGGGAGGAGAGGCCCATCTCCTCTATTTTAACTTCCGGTCAGGTCAGCCCATGATGTGGCTGGCCTGATTGATTTTTTGGACTGCTTATGAAAATTTGGGATTTCGCCATTCGCCAGCCGGTCGCCATGACCATGATTTTGCTGGCGGGCATTGTACTTGGCACGCTTTCGTACACCACCATTCCGGTGGATCTTTTCCCCAATGTCGAGTTTCCCGTCATTGTGGTCAGCACCATCTATCCGGGCGCCTCGCCGGAAGAGGTGGAGGATTCGGTCACGTCACTGCTGGAAGAAGAGTTCAGCGCGCTGCCCGGCATTGACGAAGTGAGCTCCAACACCTTTGAGGGGCTGAGCAACGTCATTCTGCTCTTCAAATTGACAAGGACATCAACCGCGCCAGCCAAGAGGTGCAGGAGAAAGTGAACCTGCTGCGGCTGCGCCTGCCCGACGATGCCGAAGAGCCCATTGTGCGCCGCTTCAACCCGTCGGACAATCCGATTATGCGCTTTGGCGTGGCCGACCGCCGGCGCCCGCTCGCCCGCCGCCCTGCGCACCTGGGTCGAAGACAACATTCAGATCCCGCTGCAGCGCGCCAGGCGTGGCCGCCGTGGATGTGAGCGGCGGCGAAGTGCGTGAAATCCAGGTCAATCTCAATTTTCAGAACATGGCCGCCCGTCGCATTGCGGTGCAGCAGGTGATCGGCGCACTGCGCACGGAAAATCTGAACATCCCCGGCGGTTCGGTGACCGATGGGGGACAGAAATTGCTGGTGCGCACGCCCGGCAACTTTGAAACGGTGGATCAGCTCAATGACATTATTGTGGGGCAGAGCCAAACGGCGCCGGTTTATTTGCGCGATGTGGCCCAGGTGGTGGATGGCTTTCAAGAGCGGGAAGAACTGACGCGCCTCAATGGCGAAGAGTCGGTGACGATAGCTATTCGCAAACAGAGCGGCTCCAATTCCTTGGCCGTGGCCGACGGCGTCAAGGAAACGCTGAACGCCATTACCGCGGCCAACCCAGATTTAGAGATTGTCATCGGCGGCGACGAATCAGTCATCGTGCGCGAATCGACCAACGGCGCCATTAGCGATCTGCTGGGGCGCGCTGCTGGCTGCCTTCACCATTCTGATCTTCTTTCGCAATTTGCGCAACACCTTTCTCACCGTCATGGGCATGCCGCTGATCATTATCAGCAGCCTCTTTTTATGGAGCTGGCCGACATTTCACTCAATAACGTGTCGCTGCTGGCGCTAGCGCTGGTGATCGGGCTGATTATCGACGACGGCATTGTGGTGCGCGAAAACATTCTGCGCTGGATCGAACGCGGCTACAAGCCGCGCGATGCCGCCAGCCTGGCCACCGCCGAAGTGATCCAGCCCGTCATCGCCACCACGGCCACCATTTTGGCCGTCTTTCTGCCGGTGGCCTATGCGTCGGGCATTATCGGCCGCTTTTTCCGCAGCTTTGGCCTCACCGTCTCCATCGCCATTGTGATCTCCACCTTTGAGGCGCTGACCCTGGCGCCCATGATGGCGGCGCGCTTTTTCAAAGCCAGCACCAAAGTGCCGGAAGGGCAGATTGATGAAAGCATCGGGCGCGAAGAGGCGGGTCGCGGCTGGCTGGACCGCCTCTACTCGGCCACCCTCAACTGGACGCTGGACCATCGCTGGCTGACGCTTTTGGTGGCGGCGCTGATTGTGGCGGGCAGCGTTTATGGCGCCGGTTTTATTCAGCAGGCCTTTTTGCCCAGCCTGGACCGCGGCGTTTTTGATGTAGCCATGAAGATGCCTCCAGGCACGCCGCTGGAGATCACCGAGCGCGAGGCCATCAAAGTTGAGGAGATTATTCAGGCCCACCCGTGGGTGGATGGCGTTTTCACCACCATCGGCAGCAGCGCCGAGCCGGAGCGAGCCAGCTTTTTCGTCAAAGTGCGCCGCGATGCCCCCGGCCAATCGCCCAGCGAACGCGTCATCGACGACCTGCGTCAGCCGCTGGCCGCGGTGCCGGGCGTCTCGTTTGCACTGGCCGACGGCGTGGGCGGCGGCGATACGTTTATTGACGGCAGCAAGGCCATTGTGGTCGAGCTGATTTCGCCCACGGCCACTTTCCAAGAGTTGGGCGAAATCAGCCAACGGCTCATGGCCGACATAACGGCGCAAGTGCCGGGGCTGGTGGATGTAACCAGCAGCTACAACGCCGGCAAACCGGAGGTGCAGATCGCCGTGGACCGCCGCCGCGCCGCCGACGCCGGGCTGAGCACGGCGCAGATCGGCAGTTCGCTGCGCACGTTGGTCAATGGTGAAAAGGCCTCCACTTTCCGCGGCGAGGGCGCCGAGGCCGACATCATTGTGCGGCTGCGGCCTGAAGATCGCGCCCGCATTGACGATCTGCTCGACATTGGGCTGGTGGCGCCCACGGGCAACCTGATCCAGTTGCGCACGGTGGCGGCGGCGCAAGTGGCGTCGGGGCCGACCCAAATTCAGCGGCGCAACCGCGAGCCCATTGTAAGCATTGGCGCCAACGTGGTGGGCCGCAGCACACCGGATGCGGTGGACGACGTGACAAACTTCCTGGCGGCATATCCATTCCCCGCCGGGGTGGAGGCCAAGCTGGGCGGCGACGCCGATGCGCAGGCCGAGTCCTTCCAAAATTTGGGCATGGCGCTGCTGCTTTCGGTGGTCTTTATTTATATGGTGTTGGCGGCGCAATTTGGCAGCTTTATCCAGCCACTGCTGATCATGATCGCCATGCCGCTCTCGATCATCGGCGCGCTGCTGGCGCTGCTGATGACCGACCGCCCGCTGGACATGACGGCATTTATTGGCTTTATCATGCTCATGGGGCTGGTGACCAAAAACTCGATTCTGCTGGTCGATTTCGCCAACATGGAGCGCGATCGCGGCGCGGCGGCGGATCTGGCCATGCGGCGGGCCGGGCCGGTGCGTCTGCGCCCGATTTTGATGACGGCGCTCTCGCTGATCCTGGCCATGATTCCGGTGGTGATGGGCATTTCGGCGGGCGGCGAATTCCGCCAATCCATGTCCATTGCCATTATGGGCGGCATGATCACCAGCACGCTGCTCACGCTATACGTGGTGCCGGTGGCGTACAGCCTGGTCATCGGCTTGCAGGACCGGGGCAAGACGGTGCAGCGCTATCGCCAGGGTACCAATCTGGACTTGATTCCAACCTCCAGCAGTCATTTAGCGCTGGCGC
The DNA here is from genome assembly GCA_041391125.1 of Caldilineaceae bacterium. Lineage (GTDB taxonomy): Bacteria > Chloroflexota > Anaerolineae > Caldilineales > Caldilineaceae > JACKBC01. The sequence continues at coordinate 34,132 of JAWKON010000036.1, forward strand.
CCACCAATGGACGCAGCAATCTGGAGCTGACCCCCACCGAAAACAAAGGGCTGCAAATTTCCGACTCAGCTATGGGCGATTAGGTTACTTATTGCTGTATTGCTGTATTGCTTGTTCAGGGAGCAATACAGCAATACAGCAATAAGCAATACGGAAATATCAATTGCGGTATCAATGCTGTGACTTCGATTCGACACTCTGACCGGCATTTCCTCATCAAAGTGCTCATTGGCGAACCGACCGTGGTAGGCGTCATTAGCATCAACGCGATTGTGCTCTTTTTGGATGCATTTCCCGATATTCACAAGAGCGCGGGTTTATGGCTAGAGTGGATCGATTATGTCTGCATCGTCTACTTTATTTTTGAAGCGCTGCTCAAAATTGGGCTGCTGGGATTTAAGGCCTATTGGAACAGCGGGTGGAATCGCTTTGATTTTGTGATTATGGTGGCCAGCCTGCCGCTGCTGCTCAATTTGCCCTTTGAGCCGGATTCCTCACGCATCTATGCCATCCCCACGCTGCTGCGCATGGGGCGATTTCTGCGTTTTGTGCGCGTCATGCGTTTTGTGCCCAATGCGTCACACATTGGCAAGGGCGTCATGCGGGCGCTGCAAGCTTCTGTCGGCGTGTTCTTGGTGCTCTTTGTGCTGAATTTGACATTGGCGGTAGGCGCCACCATGCTCTTTGGCGGCCTGGAAAACGCCGAGCAATATTTTGGCAATCCGCTCATTTCGTTCTATTCGCTGTTCAAAGTATTTACCGTAGAAGGCTGGTACGAGATTCCCGATACGCTAGCAGCCAGCGGCGCCTCGCCGGGCTGGATTCTGATTTTGCGGATCTATTTTGTGGTGGCGGTTTTGGTAGGCGGCATTCTGGGTTTATCGCTGGCCAACGCGGTCTTTGTGGATGAGATGACCACCGATAACACCGACGAGCTGGAGCAGATGGTGGCCGAATTGCGGGCGGAATTGCAGATGTTTCGGGCGGAGGTTCGCCAGCTTTTGCAGAACCGGAATGATGCACAGGTTGATGGGGTTGAATCGATACAGCAGAGAGACAAATCACCATCGGAATTGTGAAACTGTGCATGGCGCGGCAGCTAGTTCGTAGGTCACGCTTGCAGAGTGACGTGCTTCGGTCGACCCATGGTGTCACTCTACAAGAGTGACCCACAAGAGATTTTATGACCCAAAAAATTACGGCGCTGCAAATTCAAAAGCGCAACAAAGAGCGCGTCAATGTATATTTGGATGGCGAATATGCGTTTGCCATTAACTTGATGGCGGCGGCCACTTTGAAAAAGGGGCAGGAATTAAGCCAGGCCGACATGGCCCGTCTGCAAGATGAAGACGCCTACAGCAAGGCCTATCAAGCCGCTTCGCGCTACTTGGGGATGCGCCAACGCACGCAGCGCGAGATGGAGCAATATCTGGCCAAGAAAGAATACGCTGAGGAAGTGGTCAGCGCCACGGTGCAGCGGCTGGTGGAGCAGAACTATCTGGACGATGCCGAGTTTGCCGCCATGTGGCGCCGCGATCGCGCACAGATGCGGCCGCGCGGCGCCCAGGCGCTGCGCCACGAACTGCGCCAAAAGGGCGTGGCCGACGATATTATCGAAGAGACCGTGGCCGATTTAGATGAAGAAGCGCTGGCTTGGGACGCCGTCCAGCCCAAGTTGGCGGGCTGGCAGCGACTGGATGAACGCGCCCGGCAGCAGAAATTAAGCGGCTTTCTGGCCCGTCGGGGCTTTGGGTACGATGCGATTCGGGCGGTTTATGAACGGGTGAGGGGCGAGGATTAGCCTCTCCGCCCACGTTCGGCTGAGCTCACGTCGAAGCCTGGCCCCCGCCTCTCCGCGTGTGGAGAGGCGGGGGAACTTAGTACGTCGTAAATCGTACATCTCAAATCGTAAATTGGCTTCATTCAAACTGAAAAACTTGCCTGGTTACGGCGCGTGCGGCTTCCTCTTTGGCGTCGGCCCAACTGCCGTTGCTGATGGCCGCCACAATCAGATCGCGCACTTCGGTGGGTGAATCGCTCACCACCAGCAGATCCAGATCGGCGGCGGAGATTTTGCCCTCGGTCATCATGGTGTTGCGCAGCCAATCCACCAGCCCTTGCCAATACTCTTTGCCGAAAAGAATCACCGGGAAGTTGTGAACCTTGCCGGTCTGAATCAGCGTGACGGCCTCGAAGAGTTCATCCAGCGTGCCGAAACCGCCGGGGAAGATGATGAAACCCTGGGCGTATTTGACGAACATGGTTTTGCGGGCAAAGAAGTAGCGGAAGTTGACCCCCACATCCACGTAGGCGTTGAGCCCCTGTTCAAATGGCAGTTCGATCCCCAGCCCCACCGAAACGCCGCCGCCCAACCGCGCGCCCTTGTTGCCGGCTTCCATAATGCCTGGTCCACCGCCGGTGATAATGGCCAACCCTTCCTCGGCCAGCAGGCGGGCCGTTTCCATGGCGGCATGGTACATTTTGTCGTGTGGCTTTGTGCGCGCCGAGCCAAAAATAGTCACAGCTTGCCCCAGCGTGGCCAATCGGTCAAACCCTTCGACAAATTCACCCTGAATGCGCAGGACGCGCCACGGATCGGTGTGGGTAAAATTGACCTCTTCGGGCGATGGCGGCGTTAAAAGGTCTTCATCACGCGTGCCGGATTGGGGGCGACGGGCGCGCCCGGTGATGGGCTTGGGGGCGGTGTGATTGGTGTGCTTTTCATTATTGGTATTGAAACTCATATAGGAACCTTCCATCTGAACGGTGATACTTGGCTCTGGCATAAATGAGATTGAAACACTCGACTGAAACCAGTTCAGCGTTTTCGCATTTACGCCCAACCTCAGTTATAGATGCGTACTTCCGAAAAATATAATTATGGCATTTCTGGCGGGATTTGTACAGTACAGAAAAAATGCCCTGGCGCCACTCGTGGGGACAGCACCCAGATTAGACAGGTTGGCTTTGCGGAAAAGTACAGGAATGCCCGCAGCACATGCTGGCTGCGGGAGGGGAAATATAAAACAAAAATCGCACAACCTCCGTTGTGCGATTTGCGCTCCCTTTTACTTCGGTTTATTCTGCGACTGTCATACTACTGGTGGACAAGTGGTAGGAAAATTTGCCTGGTTTCGCCCGGTGACACGCTGGCGGCAGAGATGCCGGCCTGCCCCATATTCGGAATGTAGCCATCCGAGAGCGTCTTCAAGAAGGCTACAAGAGCGGCCTCTTCTGCGGGCGTCAGGCCCAGATCGCCCAGTTCGGCCGTGTTGACGTTTGCGGCCACTTCCGGCGCCGGCCAGCAATTTACGCCAGGCTCTGGCTCATCAGTATCTTCGCATCTGCCCAAGACATCCCGGGTATTGTAGAAATGGACAATTTCCTCCAGGCTCTTGAAGTAACCATTGTGTCCGTACGCCTTGACGAAGCCTTCATCTGGGCGCAGGTCCACGTTGCGCAGCGTCGGCACCTTGTGCTTGCCCCACTCTGCCCTATAGACATCCCCTGAATAGCCCGCATTCATTAGGAAGTCGCCCAGGCCCGTATCGACAAAATTGGGTCTTTCGTCATAGGCCGGGTTATCTGGGTTTGCAGGTATCCCCAGATTATCAAAGGTGAAATCCGTAAAAGGTGCTTTTGGGCCATTAGCCGGGTGACAGTTGCTACACTTCGCTTTGCCACGGAAGAGTGCGTATCCTTTCTGCTCTACCTTATCCAACTTATCCGCACCCATAAAAGTGGCGTCATATTTGGACGAAAAGGCGTTTACTTCAGGCGAGTCCTCGTAGGCGGCAATGGAGAGACCGATGTTGCCGTAGTTCCTATCCGACAGAATTCGATCTGTCACAGATAGATCAACGGCTGCTCCTTCTGTGGCACAAACAGCATCCACATCTGCAGGCCAGTCAATGTCACAGGTCGCCTCTCCCCATACTTCCTCGAATGCGACCGGATAGTCATCAGGAAGCACGGGTTTACAGACACGGTACACCACGCAGGCGGCGTCCGGCAGGGCCTGCTCATTCGGGTTCAGGAAAGGGCCCAGGGCTTGGTCGGCGGCCGGGTCGCCCAGCATGTCACCGGTGGCGGGCCATCCCAGAAGTTACCGCCCACGAACTGGCCCTTTTTGTTCTGGTGCAAAATCGGACTCAGCGTGGCGTAGGCCGCGCAGGCGGCTTGCGGTCACCAAAATGGCCGGAAATAGAACCCTCATACACAGTTCCCTGTGCGTTGATCGGCTCATGCGGCCCCGTCCAGCCCGCTTCAGCGCCGTGGCAGTCGGCACAGGATTGGTTCTGGTTGATCGAGAGGTTCACGTCAAAAAAAATTGACCTACCTAAAGATTCTTCTGGCGTCAGCCCTTGTGGTTCAGTTGGCTTCAGCTCTTGCGCAGCCGCGGCCCCTCCTACCATGCTGGCCAGCAATGCGACACCGCAAATAAGCATGGCGTACGTCAACATGCGCTTGCCGTTCATTTTTCATTCTCCTGTTTTGTTCGTATGGGATAGTTTGTGGGGAATCACTATATTCTCGGTGCACCGGAACGGTGTTGACGATATAGGCGTCGGTCTTGATTGGTGAATCCTTGAACAGCTACGCTCGCTCTAAAATGATCCTTTGATGGTCCATCACTTTTCGTCTAAAACATTCAGTGTTGTATCCACCCCGAAACGATTCCAATTTATAGCGATAATCGCGGTCGGTGAATAAATACGGCAGCAACTTTAGACTGGCAAAGAATTTCGGCCAGCTAAATTGGTAGATTCGATTCCAGTGCTTACTCGTTTGAATATAATCCGCGCGCCCATTGTTAAACGAAATCGCTTTAAAAAGGGGAACGGCGCATTTTACGATTTGCGGTACGCCTTGGGGCAATATTGAATTTGGGTAAAACTTTCGTAAAACAGCTAGGATGTATTCATTCGACCCTTTACGCGCGCCCAAATCAATATCCTGATAATCTGGCGCATTTGCGCCCCACATCATGGTCTGCAAAAATAAGCGGCCGCCTTCTGGCAGTAACTCATAGCACAGCTTGAAAAAGTCCGCGTACACTTGGTCTTGCTTACCGGCTAAATATTCCTCTTCTGAGCAAAAATGCTCAAACGAACCGATACTTACAATCGCATCAAACCCGCCAAAGGTCTCTCGGCATATCTGGCGCCAATTTTTTAAATAAACCTCAAAACCATTGCGCCTACAAGCATCAGCCTGTTTGGTTGATAACGTCAATCCAACGCCGTGACCCTTTCGCTCTCTAACCGCATTCAAAATGGGGCCCCAGCCGCACCCGATATCCAGCACCTTGGAGCCTTCCCTGACATTGAGTCCATCAAGCACATAATCATGCTTGTCCTTTTGGGCTTGCTCTAATGTTTTGGAAAAATCGCCATTGTACATAGCACAGCTAATGTCGGCCATTTCACCAAAAGTAAGGCGAAAAAGCTCATCCATGTAATTGTAAGTGTCATCAATCTCGCGTTGGGTTGCCATGAGAATTCTCCTGAATTTAGGAAGCGTCTTTGACCGCTCTCGCTGTAACCTAAAGTTTACAATGCCTTCTCACTTATTTCCCAGGTTAGGCGTCTAGACTAAGACCTGGGCATGTGGGGAGTAGAACAGGTAAACACCCCAAGAAAATTAAGCCCTGGCTACCATTACGCCTGCCTTTCGCCGCTCAATTACCCACGTTTGATGGGCGCCCAAAAATAAGGTTCTGGCTGCAAATGCAGCCAGAACCTTATTTTTAGGCCAGATTCAATATTTCAGTTCACGCCGCTACTGGCGGCTGGCAATTGGAATGAACTGCTTCTTGTCTAGAACCGTCTCGTCGACCTGAGCCGGGCCGCTGGCGGCTTGAACCATGCCGGACGCCGCTGGCTGCCCTGGCTGCTCCGGTCCAACCCGGTACGGGCGCATCATCTCGTTGTCTTCGTGCTCCACAATGTGGCAGTGCCAGACGAACTGGCCAGGCGTATTAAAGCGCAGCCGCACACGCGTCACCTGGCCAGGGTAGGCGATCACAGTGTCTTTGAAACCGCTCTCCCATGGCTCGGGCGGCAGCGGGACGGAGCCTGGCGCCACCTGGACTTCCTCCGCTCCTTCATTCACAAAGATATCCTGCCGGTCAATTACCTGGAACAACGCCTCATGGACGTGCATGGGATGTGCATCGCCCGTGGCATTGTAGAATTCCCAGACTTCGGTGGCGCCCACGGCCGGATTTTCCGTAATTTCATCCATCCATAACCTCTTCGTCCACACCCCAGGCGCCACATTCGGGTCGCCTGCCACTGTGCCCAACAGAGCTTCAACTGGCGTGTCTTCGTAGAAGGCCGACATCTCCTCCAACATCGCAACAGACCGGGTGATGGACGGTGCGGGCAGCGGCGCGATCGTTGGCAACACCAGATACTGCGGCGGTGTGCTTAGGTCTCGCTTTCGACCTGACATCACGCGGAACTCCATTACCTGGCCAGTCGATTGTGGGTCGGCCGGAAGGGCGCCGCCCGCCAAAGATCCATCAGGGTTGAAGCCCTTGAATGGTTCATCCGGCCCCACATTGCCCAACACATAATTGCCCGGCGGCACGTTGGTAAAGTCGACGATGACGTCTGCCCGCTCGGCCAGTCCCATGAGCACCCGGTTGCCGTGGTTTGCCGTAATATTGACCGGCGCGTCCAAGAAGCCGCCCTCGTTGCCAATCTGCCACACTTCGACGCCAGGTATTTGGTTGAAATCCAAAATTAAGAAGCGCGACTGGCAGCCATTGAGCAAGCGCAAGCGGTAGCGCACCTTATCCACCTCCAGATAGGGCCAGGTGTTGCCGTTGATCATCATCATGTTGCCAAAGAATTCAGGATTCCAGTATGGCAGAACATCTGTGTTTGGCGCATAAGGCTCAGTGATACCGTCGAAGAACTCACGCGAATTGGGATAGAAGAGCGAGCCATCTGTGTTGAATGAGCGATCCTGAATCGCAATGGGAATCTCGCGATACTTGCGCATGAAAGATGGAAACAACTGCTCCCACTCCTTGGGTGCAGGCAATGGTAGCAATGCTAAGCGCCCAGTGCGCGAGTCACGCAAAGCTGCATCACCATCCGACCCGCCGCGGATGATGTAGAAACCCGCCGGGCCAGCATAGACGTTGAGGCGGGTCATACCCAGGGCATGATCATGATACCAGTTCGTCGAGGCGCGATCATTGTTGGGGTATTGGAAGGTGGCAAAACCAGGCCCCCATGTTTCACCAAACTTGGCCGCCGCCTTGCCCGCAAAGAAGCCATACCAACTCCCCTCAGTTGCATAACCAGGCGGAATGTCGTTGGCCGCGGGCAAATACCAGGCCTCCGTGTAGCCGTCACTTTCATCGCCCACGCCCACTGCACCATGCACGTGGGTGACAATGGGCACCGGCCCCGTGTAGGCAGCGGGCGTCGATTGGCCTGTAAAGTCCGGTCGCTTATCGCGGCCAGCCACACCGCCTGCCGGATTAGCCCAATGGAGCATGGGGTCAACAGACAGCAGATGGGGCAAGTAGTTCCCATTCGCATCGATCAGATCATTGATCCATTTGATGCGTACGGGCCGGCCTGCACGCGCCTCAATGGTAAGCGATGGCGCATTGTGGAGCAGCAGCCCCTTGGGGTTGGCTGAGGCAACAGCGCCATAGCCCCACACATTGGTCGCCGGCAGCCCGGCCGGCAAGATCTGTTGGGCAAACTGCTGCATCGAAATCTCATAGTAGTCTATATCTCTGGTGATGCGCGCGCGCGGCATGACCGGAGGAATGAGCATGGGTGTTTGGAACTTGGGTACACTTAGCGGGTCGAGCGTGCCACCATCGATTTGCGCCAGAACGCGTGGCGTCTGCCCAAGTCCAGTCAGGCGTAAAGTCGGGCCATACCAGGATAGAGACATACCGGCGGCGCCGGCGGCAGTCAATTTGATAAAATCGCGTCGGGTTAACATAAAACGTTCCTCCTAATTTGCACTGCTGTGTCTAATGCTGTAGTTGCTGTAACAAAGATGGGTTAACGGTGAAATCGTCGATGCATGCGCAGTGCGGCAACTGCGGCGTAGGCATCACCTCCTTATGCGGATTGGCAATATGTGAGAGCAGTACGCAGAAAAGCAGTATCGGATCGTGAATCAAAATCCGAATACACACATTTTTATGTCATATTTATTTGCGAGGCTGTGACTATAGCTTACATCCACTTCTTAGTGCAGACTAGGGCCACTGGTATAGTCAACCCGCTAGTCAGATGACTAGGTCACTCCTTACCGTATTGAAATAATTCATAAACATCTGTAGAAAATGGGCTTTGCTGAGGCGGCGTGACTGAAAAACTCATCAGTCGACCAGTCCATCCTCCACCCAGGCGGCGGGTGCATAGGGGTAGGCAAACTGGTAGGCTATAAATGCAAGCGTGTGCGATTAGGATGCTTGAGAGGAGGGCAACATGAAGGTGCGACTTTTTTGTGAAACGATGCGTGAAGAAATGGATTGCGTTAATGTTGATACCATCGAAGTACAATTGCGCGATGGCAAAACCCTAACGCTTACCGAACCGGCACTGCGCAAAATAGTTGAACAGTTGGACGTGAGTCCGGATCTGCACGACTGGCTCATGGTGAAAGAGCCGGAGCGCTAAAATTCCACCCCAAAAGAGGGGGAGTGCTCAATCCGCACTCCCCCTCTTTTGGGGCAAAGCCCCATTTAACTGGCCGGTCGCGGACACTGCCAGGGCGTATAGTTATCCATACTCGGGAAGACGCGAAACTCATTCTCACCCTTATCCGTATTGCCGCACGAATTGATCAGCGCGCCATCCAGAAAAACCTCCACACAGTACGGATGCCCCAAATCGCCATAGCGCTCCACATCCACCGGCAGGCCGTCGATCTTGAGGAAGCCGGTGGCGTCAATGGCGCCAATGCCCTTGGGCGTCATGTCTTCCCAATCGCCAGCGTCGGTGCGGCGATAGATTTTGACCCAGGCGTTGTTGTATGGCTGTGGCGGTGCGCAGGTAATAATGTTGCCGATCTTCTGCGGCTCGCGCTCTTCCGTTGTGTCCCAAGTCAATTTGGCCACGGCTATACCATTGTGCTCGTAATACTCCAGACGCACCGTGTGCTTGCCCTGGCTCAGCGAAATATCTGCGGTCATGCGCGTGGCGGACATGTCGTGCCACGCGTCCATAATGCGCTTGCCGTCCACATAAAGGCGGACGCCGTCGTCGCAGGTCACCTTGAAGCGGTAGCGGCCGCCGCTAAAGTAGGCCACGCGCGTCCAACGCACAGAGAAGTTGTCATCATCAATGCCCGGCGCCGGGTGGCCGCTGCCCCAGTCGTAATCGATCGCGTAATCGTAGCGCACATAATCGGGCGAACCGCTTAGATCGCGGTTGTCATAAAATTCAGCGCGCCACTCGCCCACTTCACCGGGGTCAATGTAGGTTTCACCCAGGCGCTGCCAATCCAGCCGGGCCACGGCGTAGCCTTCATTCTCATAGTACTCCATGCGGATCGGCGCGGGGCCGTCGGTCAGATAGATCTCACCGCTATACTCGGTGGCCGGCTGATCGCGCCATTGGTCGATGAGCAAGCTGTTGCTCACCCACAGGCGCACACCATCATCGACGCGCACATTGAAGCGATAGCGCCCGGCATCAAAATCCACCCAGCGCGTCCAGCGCGCCGAGAAATGATCGCTGTTCACCCCCGCGGCCGGTGAACCCGTACCCCAATCGTGGTTTAAATCGGACTCATCGCGCACCATGACCGGCGCGCCGCTCAAGTCCATATTGTTCCAGTAAGTGGCCTGCCAGTTCGGGTCAGACTGGGCATGAATGGGTGTCGTCCAAAACAGAATGAGCGCCAAGGCCAGCAGCACGGCCAAAATCGCCACCAGCAACGGGTGAAGTCCATTCCGGTCATGTTGCCACCATCTCCCATCTTGCCACACAAAATTGTGCAATGGCATGTATCTGGGCGGTTGTGATAAATTAACACCGCCAACAGAGGGGTCGAGGGTTAATTTATACGGAGCCCGAGCATAATTTAGTAGCAGCATGTGATGCCTCCTGTTCAGGTATACACAATCTACCTATTGTCAGCATATACCCACCGGAGTATCTGGGACAACCGGCACAGGAGGGGTTTGGAAGCTCTTTTTATGGGGAGTCTTGAACCTGGTCAGGCGGCGGGGGAAAACCCTATTTATGGGCGCGATGCGATTTGATGAATAATCCTTTATCCGCGTTCAGAACGCAAGATGCGCCACACCAGCCACAGCCCCGCTAGCGTAACCAGCGCAAACGCCACCATAACCAGCCACGTGGCAATTCCCCAAGGCCAGGCCAGGTCCAAATGCGGAATCAGCTGGGCCACGCCGATGATCAAAGCCGCCATGATCACCGTGACTGAGAGCTGATTGGCAATGCGGTCAAATTCATGGAGGGCGGTGGGCAGCACCGGCATGGGAATTTGCACGCCCAGTTCGCCTTTGTCCAATTGCTCCAGCAGGCGCCCCGCCTGCCGCGGAAAGCGCGTCAACAGATCGGCCAGCGCCGTTGCGCTGCGCAAAGCGTCCGGCCCCCACTGCTGGGGCATCCACAAGCGGCGCTGGAAACGGCGCACGTACGGCTCGGAAACCGCAAAAATGTCAAAGCCGGGGTCCAACTTGATGGCGGCTGCCTCCATCATAGAGAGCGTTTGCAGCAGCAAAATAAAGTCGGTAGGCAGCCGCAGACGATGGCGAAAGATATATTCGCTCTGGGCGAATTGGCTTGCAGCCGTTCGGCATGGCGGGCTTCGCGCACATAATCCAGTTCATGGCGGATGATGGCGGCGAACTCTTCGGCAATGTCCGTCAAATTGTACAGCTCACCCGCGCGCTGGTTTTGCGCATATTGCGCCACATCCATAAAGATTTCCAGATCGGTCTCGATGACCGGTTCGATGCCGGGGCGCTGCACCTTGGCCACCACCTCTTCTCCTGTGGGCAGCGTGGCCACATAAACCTGACCCAGCGAGGCCGCCGCCATGGGCGTCGTCTCGAACGCGGCAAAACAGTCCAGCACCGGCCGGCCCAGCTCAGTTTCGATCAGCGGCTCAATTTTCGCCCAGGGCGCGGGCGGCACATTGTCCTGAAGCTGCTTCAGCTCGGCAATATAGCGCGGCGGCAGCAGATCGGGACGCGTGCTCAAAAGCTGGCCCACCTTGATAAAAGTCGGGCCCAGCTCCTCCAACGCCAGGCGCAGATGCTCGGCCGGCGTGTGGCCATTGTGCGCCGTTTGCTGACCCGACCACCATTTCTGCGGCAGCTCAAAATAGCGCTCCAGCCCCCAGTGCGCCACCAGCGCGCCAAAGCCGTGCCGCGCCATGATCTCGGCGATCTCGCGGTAGCGCTGGCGTCGCTGTTTTGACAAAAGCGCCGCGTTGCATAATCGAATCTAGCGGCTTACGCGCGTTGCGATCCACTATATCACTTCTCCGGCAGCAGACGGCGCAAGAAACCTTCCGTCGCCCACGCAGCCTTCCCCGTATACCTTTCCAAAAACTCTGTCCCCGCTCCCACCCTAACGCGGTCCGGCGTCCAGGCCGGCGTCAGCACATTGACCAGCAGCGCATACTCGACATGTTCCGGCAGGATGATGGCCTTGGCGCTGCGCCGACACCGTCACGGCAGGGGTGTCGCCATTGGCCAGATCGCGCTTCCAGCCGCACGTGGGCCACTTCGCCATCTTCCGCAAAGAGGTAATAGTCCAGCGGCCCGCCATCCACCAGAATGTGGATGTCTTCCGATGCCAGCCAGTGCAAAAAGTTGATGGGATAGCGTCGGGTCAGCAAATGGTAGATCGAGCTGTGCGGGCAATTGCGGCCACCTATATCTATGCAAAATTCCGAACTCGGTCGCAGCGCATAATAGCCCGATTCGCCCTCCAAATACGCATACCCAGCGAGTCGATCATGTGCTGAATGTGGGGCGGTTCGCCATTCGCCATCACGCAGCTCAATTGGCTTCCTGCACCAGTATTTCGCTGACCAGAAAGAGCGGGTCTTTGAGCATTTTGAGCGATTCCTTAAGGCCGTCCTGCATCTGTGGCGCATAAAAGGCGGCGCGGAAGCTCTCCATATCGGGCCAGTCGGCGGTGGTCATAAAGCGGTAAGCGGGCGGGCGTCGCTCATGGCGTCGGTTTGCACCACGCCAAAATCCGAGCGCAGCACGCCGGGTGACGACATGTTCTCCTGCTGGTGTTCACCCAGCCGCCATTCGAGAAACTTTCTTCATCCACATCGGGTTGTAGTTATAGAGTACGGTGAGTCGGATCATAGGAGATTATCCAGCTTTCTATAATAATTGTTCTTGATTTTTCTCGACCGGTGGCCAGCCGATTACTTTATGCAGCGCCGCGCAGGGACAAATTGACCCCAGCCGTAGCCACACCTGTCTAGTAGGCCAGCGCTGTCGAGCTGATAACTGACTTCGAGGGTGCGCGCCACACATTTGGATTTAATTTGGATGGCTTTAGAATTCAGTTCCGGCCCAGCCCCAATTTCGCAACTGGATTGTCCGACGCGCAGCCGTTCTAGCTCTGTTTCGGGTTGCAGATACAGCGTATCATGCACCTGACTTTGCGCGATCTTCGCTTCAAAATCAGGGTTGAGCGCAAGGGTTATCATCAGCGAAATGTGAGCAGCGCTTGCGCGCCATCGATTGCATATTTTACTACAAAGCCGTCTTCACTTTGTTGGCGCACCTGATAACAGTCGTCTTCAACATGTTGAAAATCCAGGCGCGCTTCACCGGCAAAAGAGTCTTCGATTACGTGGCCGCTCTTTACGCGTAGGTCCGCCGCTAATTCTAGCATGATCGCACGCACGGCGACCGCCGATCTCATAGATCGAGTTTTGCTCAAATTCACGCCTTTCTTCAATCTGCCATCCGCCACCCGTAAGGCGTTCATGTTGATAAAACAGCTTGCCCATGGTCGTGACGCCAGACAATTCGACGAGGGTGCCACTCGAAATGAGTGCCGCAGAATCGTCCTTATCTGCGCCCCCAAAAGCAATTGTTTCAATCCACTTATCCTGGGCCACAGATGTCTGTTGACCGAGCAAAGCATCCAGATCGGCGCGGGTCAATTGAAAACCGTTCACGAAGAGCGCGTCGATCTTGCGCAGCGCCGCAATGCGTTCCAAAGGATTTTCATCGACCAATACGAGATCGGCGCGCTTATTTTGGGCAATTGTGCCGAATTCGGCCTCCAAACCAAGAAATCGAGCCGGTTCACTGGTGGCGCAGCGAATGGCGGCAAATGGCGTCAGCCCAGCGCGCACAAAATTCTCCAATTCGTCATGCACCGAAAAGCCTTGGATGACAAAGCGCACGGAGGTATCGGTCCCCACCAGCAGGGGCGCGCCTTCTTGATGCAGAATGTTGACAATGTTAAGACTCGCCTCTGACCGCCTTTGTATGGCATCCAGCCAGCGCGTTTTGTGCTCCCCTTTGCGCTGTGATGAATCCAGGATTTCCCATAAGGGCAATACAAGCTGCGGAACATACGGCAACCGCGGCTCGATGATGGGATGCGTCAACCCCTGCTGTTGCGGCATATGCATGAACTGGTCCGTCACCAATGTGGGGCAATTCCAAATTTGCTGTGCCGCCATCTGCCCCGCCAATCGACGGATCGCATCGTAATCCAGATGATCCGCCATGGCTTCAACTACATCCAGCACCACATTCGACTGACCGTTTGGCGCAAAGCCTTCGCGTAAATGTCCTTTCCAGATGCCGAGCAGATGTTCAAAACAGCTCATGCCCGCGGCAATGGCTTCCTCAAACGTTACGGCGTGTGGACAGTGTCCCGTTAATCGAACATGATTTTCCCGGCAAGCTTTGCCCAAAGCATGAAGCGTTTCCGCATTGATCAGATTGAGAACTTTTATTTGCTGATAGCCACGCACAACATACTTGGCCACCAGTTGATGGACTTCTTGCGGATCGTCGACATACTTCCACATGGGCAGGTTAAACGCATCGGCTTCCAGCGTCGGAGAAGTGGTGACGATGCGCGGGCCGGGAGACTGGCGGGTGATTACCTGCTGTTGCAGCGCCAAATGGAAAGGGGCGCCCGACATATTGCGGACAGTCGTCACCCCGTTGGCCAGAAAGAGCGCGGTGTCTCCGGGCATCCAGTAATGAACATGCATATCTGCCAGCGCCGGCAACAGGTACTTGCCCGAGGCATCAACAACCTGCATGTTGTCGGTTGCCACATTGCCTGCGGGTTCAACCGCTTTGATCCAGCCGTCTTCAATAACAACGGTGTGATGGTCCAATGTGCCTGGGCGGTCCATCGGAATCACGGTGGCATTTGTAATGGCAAGCGGTTGCCCGGATGCAGGCGGGAATGTAAATGGATATGGTTTCATGGCGGCATTCCTTTTAATCCAAAAAGTAGGTGGCGTCGAGTTTGTCTTGTATAACAGTCCCACTTTTTTATCAAAAGGTTACCATGAATCTCGCACAAATAGATCTCACGCCCCCGGCACGGGGAAGCGCCCCAACACGCTCGTCTCACCATCATCAGTGGGCGGCTCCACCCCCTGCTCGATGATCTGGCGCAGCGCCTTCACCATGACCGGGCCCACAAAGTGCGGACACTCGTCATAAAATTGACCCATGGCGTCTTTGTGATCGCCGCTCCAGTTTTCAATGCCCTCGGCGTGGTTGGAGACAATGTTGAGCGAGGCCAGCCGCACGCCCGCCCGCCGCATGACCGGCGCTTCATGGCCCAGCGTGTGGCCCACCACGTGGGCGCCCAGGTTGGCAAAGTTCTGGATTTCCTGCACGGTCTCAAAACGGCCCCAGGGCGAACAGACGTAAACGCCCTGCTTGTGAACAGAGGCAAACTTGGGCTCGGCCAATGCCGCGCTATAAAGCGCCTCGCCCAAAATGGGGCAAAACGGCTCGCGCAGCCGCACCGAGCGCCTGATCGGGCTGGAATAGGGCTGATTATCATCCGGGCGGAAGAGCATCATGTAGTCGGTGGTGATGACTACACTCCACGGCGGCAGCGGCTGCCCCGGCGCGTCCGGGTTCTGGATGCCGCCCACCGAGCCTTCGACCAGCGCCCACTGCACGCCCGCCTGCTCCAGCACATGCGCCACCTGCTTGGCCGCAATCCACGGCGCAATCAGCGGCCCGCCATTATCCATAAACATGCCGTGCATGGCCACCCGCCACACCAGCTCCCCGCCAATGCGCAGCAACTTGAATGGCCCCGACTGCCCATAGGGCGTCTCAAAACCGTCGCGGTAAACCTCGACCAGCTCCACATCGTCAAGTTGAATATCTTCGGGAAAGCGTGCGCCCCACGTACCGGAGCCGCCGATAAGCGCATATTTTGCAGAGGGAATTGGGGTGGGCATGAGTGGTTCTCCTTGTGAGAATGGTTGGTGGGTAGGGAGAGTATCGAGTATTGAGTATTGAGTATTGGGGTTGAGTGGCTAGCCTCGAAACAGGTTACCCAACGAGTTTACCAAATACTCAACACTCAATACTCAATATTCCTACATTGGCTGCGTGAGCGCCTGGCTAAAGACCGGCGGCGCTTTGTGCAGGCTGCTGGTGCATTTGCAGTTGCCGCCGGTCGGAACGGGCGCATTTTCTAGAATATCAAACTCTACTTGCAGGGCGATTTCGGGGAAGACTTTGGTGTAGAGATGGTGAATGTCGCGGGCAGTCTCTTCCTGCGCCACCAGCCCCTGCGCGTAATTGGAAATCAGGTGATAATAGAGCACGTGAATTCCCAAATAGCGGGCTAGAATCGGGTTGAGGCAGTCGCCATGCACCGTGGCCACCGACGGCAGATCGGGCTGCAATTCGGGCGCGGTTTTGCCCACGGTGAGCCAGTGCACGATGTCGAACTCGGTCTCAAAGGTGATCGAGTCCGGCACGACCAGCGCTGCGGCCGTATCCGCCAGCGTGCGCACACGGCGGATCTGGCCTTGGTCCACAAATGGCGCAAATTTGGCCGCCAGCGTGGCTTGACCATCGGGGCAGAAAGGATCGCCCAGCAACAGGTGACACTTGGACCACATGGACTCGAACTCGGTGCCGGGCAGCCGCGGTGGACCAGACGCGTGGAAACTCCACGGCAGCACCACGTCGCCAGGCAGGATGGCGTCGCCGCGTGGCCGCATTGAGCCCGCGCCAGTCGGCAATGCCCGACGTGCCGCCCACCAGCATCACCTTCACGCCGGCCTGCCAGAGCACCCAAAAGGTCTTTTCAAAGTTGAGATGATAGAGCGAATCTTCGCCCACCACTTCACCATAGGAGGGAATCCAGATCACGTCGCGGCCGCTGGGCGTCGTAAAGTGGTTGACCAACGGCGACGAGGCCATAGGGCGTGGGCAAGCGCGCTGCTCCGGTGCGTCCAGCCGCGCACTTTGGCGCGCTCGATAATTTCGTCCACGCTGTAGCCCCAAATCGGCGAGCCGGTAAGGGTGGCAAAGTCGGCGCGGGCCGGTGTAGAATACTGATTTATCAACATCTATGTTCATAAAATTTTGATTCTGTTTGACCATTACATCAAGATGAATTGGGGTGTAAAACCAAGACTGTTCAATAAGGCCGCTACGACTGCAACGCACGGCTGACCACTCGACTGCCGAGCGCGATTTTCTGTAGCCGTGCATCGCAGTCTCCGCTATTTGAATGGTCTTGGCAAAACAGCTTCCACTATCAACTGAACTCGGCTCAACGTAATTCCTTGCCGTTGCTCAATGGCAAGAGGGTGGTCATTTGGCTCTAGTTCAATCTTTGGACGCATACCTACCGGCTGAGTATGTACATGGGTCTTCAAATGATAAGTACTTACTTCATAATGCGGTATCTCATTACACAACCAGCCAAAATATGGAGGCTCCTGTTCACGTCCGGCCACATCCAATGGTTCCACTGTACGCTTAAAATTCTTCTCACTTAATGAGGCCCAAACGCCCCAAACAAAGCTATCTTGGCTGTCTATGATGGGTAATTCAATTACACCTCGCACAAAGTAATACATATTATCGATGGTACAGAAATCCAGATTTCTTTCAACCCGTTCGTTCCATTCATGCGCAGGAATTGTGTATATCAAATCAGGCGCTGCATAGCCTACATCAAGAGGCAACTCATCGTGCCATTCGCCACAACATGAGCAGTGAAAACCTGTCATAGACTCTCCATCAGGAAACACTCAGTAGGGCTCAAGAAGCTCGTTGAGATTCGGTGACAGGCTAGAGCGAGACTGTCACTCCCTCATCTACTAGCTCAAAATCTGCGTCTATCTGCGCAATCTGCGGTTTACTTACGGAAACGTCACCTGCGGCCGCTGCTGCATGGCCTTTTCGATCTCCGCCTGCGGATACTCATAGCGCTCGAGCTTGCCGCTGTGATAGGCCGCATAGGCCGCCATATCAAAGTGGCCGTGGCCGCTCAGGTTGAAGGCGATGACCTTACGCTCGCCGCTCTCTTTGCACTTGACGGCCTCGTTGATGGCGGCGCGCACGGCGTGGTTCGACTCGGGCGCCGGGATAATGCCCTCGGCCTGGGCAAACATGACGCCGCCCTCGAAGGTGTCGATCTGGTCGATGGCCACGGCCTCAATATAGCCGCCCTTGAGCAGCGCGCTGACCTGTGGCGACATGCCGTGGTAGCGCAGCCCACCGGCGTGGATGCGCGCCGGCACAAACGAGTGGCCCAGCGTGTACATCTGCACAATGGGGGCCATGCGTCCAGTGTCGGCCCAATCCCACGTGTATTCGCCGCGCGTCATGGTGGGGCAGGCGGATGGCTCGGCGGCGATGATGCGCGTATTCTTGCCATTGCGTACATTCTCGCGCACAAAGGGGAAGGCAAAGCCGCCAAAGTTGGAGCCGCCGCCAGCGCAGCCGATGACAATGTCGGGATATTCACCCGCCATCTCCAATTGGAGCAGCGTCTCTTCGCCGATGATGGTCTGATGCAGCAGCACGTGGGGCAGGAATGAGCCCAAGCTATATTTCTTGGCGCCGCCCGAAACCACCGCCGCCTCAATGCCTTCCGAAATGGCAATGCCCAGCGAACCCGGATGTTCCGGATCTTCGGCCAGCAGCTTGCGCCCGCTCGCGGTGCGGTCCGACGGGCTGGCGTAAACTTCGGCGCCAAAGGTCTCCATAATGTGGCGACGATAGGGCTTCTGTTCATACGACACGCGCACCATATAAACTTCGCAACCCAAACCAAAGAAGTTGCACGCCATAGCCAGCGACGAACCCCACTGACCGGCGCCCGTCTCGGTGGTAAAGGTTTTGACACCCTCTTCCTTGGCATAAAACGCCTGCGCCACCGCCGTGTTGGGCTTGTGCGAGCCGACCGGGCTCACGCCTTCATATTTGTAGTAGATGTGGGCGGGCGTATCCAGCATCTGCTCCAGCCGGTGCGCGCGATAAAACGGGGTGGGCCGCCACAGCTTGTAAATGTCGCGCACCGGTTCGGGAATTTCAATGTACTGATCGCGGCTCACGTCCTGCATGATCAGCGCCATGGGCGACAGCACGCCGAGAAAGTCGGGCGTCACCGGCTGCTGCGTCTGCGGATGCAGCGGCGGGTTCATGGGGACCGGTAGATCGGCGTTGAGGTTGTACCACGCCTTGGGCATCTGGCTTTCATCCAGCAAAAATTTAGTTTGTGGAGACATAGGTTTCTTTTCCTTACTCTGATTTTTGTGATTGTTTGATGTACTATGATTTCGTTCCGTACTCTATTCGGCTAAGCCCCCAAATCATAGCCCATCATCAAATCATCTCAATCATAGTTTAGACGCACCCCTTTGTCTGTACTCTGATTTTTGTGATTGTTTGATGTACTATGATTTCACGCCGTACTCTATTCTGCTAAGCCCCCAATCATAGCCCATCGTCAAATCTCAATCTTAGTTTAGACGCACCTTTGTCTGTACTGATTTGTGATTGTTTGATGTACTATGATTTCATGCCGTACTCTATTCTCTAAGCCCCAATCATAGCCTATCATCAAACATTTCAATCTTAGTTTAGACGCACCCTTTGTCTGTACTCTGATTTTTGTGATTGTTTGATGTACTATGATTTCACGCCGTACTCATTCTGCTAAGCCCCAATCATAGCCCATCATCAAATCATTTCAATCTTAGTTTACGCCCCTTTGTCTGTATCGATTTTTGTGATTGTTTGATGTACTATGATTCACTGCTCTATTCTGTGGACAGATGGGGTCGCATATTCCATAAAGTCGCTAAACGGCCAGGTCCGCATCCTGCCAGCGGAAGAGCCGCCGCTCGATCACCTTGACCAAAATATAGGCGCCCACCGCCAGCAGGCTGGAGACCAGCGTCACCGCGTAGAGCCGGTCAGCGCGGTATTGGGTCATGGCCTGCACAATCAGAAAGCCCAGCCCCTTGCGCGCAAAGAGCCATTCGGCCACAATGGCGCCGATAATGCTGCCGGTAAAGGCGATCTCGTGGGCTGCAATGTAATAGGGCAGTGCGCTGGGCCAGCGCACCTTGCGGAAGATCTGCCACTGGTTGGCGTAGAGCGTCTGCATGCGGTCCAGCAGCACCGAATCGGTGGACTTGAGCCCTTTGGTCACATTGGCCAAAATGGGGAAAAAGGTGATGAGCACCACAATGATAATCTTGGGCAGCGGCGTATCGCCCAGCGTAATGATGAGGATGCTGGCAATGGTTACAAAAGGCACATTTTTGATCACCACCGTCCACGGCAGCGCCAGCGATTCAAACCAGGGGATGTACAGGAATGAAATGGCCAGCGCAATGGCCAGCAGATTGGCGATCAAATAGCCGGTCAGCTTCGATAATGGTGGTCCACGTGTGCTCCAAAATCAGCGCCCGCTCGGCCCACAGCACGTTGCCCACCATACTGGGCGGCGGCAGCAAAAGTCGGGAAATCCACTCAGCGCTTTGGCCCCCACCCACAGGATGGGGATGGAGACAAGCATAATAAGATAGGCGGTGCGTTCGGACATTTTGGGTTTCCGGCCTTTGGGAGTTGGGATCAACAGATTGTGCAGATTTTAAAGATTAGGATTTCGCGGAGCGGACATGTCACTCTACAAGAGTGACCTACGACTGAGATAAGAAATCTTTACAATCTGTGTAATCTGTTGATCCCTCTTTGCATATTTTCAGCGTATGTCAGCATCAATCTTGAGAGGGAATTAACCACATGATATAATAGCGGCATAAATCCAATCAAATTTATGCCCGCGGTTGTCATGAATTTTGCTTTTCTGCGGCGCAGAAAGCTTAATTCATGACAGAGCACAGTATGACAGCTATCCATGAATTATAACCCACAAAACCCCATCATCGTCCAAGGCGACCGCAGCGTTTTGCTCGAAGTTGGCAATGAACATTACGCAGCCGCCCGCGACGTATTGGCGCGCTTTGCCGAGCTGGAAAAAAGCCCTGAATTTGTCCATACCTATCGCATCACGCCTCTTTCGCTCTGGAATGCCGCGGCCTCCGGGCTGGACGCGGCGACTATTCTCGGCGGTTTAGAGCGCTACGCCAAGTACCCCATTCCCGACCACGTCAAAGTGGAAATCAGCGCCAGCATTATGCGCTACGGGCGGGTCAAGCTGCGGCGCGACGGCGATGCGCTGCTGCTCACCTCCGACGACCGGACCGTTATGGTGGAGCTGGCCCGCCATCGCGAAGTGGCGCCCTATCTGCTGGAACAGGTCGATGCGCACACGGCTCGCGTGGAGATGGCCATGCGCGGCCACATCAAGCAGGCGCTGGTCAACATTGGCTATCCCGCCGAAGACCTGGCCGGCTATGTGGCGGGCGATGAGCTGGACATTGCGCTGCGCAACCGCGCCCGCGGCGGCGCGCCCTTTCACGTGCGCGGCTATCAGGATGAGGCGGCCGATATTTTTTATGCCGATGGCGACGCCCACGGCGGCTCCGGCGTGGTGGTGCTACCCTGCGGCGCCGGCAAGACCATTGTGGGCATGGCCGCCATGGCGCTCACGCAGACCAACACGCTGATCCTCACGCCTAACACCGTTTCGGTCTACCAGTGGATCAACGAGCTGCTCGACAAAACTTCGCTGAACGAAGATCAGATCGGCGAATATACCGGCCAGCAAAAGGAGATCCGCCCGGTCACCGTCTCCACCTATCAGACCATGACCTATCGCAAGCGCGGCTCCCAGGATGCCCATTCGCTGCTGGCGCGCCATCCCCATTTTGCACTGTTCAACGAGCGCAACTGGGGGCTGATCATTTATGACGAAGTACACTTGCTGCCGGCGCCCGTTTTTAGTATTACCGCTGAATTGCAGGCGCGCCGCCGCCTGGGCTTAACGGCCACGCTGGTGCGCGAGGATGGCCGCGAAAAAGATGTCTTTTCGCTGATCGGCCCCAAAAAGTATGACGTGCCGTGGAAAGATCTGGAGCGCCAGGGCTGGATTGCCCAAGCCGACGTGATCGAAGTGCGCATCCCCCTGCGCGACGAGCAGCGGCTCGATTACGCCACCGCTGGGGACCGCCAGCAATATCGCGTGGCCGCCGAAAATCCGGCCAAGTTTGAGGTGATGGATCAGTTGCTGCACAAACACCGCGACGACCAGGTGCTCATCATCGGCATGTATCTGGACCAGTTGAACGCCGTCGAAAAGCGCTATGGCTATCCGGTCATCACCGGCAAAACCGGCGTGAAGAAGCGACAGGAAATTTATGACGCCTTCAAAACCGGCGAGCTGAAACAGCTCATCGTTTCCAAAGTGGGCAACTTTGCCATTGACCTGCCCAACGCCTCGGTCATGATCCAGATCAGCGGGACCTTTGGCAGCCGCCAGGAAGAAGCACAGCGGCTGGGCCGCATTTTGCGCCCCAAGGATGACGGTCAGCTGGCCCACTTTTACACGCTGGTGACCAAAGACACGGTGGACCAGGATTACAGCGCCAACCGCCAGCTCTATCTGACCGAGCAGGGCTACCAGTACACCATTCTCTATGACGACGAAATTCCTGAATACAGACCGCGCAGCGCGGCAGATTTGGCAGGCAGATAATGCCAACATTGGAAACGCTCACCGCCAACGACGTGCGCAATCACGTGGGGACGAGCAACTATAACAAGGCGCGCAAATATCTCAACAACGTCTCAAATGGGGTGCGCAGCGGCCACACGCTGACGGCCAAGGTACGCGGCACCTATATTTATGAAGTGGAGATCGATGTCGAAGCCGACGGCATCTTTGGGGTCTGCAGTTGTCCCTATAATCGGGGCGGCTCTACGTGTAAACATGTGGGCGCGCTACTGCTCAAGTGGGTGGAGGAGCCGTCCGTATTTTCCGGGCGCACCGCCAGCCAGCCCGCGCCGGCAGATCCGCTGCCCGTCACGCCCGTTGAGGCGCCCGCCTCCAAACCACCCCAACAGCGTCCACAATGGATGGCCGCGTCCTATGCCCAGCAGCAGGCGGCGGATGATGGCAAATTGGCCAACTGGCTGGGCGCACACAATGTACAAACGTTGCGCGCCATCGCCAAGAAGCGCAAGTGGGGTCTCAGCGGCACGCGCAAAGATGATATTGTGCAACAGCTCATCGCCCACATGGCCTCCTTGCCCGACAATGCCAAAACCATCTACAGCCTGGACGATGAGCACCGCAACGTGCTGCGCGCCTGTGCACTTTTAAGCGGCGAAGAACAGCCCGTTCCCTCACGCGTTGGCCAAATTGCCAAGCTGTGGGGGACATTGAATAGCTACGCCAAAATCGAGACCTATGGCAGCCACCTCTCCGACCAGGGTCTCACCGTTCCTGCCGAGACCTACCACTATCCGCCGCGCATGGACTTTGTGCCGCGGGCGTTGATGCGCCACTTGCCGCCGCTGCTGGAAGCGGTAATCCCCTCCAGCCAAGAGCTGCCGCCCGATCTGGCGGCGCCCAATGCGGGCGTGGACGTGCGCATCGCCAATCCGCAGGGCTTTGTGCGCACAGTCAACCAGGTGCTGCTGCTGATGGACCAAATCGTCACGCGGCTGCGTCCGCCCATGCCGCGCCCGCGCCTGGAGACATTTGTAGAGTCGCTCAAGGGCTGGGACTATCTCCCCGAGGAGGTTATTGCGCAGAAGGCGCGGCTGCAAGACAGACGCAGCGAAGTAACGCTGACCGTGCCGGCGCCCGCCTACATCCTGACCGATGATGCCATTGAACGGCTGGCGCCCATTGCCGGCGGCGCCGCCCAACTGGACTTTATGGTGGCGCTGCTGACGGCGGCGGGCGTTGTGCAGACGGGCAGCCCGGTCACGCTGTGGCCCGAGGGCAAGCAGGCCTATTTGCAGCGCACCGAGGCCGCACAGCGCGCGCTGTTGGCGCACACCTATTTTGGGCAGGAAAATTGGTGTGAATTGTGGGAGATGCTGCGTGCGCCCAGCGATCTGCAATTGCGGCGGCTGATCCGTAATTTTTACCATTCAAGCGCGCCGCAGTCCATTTGGCGACAGATGATGGAGGCGCGCAATGTGGTTCTGCGCACGCTGGCCCACCTGCCTGATAATCGCTGGATTCCGCTCAGCGAATTGCAGCCGCTATTGCGCGCGCTCTGGCCGAAATTTGAGCCGGAGGCCTATCAGGCCTATTACTCTTTGCAGGACCGGCGCGGCCCCTGGCATTTGGCCCGCCGCGGCGCGGCGCTGGACACGGAAAAAGGCCCCGATTGGCTGGCGGCGCAAGGGAGCTTTATTCACTTTATGCTGACCGGGCCGCTGCATTGGCTGGGCTTGGCCGATGTAGCCGTGCGTGAGGGTGCGCCGGTGGCTGTGCGCCTGCGCGGTCTGGCCGACCTCTATTGGGTGCGCGTGGAAGCGCCGCCCTTCCCCAGCGGCGCCGCCGGCCAGATGGCGGCCAGTGCTGCCGCCACGGCGCCCGCGGATGCCGCGGCAACGACGCCCGCATTGGAAGTGGACGCCGCGGCCATCCGCGTCAATCCATCGGCCATCAGCGCGCAAGCCCACGCCCTGCTTGACAAAATTGCCGTACTGGAAGATGCGGCGCCGGGCGCCTTTGTGTACCGGCTCGACGTGCAGGCCGTGCATCAAACCTTTGAAGACGGGCAGGCGCTGACCGATCTGGCCGACGAGTGGCAGACGCACTTTCAGCAGCCCATGCCGAAGGCGGTGCATACACAGTTAGCCGCATGGTGGCAAAGCTACGGGCAGGTGCGCATTTACGAAGATGTGACCATCATCGAATTTGCCGATGATTATGCGCTGGCCGAAATGAAGGCGGTTACCGGCATCGAAAAAGTGCTGATCGCCGAGATTTCACCGCGGCTGGTGCTGATTCCGCGATCCGCGGTGGCTACGTTGACAGCCGAGCTGGAAAAGGCGGGGTATACGCCGAAGGTGCAGGGGTGAGAGGATGAGAAGATGACAAGGTGATGGGGTGAAAGGGGTGAGGGGGTATGCGTATCAAGCTAAGAACTGGAGAACGCGTGAGACGAGTGCCGGTCGAGTAGGGGCGGCCGTTTGCCCCGTATCGAGACCAAACGGGTCGCACCCGCTCACTTTGGTTTCGATACGGCTGCATACGGCCGCAGCCTACTCAACCGCCGTTCGCTCTCCTGTTAGGTTCCAAAATGGCTTTGCTTGATACATATGGGGGATCACAAGGTGAGGGGGAGACAGGGTGACAAGCGAGATTGAACAAATTATCGAAGCATATCACACCACCACGCTGCGGCAGATGGCAGAGGAGGCGGGCATTGGGGCTTGCACCAAGAGCAAGAAAATCACCAAAAGCTTGCTCGAAGAGATGCTGCCCGGCTGGTATTTTAGCCAGAGGCGCGTGCAGGCTTCCTATGCCAAGGATTGAGCCAGCGCGAGCGGGACGTGTTGAATCGCTTGCTGCTGCGGCGGTCGCACGGCCACGCGTATCTTGCGCCGCGAGACGCAGCGAGCCGGCCTCACCACCGCGCCGCCCGAACCGGAAAAGGACCGCTTTGGACATGCCCGCTATCGCGGCGGCAGCCTATGCCCATAATGAATATAACGGCGCGCCGCACGGCGCTAGCTCCGCTGTTTTTGAGGATGTGATTGCGCGGCTCACCTATCACGGGCTGGTCTTTAGCCTGAGCCACAAACAATATGGCGGCGGCACCAAATACAAAATGCAGTTTCATCCGGCGGAAACGCTCTTTGTGCCTGGCGCGGTGCGCCGCTGGCTGCCCGATCCCGAACCGCTGCCCATAGGCATTGCTGATTGGGAACCGGCCCGCCGCCAGAGCGCTGACCCATGCCCTATTTGCGCGATCTCTATTTGTATTGGGACTTTGTGCGGCGCAACGGCGTTGAACTTATCCGCGGTGGCTTTGTGGGCAAACGGATGCTCAAGACGATCAACGAGTTGCTGCTGACGCCGGATCCGCGGCTTGACGATGTGCGCACCGAGCAGGAGACTAGCATCCTTTACCCGCTGCGCAACATGCTGGAGGCGCTGGCGCTGCTGCGTGGTCAACAACAAGCTGGTCGCCAGCGGCAAAGACGCGCTGGAGATACCCGCCTTTTGGTCGGGTGCGCTGGCCGAGCAGATCGGCGCCTGCCTGCGCCAGTGGCCCCAATTGCAGCGCGATGCGGACTTCCATGCCGCAGCCGAAAAATACGGCCCGTACTATGAAGCGGGCTATCGGGCGCTGCTGGGCAAGCTGCCCACCGTGCCGGCCGATCAGTGGGTCGAGCCGGCCGATCTGCTGGACGAATTGCAGAACGAGAATATGAATTTTCTCTTTGAGCAGCACGAAGATGTGGAGACTGCGCGCTATGAGCGCTATTCCGGCTACATCGGCGGCTCCTATTATTACGGGGATCGCACCGAAATATTGCAAGAGTTAGTCCGGCTGGAGGCGCTCTTTGTGCGCTGCGGCATTGAGCACTTTTTGCTGCCGCTGGGGCTGGTGGAGCTGGGCTACGCTGCCGAGGATGACGAGAACTGGCAGGCGTTCCGCTGGACGCCCTTGGGCCAAACGGTGTTGAACAAAGCGTCCTCCGCACCGCCAGAGGTGCATCAAGGCGCCATCGTGGTGCAGCCCAACTTTCACGTGCTGGCCATGGGGCCTGTGCAGCTCAACCTGCTGGCCCAGTTGGACCTCTTCGCCGAACGCCAGCGCGCCGATGTGGGCGCATTTGAGTATCGGCTGACCCGCGAATCAGTCTATGCAGCGCAGCAGCTCGGCCTGGACGCCGCCACGATCCGGCAGACGTTGGTGCAGATGAACGGGAGCGAACTGCCGCAAAACGTGCGCCGCACGCTGGAAGAGTGGTCGGCCCACCACGAGCGCATTGTCTTCCACACCCGCGTGGATCTGCTGCAAGCGGCGGATGACGCTCTGCTCAAAAAGCTATTGGAAACCGCACCCAGCCGCGCGCATATCGAGCGCGGATTAGCGCCCACAGATGCCCCAACCGTGGCGCTGATCAAAGAGCGCGGCAAGAAGAAACTGGTGGCGGCGCTGCTGGAGGCTGAGATTCTGCCCGCCATTTCCAGCGCCAACCCAGACGCCGCCGATGCCAGCGTGGTGATTGATGAAGCCGGGGCGATTCAGCCCATTCACGCCGTACCCAGCCTGCATCTGCGCGGGCGCTTGGATCGCGTGGCCGAGGAGAGCAACGGCGGCTGGCGAGTCACGGCAAAATCGGCGCAGCGCGCCGGCGGCAGCCAGAAAAAAGTGAGTGCGCTGCTCGACGAATTGGGCAAGCTGCACCGCGGCGCGCTGCCCGCGCCTTTAATCGACCAGCTCAAAGCCTGGGGCGGCTATTACGGAACGGCGCGCGCCGAAACGCTGACGCTGATCGAATTTCAAAACCAGTCGATTCTGGATGAATTGCTGGCCTATCCCACCTTAAAAGATAATTTGACGCGCTTTGCGCGCGAAGGGCGGGCGCTGGCCATTGTGGAAAACGGCAAATTGGCGGAAGTGAAGAAAGTGCTGTCCGAATTGGGGGTGTCGGTCAAAAAGGGGATTGGCTAAAGGGTTCAGGGCTGCTCTTGTAAATAGAGCCAAATAGCCATCAGTTCCTCATCGGTCATATCGCCAAAGAGATACCAGGGCATAAAAATATCGACCGAAGTGCCATCCGGCCGCACCCCATCGCGCATGGCTTTGATGAAATCGTCGATGGTCCAGTATTGGATGGCGCCGCTGCGCCGAATGCTGGGGGCGCGCGGCCAGGTGGGTGAGATCCAGCCACCGCTCAAATCCTCACTGTGACAGTCCTGGCAGTTGCCGATGGTTACCAAATATTGACCGTAATCGACCGTTACGCCAGGCGGCGGCGCTGGCGCCGGCGGCGCGTTGTGGTCAATTCTTTCCGCCGCCATGGCGCCCATAGCGCCCATGCCAAAGAGGATCAGCCCGGTGGCGCTCAACTGTGGCTGCGGCGTTTCGCGATCCACCGGCGGTACAGTTTGCATGTAGGCGATAACCGCATTCAAATCACCCGTGCTGTAGGCGCGAAAATGATGCGACGGCATGAGCAACAACATGCGTTGATTGGCCGACACGCCATGCCCCAGCGCGCGCACCCAATCTTCATCGGTGTAGTAAGCACCCACGCCTCCCTGGCCAGGCGTCAAGTTGGTGGCGTAAACTTTGCCCACCAGCGGCAGATCCAAAAACGCCTTGCCGCCCAAATCTTTGCCGTGACATTCCAAGCAGCCGCTAATGGCCTCCACAACATGTTTACCGTGGGCCAACGTTGCATCATCCACAAAAATGCTGACCGGCGGAACGTCTATAATATAGCGCTGCTTTATACGCGAAATGGCCAGGAAACTTGCAACAATCAGAAGCGTAATCAGCAGTAATGAAAATCCCCAGAGCGCCACCCCTGTCCATGTCAAAAACCGCTTCATTCCCTTCTACACTCCCACCCGCTGATATACTTGGCTCTGTCATACATGAAAATAGACTGCTCGACTAAAATGATGTGTACGCCTTTTCATCTATGCCAACCGCGAATATACATGATTGTTTTAGCCCTAAATAGGGTATATTTTAAGCAATTTCCTGGCAAAGAAGATTACCATACACAAACAAGTTTGAGCAATCTGACATTTGTCTTTGCGGTTGCGCGCCCCCATTCTGAGGATTCAGAAAGAAAAGAAAGGCTCGGCGCCTTGTGCGCCGAGCCTCTCTTTTCATATATGTCACGAAGTCTTGATTGTCTGAAATCGAATCCAGCTTGTTCCGCTTTCCGCGTCGGTTAGTTGACCACAATATTATCTACAATCCGCTCGAACTTCAGGCTGGCGCCGGTCAGGCTGTTGAGCACCACATCGGTGGCGCGGCTTTTATCAATGCGCGAGCGCACTTTTCCGTTTAGCATCACCACGCCTTTTTCGGACGTTACCGATAGGTCTTTGGCTTGCAGCATCGATTCAATTTCCAAGGCGCTTTCGGCGCAAGCAATAATCTGCGAATCATCATACTTTTTCGAAAATGGCCACCACATACTTTGCCTCCTTGTTGGCAGATGGAATATGAACATATTTTCATCAATGAACAGGAGCAACTTTGTGCTGACTCAATTATGGAGAAGCGATGAGCAAATGTCAACGACATTTGCCTAACGTTTCGGTCATACTGAAGCAATGAACAACTGACGAAAAACATACGTAGTTTAATAGACGGACCCCATCATGTCTGATAGATAGAAAGCGTCTGAAAGACCAAACAACGGAAAACGTCCGTTTTGACACAATACTGAAAATATTCTGCCTCTATTACTCACCATATTGTAAGCTAACCGCAAGATACTTCCACATATTCATACTGAAATTTCTGATATACTTTGGCACAAATAGTAGATGTTCAATCGGATCACATTTGGTAGACGTCCCAATATTTCCGTTCAAGGCGTATGGCAGATTTCCGCCAGCTTTCACAACTGAATCGTATCATTGGCGCCATCATCCTCTTGGTCTTTTTGTGGTTTGGCGCCAAAACCGCCCGCGCAATGCTTTATCTGCGTCAGCTTTCTGCCGAGCGCACGGAAATAACCGCCCTGGCTCGGACGCAGCCCCTCTTTACGCACGCCAACCAGTGGCGCGGCGCTTTGCAGAAAGTGGACCAAACGCTGCTCGGTCTTGCGCAGGAAATGCAGCCGATGCTGGCGTTAGCCGCGCGGCTCGATCCATCCAGTCAATTCGGCGCCGCAGCACGTGTCGGCGCCGAATTGATGACGAGCGGGCGCAGCTTGGTGGCCATTGGACAAGATGTGCTCGCCATCGATGGCCTCTTTGCTGAGGGCAACGAGCCGCCAGCACAGGCAAGCCAAATGGTCGCCCTTGCCCGCGCCGCCACGACGTTCGCCCGGCTGGCAGAGCAGGCCAACCGAATCGAAGAGAGAATGGATGCGTTGCCAATCGACCCGCTGCCGGCGGCAGTGGCGGAACCGCTGCGGCAGGGCCAAGAACTTGCGAGACTGCTGACAGCCGCTCTTCACATAGCGCCCGCCGCACCGGGGTTGTTGGGCTTTGACCAGCCGCAGAGCTATCTTCTGCTGGTGCAAAATAATCATGAACTGCGCGCCACCGGCGGTTTCATAACCGCCGTGGGCCTTTTGAAGGTGACCGACGGCCAAATGGAGCTGCTCGATTTTGTAGACAGCTATGCAATTGCCAACAGCGCCGTCCAACATCCGTGGGCGCCCGAGCCCATGCAGCACCATCTGGGCATCGATCTGCTCTTCCTGCGCGACGCCAACTGGTCGCCCGATTTTCCCACCACGGCCCAATTGGTGCGCACGCTCTACGCCCAAAATCAGGGCATTTGGGTAGATGGCGTTATTGCGCTCGACCTGCGCGCCGTTGAACTACTGGTGGGCGGCGTGGGTTCGCTGCGCGTACCCGGCGTCGCGCAGCCCATTACGCCTGCCAATTTACAGATGCAAATCAAAGAATTCTGGCGCAACGCTCCCGCGGGAGCGGGCGATGCAAACTCACAAGCGGACGACGATTGGTGGCGCCAGCGCAAAGACTTCATGCCGCTCGTGGCCCAAGCGCTTTTTGAGCGGATCAGCAGTGGCGCGGTCGACTATGCCAAGCTCACGCTGGCGCTCGTGCAGGCCCTGGACGAGCGAGCCATTCAGCTTTGGAGCAGCGATGTAGAGGCCAACGGCGCCCTGGCCCACGCCGGGTGGGATGGCGCGCTTGAGCCCACCCCAGCCGCCGACTTTCTGGCACTGGTCGATAGCAACTTTGGCTATAACAAGGTAGATAGCGTTCTGCAGCGCAGCTTGACCTATCGCGTCGACTGGCCCACAGACCCCACACAGCCCGGGCAAGCCGTGGCCACCATCACCTATCGCCATCCGCTGGCCGCCCCCGACCACCAATGCGATCAGACGCCGCGCTATGGCAGCACTTACGATGAGATGGCCGCCCGCTGCTATTTTGACTATGTGCGCTTGTATGCGCCGCAGGGCAGCCGGCTGACCGACGTGGCCGGCGTAGACCGCGCCACCGTACAAA
This sequence comes from Caldilineaceae bacterium, assembly GCA_041391125.1. Classification (GTDB taxonomy): domain Bacteria; phylum Chloroflexota; class Anaerolineae; order Caldilineales; family Caldilineaceae; genus JACKBC01. The sequence continues at coordinate 64,719 of JAWKON010000036.1, forward strand.
GTGCGCCCGACATCAACGGCACACAGTGCTTTGGCGCCTATTTTGAACTGCCACCGGGGCAAGAACAGCAGGTCACCTTTTATTACGAACTGCCGCCAGTTCTGCGTCCGCAAAGCTATCGCCTGCTGATCCGACGGCAGGCGGGCGCCCCCGCGCTGCCGGTGGAGCTTCACGTAGCCAGCCACACGTTTCAGAGCGTTATTGAGAAGGGGGCATTGCTGTGGCAACCTACTCCTTAAAAGTGGATCCACGCCCCGCGGCCCGTCGCGAGTGGCTGGCGCGACTGCTGTGGCTGGAGCCGCTCTGGGTGGGCGGCGTGGCGCTGCCGGTCCTGCTGCCCGCCCGACTGCCAGGGCTCGCCCCCTATCCGTGGTTGGTTGCCAGCCTCTTTCTCTTTTGGCCCTTACGGCTATTGGCCAAACGTCCTCTGCTCGCCGGCGCTAGCGTGGATGTCTATTTAGCCTTTTTTCTGCTGTGGCTGCCCGTTCCGCTGGCGTTTTCCACCGATAGAGCGCAGTCTTGGCAAGCCGTGGGGCTCAATCTAACTGGCGTAACCCTGGCCGTGGCGCTCATACACTGGCCGCCCTGTCGCAAATGGCCGCTGATTCCCACCTTGGCCTTGGTTGGCGCCGCCGGGGCGCTGGCCCTGGCCAGCCCTTATCTATTGCAGAGCACGCCGGAAAAGCTCTTCGATGCCCCCGCCTGGTCGAGTGACCGCATCAACCAAGCTGGCATTTTGCGCGAAACCATCAACCCCAACGTGCTGGCCGGCGCGTTGATTCTGCCGATTCCGCTGTTGGCGGCGCTGACGCTACAGCCGCGGCGCACTCGCTTGGACCCGCAGCGCCTGCTGTGGGGGATCATTGCACTGGGGCTGGGTGCGGCGGCCATCCTCACCCAGAGCCGCGGCGCCTACATTGGCCTGGCCGCCGGTCTGTGGCTGGTCTTTCTGCTGCAATGGCCGCGCTGGCGCTGGGGATGGGTGGGCGCCCTGGCCGCGCTCTTGGGGCTGTTGATCTGGTGGGGGCCGGCGCAGATTTTGGACCAGTCGGCCTATGTGGGCGCCATCGATTCGTACGCCGGGCGCCGGGAAATCTGGTCACGCGGCTGGGCAGCGCTGCAGGATTTCCCGCTGACCGGGTTGGGACCAGGTCTGTTTGGGACGTTGATGCCCCGCCTGTATCCCTATTTTAGCTTTGGGCCGGCAGCGCAGATTCCCCATGCCCACAATCTGTTTCTGCAAGTGGCGCTGGATCTGGGGCTGCCGGGGCTGGTGGGCTATGGCGGCATCATCGTGATGACCTATGTGCTGCTTGCCGGCGCTATGAAAAAGCCCACCGCTGAAAACACCCGCACGCTGGCCATTGGCGCACTAGGTGCACAGACCACGGTCTTGGTCCACGGGCTGACCGATGCGGCCCTGTGGAGCGCCAAGCTGGCCTGGATGCCGTGGCTGCTGCTGGCGCTGGCCGTGTTGCTAAACGCACCCCTCCCTGACTTCCCCCTCAAGGGGAGGGAATCAAAAGCTCCTCTCCCCATGCTGGGGGAGGCTGGCAGGGGGTCTCGTACCTTAAGAAAAGGAGACTAAATGACTACACCTTTATTCAAATCGATTTTGCCCCAAAGCCTATGTGCGCTGGCCATTGCAGCCAGCTTGAGCGGCTGTGGGAACATGGTCAGCACTTTTAGCTTTGGCAGCCGCCCCACACCCACGCCCATTGCCTTGCCCTTGCCCGCCAGCAACCCCCAAGCGGCCACGCAAAACTTCACGGTGACCCGCGGGCCAATCATCAACTATGCGAACTACAGCGGCAAAGTGGCGCCCGCCGTGCAGGAGGATCTCTTTTTTCAGCAGAGCGGACGGCTCGGCCAGCTATTGGTGACCGATGGCGCCCGTGTGGAGGCTGGCGATTTGATTGCCCAACTAGAGACCGAAATGCTGGAGCTAGATTTGCAGTCGGCCCAGCTCACGTTGGACAGCGCCCGGCAGCAATTGGCCGAAGCCGAAGAGAGTTTGCAATATGACCGTCAAAATGCCGAATTGGCCCTGGAGATCATCAAGCTGCGCCAGGCAGACGCCGGCGATGCCGAACAGCCCGTTGTGCAGCGCCAAGTGCAGCAGGCCGAAATTGCCCTGCAGCGGCTGCCCACCGAGGTCAGCCCCGTTTTGCAGATCAACGTGCAGAGAGCCCAGTTGGCGCTGGACCGCATTCAGGCGGCCGCGGACGACGCTCGCATCATCGCCCCCATCAGCGGCGAAATCCGCTTTGGGCAATCCATCAAGCCCGACCGCCAGATTGCCGTCACCGCCTATGAGCCGGTCTTCCAGATTGTGGATCTCACTTCACTCCAGGTCGAACTCAACCTAACACGGGCGCAGATGGAGCCCCTGCGCGAGGGGATGGATGTCACCGTCTCTCTGCCCGGCCAAAGTGACGCCCTGCGGCGCGGGACGATAACGACCCTGCCGCATCCCTTTGGCTCCGGCAATGGTCCACTGGCGCTGGTTACGCTGCAAGAGTCAGACGCCAGTTTGCGCTTTTTTGAGGGCAGCACGGTAGACGTGCAGATCGAGCTGGCGCGCAAAGACGACGCGCTGCTTTTGCCCATAGAAGCGCTCTATGGCTTTAGCGGTCAATATTTTGTGCGCGTGGTGGATGGAACGGCGCAACGGGCCGTTGATGTGGAAATCGGCATCCAGAACGATCAATTTGCCGAAATTTTAGCCGGCGTGGATGCGGGGACCGTGGTGATGGGGCGGCAGGAATAGCACTTGCCGATCATTTTATCGCGGAATCCTGACAAGGTGGCAAGGGTGACAAGGTGAAAGGGGGGGTGCGTACCAAAAATGGGGGCAATATCGCCAACCGTGAAGCCTCTCCCTGATTTGGTGCTTCAGCGCCAAATCTGTCCATCTCCACCATAGCGAATTAACAAAATAATTGGATAAACGGAGGCTGAGCTTGTCGAAGCCGGAACCGCTTCCCCTTCGACAGGCTCAGGGTCCGCTCTTTTCCCTGTTTAATTTCTTAAAACGCTAATGTGGAGAGGGACGCGGCGCACCGGAAGGGTGCAGAGCAGGGAGAGGCGTCTCTCCCAAATCTGGTACGCACCGTGAAAGGGGGACAAGGTGACAGAGACCAGGCATGCGTTGTTCTTTGCGGCCTTGACTGTGGCAAGCGGCCTCTCTTAAGCCGAATGGGTTAGGTTAAATATAGTACGCGCAAAGCCGCCAAGTCGCCGAATTGTCAGCGACTTGGCGGCTTTGCGCGCTTTTTCAAGCAATATGGCCGCTTTGAGTGCGGCGCACTCTCTGTTCACTCAATGATAGTGCAGGCCAGGTGAGCTGAATCATTTGATAATACAAAATTCAGGTAAACCGAGCAAATTTTGTCACCCACCACCCCGCAACTCGCCACCCCGCTACCCGCCACCCCGCCACTCGCCACTCCGCCACTCGCCACCCGCATTACTCAGAGCAGGCGGTTGCCAACTGCATAAGCTGCGGCAGCCCCTCGGCCAGCAGCTCGTCAATCTGCTGGATCATGTGGCGGTGCCGGTAAAGTGACCGTCCTGACGGATCGGGAATGTCATATTGGTGGCCGGTCAGCTCGCTGAGCAGATGGACGCGGTCGGCAATCTCGGGGAATTCAACACAGAGCGACTCCTTGTGCCCCCGCTCCATTGTCAAAATAAGCCGAAAAAAAGAGAGCGGCCGAATGTCGTCCACGCCGCACGAGCGATGATGCTGCAGGTCCAGTCCCACGGTATTGGCGGCGATCAGCGTATGCGGGTGGGCGGACAGCCCGGTGTAGGCCCAGGTGCCGGCGGAGCGCACCAGCCAGCCGTCATCGCGCGTGCGCTCCGCCGCAAGGGCGGCCGACGGCGTGGCCGCCCAAGGCCGCATCTGCACTGGCGCACTGTGGGGCTGCTGGGCGGCAAGCTGGCGTTTTAAGAGGGCTTCGGCTACCGGGGAGCGACACCGATTGGCCGTACATACAAATAGAACTGTGTTCATGGCGCGGCGCTCTCATTTCGTTTTTACAGGCATTCTGCCGTTGACATTGGTTGTACGCTGCTTGGGCATTACCAATTCATAGGCTGCCAAATCGGCTGCCATGTTGTAACTTGGCCCCCGATCCTCGTGAGCATCTCCATAATAGTCGCTATAATAATAGTAGTAAGAACCGGCGGTGGCCCGCTCCAGGCGATTGAAAACGCTGCCGATGAGCGGCGCCCGCACCTGGGCCAGCTCCTCGAGCGTGCGCAGGACGGCATCGCGCTTAACCCCGGCAGTGGTCACCAGAACAACGACATCTACCATGCTAGCTAGCACGTATGCATCGGCCGCGGCCAGCAGCGGCGGCGTATCCAAAATCACAAAATCGACCGTCTGCTTTAAGTGCTCGACCAAATCCATCATGCGCTTGGAGCCCAGCAACTCTGCCGGGTTGGGCGGGCGCTTGCCGGAGGGCAGCAGATGCAAATTGGCCAACTGGCGCTCTGGCGAAAAGCGAATCTCTTCTGGAGTTGGCGAAAGCAGATTGTCGACCAGCCCGGGCTGGCTGGAAATGTTAAACAGCTTGTGCACCGTTGGTTTGCGCAAATCGGCATCCACCAGCGCTACCGAAAGGCCCGCCTGCGCCAACACCACGGCCAAGTTGCCGGCAACAGTCGTCTTGCCTTCGCCCGGCATGGCGCTGGTAATCACCAGGCTGCGGATTGGCTTATCCACATTGGCAAACTGCAAATTGGTGCGGATGCCGCGGAAAGCTTCCGAAACCGGGTTGCGCGGCTCGCCCAGCGTCACCAATCCGCCCCCCTGCTTGACCCCGTTGGGCAAAACGGTCTGAAAACGCACCACGCTGCCCAATATGGGCAGATCCACCAGTTGCAAAAGCTGCCGCGGAGACTTGATGCGGTCGTCCAAATATTCGATCAGAAAGACAACGCCCAGCGCCAGCATCACGCCCACAATGGTGGCCAGCAGCGTATTCACCAGCACGCGCGGGCGGATGGGCGTCACGGGCTGGCTGGCCGATTCCACGACTACCACGCTGTCCCCGGACTGCGCTTCCGTAATGCGCAGCTCCTCCAGGTTTTGCAGCAGCCGGGCATAATCGCCCTGCTTCTGGCCCAACGTTGAACGCAGCCGGGTCAAGGCGATCTCCTCTTGGGCCGTGGGCGTATCATCGATCTGGCTGATTTCCACCTGCACCAGATCAATCTGGGCGGTCAGGTCGTCGAGCTGATCTTGCAGCCCCGCCTTGAGCGTCACAAAGCGCTCGCCCTGCACCCGATTCAGCTCCTGGATAAAGACAGCCGGCAGCGTATCCGCCACCAGCGTCACCAGCGACGGCGAGATGCCTTCGATTTGCACCTTGAGCAATTGGGTATCGCGCAGCGGCGTCACGCTAATGTCGGCCAGATCATTTTCCAGGCTCTGCGGCGTCAAATTCAGCTGCGCCGCCACCTCGGCCAGCGTCGAATCGCGCGTCATCAGCTCGGCATAGGTGCGCGCCTTGCGTTCGGCGGTCAAAATGTCTTGATAATTGGCCGTAATATTGTTGCCCTCATCGATCATCAGCGTGCTGGACGCCTGATAGATGGGCGTGGAGAGCTGGCTAAAAACATAAGCCGCTACGCCACCCACCATGCCGCACAGAATAATTAACCATAGCCAACGCCAGATCAGCCGTAAGTAGACCTTGATTTCTAACTCTGGCGCTAACAGCGGGCGTTCCACACCCGCATCCATTGCATTTTGCATTCGAGCCTCTCTCTTTATTTAGTGAGACAGTAGGTCAGTAGGTCAGTAAGACAGTCCCACTGACTCACTGTTCCACTGACTCACTGTTCCACTGTCTCACTGTCCCACTGACTCACTGTCCCACTGTCTTACTGTCCCACTATTTGCTTCCTATTCAGCGCACGGCAACGGGCAAATAGAGCTGCTTCACTACGCCCTGCTCGAAGACGGTCAGCACGCGGTTCGCGCGGTGGTTGGCGCAGACTTTCTCCAACCCGGCGTTGTCGGCATCCAGCTCCATAAAAAGCACATTCTGGCCCGCACTTAGCCGCGCGGACGACCACGACAGGGCCAGCGCAGCATTTTCACCGGCGGCCAACGTGGCTACAGGGGGCGCCGATGTTCCCAGCAGCGTAAACGCGTTCGCCCCATCTTGGCGCCAAACGTGCAGACGCACATTTTGGGCGGCCAGGTCGCCCAGATTTTGCGCCACAGCCGTGACCGTCACCGTGCTCGGCGCTGAGCTGGACACCAGCAAAGGTGGCTTTAGCTGCACGTCATTGAGCAGCAGATCGGGGCCTGCTGGCGCATGGTCCGTCACATATTGGCCAAAATCGACGCCCAGCGCGTTGATGGCGTGCGTGGCCGGGTCAAAGAGATTGCCGTTGTAGCCTTCCTGCGTTTCAAAATCGTACGCCGGCGCATTGAGGCTGAACCAGGACCACCACTGCACCAGCCGGTTCTCGTCGGCGGGATACCCCGTCTCGGCATCGGTTGCGCTCTGAAAAAGTCGAACGAACCCAGCATAAAGTCGCGCACCTGCTTATAGGCAAAGCCATAGTCAGCGGGCATGAGAATGCCATATTCGCTAACGATTAACGGCTTTTCGCGCAGGCCGTTGTCCGCCATCCAGCGCCGGAAGTCGCGAATCTGCGTCTTGAAGATCTCCAGATCGCGGTGGTCGGCCAGTTCATAAAGCTGGCCCTCGTGGGCAAAGGCATCCAGCCCCGGCGGGATGCCCGCCCCCCACGTCTGGTCTTCGCGCAGCACAAAGCCGTGGACCGTAAAAACGTCCACGGGCAGCGGCTCCCCATAGCGCCTGATAGGCGCTGAGCACCATGTCCAAGTAGCGCAGACGCAGCGGCGTGGCTTGCACCACGCCCCCAATGGCCACCTGGGCTGTCGGGTCGCGCGCCTTCAAAAAAGTATAAACCGCGTGATAGAACTCGGCGTACGCATCCGGCGTGCGCCCATCCTGCGTATCGCGATCCGGCTCATTGCCCAGAATCCACAGGTCGCCCGGATGGGCGTCCACCACCGGCCCCACTATTGCATCGAGCGTGGCCAGGTCTTGGCCAGTGCGGATCATGCGCACATAGGCCATCTCATCCGTGGCGCGCCCCGAAAGTCATAGTCCAGATACCAGCCGGCGTGCAGCGCAGCGTGCTCATACTGCGCCAGAGTTTGCCCATCGCTCAGGTCAAAGTTAAAGCCAAAGCGAGCTGCCGGCGCCAAATAGGCCGGACAGCGGGCCGGCCCCACCGGCTGCGCAGCCTGCAGCGGGCGCGCCGTCAAAAGCGCCGTTGCCAGTAGCGCAGTTGCCAGCAAGCAGGTTATGGATAGGCACAATGTTGGTGTTAGTTGTCGCACGATTTAGCTCTTTATCATCATTGGGGCCGCTCCTCCCCGGCCCCCCCATTTACCGATATACCAGCGGCAAACGCAGCACCCGGCCCGTAGCGCCGGCCTGATGGCTCTCAGCCTGAATTGGGATGTCCAGCGTCGCCACAGCCTGCACATCGCGGCCCGCCGCCGTGGCCCGCACTTGATTGGTAATGGCGATCGCTGTGAATGGGAACGGCGCCAGCGTCACGGCAAAGTCGAGCTGGGTCGACGCCCCTGCCGCCAGCGCGCTATTATATAGGTGCAAATATCAGCGGCCTGGCCGTCCGCTTGGCAAGTCCAGCCCGGCTGGCTTGGGGCGGCGGCAAACTCGGTCCAAAGCGGAACTTGCTCTTCCACCGTCACCGCCGCCAGCGCGTTGCGCGCGGTGTTGACCACGCGAATGACGTAGTGAATCTGCTCGGTTGCGGCGGTGACCGCTTCCACATCAGCCTGCAGCGTGACCAGCAGCGGCGGCACGGTGGGGACGGCGGTTGGCCCTGGCGTGGCGGGCGCCGGCGTCGGCGTGCTGGCGGTTGGCGTCGGCGTTGCGCCGGGCGTCGGGGTCGTAGCCGCAGGCGGCGTGGGGGTGGTGATGGGCGTGGCGGTGGGGTCATCAGCAATCAGCAACGTAGTGCTGGCGTAGTTGTCCGCCGCATCGCGCTCGTGGGCGCCGCTTTGGCCCTGCACATCCACATAGAGCGTGTAGGAGCCGGGCGCCAGCGCCGCTTCGCGCCAGCTTAACGCCACGGTTTGCGTCTGGCTGCACCCCGGCTCGACCAGTGCGAGCGGCGGGGCGCTGGCCAGCAGCATGCCCTCGGCACGCGGGTCGCCCAGCCAAACACGCACCAGCACATCCTCAGCTCGATGCGCGCCGCGGTTGTGGATCTCCACCTGGGCGGTCAGCAGGTGCGCACCGCTGTCGGCCGGGTCGGGCTGCGCCGTCACCTGCCAGGCGCCGATGCCCAGATTCATGCCCGGCGTTTTCAGGCTATTGGCATAGGTCGCAAAGTCCTCACCCAGCGGCGTAATGGCGCCCGTGTCATAATCGAACAGGCTGCCGTTAAACTCGTAATCGTCGTTCATGGTGAACCAGGCCCACTGCTGCACCAGCCGGTTGGCGTCGGCGGGATAGCCCAGCAGCGGGTCGGTTTCGGTGGCAAAATAGTCAAAGCTGCCCACCATAAAGTCGCGCACCTCGGCATGGCCATAACCAAAGGCCTCCGGCAGCAAAATGCCATATTCAGAGACGACCAGCGGCAGGTTGCGATAGCCGTTGCGCTGCATCCAGTGGCGGAAGTCGCGCATCTGCGTTTTGAAGATGGCCAGGTCACCGTGATCGGCCACCCCATAGGCGCGGCCCGCCACCGTTTCACCATTGGCATTGGTGTAGGGCGGATTGAGAAAGCCGGGCGGATAGTAGGCGCCCCAGTCGGTGGCTTCGCGCAGGATAAAGTTATGCATGTGCCAGGCGTCCGCCGGTGGATCCTCACCATAGGCCGTGCGGTAGGCATCCAACACAGCGTCCAGATAGAGCAGCCGCAGCGGCGTGGGCTGCAAAATGCCGCCAATGGCCACCCGCGCCGACGGGTCGCGCGCTTTCAAAAAGGTATAAACGTCATGGTAAAAGACAGCATAGTCTGCGGCCAGCACCCCATCCTGGCTAAAGCGGTCCGGCTCGTTGCCCAGCAGCCACAGCGCACCGGGGTTGTTGTCGACCGCCGGCCCCAGCAGCCCATCCAGATCTGCCGTGGAGATGGTGGCGCGCACCAACTGCACGTGCTGCATGCCGTTGACTCGGCTGGGCGCCACGCTCACGCTGTAGTCGTGATACCAGCCGGCCTCCAGCCGCGCCGCATTATAGGAGTCGATGGTGCGGCCGTCGGTGCGCTCCACGTTGACGCCTAGACGCTGGTGGAACGACGGCTCGGCCACGCAGGGCTGGCTTTGGCCATGCGTAATCGTAGCCTGCTGCCACAGCAGGCCGGTCAGCAAGACGCTTATGCTAGTAATCTGTCTCCAAAACCGAGGCATGACTCTCCTACAAAAACTATTCATCGCCACAAAAACACAGAAACCACAAAAATATCTCTCTGGGCTTTTGTGAATTCTTGCACTGGCCAACTTGTTGGTAAAACGTAGGTGCGGCATCCTTGCCGCACGAACCCGCTAGTTCTTGTTGCGAAACTCACGCAAAGACGCCAAGGCGCAAAGTTTTCCGGAGAGAAACTTGGCGTTCTTAGCGGCTTTGCGTGCGCTATTCTATCTTTTGCAACAGAAACTAGGCTAGTGCCGGTCGAGTAGGGGCGGTAGTTTGCCCCGTATCGAGACCAAACGGGTCGCACCCGCTCACTCTGGTTTCGATACGCTGCCAACGGCCGCAGCTACTCAACCGCCGTTCGCTCCCTAGTACGACATGGATGCCGCATCTACAATTCCATCATCTCATTGACCACTACAGTTTTGTAACGATTTGACCCTTTTTGCGCTGTACTCACCTATAGATCTATCTCACCACAATCGGCATGTAGTAGCGCGGCTCCGTTTCCGTCACCGGCCCGGTGCGCACAATGGGCACGCTGACGGTCACCGTTGGCGCAGGCTGCACAACGCCATCCAGCGCCACCTGGAGCTGCACATCCAGGCTGGCCAGCGATTCGGGCAAATAGTCGCCAATGGTGAGGGAGAGCAGCCGCGTGTCGCGCTGTTCCTTGCTCACCGCGCCCAGCTTGGTGCGGCAGATAAAGGCTTTGTCTGCCCCCTCGGCGGCGCAGGCCCAGCCAGCATTTTCCAGACCGGTCAGCACCTCGGCAAAGTCGCCGGCGCCGGGCGGCAGGGATAGCAGCAGCTCCAGTTCGGGCAGCTCCTGGTCGCTGTGGTTGGCATATTGGATCTGGAAGGTCAGCGTCTGCTCCTGCGGCCAGTTGAGCTGGGCGGGATTGACGCTCATCTGCAAATCAAAGCCAGTTAGATTGGCAACCGGAGTCGGCGTGGGCGTATCGGTCTCCAGCGGCGGCAGCGTACCGATGCCGATGGGCGTCTCCACCGGCGTACTGGTCGGCGTTGATGTAGGCGGCACCGGGGTGTGCGTGGGGTTGGGCGTGGGCGTATGGGCGGGCGCCGCATTGGGCAGCCCCGCCGCCAGACCATACCAAACGGCGCTAATACCGGTGTCCGGATAGCTGTTGTCATCCATCGATTCGATCTGTATACAGGCATACTCGGCGCCTGCCGGAATGCGCAAGGCGTTGTGATAGACATCGAGCTGGCCGCCGGCGCCGCCGGCATTGCCGTTGAGCGGGAAACCAGAAGTAGCCGAGGGACCATCCCACACAAAGCCAGCGCCGCCGCTGATCAGCTCGCTGGGCTGGGGGCCGGCGCCCACCGCCGCCCAGATAGCATTGTTGCGCAGATAGCTCTCCACACCGCCCACCAGCAGCCACACATCCAGATAGCGCTCGCTGGATGCCGGCGCAAAGTCCACACAGGTCACCTCCGAATTGGGGCCGTAGGGAGGGCCAAAGCCATAGCGCAGGCTGTCCAGCCCAAAGTGCAGATCGACCGTGCTCAGCGGGCAGGCGGCGTCCTCGTAGACCACCACCAGGCTGACGCCGTGGGCCTCGCCCGGTTTGAGATCCGAAGCGCGCACGGTGAACTGACCGGGCGTGACCGCGGCCAGCAGCGCCTTGACATTGGCCGAGCGGTAGGTGTAGTAGTGTTTATACAACGTACTGGTTGGGCCCTGGAAGCTCACCAGCGACTCCAGCGCCGGAATGTCTACCGCCGCACCGCCGTTGATGCTGAGCTTGACCAGGGCATCCGGCTCGTGGGGGCCGGGATAGCGCGCCGACCAGTAGACATAGGCCGCTACCGGTTCGCCCGGTACATCCAGCGTAAAGTCGCCGGCGGCCACGGCGTAGAGCCCCACGCCGCCCGCCGTCACGCAATAATTGCCCAGCAGCGCATCGGCATCCGGCTGCACGGGCAGCGGACCGTTTTGCTGCACCACCGGTGTGGCCGTGGGCGTCTTGGTGGGTTTGGGGTCGCCATCGTCATCATCAGTGGGCACGGTGGGGACCGTCGGCACCGTCGGCACGGTTGGCACGGCGGGCGCCGCCACCTGTGGCGCCGCCTGCACTGCACCCGGTTCTTCCCGGTTGGCCAGCCCCAGCAGCGGCAGCATGGCGCACAGCACGACGATCCCCAGCAAGATGCGCCGCTTTTTTTGTGACATATTCATAATGATTCTCCTGTAAAACAATGAATAAACTTTTTGCCGATACGTATCGACACCTGATTCCGCGGCGTTACTGCCGGCCTGCGTAAGTAGTGGGACAGTAGGGCAGTAGGGCATAGGGCAGTGGGACAGTAGGACAGTAGGGCAGTAGGGCAGTGGCACTGTCCCACTGTCCCACTGTCTCACTGTCTCACTATCCCACACACTGCCCCTGCCTCACTGCCCCACTGCTCCCGAGCCAACCGTTTTAAAGGTGAGGCCCGGATTTGCTGGGTGGGTGGGCAGGTCGAGCGGGGGTCGGCGTGCGATGGAGGGCGATGGGAACTTTGATGATCTACGTTAAAGCTCCAGCGGCGGCCATATTCAGGCAGCAGATTTTCCAGCAGGCGAATGGCGGCGTCGCAATCATCCAGGCGGGCAGCGTAGGCCAGCGCCTCCAGCGCCTGATCCAAATTGCCCGGCACAAAACGGGCGGCATTGGCGGCAATCAAGAGTTTTTCATGGACGGTCTCTTTGTAGCTTTCGTCCGGCGTAAACATCTCTTCATAGAGCTTTTCACCGGGACGCAGCCCGCTAAAGACAATGTCGATATCGCGCCCTTCCTGCAAGCCGGAAAGTTGAATCAGGTCGCGCGCCAGATCCAGAATGCGCACGGGCTGGCCCATATCGAGCATAAAAACTTCGCCGCCATGCCCCAACACCGCCGCCTGCAAAACCAACTGCACGGCCTCTGGAATGGTCATAAAAAAGCGTACCATCTCTGGATGGGTCACGGTGACTGGGCCGCCGGCGGCAATCTGCTGCTTAAAGGTGAGCACCACGCTGCCGCGGCTGCCCAACACGTTGCCAAAGCGGACGGCGCAGTAGGGCTTGCCGGTGGCCTGGGCCGCCTGATGCACCAGCAGCTCGGCCACCCGTTTGGTGGCGCCCATGACGCTGGTGGGGTTGACCGCCTTGTCGGTGGAGATCATCACAAAGCGCTCCACCTGCACCGCCTGCGCCGCCTGCAGCACATTTTTGGTACCCAGAATGTTGTTGATCACCGCCTCGGTGGGGTGCTGCTCCATCAGGTGGACGTGCTTGTGGGCAGCGGCGTGAAAGACAACGTGCGGCTGCTCCTGCTGAAAGACGCGCAAAATGCGCCCGGCAAAGCGCACGTCGGCAATGACGGTCTGGATTTCCGTCTGCTTCGCGCCCTTAAGCGTTTGCAGCTCTTTGTGGATTTCAAAGACCGAATTTTCGCCATGCCCCACAATGGTCAACCGTTCCGGGCCACAGGCCAAAATCTGCCGGCACAGCTCGCCGCCAATGGAGCCGCCGCCGCCCGTCACCAGCACCCGGCGGCCACGCAGCAGCTCGCTGACGGCCTGCGTGTCGATGCGCACCGGCGCCCGGCGCAGCAAGTCTTCCAGCTCGATGTTGCGCACCAGGTCAATGGAAAAATGGCCCTCAAACAGCTCGTGCAGCGCCGGAATCATCTTGGCCTGCACGCCCACCTGTTCGCACATGTGCAAAATACGGCGCACCTCTTTGCCCGGCGCCGACGGCATGGCAATAAAGATCTGGTCAATGGCGTGCTGGGACACCAGTTCGGGAATCTGGTCGCAGCCGCCCAACACGGGCGCCCCGTGGATGGTCATGCCCGCCTTGACCGGGTCATCATCCACAAAGCCCACCACCTTGAGCCCCAGTTGCGGATGGGTCTTAATCTCGCGCAGGCTCGTCGACCCCGTATCGCCGGCGCCCACAATGGCCACCCGCGTGGCCGCACCGTCGGGCGACCCGCGGCGCCAGCGCTCGGTCAGGCGCACGCTCAGCCGGTTGCCGCCCACAAAGAGCAGCGCCAGCAGCCCATCGATCAGCGGGATGGAGCGCGGCAACAATTGCAGCGGCTCTACATCCACCAGGTGCAGCGGCAGCAGAATGGAAAATAACCCAAAGAGCAGGGTGCTCGACAGGCAGACCGCGGCCCCCACCAGAAGCAGTTCATCCAGGCTGGCAAAGCGCCAATAGCGCGCATAGAGGCCGCTGCGATAAAATATGAAGAGACGGATGGCCAGGGCGCTCACCGTGTAGAGGATGAGGACAGTTTGATAGGCGGCTACGCTGGCCAACTGGTCAATGCGCAGCAAAAGCGCCATCAGCGGCGTCAAGCTCAAAATAAAGAGATCCAGCGCCAAAAAATGGCGGTTGCGAAAGTGCCGCAGAGCATCGGCCAGTCGCCAACATCGGGGGAAAGGAAGACGAACGTTTTGCACAACAATACTCCTCGCACTTCAGTCGCAAGCGCCACATTTAGCACACAAAACCTAAGACAAATGCAGCACTCACATTAATAAATCGTAATTTCAACACCAAATCCTTCGCAAAAAACAAACGTTTTTGTAATCCATGTAATAGTCAATGACTTGGTGAAAAATACTTGTTCCAGGTTTGCTTAACATACAGGTACATACCCAAGTTCACGTGCGGCCTTGGCATGGCTTATGATCAACGCCGGCGCCTCTTGCCCAGCAGCTCCGGCTGGCCGTGGTGTAGAGCGGCCAAGCCGCCACCACGGCCTGTTTCTATTCAGCAAACGCGGCCCAGGTGACATCAGCTCCGCATGGTGCGCCCCATGCCTAGCCCTTGCACCCCATCTGCTCCCCAAGTTGTAGATCTGTCCGGCCGCCTGCGGCGCCTCGGCCGCCAGCAGCGCACCCTGGATAGCATCCGCCGTACACAAAATGGAAGCGCCTGGCTCCGCCGCCCGTTGCGCCCCCCCACACAGCGGCGCCAGCCGCAGCACCACGGCCAGCGGCATCTGCTGCGGGTTTTGCGCATTGAGCACAATCTGCTCGGCGGCCCGCTTGGTCTGCGCAAACGTGGTCAGCGGGTGCACGGGCGTCTCTTCGGTGGCGGGCGTCTGGCCGTCGCCCTGGCCGTAGACTTGCGCCGTGCTAAAGAAGATCAGCCGCGCAACGCCCTGCTGCTGCGCCAACGGCGCCAGCGCCGCCACCGCCGCCACATTGGTGCGCCACATGTGTTCTCGCGTGGGCGCATCGGCAATACCCGGCGCCCACACCGCCGCCACATGAAAGATTAAATTGCACCCCGCCAGCGCCGGCGCCACCGTCTGCGGCTGATCCACATTGGCATAAACGACTTCCACAGCGGGCGGCAGCAAACCCGCAGGCAGACGCTTGCGCACCAGCGCCCGCACCCGGTAGCCCCGCGCCGCCAAGGCTCGCACCAGCGGCGGCCCCAGCCGCCCGGCCGCCCCGGTGACCAGGGCGGTGGGAGAAACGATAACTTCGTGTGACACAGGCAAAAGATGAACAATATGCTAATGTTTGGTACAATCGAGACTATGCAATTGCGCTAAGGCCGACGTAAAAAACAGAAGACGCTCGTACGCGTGGGCGCTTTCTGCCAGAATGAGCGTTAATGTCTAGTCCTGTTCGACGAGCGGGTGGAGTTGCGTTATGGCTGCCTGCGTTTCACTGGCCACCGTCGCCCAGTGATGCCACATGATAAAATCCTCATGCATTTCCACTGATGCATCATCAGGTAGGCCCCCTGCATCCAGCATGGCTAGCGTGGTCTGATATTGTTTCTACCTGTATAACCCCATGAACGCAAGAGACGCGAACGGCGCAAGGGACGCACGCGGAGCAGCCCGAAAGCTTTGCGCCCCTAGCATCTTGGGCGTCCATCTTGATGCGGGTGAAGCAGTCAACCGCCGGTGACCAGGGCGGTGCGAGATACAAGCAGAATCACAGCGAAGCCGGGTTATCCGCCTGCAGATTGATCTCCTCTTCCCGCTCTTGGACGCGCGTGCTGATCCAGAGACCGCTGCCTGACGCAAAAATGATGAGGCCCACTGTCCAGGCGCTCAGCAAATGCAGGTACCAGCCCAGCGCCACCCCGGCGTTGAGCAGCGCCAGCCCCACATAGAGCAGCGCTACAAAGCGGTGGCTAAAGCCCGTAGCGACCAGACGCTGGTACAAATGCGAGCGATGAGCATGGAAGATATTCTCGCGGCGCCAGGCCCGCATGAGCATGGTAAAGCTGGTGTCAAAGATAAAGGGCCACAGGCTGAGAACGCCCACCAGCGCCAGCCGGGCGTCATATTGAGCGGCAAAGAGCGCCAGCACGGCCCAGGCAAAACCCAAAACGCGCTGCCCACGTCGCCCATAAAGATGCGCGCCGGCTGCCAGTTATAGTAGAGAAAGCCCAGGGCGCTGGCCCCAATGGGCAGACCCGGCACCAGCAAAAGCGTCTGCCCCGTGACAAACCCCAAAAGGCTCCACACCGCGCCCGTCACCACGGCCTGGCTGCCCGCAATGCCATCGATGCCGTCCATAAAGTTATAGGCATTGGTCAGCCCCACAATCCAGAGCAGGCTCAGCCCAATGGTCAGGCTCAGCGGCAGGTGCGCCAGCGGGACAAAGAATTGCAGCAGCCCCGAGAGCGCCAGCGCCGTGACCACCAGCGCCGCCGCCCCCAAATGGACCAGAATGCGCAGCGCACCGGAAAGCGTGCGTACGTCATCCAGCCAGCTAATGGCCGCCACCAGCGCAAGCCCCCAAAAGAAGGCCAGCCGCACGTAATAGAATGCCGTCACATCCGAGACCAGCATGTAGAGCAGCCAGCCAAAGAGCACAATGGTGACAATCACCAGCCCACCCCCGCGCGGCGTGGGCTGCGTGTGCGAACTGCGCCCGTTGGGCACATCCACAATGGCGTTTAGCTTGATCCAATGGCGCAAAAGCCCCACCTGAAAAGTGGCAAAGAGCGTAATGGCTAAGATACTCATGGGCAACAGAAGAAACGTTTCAGTTGACACAATAACACTCCATCGAGATGGTGAATTGGAATACAGGAAGGCGAGTGGCGGGTGGCGGCGAGTAGCAGTCTCATCCGAGTGGCGCTATGCTATGGCTGGTGCGTTCCCTGTTGCAAACAGCCGCCACTTTCGGGCCAGGCTTTAAGGTCCGGCGGCTCCGCCCAGCGTGGCTTGCCACCCTTGCTGCAAGTTAACCGCTGGCGCAAAACCCAGCTCGCGCTGCAGCTTTGCGCTGCTGACCGCTACATCTTCGGTCAGCTTATCGATGAGCGCTGGCGTAATGGGCGCCCGCAGACCAACCATCTCTGCACCGGCCTGGCAGACCGCCGCCGCACCGCGCAGGATGGCGGGGGACAGATGCAGCTTGGGGGGGCGGCTGTGCTGCACGTGACAAATGGTTTCCACAATCTGCTGCAGCGTGTAGATCTGGCCGTCGCTCACATTGTAGGTCTGGCCGGCAGCTGCCGCGGATTCCGCCACCAAGAGAGCCGCCTGGGCCACATCGGCATCAAAGACCAGCGTGCGCCGGTTCTGCCCGTTGCCCACGTAGAAAAAGCGCCCCTTCTGCAGCGCCTGCGCCAGCGTGCAATAGTTGCCGCGCATGTGCGGCCCGTAGACGGCCGCCAGCCGCAGCACCACGCCCAGCGCTTCGCCCGCACGATTACGCGCCTGCCGCACCGCTTCTTCCGCCCGCCACTTGGTTTCCGCATAGAGCGTGGACGGGTGCGGCGGCGTCTCTTCGTCCAACAGGCGCCCGCACACGGAAGCGCCATAGACGCTGATGGTGCTGAAAAAGAGCAAGCGCTCCACGCCCGCCGCCTGCGCTGCCTCTACCAACGCGCGTGGCCTCCACATTAGTGCGCTGATAGGCCGCCGCCAGGGCGGACGCTGGCTCGTTGACGTGCAGCCGGGCGGCCAGGTGAAAGACCAGCCTGACGCCCGCCACCGCCGCGGCGCCGTCTGCGCGGATCGTCCAGATCACCCTGCATCAGCTCCACATGGGCCGGCAGCAAACCGGGCGGCGGCCCGCCGCACCAGTGCGCGCACCGCATAGCGCGCTGCACCAGCGCCTGCACCAACGCCGGTCCCACCGCGCCCGTGGCGCCGGTGACCAGCGCCACGCCCAACGCTTGACCCATCATCCGCCTGAGCGCCTGGGCTTCCCGCACCTGGGCTTCCCCCACGGAAGCGTCGCCATCCGTGCGGGTGAGCTGGCGGATCAGCCGGTCATATTGCTGGGTAACGGCGACGCAGTGGTGCTGGAGCACGCATAGCGGCGCCCGTTGAGCCCTGCCAAACTAACTGTGGGCGGGCGACATAGGCCGCGGCGATGGTTTGCGCCAGCGCCGCGGCATTATCGGGCGCAATGGACCAGCCGCACTGGGCCTGCTCCACCACCCAGGCCAGCTCCGAATCGGGGTCGGCAGCGGCCACGACGGCGCGTCCGGCCATGATAGTGTAAATCTTAGACGGAAAGGTCTCCTGCGCCGTCCCCTTTTTGAGCGGCACCAGACACAAGTCGGCGGCGGCGTAAATTTGCGGCACCCGCGAGCGGGGCTGATAGGGCAGCAACTGCACGTTGGCGTATCCACCGCTGGCCAACTGCGCCTCCAACCAGCTCCGGCGCGTGCCGTCGCCCACAATCACAAAGCGCAGATCGGGCAGATGGGCCAGGCGTTGGGCGGCCTCTAAAATGGTCTCGAAGCCTTGGGTCAAACCAATGTTGCCGGCATAGAGCACCACAAATTTATCCGCCAGACGGTGCGTCTGCGCAAATTCATTCTCCTTAACGCCCGGCTGCATAAAGTCGGTATCCACAAAGTTGGGAATCACGCTGAGCTTGGCGCTTTCTGTCCCCTTGGCCAGCAGGCGGCGACGGAACCATTCGGAGATGACCGTAATCGGCGCGGACGGCTACAGATAAAGCGCTCCAGCCTCTCCAGCACGCTAATTAAACGCTGATTTTGCAGCACGCCCAGGCTAACCGCCACGTCGGGATAGATCTCCTGCACGTTGTAGATAAAAGGCACGCGGCGCAGCCCCAGCAGCCAGGCGCTCAGCCCAATGGTCAGCGGCGGCGAGGGGACCAGCAGCACGTCATAGTGACCAACGGTCAGCAGACCGGCCAGCGTACTGATGGCGTGAAAGCGCAGATAGTCCAACAGCCGCGCCCCACCCGCGCCCCCTTGACCGGAATCGAGGCGTGATAGGCGCGGATGCCGTTGAGCTCGCTGGTGTAGAGCAGCCCGCCCCAGCGCCGGGTCAGCGGCTGGCGCGCCCGCGCCCTCTGGCTCCACGTTATAGTGGGGCGTGCTGGTGAGTACGGTGACTTCATGTCCCTGCGCCTGCAGCTCCAGCGCCAACTCGGTCATGAGCTGGGCGGTGGAGACGCCATCGGGCGCAAAGACCAGGGTGTGTAAAAGGATTTTGGCCATATTTGACTGTTTAAGAATGTGGTGGCGCGTTGTGCTATTGTTTGATACAATGATTGTAATGGTACAGGTGCAGGCCGCTCCTCCCCTGACCCCCTCCTCTCCACACATGGAAAGGAGGGGGAAGATGCACAAGGTGCCTTAGGGGAGGAGCGGCCTCTCACAGGCGTCACCTGTATAGTTCTAATATTTTATGAATTCGATTATTCTCAATGTATCTGTTCTGATACGGAGGTTATCATGGCGCTTGCCACGTTAGATTATCAAGACATTCGTCGCGCTGTTTTAGAATTACCCCCGAGACAGCGTTTACAGCTGATCAAAGATGCTATTTTGACCTTGACCAGCGATGAACCAACTGGGGACGCCAAGTTTGACTTTGACAAAACGCTCGGTGAGCTTCAAAACGCTTTTGCCAAAGTCGCCCCAATCACCGATGATCTGGCCGATGATGCTCGTTTCGCTTATCTAATGGAGAAACATGGGGCATGAATATAATGCTTGATAGGAATGTGATTATCGACTATATCGCTGTTCGTCAGCCTTGGTACCTGGATGTTGAACAAATATGGAATCGGGTACTATCAGGCAGCGACCAGGGATATGTATCGGCATCAGCTCTAACTGACATCTACTACATCACCAGCCGCATACTTGAAGCGCGTCCTTTTAATAGCAAGCAACGTATGTTATACTCACAGCTACTTAGGGTCTGCATTTCGCTTTATGGATTTGTGTTCCCAGTTGTTTTTGACACAACTGAAACGACTCTCGGCAGGAGATTTGTATGGTTCATATCGACCTCCCCCTTCAATCTAAAGAGATGGCTGACTTTCTGGTGACGGTGCAAGAGCAAGGGACACCACTGCGCGTGGACAGCGAAACAGAAACTTACTATGTTCTGACAGCAAAACAGTTAATGTACTTGCTGCAATCGATACCAGATGACGCTGCCCAGGAATATGATTTAGTAGATGAATCTTCCTTTGCTCTGGAGGATTTTGGCCTGACGGAAGCGGATGTAGCAGCTTATGAGGCGCGGCAGCAAACGCAAAAGAGAGCCATCAATCCGCAGCATCAGCAGCCTCTGAATGCTAATTTACAAAGACGGTTAGAAGCCTTGCCGAAGCTGGAAAAACTTGACCCTCAACGCGCCGTTGAGGAACGGGCTAAGCTGTTGGCAGAGTTGGAAAGCGCCATGCTCCACAATCTACATGCAATCATCAGCGAAACTTAACCGTCATCCATGCCCAACCGTAAACTCTCTCTCCGTTATCTGATCGACCTACGTGCCGATGGACGTTGTGAGTATTGCCGCCGCTATAAGCGCATGATGGGCGAAACTTTTTTTGAGATCGAACACATCCTACCGCGTTCTCAGGGCGGGCTCACTATCCCCAACAATCTCGCTTTTGCCTGTAGGCGATGCAATCTATTGAAAAGCGACGTAATCCAGTCTATTGATCCGCTGACGAAACGACAAACAGCGCTATTCAACCCACGCCTTGAGCCGTGGATAGACCACTTTCGCCGCAGTCGCGACCGGCTACGAATCTATGGCCGCACCGCAACAGGGCGCGCAACGGTTGTTTTGCTCCAGTTCAACGATCCAGCGGAGCAGGAAGTACGGCGTATACAGCGAGACTATCTTTCCGCAGTTTTCCCTTTAGACTGAATTGCTCGATGAATGCAAGCGA